>CACYJV010000008.1 GCA_902774815.1 uncultured Prevotellaceae bacterium | reverse complement strand
CCTCATTGCCTACAATCTACTGCCCAAAAAGCCGTCAATGAATATTGAAATCATTGACAAAAGCAAACTAATTGCATAACTCTTACGTCGAACTCACGTATATATTAAGCTAAGCAGCTATGCTGCTACATTTACATCTAACATCTACATCTACATCTAACATTTACATCTACATCTACATCTAATGATGGGCAAAACGTCACAATGAGTCACGTGACGTTTTATAACGTTAGGAAAAGGGGCACATTCGGCATGCGAATGTACCCCTTTGAGTTTTATAAAGCCTTGAAACAGGCTAAGTTAACCGCTTATTTCACCACTACCTTTTGTCCATCGACGATGTTGACACCGCGACGAGGCTTGCTCAGGCGCTGGCCACCGATGTTATAGATACGGGCACGGTCGATGTTCAACGGTGAATGGTCAACGGCCTGAATGCCATCGGTACTGATGCTGAACGGCTCGCTCAGCACAGACTCGCCCTGCTCGTAGACAGCAGTAACCTGATAGTCGCCCTCGCCATACCAATAGCCCTGGAAGCTGTTTGTCGGGATGAGCTCTTCGTTGATGCGCTCGCCATTCCAGTAGAGGTTGTAGCCCAAGAGTTTCAGGTCCTGCGTATTGAAGAGGACGTAGCTGAAATCATCGATCATGAGCATGAACTTCTGCTTGTTGGCCACGTGGATGGCAAAATACTTCGTGCCCTCGGGCAGTTGGGCAGTCGCCTCGGTCCAGGCCACAGGAGCCTGAGTGGTGGACGACTGAACCTTCGTGAAGCTCTCGGGTTTCATATCGGTCTGCGATGCCATGACCTCGAAGCTCTCAATGTAGCCATCGGCCACGCTACGCACCCAGAAACTGATGGTCTGTGCCTTGCCGTTCAGCTCGGGCGAGAACAGCCAGTCGTTGCCTGCGTAGGGCGTCTCGGTCATGTTCACCAGCATCTGATTGCCGGAGTGAGGACCCAGCTGCGTGGTGGAAAGTCCAAGCGCGATGGGATCGAACACCTGGAAGGCGAAAGGCTTGCCGGCGTTGGCATAGCGCACAGGCGTGCCGTCGCCCGTAGAGAGGACACCCGTATTGATGCCGTCAACATCCAAAGTTGTCCAACGTCCCATGCCATCGACGATGAACGAGGGATAGCTATCGAAGTCGTCGGTGACGCGTACATCGCGTGCCGTCAGGTCAGGAGCCTGCCACGAAAGCGTGAGCTCGTCGTCGACGTTGGCTGCGCTGACGGGAACTGGTGCCGGATAGATGGGCATCTCGTAGACCACGTCGCCGCTGGCGCGATTATTGGTCTGGTCGCCATCAGCATTGCAAATGATGCGCACCTCGAAGACGTTGTCCTGCTCGTCGGTAACGAGTGTCGGCACCTTGAAGACGATGTCGGCCGTCTTGCCTGCAGCAACACTGACACCATTCTGCTCGTCGGCAAAGATTCCGTTCTTGAAGAGCTGAACAGTGTAGTCGGCTGTGGCCTGCCGGCCTATGTTCTCCACGTGAGCCACCACATCCATACTGCCGCCCGTGATGACGTAGGCAGGCACGTCGATGGTTGCGCTGAGGTCGGTATCGTAGTGTTCACGAACGGTGATGGCATCGAAAGCGATGTCGCCGAAGGTCGAACCCGTGCTGGTGCCGATGAATGCGATGTAGATGAAGTTGGTCGAGGTGAACTCGTCGAGGCTTACCTGCACCTTGCGCCATCCGGCCTGTCCGGTGAGTTTCGAATAGTCGATGCTTTGAACGGCCCTCAGCTGGTCGGCATTGCCATCGGGCACGACACCGATAGTGATGGTCGTGGTCTGACGCGGAATGGCGTAGTAGTAGAACTCGAGCAACGGGTGCTTGGCTGCGCTGACGTTAATCTTGCCAGAGGTGATCATGCCCGTCTGTCCGGCTGCATCGGGTTTGAAGATGGCACAGCCACCATCGTCGTCGACCGAAACGCCGTCGGTCAGTCCAATGGCACCGCCCGTAGCCTGCTGGTTCCAGAGTTTGTCAGTCTTGGCATTGGCAAACGACTCGTTGAACGGCAGCGCATAGGGCGTGCCCACAATCACGGTGTTGGAGTAAGCATAGTTGCCGCCACCCGCCGAACTCTGTGCCGATACGCGGTAGTACAGATAGTCCTGTTCGGTCTGCGTGATGGTCTCGCTGAAGGTGGTACCTGTGCGGTTCTGACCTTTGATGTACGAGTGGTTGTCCTCGATGTTATAGGTGATCTGCTGCGGATTGACGTAACCTCCATGAATGCCCGTTGTCGGGGCAGTCCACTTCAGACGTGCCTGCCTGCCTGACATCGTGAGCGTCAGGTCGAGCGGTTCTGTAGGAATGTCAATGCCCACCCAGACAGTACGCTGTGCAGGTATGCCGTGGCCGTAGCTGTTGTAAGTGTAGATGTAGTAGGTGTTGTTGCCATTCGGCACCTGCGTGTCGTTCAGATGGATGCTCTTTCCGGGTTCTGGATTCTCGTAGAGGCGACGCTTGGAGCTGCCGCGATAGACGACGACGCTGTCCACCTGACTGATGGGGTTGCCGTAGAAGTCGGTCGTAGGCACGTCGAAGTCGATACCCACCGTCAGATTTCCCCTGTCGGCAGGCACCACCTTCAGGTTCTGCACCGTGTCAGGAGCCTCGAAGACACCGCCTTCTTCCAGACGGATGTTGTCGAGCTCGAGCAGGCTCTGGTCAGCAGGGCTCTGCACATGGAAACCGATATAGTAGTTGGCATCGGCATCGGACTTGATGATGCCTGTCAGCGGTGCGGGATCGCCGTTGGTCACTTCTGTTCGTGGCACGATGGAAGTCGTCATGGCAGCGATGGTCTTGTCAGCGCCTACCCATGCCGAGATGATTTCGGTGCCACCGAAGTAGTAGTCGTTGTTCACGTCGAAGGTGAGGTTGTAGAACTTGCCTTTCTGCAGATGGATGGGAGCCGTGAAGGCCCAGTCGTCGGCAGGCGTCGTCCGATCTTCGTTCGTGATGTAGTAGATGTCGGCATTCTGCGTGCCGTTCCAGAAGCCATATTGCCAAGTATTACCGTCGTTGTTGGCATCGACGAAGGTGAACATCGAAGCACCTGCCTTCGTGTCCTCAAAGTCCTCGAAATAGGGAGGCTCGATGACCTCGCCAAGGAGCAGACGGTTAGATTCAGCAGAGAGACCCTCGACATCGCCGTTCCATGCTGTCACCTTGTAGTAGTAGTTCTGCATTTTCTCGGGTTTCAGCGTCTCCTCGAAGGTACGCTCGGCCTGATGTTCTGCCACGACCACTTCGTCGGGATAACGAACGATGGTATAGTTCATCTTCGATGCGTTCACGTAGCCGGAGTGGACGCCCTGCGTGGGAGCCGTCCAACTGAGTTTCACCACACCGTCGTCGCCCTTGGCCAGCTTGACGCTTCCAGGAGCCTTAGGTGCATCGTTGCCCAGGAACTTGTCAACCCACACACGGGGGCTCTCGCCTGCCTCGTTGTAAGCGCACACGCTAATGCGGTACAAGCCTCGCTCAGCAACGTTGAAGGTATCGCGAACGTAGGCGTTGGGAGCTCCGCTGCCCTCGCTGGCAAGGGTGAACTCGCCAACCAGGCCTTCGTCGTCCTTCGGAGCCACATAGACGCGGTAGCCCACCTCGGCAGCCGTGATGTCGTCACCGGCAAACGTCTGCTTAGGCAAGCGGAAACGTGCCGAACCTTCGAGCGAGTCGCGCAGGAAGGTCAGCGAGAGCGTCGTGGGTGCAGCAGGTGCATCTTCCTCGGCCTTTGGCGAGGGAATGAAAAGTCCCACGTATTCCTCGCTGTTGGGGAAGGTTCCTATGAGCGTGGCCTTACCTGTTGCAAGGTCAACCTCATACAAACCCAATGGATCCAACTGTGAGCAGGCAGCCCAGAACATACGCCCTGTGCGGGGGTCGATGGCTGCACTCTGCAGGTAGAGGGGGCGCACACCAGTAGAGCCGACCTCGGTCATCTTACCGTTAGTCTTGTCGATTTGTACCAACATACCGTCGATACGGATGCCATAGACCACACCTGCCTGGCTGATGGCCATCGCCAAGATGTTATTGGCTGAGTCGAGCTGACAGATCATCTTACGGCTGTTCTTGCCATAGTCGAGCAAGCCGAACACTTGGGCCTTCATGTCCTCGGTGTACATGATGGCGTAGTACTGACCTGTGGCCGGATCGTAGCTGCCGCATGCCGACATCAGGCGTGTCACGTCTTCGGCATGAACGTTCTTCAGCTGGTCCCAGTAGTAGGTGTCATACTGATAATAGTCGTAATCAAGAATGATGGTCCCCCAAAAGGCCGTATAGTTCAACACGTTGTACTTGCCTTCGCCAAAGATGGCTCCGCCATTGGCCGCAAACAGATCGTCCTTCACGACGGCTGTCGACGTGCCGGGCTTATCGGCGGTGAAGGTATAGACGCCATATTGGCCTTTTCCGCTGCCGTTAGGCCACTTGTTGCTGTAAGCCAGAATACCGTAGACCTGCGCAGGCATCTTGTAGTCGGCGCTCACGGTCGGAATGAAATGTTTTTGATGGCTGCTGTTTTCGACCTTGAAAGGTTGGTCGAGCAGCGTCTCGGGAGCAGGAGCCAGAGGCTTGACATCGGCCTGTGCCCTCGTAGTGACGACGGCTGTGTGCTTCCTTTCCTGCATCGTGTTCCACTGCTCCTGCGAATCCGAGGAGATGACGCCAAGGCGTTGCGTCTGAGCCATTGTCGGCATCGCCAACAAAAGTGCTGCGGCAAGGAATGTGCGTGCAATTTTCATGTAGTCTTTTTTCATAGATGGTTTTTAATTGATCGGTGTTATGTGATTTTTTTTGATATCGTGTGATATGACCGTGAGATGGAGGAGGAAAAACGTAGCGGGGAAGGAGACGAGATCAGTCGTTATAGTTCTCGTCGGCACCAGCCTCGCCGTTTAGCGTACGTCGGAAACTTTCCCAGTCCTGGAATCCCACGAACAGGGCAAGTTTATCGAGCGTTTCTTTCTTGGGCTTCTCGATGCCGTGCAGGTAGTCAAGGACTTTCTTCAGGGCTGCCGGCTTCGCAGGTTTCCAATTCACCTCACGCTCGATGGCTTCGCGCAACTTGCGCAATTCCCAATGACGTTTCTCCATTGCTATGTGTTTTGCTTTATAATAATAATGACTGCAATTCGTTTGCAAAGGTAGTGAAAAGGCATTGCTATCGCAAATCTTTAACCAATCTTAACCTATTTACTATCACTACAATCCGATGAAAAAAGAAAAAGGCCTTGCCGCGCCATGCGTCAAAGCCTTTATCTCTTGTTGTGCTTTCGTTCTGAAAAAACGGGCAGTGCCCCATCGGGGGAAACACCTGCCTGCGGGGCCACGTGGGTTTACTCTGCCTTGGGAGCACCGCTGCGCTTCTCCTTGATGCGGGCCTTCTTACCCGTGAGATTACGCAGATAGTACAGCTTGGCGCGACGAACCTTACCACGCTTGTTGACCTCAATGCTATCAATGTTCGGCGACTCGATGGGGAAGATACGCTCAACACCCACGGTACCCGACATCTTACGCACTGTGAAACGCTTCTTCTGGCCAGCACCCGAGATGCGGATCACCACACCACGATAGAGCTGGATGCGCTCCTTAGAACCCTCGACAATTTTGTAAGCGACAGTGATGGTGTCTCCAGGACCAAACTTGGGGAACTCCTTGCCGGTTGCAAATGCTTCTTCAGCAACTTTGATTAAATCAGTTTTCATCGTTTTCAATGAATTAAAAAGTTGGTTGTCGTTCCAACGCAACATGGCCCGCGACTCTTCCACGACCAGCGGTTACGCCGAAAAGCGGGTGCAAAGGTACTACTTTTAGTTGAATTAACCAAATGTTTACAAGTTTTTTTGTCGTTTCTTTCTTCTTTCTCATTATTTTTTGCTATCTTTGCACTCAACTAATCAATGAACAAAATGAAATACCTGAAGTTTCTTGTGGCAGCATTGCTGCTGACGTCGTGCACCACTCATTACCAGTTGGTTGGCATCGAGCGTACACGTATGCTGATTGACAAGCGCTACGACGCACAGCCTGATGCGAAGGCCTTGTCGTTCGTTGCACCCTACCAGCACGAAGTTGACTCCATCATGAGCCCCGTGGTGGGAAGGGCAGCCAAGTACATGTCGGCAAACAAACCTGAAAGCGCTCTTTCCAACCTGCTCGCCGACATTCTCGTGTGGGGAGGAAAGCCCTTTGGCGAGAAGCCGGATCTGTCTGTCTACAATGTAGGAGGCATCCGCGCCGCATTGGCCGAAGGTACGGTGACTTATGGCAATGTGGTCGACGTGGCTCCATTTGAGAACAAAATCTGCTTCCTCACGCTAACGGGTGATAAACTCATGGAACTCTTCGCTCAGATCGCAAGCCGCGGTGGCGAAGGCGTGAGCCGAGGTGTCCAGATGCGCATCAGCGACGGAAAACTGCAGTCGGCAACGCTCAATGGAAAGCCCATCGATCCGAACGAGAGCTATCGCATAGCCACGCTGGACTATCTGGCTCAGGGCAACGACGGACTTTTGGCCTTCAAGGATGGCACCAACGTGCTGTCGCCGCAGACTGAGGAGAACAACGTGCGCTTCGTCATCATGAACTACTTCCGTGCTGAAGCAGCCCAGGGACGCGCCGTCTCAGCCGAGGTCGAAGGTCGAATCATATCAGAGAGCGACGCCAGCGACATTCCCGTAGGGAATTGAGATTGGAAATGAAGAATTGATAATTGATAATTGAAAATTATTATGACGAAACATAGCTTCAAACTCATCCTCATAGCAATGCTCGTGGCACTGCCCATCGGCTTGCAAGCACAGAAGCACAAGCAGCTGCTTATCCTGCACACCAACGACACGCATAGTTGCATCATGCCACTCAGCGAAAACCTTGCCGACACATTGTTGGCAGGACGTGGCGGTTTCCTCCGCCGTATCGCCATGCTCAAGGCCGAACGACAGAAAAACCCCGACCTGCTCTACTTCGACAGCGGCGACTTCTGCCAGGGTTCGCCCTACTACACCTTGTTCAAAGGCGACGTCGAGATTGGACTGATGAACCAGATGGGCATCGATGCATCGACCATCGGTAACCACGAGTTCGACTTCGGGCTCGACAACATGGCACGTATATTCCGCAAGGCCAACTTCCCCATTCTTTGTTCCAACTACGACTTCACGGGAACCGTGCTCGAAGGCATCGTGAAGCCTTATACCATCATCCGTCGCAACGGCGTGAAGATTGGCGTGTTTGCATTGGATCCACAGATGAAAGGACTTGTTGCCGACAAGAACTGCGTGGGCATTAAGTACCTGGACCCTGCCACTTGTGCAAACGAAATGGTCAGCCTGTTAAAAGGAAAAAAGAAGTGCGACCTTGTAATTTGCATCAGCCACCTCGGATGGGATGCACTTCCCGAGTCGGAACGCGGCGGACGTCCTGAGTGCGACAACAGTGCCATTGCAAAGACACGTGGCATTGACCTTGTGCTGGGTGGCCACTCGCACACTTACTTCGAGGAACTGCGCTACATCACCGACCTCGATGGCCGCCAGGTGCCTGTCGACCAAAACGGAAAGAACGCCATCTACATCGGCCGTATCACACTCGACATGCAGAAGAAATAACTGCCTGACCACCAGAATTCTTCCCGTCCCTACCCAACGAAGTATCTTGAATCAGCCTGTGCAGATGGCTAATACTGTTTAATAGTCATCTACACAGGCTGAATAGTTATAAAATTAAACTTTTTAGGCCGCAGGAACTACATTATTTTATTATTTTAACAATTATTAGAAGTCATATTGATAAAAAATATAGTACCTTTGCAGAAATTAGTTTAATCCTTAACTATATGTTTCATTAAAAAAAGTAAAAGCTTATGAAGAGATTTACACTTCTCACCATTGCCATGCTCTTTGCAGTGGTAGCATTTGCTCAGCAGTCGAAGCAGGCCTTCAAGCCCTTCACACCTGCCATCGCCCAAAAGGCATTGGTACAGTCACAAGGCTTGACACGCACCGCTACGACAGCTCGCAAGGCTCCCCGTCGTGCTGGCACGGTAACCCCGCCTGAAGGTGCCGAATCGGTTACCTATTACACACAGGGTGGAACCTTCTTACTTTACACCGGCGAGTGGTCTAACTACACCAAGAACATGGAGTCGGTCGAGGTCATCGTCGATGGTTCCGACATCTACATTGCAGGCCTGGCCTACTACGTCAAGGACTCTTGGATCAAGGGCACCCTTGATGGCACAACGGCTACGTTCCCCAGCGGACAGCAGGTTGACGACGATGCCGAATATCCCGAATGGATCCTTGGAACTGACGACGGCTCTACTATTTCTAAGAACATTGTCTTCACCTTCGACCAGGAGGCCGGAACATTGACAGCTGTCACTAAATATATTTGCGAAGCTGGCTCTCAGACCTCTCTCAGCCTTTACGCATATTGGGAAAGCCCCAGCTTCTCCACAGAAGCACCCGAGGCACCCGAGGCTGTGGTTCTGCCCGAAGGCGTTGAGCTCGTAGAGTATGTCCTGAGCTACGCCTCCACCGCCGATGGCGAAGCTACCGAAGGTGGCGTGGCCGGCGTTGCTGTCGATGGCAACGATGTCTATTTCAAGGGCTTCAGCACCTATCTGCCCGATGCTCTGATCAAGGGTACGAAGGACGGCAACACTGTTACGTTCCCCGTGCAGTACCTTGGTAACTATGCCGATATGGACGACTACCTCTACAAAGAGGCTGTCTTCACTTACAATCCCGAAGACGAGAGCTACAGTGCCGAGGGCGAAGTGTACTCCGTTCTGGGCGACCGCTATTATGACTTCCACGGTTTCAATCCCGTGCTGAGAAAGCCCGTCGATCAGGCTGTGATGCCTGCCAATCCTCAAATCACTGGCTTGAATAACGGTAGCTATGGCTACTACATCACCTTTAATGTTCCCAATGTCGACGTCAATGGCGAGCCCCTCGTATCGTCGAAGCTCTCGTACGAGATCTTTACCGATGTGGAGCGCAACGTGCAGCCGCTGACCTTCACGTCTGCAACCCACGAACAGTTGACCGAGGACATGACTGTTATTCCTTATGCATTCACCGAGAACTGGGACTTCTACACTGATCAGATCTATCTGAACGGTCTCTATTCCGACAGCTGGAACAAGATTGGCATCAAGTCCATCTACACGGGTGGCGACGCTGTCAACGAGACCGAGATCCAGTGGTTCGACATCAAGGACTATGCCCTGAACGAGGGTGTCTACTACGTGGTGAACGAGGCTACTGGCAAATTCCTCAGCCGTGGCGACAATTGGGGTACACGTGCTATGGTCGACGACTATGGATTCCCCATCACAGTTGCTATGGCAGATGGTGCCGGTGTCTTCCGTCTCTACAGTGTTGACTGGGGTTCAGGTGCCGTCTATGGCTTCGACGACGACATGTATTCCGATGCCAACGGTGGCAACGTTCGCTCATACAGCGTGAGCAAGGTAGCCAATGGCCTCAAGCTTACAAACACCTCCAATGGTAAACTCGTCTATGTCAACGAGAACAACCTCGTCAACGGTAATGGTGTTGAGGGTGATAACTTCACCGACGCCAATGCTGCTGTATGGCAGTTCATCTCGATGGATGAGTACAAGGAACTCGTCGCTATTCGCGATGCAGCCGCCAAGACGGCCGTATTCCAGGCTGCTGGCGTGGCCGAAGATGCTGAACTCACCGAAGGCGAGCCCGTTGAGCTGACCTTCAAGACCGGTTCGGCTTGGGCGTACACGGCTGAAGCCAACCGCAACAAGAGCACTGCCACCAACGAATTCGGTACAGAGCTCTACGAAGGTTCCGGTAAGTTCACTCAGGCTGTTGAAGGTCTGGAGAGTGGCCTCTACAAGGTCAGCGTTCAGGGCTTCTTCCGCGATGGTTGGAACGAGAATGTCTCAGCCAACTACGACCTCGGCTACAACCTCTCCAATGCTTATCTGCAGGCTAACGACACCAAGGTTCCCGTGAAGAGCTGGGGTGCTGACCGCGCAAGCGATTCCAACCCGAACTCTATGGCCGAAGCAGCCGCTCTGTTCGATGCTGGCAAGTACGTCGCTGAGGGTTATGCATTCGTCGGCGAGGATGGTAAGCTCGCTCTCGATGTGGTCGTTCCCGCTTATATTTCCGGTGGCTGGTATATCTTCAGCAAAGTTACCTATGCAAAGGTGAATGCTGCTCCTAACGCACTGATCAGCGTCAACTACAACTACGAGTCTGAGGCTGAAGTAGAGGCTGGTTCTGAGGTTCTGGCTACCTTCGAGGCTGAAGGTCTGCCCGAGGATCTCGATCCCGCTACACTCGTCGTGAAGTTCGAGGGCATGTATGGAAAGATTGATCTCCAGGATGAGAGCGCTCTTGAGCAGGAAGGTTCCTTCTCGGGCGAGGCTAAGCTTGGCGAACCCGTGAAGCTCGACATCGAACTCGAGGGTAACTACCTCTATGACATCGTCGTCGATCCCGATGCAACATTCCTCTATGACGCTGATGGCAACACCGTCGGTACATTCAACCTCGAGACAAGTCCCGAACTTGTGCTCATCGTCAATCCGAAGGTTGATCCTGAATATGGCAACCTCGACTTCGAGGAGGGCGATCCCGTTGCTGGCGAGAACGCAGGTATCTGCACCTACGCCAAGGACATGGAGACCAACGGCACCACGCTCAGCCAGATGCAGCCCGTGAAGGGTTGGGATATGGCTGTTGAGAATGGCGACGCCCGCGCAGCCGGCCTGTTCACCTACGGCTCTGGCAAGTGGCTCGGTGGCTCTGGCTACACTGTTCCCGAGACCGATCCTGAGGGCAATCCCGGCCAGGCACTGGGTATCGTGGCCGTCTGGACTGGCACTGCTCAGTACTCACAGCCCGTCACCATCCCCGCCGGTACGTATAAGATCACTGTTCCCATCTACAACGCTGTGGGTGGAACCTCTCCGATCGTGAAGAACCTCACCGGCTTCATTGCCGACAACGGCACTGAGTATCTCGCTACCTCGAAGACCTATCCCGTCAACGAGTGGTACACCGAGACCATCAACCTCGTACTCACTGAGGAGACCACCGGTATCTTCACCGTTGGTTACACTGCTGACAACGCTGGTTCTGGCTCAATGCCTCACCTCTTCCTCGACAAGTTCGTGCTCGAGGAGGCTGAGGATGTCGCTCTGCTCCGCGATGAGCTTGAGAAGGCCATCAACGAGGCTCAGACCACTGTCGACGCTGGTAAGGCTGCCGGTGACGGACTCTTCGGCTACAACGACGAGTCTAACGACGAGCTCGACCAGGCTATCGTCGACGCACAGAACGTCAACGACGATGCCGACGCTACCGCTGACGAGCTGCAGGCTGCTATCGACGCCATCAAGGACGCTACCGATAAGTACAAAGACTCCATCAACAAGCCTGGCGACGAGGAGTACGTCATCACGCAGAAGGCCAGCGGACTCTACCTGTCTGTGGCTACTGACTTGGTGACCATCTCTGCTGAGCCCTGCAAGCTGAAGTTCGAGGAGACCGAAGGCGGATGGTTCATCACCAACGGCACGAACTACGTAGGCTGTGTAGATGGTAGTGCATGGAACATGACTGCTGTCGGCACTCCCACCGTTGCCACCGTCACCAACCTCGGCAATGGCGAGTACACGATCGAAATGGCCGGACACCGTAGCATCGGTACCGACGGTACTGAGGATGGTGCTTACTGCTATGCTGATAAGTACATCGGACGTCCTAACTACGACGAGACCAAGTGCATCTGGGCAATCCAGTTGGCCGACGTTGTAGGCATCAACGAGATCAACGCCGCTGCCATCAAGCCCGAGGGTGTCTACACCGTCAACGGCATGAAGGTCAACGTCGACGCTCGCCTGCCGAAGGGCATCTACATCATCGACGGTAAGAAGGTCGTGATTAAGTGAGCGAAGAACCGAACTTGTTCGAGTTCTTCCGAGCGTGAACGAGCTCGAACGAAGTTCAAGGTCGTGATTAAGTAAAGCCCCACCCCGACCCTCCCCAATAGGGAGGGAGAAAGTAAGGTTAATATTTTCATCGAGGCGCACTCAGCAACAATGAGTGCGCCTCTTTTTTGGTGTTATGGAAAATTATTCGTAACTTTGCAACCGTATACATAAATTGACGTATATGAGACAGTTCCTCATCCTATTCGTACTGGCCGTGATGCCCTGCTTAGGCACGACGGCACAAACACTGTCGCGTGCTGAAGCAGAAGCCTATCGGCAGCGACTGGCACAGGAATGGAAAGCCGCCAAACGTCAGCAGTACCAGCAGCAATGGCAAGACTCGAAGGCAGAAATCAATAGTCTCGCCATGCCCATTTGGCTCTGGAAGTATGGCGAGAAACCTGCTGACGGACGCAGCCTGTGGATATCCCTGCATGGCGGTGGCAACACCCATCCAGCCGTGAACGACCAGCAATGGGACAACCAGAAGCGGCTCTATCGCCCTGCCGAGGGTATCTATGTGGCGCCACGCGCTCCCTACAACGATTGGGACATGTGGTGCAAACGTGCCCTTGACGGCCTCTATCAGCAGCTCATCGAGATGTGCGTGGCCTATCTCGACGTGAATCCCGATAAGGTCTACATCCTCGGCTACTCTGCCGGTGGCGACGGCGTGTGGCGTATGGCGCCTCGCATGGCCGACTCTTGGGCAGCTGCTTCGATGATGGCAGGACATCCCGGTGACGTATCGCTGCTCAACCTGCGCAACACGCCGTTCATGATATGGTGCGGAGGTGAAGATGCTGCCTACGACCGCAACAAACTTGATGCAGAAAGAGGTCTTCAGATGGACTCGCTGCAGCAGGCCGACCCCGAAGGCTACATCCACGAGACGCATATCATGGCTGGCATGGGCCACTGGATGATGCGTGCCGACACGGTGGCTGTGCCCTGGATGGCTAAATACAAGCGTAATCCCTACCCCACAAAGGTGGTATGGCAGCAGGAAGAGGTGCTCCGACCGAGTTTCTACTGGATTTCGGCACCGCAACGCGAACTGAAACGCGGACAACGTGTACGTTTGACCTGCCAAAACAACGTCATCGATATCACAGAGTGCACCTACTCGGAACTGACGCTGTGGCTCTGCGACGAACTTGTTGACCTGGACAAGCGTATCACTGTACGCTATCAAGGACGGACGCTCTTCAACGGCAAGCTACACCGTACTCGCGACAACATGCGTCAAAGCCTCAACGAACGTGGCGACCTAAGCTACATCTTCCCTGCGCGAGTAACGGTCAAGACTAGGGAGAAGTAAAAAGGGGGAAAAGTAAAGAGTAAAAAAGTAAAATAATAAATTATATGAAAGAACTGGAATTGAAATACGGGTGCAACCCTAATCAAAAGCCTTCACGCATCTTTATGGACGAAGGCGAACTGCCCATTGAAGTGCTCTCAGGCCGTCCTGGCTACATCAACTTTCTTGACGCGCTGAACGCCTGGCAACTTGTTCACGAACTGAAACAGGCTACTGGCCTGCCTGCTGCCGCATCGTTCAAACACGTCTCGCCGGCAGGTGCCGCTGTAGGACTGCCGCTGAGCGACACGTTGAAGCACATCTACTTCGTCGACGACATCGCAGGACTCGATGAATCGCCCGTAGCCTGTGCCTATGCACGTGCCCGCGGTGCCGACCGCATGTCGTCGTATGGCGACTTCATCGCCCTGAGCGACACGTGCGACAAGACAACAGCGCTGCTCATCAAGCGCGAGGTCAGCGATGGCATCATCGCTCCCGACTTCACCGACGAAGCACTGGAAATTCTGCGCGCCAAACGCAAGGGCACTTACAACGTCATCCGCATCGATGCCAGCTATCGTCCTGCTCCCATTGAGCGCAAGCAGGTATTTGGCATCACCTTCGAACAGGGCCGCAACGAGATACGCCTTGACGACCCTGCCCTTTTCGACAACATTCCCACACAAAACCGTGAATTCCCTGCCGATGCCCGTCGCGACCTGATGATTGCACTCATCACACTGAAGTACACGCAGTCAAATTCCGTATGCTACGTGAAGGATGGACAAGCCATCGGCATCGGTGCCGGACAGCAAAGTCGCATCCATTGCACACGGCTGGCCGGACAGAAAGCTGACATCTGGTGGCTACGTCAGCATCCGAAAGTGATGGCACTGCCCTTCGTCGATGGCATCCGACGCGCTGACCGCGATAATACCATTGATATCTATATCAGCGACGACCACGACGACGTGCTGGCCGATGGCCTCTGGCAGCAGTTCTTCAAGGAGCGTCCCGAGCCACTGACGCGCGAGGAGAAAGCCGCATGGATAGCACAGAACACCCGTGTGAGCCTTGGCAGCGATGCCTTCTTCCCCTTCGGCGACAACATTGAGCGTGCCCACAAGAGCGGTGTTGAGTACATTGCCCAGGCAGGAGGCTCCGTACGCGATGACCACGTCATCATGACATGCGACAAATACGGCATCGCCATGGCCTTCACGGGCGTACGCCTGTTCCACCACTAATATAAGAGAACAAAGGACCACGAACCCTGCTCGCTTTCATAGCGAAGCGAAAAAAGAACAAGGCAACCAAGAATGGACGACGAATTTCAGAGCATACTTGAGAATGGCATTAACTTTGGCCGTGGCGGCGGTAAGAAAAAGACCGACGATGGCAAAGTGAAAACCAAAGCCAAGAAAAAGCAATACATCACCGGTGCTCACGGCTCAGGCTCAGCCCGACAGAAGGCAAAGTATCGCCAGCAACGCGCAAACCGCCACAAATAGCATGGCCAAAGCACTGCTTTATGCCTGCTAAACGACATGGTTTTGCGATGTAACCTTGCGGTAGAACGCCTGCTGTTCGGCTTCGGTAGCAGGGGCAACGCCCTGCAATCGGGCCTGCATAGCCAGCATTTGGCAGGAAAGAGGGCTGCCCTGCGACTGCCGGTTGGCGATGCATCGCTGTAGTTCGTATGCAGCATGCCCATCCTCTTTTCCCAACAATAGCTGGGCAAGGTCCAACCGATAGCCCGTCCGATAGGCTTCGCGCGATTCGTGTTCGATGGCCTTGCAGAGCAGGCCTGCCTTATAATAGGGATCGTCTATGATATCGGCCAACTCTGCATAGAGCCGTGGTTCATGACGATGCTGCAAGATTTTGTTGTAGAGCGAAATGGCTTTTGTCGGCTCACCCATGATCATATAGACAAAGGCTGAATAGCGCCTGACATCCTCACCTTCAGGATACCTGCTCACGGCCAACTGCAAGAGAGGCATCATCTGTAAGGCCCGCCCCACGGTGGGTTCGCGTTTCAAATGCAGATGGGCCAGCGTCAGCAGTTGCAGTGCTGGCGAGGGCATGGGGCGATGATTCTTGTCCTCATAATCCTCCCAAGCATCCTCAGGCAATTTCTCCACTTCCATTTTCGACACCACTTCAAGCACATCGAAGCCATACGCCTTGGCCAGAAGTAGTGAACTGCGCAAGAAAGCCATGTGTGCCGTGCCTTCTTCGTCGGTCAGCCGAGGCAGCACGCGCAGAAGTGCCATGAGAATGCGTTCTGCCTCCGACGGCCGTTTCTCCCCTATTCGTTTTTTCAGGACATCATTGGCAGTCCAAAACATACAGAGTGTAGTATGAAAGCCTTTATGTGCTGCATACATAGGACGTATCGCATCATAGGCTTCCTCGATACGACCTTGCTTGCGCATTTCGAATATTTCCTTGACTGTCATGGTTATTTGATCACTATTGGTTCTTCAGGCATCGGTTCCGTTCCCCGCAGGAATGTTTTTCAGACAGATTGGTTGCTGATTGCATTGCAAAGATAACACTTTTTGCTGACAATAGCCGCCAATAATTGAGAAAATATTTTGCAAAGTCACGAAAAACTCCTATCTTTGCTGACAACTATCCATGCACAACAGTATGAAGGTAAAAATCAATAACCTCCAAGGAAACGTCAGACTGGTCCTCTCCGGTGAACTCAAGACCGACGATTGCATAAAAACTGGCAAGGAGATTGATGCCGGCTTGGCGTCAGTCGGCAAGATATGCAGCCTCGTTGTCGACGCTAGTGAACTGAACTACATCTCCAGCTCTGGGCTGCGTATTCTGCTCGGCCTGGCCAAACGCTTCAAAGATTTTCGCATCGTGGATACAGCTCCCGACATCTACAGAATACTCGAGGTAACTGGATTCACGAAGATCATGCATGTGGAGCGTGCCATGCGCCAGATGAGCGTGGAGGGATGCGAGGAAATTGGGCGGGGTGGTGTTGGAGTCGTTTATCGCATTGACGATGATACCATCATCAAGGTGTTCCGCGAAGGGGCATCGACTGACGAGTTGAACACTGAGGTGACAATGGCCAAGGAAGCGTTTGTGCTGGGCATGCCAACTGCCATCTCGTTCGACGTGGTGCGCGTGGGCTCACAGTTTGGACTGGTCTATGAGCTGCTGCGTGCCGAAACGCTCAGCAAACTGTTGCGCCGCGAGCCTCATCGCATGGATGAACTGGCTCGCAAATATGCCGCCCTGTTCCACCAGCTGCACAGCATCGAGGTACCGAAAAACAGCATTATCCAATCGGCTAAGGCTCAGATGGAAAATGCCGTCCGGCATATCGGCCTCTACTTCGACGATGCTTCCATCGACTTATTATTGCAAATGGTCAGTTGCATACCAGATACCAACCGACTGCTGCACTGCGACTTGCAGAGCAAAAACGCCATGATGCAGGGCGACGAACTGATGCTCATCGACATGGGCGAAGTGGGTTTTGGTCATCCTGTCATTGATCTGGGCAACTCCTACTCATCTATGGTGTCACTATTGGGCGACTACGAAACTATCATTGGATTGCCACAGGAGTTAAGCAGCGAATTCTGGATGCGCATGATCGGCTATTATTTCGAGGGCGAACCTGCCGATTTGGTGGCTCATCGCTTGGAACAAATCAAAGCCGTCAGTGCCATTCGCAACTTCAGTTGGCTTGCCTTGAGCGACTCTTTCCCCGACGATGTGGTGCGTATGTGCCAGGATGCTTTCGCCGAACGTGTGCTCAACAAGAAAGACCACCTACTGGAAGTCTGTGCCACCCTCAGCGACTGGACATTGTAACTGCCGCGCATCGCTTAAAAAAAAGAAGCCCCATCCTTTGCATCTCGCAAGGATGGGGCTTCATCATTCAGGGTTCTGCGACCTTTATTCCTCAGCAGCCTTGAAACTCTCAAGATCCTCCACGCGGAAGTTCTTCACGTAAGCAGCCTTACCCAGCACGTTCTCCTCAGCCATGCGCACATAGACGTTGGCCGACTTCTCGAACAGTTCGGGACACTTGGCAGCATCGCGGATAATGAGCAGCGACATCACGAGCTCGCAAGTCATGTCGTAGAGACGACGAGCCAGGAAGTCGAATGCATCCTGATTCTCCAATCCCTTGGCATAGGCGATAGCTTCCTCATAGACGGGAATCAGCTTCTCAACGCGAGCCTTCAGGGCAGCATTGGCATTCTCAGGCAGCTCGGCGAGCATGTCCTTGATGTTCTGCAACATCGTGCCATTGGAAATATAACGAATGGCAGCCACAACCTGAAGCTGGGTTGTTCCCTCGTAGATGCTGAAAATACGTGCATCGCGATAGAGGCGCTGGCTCTTGTACTCCATGATGAAGCCCGAACCACCATGAATTGAGATGGCATCGTATGCGTTCTGGTTGGCGTACTCTGAGTTCATACCCTTGGCGAGCGGCGTGAAGGCATCGGCCAGACGCTGATACTTCTTCATCTCCTGCTTCTCCTCGGGCGTGAGCTTACGGTCGCGCTCGATATCCTCAAGACACTTGTAGACATCGACATAGCATGCCGTCTGATACAGCAGCGAACGACCAGCATCAAGTTTAGCCTTCATACGCGAGAGCATGTCGTAAACGGCGGGGAAGTTGATGATCTTCTCACCGAACTGTGCACGTTCCTTGGCATAAGCCAGTCCTTCGTTGTAGGCTTCCTGCGAAAGTCCTACCGACTGAGCGGCAATACCCAGACGGGCACCGTTCATCAGGGCCATCACATACTTGATCAAGCCCAGACGGGTCGAGCCGCAGAGCTCAGCTTTTGCGTTCTTATAGGTCAGCTCGCACGTGGGTGAGCCATGAATACCGAGCTTGTGTTCGATGTGGCGCACGTCAACACCGCCATTACGCTTGTCGTAGATGAACATCGACAGGCCACGGCCGTCCTTTGTGCCTTCCTCCGAGCGGGCCAGTACAAGGTGAATGTCTGAGTCGCCATTGGTGATGAAGCGCTTCACACCATTCAGACGCCAGCACTGTTCCTTCTCGTCGTAGGTAGCCTTCAGCATCACGCGCTGCAGGTCGGAACCTGCATCAGGCTCGGTGAGGTCCATCGACATGCCTTCGCCTGCACAGACGCGGGGGATGTACTTCTGGCGCTGCTCCTCGGAACCGAACTCATAGAGCGTGTCGATACAGCTCTGCAACGACCAGATGTTCTGGAAACCGGCATCAGCAGCCGAGATGACTTCTGAGAGCATCGAGAACACAGCGTTCGGCAGGTTCAGACCGCCGTAGCGGCGAGGCATCGACACGCCCCAAAGGCCTGCCTTACGAGTTGCATCGAGGTTCTCGAACGTCTTCGAAGCGTAGATCATGCGGCCATTCTCGAGGTGCGGACCTTCCAGGTCGACGTCCTCCGAATTCGGAGCGATGATGTTGGCAGCCACGTCGCCGGTGATGTCGAGAATCTGCTTGTAATTCTCAATGGCATCGCCCAGGTCAACAGGGGCATAGTCATATTCTTTCGCATCAGCGAAACCCTTTTCTTTCAACTCGACGATACGAGCCATCAGGGGGTGGTTCAGGTAGAACCCGATCTCAGGATGATCGCTATAATAGTTTGCCATATTTTCTTATTTGTTTTCTTGATTCTTCTTATAAATTCTTCCTCCTACTCTTGAGCCAAAAACAAAACCGCATGCATAAGCACAGAAGTTTACTAAAGCTGCAAGTTCAAAATTGCCTTTCGTATTAAGGAAATAGGATACGCCGAGCAGTGCAATGGTACAAAAAAGGAGGAAATAATCTAATGCTTTCATCTTACTTCGAGTTCTGCTTGTAGTACTTAATCAGCTTCGGCACGACCTCTTCGACAGTACCAACAATCACATAGTCAGCAATACGGTTGATCGGAGCATCGGGATCGCTGTTAATACTGATGATGATACCTGAATCCTGCATACCAGCGATGTGCTGAATCTGACCTGAGATGCCGCAGGCGATGTACACCTTCGGATGAACGGTGACACCGGTCTGACCAATCTGGCGGTCGTGGTCGAGCCAACCAGCATCGACGGCAGCGCGACTGCCACCCACCTCACCATGCAGCACCTTGGCAAGCTTGAACAGCATGTCGAAGTTCTCCTTCGAGCCCATGCCGTAGCCACCAGCCACCACGATGGGGGCGCCTTTCAGGTTGTGTTTGGCAGCCTGCACCTCGTGGGTGAGCACCTTCACGACGTAAGCCTCGGGCGAGACATACTTCGAAACCTCGGGATAGACCACTTCCTTCTTGCAGCCGCCCTCGTAGAGAGCCTTCTGCATGACACCGCTACGAACGGTAGCCATCTGTGGACGATGGTCGGGGTTCACAATCGTAGCCACGATGTTGCCACCGAAGGCAGGACGGATCTGATAGAGCAGGTTCTCGTAGGTCTTATTGGCCTTCTTGTCCTCGTAAGGACCAATCTCCAACTCCGTGCAGTCGGCAGTCAGACCGCTGGTCAGCGACGACGACACACGTGGACCGAGGTCACGGCCAATCACAGTGGCGCCCATCAGGCAAATCTGCGGCTGTTCCTCCTTGAAGAGGTTGACCAAGATGTCGGTATGGGGAGCCGATGTATAGGGGAACAAGCCCTCTCCGTCGAAGACAAACAGCTTGTCAACGCCGTAAGGCAGAATCTGTTCTTCCACCTTGCCCTTGATGCCTGTTCCGGCCACGACGGCATGGAGTTCCACTCCGAGTTCATTGGCGAGCTTGCGTCCTTTGGTCAGCAGCTCCTGAGATACTTCCTGTACCTGAGTACCCTCTATTTCGCAATATACAAATACGTTGTTCATATCTCTTAACCAATTATCTTTTCTTCCAACAATTCTTTGATCATTCCCTCGACATCAGCATCAGAAGCCGTCAAAGTCTTCGACTCCTTAGCCTGGAACACGATGTTCTTCACTGCCTTCACCTTTGTGGGCGAACCGGCCAGTCCACACTGGTTGGCATCGCCATCCACATCGGCCACCGACCACTGGTTCAGCGTCAGCTCTGGACGCTCGTCGTACAGGTAGTCGTAGGCAGTACCTTCAGCAGGACGCTCCATCGGACAGGTAGCGCGCTTGTACTTCATCACCAGCTTGGCGTTCTGCGGACGGCAGGGGGCTGCACTTCCGTTCACGGTGACCACAACGGGTAGCGGAGCCTCAACGGTTTCAACACCGCCGTCGATGACGCGCTTGATAGTGGCCTTGCCATTTTCCACGCTGAGGATTTCCTCGGCGTATGTCACCTGGTTCAAACCCAGCTTCTGAGCTACCTGCGGCCCCACTTGAGCCGTGTCACCATCAATGGCCTGACGACCACCGATCACCATGTCCACGTCGCCTATCTTCTTGATGGCTGTGGCCAGGGCGTACGAAGTGGCCAACGTATCGGCACCGGCAAACAGGCGGTCGGTGAGAAGCCAGCCCGTGTCAGCACCACGATATAGACCTTGACGAATGATTTCACCTGCACGCGGAGGACCCATCGTGAGGATTCCTACTGTTGAGCCTGGATGCTGTTCCTTCAAACGAAGGGCTTGCTCCAAGGCATTCAAATCTTCGGGATTGAAGATGGCGGGCAAGGCGGCGCGGTTAACGGTGCCTTCAGCAGTCATGGCGTCCTTACCCACATTACGGGTGTCTGGCACTTGTTTGGCCAGAACAACAATCTTTAATGCCATAAAAATATGTTTTGTTATAACGAATCTTTTATAAAAGCGGTGCAAAATTACGCATTTTTCCTCGCTTAACCAAAAATAAATATACAAAAATGCACAAAAGGCCCTTCCATGTGCACAGAAAGAGCCTTTTGTGCAATAATTATGGTGTTACCCGATTAGTGCTTTTTCCAGTTTGGCTGATGGCGTTTCTGCAGTTCTCGGGCCACGTCCTCGATGCGCAGACCTTTGCTTGTGAGGAGTACGATGAGGTGGTAGAACATGTCGGAACATTCGTAGATGAGACGCTCCGGCGTTCCATTGACAGCCTCAATGACTGCTTCGAGGGCTTCCTCCCCAACTTTCTGCGCCATGCGGTTCAGTCCATCGCGGAACAGGCTGGTGGTATAGCTACCTTCAGGCATCTCTTCATGACGTCGCTCGATGAAGTCCTGCAACTCAGAGAGGAACTGCAGGGGTTCCGTCTTATTGCTTTCGCCCCAGCAGGTGTCGGTTCCCTTATGGCAAGTGGGACCTTCGGGATGTACGCTGACCAGCAGCGTGTCGCCGTCGCAGTCGTTTTTGATGCCGACGAGGTGAAGCACGTTTCCCGATGTCTCGCCCTTTGTCCACAGGCATTGGCGACTTCTGCTGTAGAAGGTCACCAACCCCGTCTCCAAGGTACGTTCGTAGGCTTCTTCGTTCATGTAGCCCAGCATGAGCACATTCTTGGTTGTTGCGTCTTGGATGATGGCCGGCACAAGGCCATTGCCTTTCTCGAAATCAATGGTCATTTTCAATTTTCAATTTTCAATTTTCAACTTGTCATATTCTGACATTAATGCCTTCCGACTGCAGGTATCGCTTCAAGGTCGGAATGGGAATCTCACCGAAATGGAACACGCTGGCTGCGAGTGCCGCATCGGCATGTCCAAGGGCAAATGCATCGCGGAAATGCTCCATCGTTCCGGCACCGCCACTGGCAATGATGGGTATGCTGAGCTCATCCGACAGACGAGCCAAGGCATCGTTGGCGAAACCTTGCTTGGTGCCATCGTGGTTCATACTGGTAAAGAGTATCTCGCCTGCACCCCGTTCCTGCACTTCGTGTGCCCACTCAAAGAGATCGCGACCTGTCGGCAGGCGTCCACCGTTGAGGTAGCACTCCCACGAACCGTCGCCTCCAGCGCCTGACTCCACAAAGCGTGCATCAATGGCACAGACACACACCTGGCTACCATAGCGACGGGCAATCTCATTGATGAGCTGGGGACGACGCAGGGCGGCGCTATTGATGCTCACCTTGTCGGCACCGGCATTCAACAGGCGCTCCACATCACTCAGTTCGCCGATTCCACCACCCACAGTAAAGGGGATGTTGACCTCCTCAGCCACCCGACTGACGATATCGGTGAAGGTCTTCCGGCCTTCATGACTGGCAGTAATGTCGAGAAACACCAGTTCATCGGCACCAGCCTGGCTATAGGCCTTGCCTAATTCCACGGGGTCGCCAGCCTCGCGCAACGAGACGAAGCACGTGCCTTTAACGGTGATCCCGTCTTTCACGTCCAGACAGGGAATGATTCTTTTTGCGATGCTCACGGGGTTTATATTTACGATTTACGGATTGACGATTTACGATATGACGATTTCGTCACAGCCCGACGTCAGGCGCCCCTTTTCCAACTGGATGCGCCCTTCGTAGATGGCTTTGCCAAAGACCACGGCTGGTATGCCTGCGGCCTGAAGTTGCAGTATGTCGGCAACGTTCGACACGCCGCCACTGGCTATGAGCTGCAGGTCGGGAAAGGCCGCCATGATGTCGCGATAGAGGTCTGTGGAGGGTCCCATGAGGGTTCCATCGCGGGCGATATCGGTGCACAACACGTTGCGGATGCCCATCGCATGATAGTGCTGAATGAACGGCAACAGGTCGCAATTGCTGTCGTCAAGCCATCCGTTGATGCTCAGCCGACGTCCCCGCACATCGGCACCCAGCACGAAGCGCTGCGCACCATACTCGCTCACCCAGCGTTCCATAAGCTCCGGCTGAGCGACAGCCACCGATCCGACCGTCACCATACTGGCCCCGGCATCGAACACCGTGTACAGATCGGCATCGGTTTTCACGCCACCGCCGAAGTCAACAACCAGCGACGTATGGCTGGTGATGGCCTTCAGCACGTCGCCGTTGACCACATGTCGGGCCTTGGCACCGTCGAGATCGACCACATGCAACCTCGTGAAGCCCATCGCCTCAAACCGTTTGGCCACCTCTACGGGGTCGGCAGCATAGACGGTCTTCTGTTGGTAGTCGCCTTTGGTCAGGCGTACGCACTGCCCATCGATGATGTCTATAGCGGGAATCAACTGAATCATAGGTTCGTCGTGATGCTTTATCGTTTAGAGTGAAATGAAATTCCGTAGGATTTGCTCGCCCACGTCGCCGCTCTTCTCCGGATGAAACTGAGTGGCATAGAAGTTGTCGCGATGCAGCGCAGCGCTATAGGACAGGATTTGGTTCGTCGTGGCGATGGTGTCGGCGCACAACGGACAGTAGAAGCTATGGACGAAATAGACGTAGGGCGCTTCGGTAAAGCCATCAAAGAGTGGTGACTTTAGGTCGTGAAGGGTGTTCCACCCCATCACGGGCACCTTCTCGTCAGGACGAGTAGGTTGGAAACGACGCACATCGGTGCGGAAAATGCCCAGACAGTCGGTGTCCCCCTCTTCGGAATGACTGCAAAGGAGTTGCTGACCGATGCAAATGCCCAGCACAGGTTGGCTCAATGACTTGATGACGGCATCTAATCCGCGCTCACGCAGATAGCTCATGGCCGACGAAGCCTCGCCTTGTCCGGGGAAAACGACGCGGTCGGCAGCACGCAGCACAGCGGCATCGTCGGTATAGACGGGTTCCACACCGAGCCGACGGATGGCATTCAGCACAGAACGCACATTTCCGGCATGATAGTTGACGACTGCTACCTTCATTCTTTACCTTTCTACTTTTTTACCTTTCGGGCAGACACGGAAGTCTGCCCCTACGTTTTACCTTTCCCCATAGTTTCTCAGGGCCGACAGCAGAGCCGTATTCTCGCCCTTGGTACCAATGGTGATGCGCAGGCAGTTGCCACACAGCTCAACGTTCGTCCGGTTCCTGACGATGATGCCCTTTCCTACCAGATAGTCGTAGATGGCCTGTGCATCGGTCATGCGGGCCAGGAAAAAGTTGGCATCCGACGGGAACACCTTCTCGCAGCAGGGCAGGTCGGCAAACGACTTCATCACCACACTACGTTCCTGCAGCAGCAGACGCACCCATTTCTCCACGTCATAGACGTTGCCAAGGGCCTCCAGCGCATGCTGTTGGGTGAGCATGTTAACGTTGTAGGGATATTTCACCTTGTTAAACACGTCGATGATCTCCTTCCGCGCATAGGCCATGCCCAGGCGGATGGCGGCACACCCCCATGCCTTGCTGAACGTGTTCAGCACAATCAGGTTTGGATAGTTGTGCAATTCACGACGCAACGACGGCTGTTGGGCAAAGTCCTCATAAGCCTCGTCGACCACAACGATGCCCTCGAAGCGCTGCAGGAGGGCTGCTATCTCGCCGCGATCAATGCTGTTGCCAGTCGGGTTGTTCGGACTGCACAGCCAGATGACTTTCGTCCGGTCGTCGCAAGCAGCCAGCAAACGATTGGCCGACGTCTGATAGTGGTCGTCGAGCATCACCGGCCGGTACTCCACATCGTTGATGTCGGCACAGACCTTGTACATTCCATACGTAGGAGCTATGGCCACCACGTTGTCGATGCCCGGCCGCGCGAAGCAACGATACACCAGGTCAATGGCCTCATCGCTACCGTTGCCCAGGAAGATGCACTCGGACGCCACCCCTTTCAGTTGGGCGATGGCGGCCTTCAGCTGCCGTTGCAGCGGGTCGGGATAGCGGTTGAACGGCTGATTGTAAGGATTCTCATTGGCATCGAGAAACACCTCTGCCTCACCGCCACTGTATTCATTGCGCGCACTGCTGTAGGGCGACAGCTTCAGGATGTTGGGTCTGATCAGTTCTGATAATTCTTTCATACTGCTTACTATGTTTCCAAAGGTCATCACATAAACGGACTAACACTCACCTTGTCGCCTGACCATCATGGCGCGGCGATGTGCCTCCAGCTGTTCGGCCTCCGCCATCAGCTCAACGGCCTCGCCGATGCTGTCGATGCCCTCGCGGGTGATGTGTTGGAAGGTGATTTTCCGACAGAAGCTGTCGATGTTAACGCCACTATAGGCACGGGCATAGCCATGGGTGGGCAGTGTGTGGTTGGTGCCGCTGGCATAGTCGCCAGCACTCTCACAGGCATAGGGACCCAGGAATACGCTGCCGGCATTGACCACCTGTGCAGCCAGCGTCTCGTAGTCGTCGGTTTGCAGAATCAGGTGCTCGGGTGCATAGGCATTGGCAATGGCCATTGCCTGCGTGGTATCGCCCACGAGAACCATACAGCTGTTCTGCAACGATGCCTCGGCAAACTCCTTGCGGGGCAGAAGTGCCAGCTGGCGGTCCACCTCATCCGAAACCATTCGGAGCATCTCCTCGCTGGTGGTGATCAGCAACACCTGCGAGTCGCTGCCATGCTCGGCTTGCGACAGCAGGTCGGCAGCCACATACACGGGGTTGGCATGGTCATCCGCAACGACGCACACCTCCGAAGGTCCGGCAGGCATGTCGATGGCTACGTCCTTCAGGCTCACCTGCTGTTTGGCAGCCATCACGAAGCGATTGCCCGGACCGAAAATCTTGCTGACCTTCGGTACGCTCTCGGTACCATAGGCCATGGCTCCGATAGCCTGTACGCCACCGATCTTGAACACGCGGCTGACACCAGCCATGCTTGCCGCAACAAGGATGGCAGGGTTGACGTTGCCTTGGCGGTCGGGCGGTGTGCAGAGCACTATCTCACGGCAACCCGCCAGTCGGGCGGGCGTTGCCAGCATCAGGACGGTGCTGAACAGTGGAGCCGTACCGCCTGGAATGTACAAACCGACGTGCTCAATGGGTACCTGGCGCTGCCAGCACTCCACGCCCGGGCAGGTCTCCACATGGGGCAGCTCCTGCAGTTGGGCGGCATGGAAACGACTGATGTTGCCATGAGCCAGTGCAATGGCCTTCTTCAAGGGTTCGCTGACGAGGCTTTCAGCCTCCTGCATTTCCTCCTCGGTCACCGCCAACGACTGCAGTCGCACGTGGTCGAAGCGCTCCTCGTAGTCCACGACGGCCTTATCGCCCTCGTCTTTCACGCGTTGAAGCACTTCGCCTACCGTAGTGGCGAGCTGCGAGAGGTCCACGGGTGGCCGTTTGACCACTTCCGCCAGCACCTCATCTGTGACCGTATCTATACGTAGTACCTTCATCTAATTATTTACGATTTACGGATTTACGATTGACGGATTGACAATTCACGGATTTTACTACCACAAAGGGTAATCATATTTATCAATTGTCAATTTTCAATTATCAATTGTCAAAGTATCATTTTCTCAATCGGCGTCACGAGGATGCCCTGTGCGCCCAGTTCCTTCAGCTTGCCAATGATCTCCCAGAAGCGTTTCTCGTCGAGCACCGTGTGCACACAGCACCACTCGGCATCAGCCAATGGTATGATGGTGGGGCTCTTTAGACCAGGCAGCACGTCGAGCACCTCCTGCAACTGCGAGCGCGGCACATTCATGCGGACGTATTTCTTGTCCTCGGCCTGGCGCACGGCATCAAGGCGGAACAGCAACTGCTGCAGCACCTGATGCTTCTCGTCGCCGAGCTGGCGATTGGCAATGAGCAGGGCTTCACTCTGCATCACCACTTCCACCTCGCGCAGGTTGTTGCTCACGAGTGTCGAGCCACTGCTGACGATGTCGAAGATGGCATCGGCCAGCGCTATGCCTGGAGCAATCTCCACGCTACCCGCAATCCTGTGTATATGGGCATGGATGCCCTTCTCGTTGAGGAACTTCTGCAAGATGACGGGATAGGATGTGGCTATCTTCTTGCCTTCAAACCACTCCAGCGACTGGTAGTCCACCTCCTTCGGGATGGCCAGCGACAGGCGGCAACGGCTGTAGCCCAACCTCATTACCACATCGGCATCGGCCTGCTGTTCCACAAACTCATTCTCGCCGACAATGCCGATATCGGCAATACCGTCGGCAACGCTGCTGGGAATGTCGTCGTCGCGGAGGTAAAGCACCTCCAACGGGAAGTTGCGGCTCTTCACCAGCAACGTCCTGCGACTGATGTCTAGTTTCACATCTGCCTCGTTGAGCAGGCTCATGGTCTGCTCGTAAAGGCGTCCTTTCGATTGTACTGCTATTCTTAACACGGTTGATATTTACGGATTTTGCGACCACGGATGTCACGGATGAAACCCGATGACACGGATGGTTATTATTTACGATTAACGGATTTCTTTCTCCATTTCATTACGAAAGCGAGCAGAGCTCGAGTCCGATTGACGATTCACGGATTATACTACCGCAAAGGGTAATCATATTTATCAATTTTCAATTGTCAATTCTCAATTACAGGACCCCTTTCGATGAAGGGAGTTCGTAGTGGAAGATGTCACGGCGGACGGCCATCTTGATGCTACGTGCCAACGCCTTGAAGATGCCCTCTATCTTATGGTGCTCGTTGTCGCCCTCGGCAATGATGTGCAGGTTCATCCGCGCACTGTCGCTCAGGCTCTTAAAGAAATGGCGGAACATCTCCGTAGGCATGTCGCCCACATACTCGCGCTGGAACGTCGCCTGCCACACCAGCCACGGACGGCCACCGAAGTCCAGGGCCACCGTGCAGAGGCAGTCGTCCATGGGCAGCGTGAAACCGTAGCGTTCTATGCCACGCTTGTCGCCCAATGCCTTTAGCAGACACTCGCCCAGCGCCAGCGCCGTGTCCTCAATGGTGTGGTGCTCGTCCACGTGCAGGTCGCCAATGACGTTGATGCTCAGGTCCATGCCTCCATGGTGGGCAATCTGCTCCAGCATGTGGTCGAAGAAACCCAGTCCCGTCGAGATGTCTGCACGGCCCGAGCCGTCGAGGTTCACGCTGACGCTTACCTGCGTCTCACGTGTTTCGCGATGCACCTCCGCCTTGCGCTCACCGGCATACAGTTGTTCGGCAATACGATCCCACGTCATGCCGTCGCGACCAAGGATCAGCGCACGGCAACCCATGTTGCGGGCCAGCTGGGCGTCGGTCTCGCGGTCGCCGATGACGTAGCTACCAGCCATGTCGTAATCTGGCGACTCCATATAGTGCCTCACCATGCCTGTTCCGGGCTTGCGGGTAAGCGCATTGTCGGCAGGGAAATGGCGGTCGATGAGCTGCTCCTTGAAGACGATGCCCTCGCCAGCCAGCGTGTTCACGATGAACTGGTGAACGGGCCAGAACGTCTCCTCAGGAAACGAGTCGGTGCCGAGACCGTCCTGATTGGTCACCATGACGAGTTCGAAGTCAGTATGCTGACAGATGAAAGCCAGATTGCGGAACACCCCTTCCTGGAACGTCAGTTTGCTGAAGTCATCAACCTGCTCGTCAAGAGGCTCCTTGACAAGGGTTCCGTCGCGGTCGATGAACAGTATTCTCTTTCGCTTTGTCATCATCTGGGTAGTCTTTGTGTTAACCTGAAAAATCAGTTTGTAAACTCTTTACGCTGCAAAAGTAAGCATTTTTTGTGGCTTTCCCAAATGTTTTCTCGTTTTTTCGCTATCACCACGCTCAATTCTGCTCGTGATCAGACCGAAACAATCCCTTTCTGGTTAGAAGGAATGAGTTCTCATTGCTTTCCTCATCGGACCCATCACCCGACAAAAGTGGCGGTTTGCTGATGAAAGAGCAGTACATTGTTGAATAAAGAAGATGGCTTTTCCGCTGACAGAGCAACGCTATTGAGGTTACATCTCATTGCTTTGTCGCTTATAGGGCAATGCTTTTAATGCTCTAAAGCATAGCTTTATACCCCTACAAAGCATAGCTCCATAGCGTATAAAGCATTGATACATAAGGTATAAAGCAATGCTTTGTCTAGCTGTAGAGGTACAAGTAAAAGTTAAAGGCTTATGTTGCTTAAATTGGCCGCTTTTTGATGAACTCGGAAGGAGTAATGCCAAAGTGGTTTTTGAACTGGCGTGTGAAATGCTGTGGGTAGTCGAAGCCAAGCTGTTCGGCAACTTCCGTAACCTGCATGCCACTGACGAGGAGCTCCTGGGCACGCTGCATGACGAACCGCCGAATCATGTTCGAGGCGGTATCGCCCGTCAGCTGGCGGATGAGATCGCCGAAGTAATTGGGCGACAAGAACAACTCCTGGGCACAATAGCGAACGGTGGGCAGACCGTGAGCTCGCTGCAGACGTTCACGGTAGTAGCGCACGAGCAGATTCTCGAAGCGTGTGAGCAGGTCGGCATGGTCTTTGGACGTCGTAGAGAGCTGCTGTTCGTAGAATCGGGCGACATACTCCAACACCAATCCGATGCGATGTACCAAGATGTGGTGGGTGTGCTCGTCGTTGTTGGACGTTTCGCTGCGAATCTCCTCCAGCAGCGTGACGATGGTCTGCCGCTGACGGTCGGTCATGTGGAGAGCTTCGTTGATGTTATAGGAGAAATAGGTGTAGGAGGCCATGCGACGTTCGAGGTCGGTGCCATGCAGCAACTCGGGATCGAAGAGCAATGCCCAGCCCTTGGTCTGTATCTCCTCGCCTGTGTCGGCCTTGCCGCCTATCTGTCCAGGGGCCACGCACATCAGGGCGTGGCGGTGCAGGTCATAGGTGGTCAGCCCGTAGGTGAGTTCCTCGAGCGTTTCGTCGCCGATGAACATGCCGAAGACGTCGTAGTTGTTGAGCGAGTGGCGGCAGTGCTGCAGCTCGTCGTAATGAATCACCGAGACGAGCGGATGCAACTCAGGCGCACCGATGTAGCGTGCGTAGTCGTTGACGCGGTGAACCTTCAGTATCTTCTCCATCATGTCAGTCTATCTTCCCAAAAGCCTTTGCCACCAGGTCCTTTTCTTAAAGAGTTTTTTGTCTTCCTCATGAATGATTGCACTCTCTTTATCTGACGTGACGACAAACCTGACATTCTCCTTTCCCTCAATCGAAATGTCTGATACGAGTATCATGGGGAGTTCTGCATCAGTATTTTTCAGTTCTACAGGAGTGCCATCGTCGGCTTTCATCCAAATATCGTCGAGGGTGAGACCAGCTATGTCAACACGGGCAAACACGGGAAGGTGATTCTTGTTGGTACGTAGGAGTATATACGCTTCATACCAATCAAAAGTAAGATTGCGTGTTGACATTAACGGTTTTACCCATGTTTCATCTTGATCATCATTGGCTTCTTCATCCAAAGCGAACACCCAGATCGGGGAGATTTCGAAATCATGGAAATCAAGATCTTCTAACGGCTTCGAAACATTCTTTTTCATAATCATTCTCTCCGTTTAAATCATTAACTGCTTGCAAAAATACGGAAAAAAGTTGAGAATCCGTAAAAACGGTTGATAAATCAGTAAATCATTTAAGTTATGTTTGCAGATTTCGCCATAACTTTGCAAACGATAATTGATAATGGATAATTGACAATTGATAATTATGATTACCCTTTGCGACTGAGAAGCATTTCATAAAAGGAAAAAGGTCGGAAACAAATTAGAAAAATATAATCTGTGAAATCTGTGTAATCTGTGGGAAAAAACATAAAAGTAAAAAGGTAAATAGAAAATGAAAAAGATTGCATTAGGAACCTGGGCCTGGGGCGCAGGAGCATTCGGTGGCGACACCGTGTTTGGAAGTAATACTGACGTTGAGAACCTGAAGCCCGTGTTCGAGGCTGCCATGAAGGCAGGACTGAACCTCTGGGACACGGCTACCGTCTATGGCATGGGCGAGTCGGAGCGCATTCTGGGCGCGCTGGCCAAGCCATTCGAGCGCGAGGACGTGCTGATTTCGACGAAATTCACTCCTCAGATTGCCGAGATCTACGAGAACTCGGTGGAGAAGATGGCCGATGCCAGCATCGAACGTATGGGCTGCGACTACATCGACATCTACTGGATTCACAACCCTATGGACGTGGAGCGCTGGACACCGGGATTGATTCCACTGCTGCAGTCGGGAAAGGTGAAGCGCGTGGGCGTTTCGAACCACAACATTGCCGAGATTCGTCGTGCCAACGAGATTCTGGGCGAGGCCGACTTCAAGGTGAGCGCCGTGCAGAACCACTTCTCGCTGCTCTACCGTTCGTCGGAGAAAGGCGGCGTGCTGGACTACTGCAAGGAGCAGGGCATCGAGTTCTGGGCCTACATGGTGCTGGAGCAAGGCGCGCTGTCAGGTAAATACAATAAGGATAACCCGCTGCCTGCCGAGAGCGACCGCGGCAAGAAGTACAACCCCGTGCTGCCGCAGCTGGAGGCACTGACCGACGAGATGACCTCCATCGGACGGAAGTACGGTGCATCGTGTTCGCAGATTGGCATTGCCTGGGCCATCGCCAAAGGAGCGACGCCCCTCATTGGTGCCACGAAGGAGCGTCACGTCGTCGAGGCTGCCGAAGCTGCCGACATCGTGCTGACAGCCGAGGAAGTGGCCCGTCTGGAGCAGCTCGCCGATGCCACCGGCATTGACACCCGTGGCGGTTGGGAACACTCAATGGAATAAAAAAACGACGACGATATGAAGAGCAGTATGATATGCAGAATGTTGCTGACGGTCTTATGCCTGCTGGCCGTGGCTTGCAGCAACGACGAAGATGGTCAGGTGAACGCGCAGACCACTATGAAGGCGGGCAAGACGCTGGTGGTGTACTACAGCTACACGGGCAACTGTCGCGACATCGTGACGACGCTGACCAGTCAGATTGAGGCCGACGTGCTGGAGATTCAGCCTGCCGAGAAGGGGCTGCAGTATGAGGCCAACGGCTATGCCCTTGGCACCCAGCTGCTGAACGCCATCAAGGCAAACCCGAATGATGCCGGCAGCTATCCTGCCATCGATGAGGTGACGACATCGTTGGACGACTACCAGAACATCATCATCGTGACACCGCTGTGGTGGAGCCAGATGGCTGCCATCATGCAGGCTTACCTCTTCGGTGCCGGTCCTGAAATGGCTGAGAAGAACATCGGACTGATCGTGTCGAGTGCCAGCAGTGGCATCAGCGGCGTCGTTGCCGACTGCAAACGGCTCGTTCCTGACGGGAACTACTTCAGTGAGAATCTTTGGATCAACAACTCGAATCGCTCTAATCGTAGCATGCTGATCAAGAACTGGCTCAACACCATTGACTTCCAAAAGGTGACGGGCATCGTTCAAATTGAAAATGGAAAACGGAGAATGGAAAATGCTGTCGTCTATGACCTCAGCGGACGACCAACAACTCTCAACTATCAACTATCAGCTCTTCCAAAGGGCATCTACATTGTGAACGGCGAGAAAAGGATTGTAGAGTGAAGGCCATTCTTCTGTAATAAAATAATCCGCGAGACTTGTTTGGAGTTTCGCGGATTTTTTGTAATTTTGCAACTTCGCAACAGACATCACACACATAAGCAAAACAATACTGACAAAACTCACAATGAACAAGAAAACGATTCTCAGCATTCTCCTGGTCCTGATGGCAATGGCCGGGCAGGCAAAAGAGAAGACAATGGTATGGGAACAACCCGCCACAGAATATGGAACAGACTACGGCGACGGTTTCTTCTACCTCGCCCTTGACGTGACAAAGGTGGAGTTGAAAGCCGATGAGACGGTGGTGTACATCACCGCCAGGCAACGCTCGGACTACCCAGAATACAGTTTCCAGTTTGTTGGCGACACCTACCTGAAAGCGGGAGGCAAACGCTATGCCCTCAAGTTGGCCGACGGCATTGAACTCAACAAGTTTGTGCAGACAGGAAAGGATGGGCGACGCGACATGGTGTTCCACTTCCAGCCGCTGCCGAAGGGCACTCGTTCGTTCGACTTCGTCGAGGGCGACGGCAACGGTGCTTTCCAGATAAAGGGCATCAAACCTGTGGAAGAGCGTTGGAAGCAACTTTTCCCCTCGTATTGGCGCGACGCTCAAGGCGACTGGAAGATTGCGTTCTGCGAAGAATGTGCCATCTACGACTGCAAGTTCTGGGACTACAAGCAGCGCGACGTGAATCCGAAGACGGGCGAGGCCTACATCGTGATGCAGAATGGCAACGACGTGCTGAAGGTCGCTGTGGGTAAAGACAAGAAAGGTACGCGCACCATGCAAATCGGCCAGCAGAAGGTGACATACGAAATGATTACCAGCCGCTTCATGCCTGACTACCCGGCAAAGGACACGCGCACCGACTTCGTCGACACGGGCTACAAGACAGATACCGTGACCGTGGTGGGGTGGATCAAGGACATGCCGGAACACTTCAAACAGTTGAAGACTTTCGAGTTCGGCTATCAGAACCTCTACACCGACGAGCAGGAGGATGTCTATGCCGATTTGGACTCACTGGGACGTTTCACGGTGAAGATTCCCATCCTGAACAGCACGGAGTTCTATTGCGACTGGCGGCGCTGCTTCGTCATCAATATGCTGGAACCGGGTAAGACCTATTTTCTGCTTTACGACTTCAAGGAAGGTCGCCGCTACTTCATGGGCGACGACTGCCGCCTGCAGAACGAGCTGTTCAGGTTTCCGCTCGACTGGAAGTCCCTTCGCATGGAGCGTGGTGCCGACTTCGACCAGTACATAGCCTCTGTCGATAGTCTTCTGAAGGCACAGAGCGCCAACATCGACTTGCTCTGCGAGACCCACCCAACACTCTCGACGCGCTTCAATAGCTTCAGAAAGGGACACACGCTTTGGCAACAGGCACGTGATTTCGGACAGGCTCGTTTCAGTGGCCAGAATTTCCATCTCACGAGCAACGCCCGTAAATTTGCCTACAACACTTTTTGGGAAAACCTGCCTAAGCCCTACACGCTGTACCGCGACCTCAGCATGTTCCTGCGTGACTATCTGAGTGATGCCGCAGATGCACGCAATGCCGTAATTGCGTACAATGCTCTTGACCACTATACGGAATATGCCTCGAACGAGGAGGAACTCGCACTGCTCGATCGCTGGGCCAAATGGGCAAAAGAGATTATGCCCCTCATCGATGCCGAGCCCACTGTCGAAGGGAAGATACGCAAGTCGGAAGAGGTGAACGCACAGAATGCCGACCTGGTCAATGAGGTGAACAAGATTTTTGAAACGCCTAAAGCACGAAAGATGATCAATGGCGGACTGCTCGTCAACACACTGAAAGAACACGTACTGACGCTCGATTCGCTCGGTGCCGATCCGTTCATCAAGAACATTTGGCTCACGCGGAAAGTAGTAGAACATATTGACCACGAACGTGCGTCGCTGCTGTCAAGTGTGATAGACACTGTGAAAACGATGATTGGCGACCCCGTTTGCCGCGCAATGATTGAAAAAAAGAACGACCACTACCTCGCCATCGAGAACCGCGAGTTCGACAGGCTGGTGCTGAAGTCGTCGGACGAGCTGAAAGGCCTCAGCGAAGGCGAGGCACTGCTGAAGAAAATCTTGGAGCCCTACAAGGGCAAGTTCGTGCTTCTCGACATCTGGGGCACGTGGTGTGGCCCGTGTAAGGAAGCCCTCTCGCACTCAACCGAGGAGTACGCCCGACTGAAGGACTTCGACATCGAGTTCATCTATCTGGCAAACCGCAGTCCGCAGTACTCGTGGGAGAACATCATCAAGGAGTACAACGTAAGCGGACCCAATGTAGCTCATTTCAACCTGCCCGAAGAGCAGCAGAAGGCCATTGAGCGCCACTTGAACGTTCACGAGTTTCCGACCTACAAACTGTTCGACCGCGAAGGCCGTCTGCTGGACTTGAAGGTAGATCCTCGTGATTTGGAAGAGCTGGCCAACCTGCTGGAAAGGATGAGATAAAGACCGAAAGAACATCGTTCATACCTTTCACGGGCGACGCTCATCAACATCGTCAAACAGCCGCATGCACTTAAGAAATGCGTGCGTTTGTTGTAGAATCCGTAAATATGGTAGATAAAACCACAAATCACGTAAACGAAGTGTGGAATGTTTGACGTATCTTTGCAGACATGAATCGAATCATTACTTTTATCGCAGTTTTAATGGCAACAATGGGTATCAATTCACAGGGTGTCGTTGACGTTCACGCCCACCTGCTACCTACTGAGTTCGTCGAAGCCCTTGAAGGCGAAGGCCGGTTGATAGACGAGGGATTTCCCTTGCCCCAATATGACGTAGAGAAGCATATACAATGGATGGACGAAGCTGGCGTGCAGACGTCGGTGTTGACTTTGGCAGCGCCGCAACCTTCGTCAGCCAGCATCATCAGGCAGACCAATGAGACTGCGGCACGCATCAAAAAAGAACACCCAGGACGCTTTCTCTTCTGTGCAGCCTTGCCCCTGCCCGACGTAGAGGCTGCCATTAAGGAAGCTATCTATGCCCTTGACACGCTGAAAGCCGATGGTATCAAGCTGGCGACGAACGTGCAGGGGCAGTATCTCGGTGCGCCCGAACTCGACACGCTTTTCTCCGTGCTGAACGAGCGACGGACTGTCGTCATCCTGCATCCACATCGCCCGGAGCCCGTCAACCGTCAGGTGATGCAACAGACACCGCTGGCCATGCAAGAGTATCTCTCGGAAACCACTCGTGCCGTGACGAACATGATTACGCGCAATGTGCTGGCCCGCTATCCAGAGGTTAAGGTCGTGGTACCCCATTGCGGAGCCTATCTGCCGTTGGCAGTGCCGCGCATGAAGTCACTCACACCGGTCATGCAAATAAACAAAATGGTGGGCGAAATCGACTGGGATGCGAACCTGGCTGCCCTCTACTATGATCTGGCAGGAGCCCACTCGCCCGAGGTCATACGGATGATGCTCACCATCACGACGCCCGACCATCTTCTTTATGGCTCCGACTATCCCTACGTGGCACCTCAGGTGCTCACTCAGAGTCTCCAGCGCATGCAACAGTACCTGACAACAGAGCCAGACCTCGCTCCTTTCCGCGAGATGCTTTTACACAAGAATGCCGAGTGGCTCTTCGGATTATCGGGAGCAAAGCCCGCTGCCAGCGCAAGCGATGGGAAGATGATTGTCCGCATCGCTGAGATAGAAGTTTATCCTGACTATCTGGAGGAATACCTGTCGTTTGCCAGCGAAGTAGATCGACTCAGCGTGGAGCGCGAGCCCGGTGTCATCTGTTTGTTCCCGATGCAAAGTGCCGAAGACTCCACGCAGATTAGAATCCTTGAAATCTATGCCTCGGAAAGTGCCTATCAGCAACACCTGAAGACCGACCATTTCCAAAAGTACAAGCAAGGAACCATGCATATGGTGAAGAGTCTGCGCCTGCCATCGATGAGTCCACTGGACCCAGAAACCATGAAACTGATTTTCAGCAAGCAGAGATAAAATCTTTGGGATTTGCTTTGTTCTGCGCTCGATTTTTAGTAACTTTGGCTTTGCCGAAGTTACTTACGTTCGGAAATGCAAAAAGAAAATTCGCTTTTCTTTTTGCATTTCGCTCGCTTATTCGTATCTTTGCAGATTGAAAGCTTAAAGCTATTGAAACAATCTACAAGATGAGTACCGTAAAAATACATGACAAGACGTTCCGAACGTCAATCCCCGAGAGTGAAATCCTACGTCGCGTGAAGGCTGTCGCCGAGCGCATTAACCACGATATGGCCGACAAGAACCCACTGTTCCTTGCCGTGCTAAATGGTTCGTTCATCTTTGCTGCCGACCTCCTGCGCGAAATCACCATTCCATGCGAGATTTCTTTCGTGAAACTAGCCAGCTATGCCGGCACCACATCGACGGGAAAGGTCACCGAAGTCATTGGTATCAATGAGAATCTCGCAGGCCGTCACATCATCATTGTCGAAGATATCGTCGACACAGGTCGTACAATGCAGCGCATGATCGAGACGCTTGGCACCCGCAATCCAGCCTCCGTCCACATCTGCACGCTGCTCGTGAAGCCCGAGAAGCTGGAAGTAGACCTCAACATCGAATATGCTGCCTTGGAAATACCCAACGAGTTCATCGTTGGCTATGGCCTTGACTACGATCAGCAGGGGCGTAACTTGAGAGATATCTATACCATCGTGGAATGAAAGACGACGATGAAGTCAACGAAAGTTATAAGAATTAAAGAATAAACATAATCAACAAAAACAATGAAGAACATCGTTATTTTCGGCGCACCTGGTTCCGGTAAAGGAACGCAGAGCGACAAGATGATTGAGAAGTATGGCTTCGAGCACATTTCTACAGGCGACGTGCTGCGCAGCGAAATGAAAAATGGTACGGAACTGGGCAAAACAGCCCGCCAGTACATTGACCAGGGACAGCTCGTGCCCGACCAGCTGATTGTAGATATGCTGGCATCGGTCTACGACAAGTTCGGTGGCGACCACAAAGGCGTCATCTTCGATGGTTTCCCCCGCACCATTCCGCAGGCCGAAGCCCTGAAGGCCATGCTCGCCGAGCGCGGTCACAAGGTGGCAGCAATGATTGAGCTCGACGTTCCTGAGGACGAGCTCATGAAACGCCTCATCCTGCGTGGCCAGCAGAGTGGCCGCAGCGACGACAACGAGGAAACCATCAAGAAGCGCCTTGACGTTTACCATTCGCAAACCGCTCCCCTCATCGAGTGGTACGAGCGCGAAGGCATCCGCAACCACATCGATGGCCTCGGCGATCTCGACCGTATCTTTGGCGATATCTGCAGCGTTATCGATGCCCTTTAGGATGAATGAGGCCGACCAACGTGCCCTCCCACATTTCTAATGAAGGTGAGTCGTAAAGCTCACCTTCATTTTTTATGAATCCCACTCGCCCCGTTTGCTTCATCATGCTTGTCACCCGCTTGCTTTCGTGGTATGAGATACGCCCCGAAAAGCTATGCTTTTGCCATGCGAAAGCAATGGTTTGAGGCAGCCAAAGCATTGCTTTCGGCTTCCACAACACGGTGAAAAGCGAGTTTATGGCACAAAAATGTCGGTTTTTCAGCATTTTTTTGTAACTTTGCAGCCCAAATCAAACTATTATGGCTGAATCGAACTTCGTTGACTACGTGAAGATACTGTGCCGCTCGGGTAAAGGAGGCCGTGGCAGTATGCACCTGAAGCACGTGAAATACAACTACAACGGCGGTCCCGACGGGGGCGACGGAGGACGTGGTGGCAACATCATCCTGCGTGGCAACCACAACTATTGGACGCTGTTGCATCTGCGCTACCAGCGCCACATCTTCGCCGAACACGGCGGAAACGGTGGCAAGGACAAGTGCCACGGCACCGACGGCAAGGACGTCTACATCGACGTGCCGCCTGGAACGGTGGTCTACAATGCTGAAACGGGCAAGTTCGTGTGCGACGTGAACTACGACGGACAGGAGGTCATGCTGCTCAAGGGAGGCCGAGGCGGCCTGGGCAACTTCCAGTTCCGTACAGCTACCAACCAGGCGCCGCGCTTTGCACAGCCTGGCGAGCCCATGCAGGAGATGACAATCATCCTTGAGCTGAAGCTATTGGCCGACGTAGGCTTGGTAGGATTCCCCAATGCCGGCAAGTCAACGTTGGTTTCAGCCCTGTCGAATGCCCGTCCGAAAATAGCCAACTACCCCTTTACGACGATGGAGCCCAGCCTTGGCATCGTGGCTTACCGCGACGGAAAGTCGTTCGTCATGGCCGACATCCCTGGAATCATCGAGGGAGCTTCGGAAGGACGCGGCCTGGGACTACGTTTCCTGCGCCACATTGAGCGCAACTCACTGCTGCTCTTCATGGTTCCTGGCGACACCGATGACATTCGCCATGAGTACGACATCCTACTCAACGAGTTGCAGCAGTTCAACCCCGAGATGCTCTCGAAACACCGCGTGCTGGCCGTGACGAAGTGCGACCTGCTCGATCAGGAACTCATTGATATGCTGCGTCCTACCCTGCCCGACGATCTGCCCGTCGTGTTCATTTCGGCCGTGACGGGCTTCGGACTCGACGAACTGAAGGACGTCTTGTGGCGCGAACTCAACTCTGAGTCGAACAAATTGGAGGTCATCACCTCTACCGACACACTCATCCACCGCGACAAAGACCTCTCGCATCTGGCGCTGGAGATGGAACAGGAAGGCGAAGACGACGACATTGAATACATCGACGAAGACGATTTAGAAGATGTCGAAGACCTGGAAGACTACGAATATACTGAAGAAACATAACACCCCACTTCATGAAACAAACTACACCTAAGAGAACCATACAAACAGCTTTACGACATACGGGACAAACAGGACGCACATTCGGTCTGGCAGTCCTGTTGTTGCTATGCACCGTGTTCTTTTCGCAAGGCATTTGTGCACAAAGCATCCACGAATTCACACCTGCCGAACAGCAATCCATCAGCGTTCCGACACCCGGACTGTTCGACCGGAGCAATGCATTCGAGATAGATTTCACCGATCTGCCATCGAGTGAGTACTCGTTTCCGCTTCCTGTGGGTAAGGCGGAGCTGGTCAACGGGAACTCCGAAATGGAGATAACGACCTCGAAAGGCGATGCCGTGAAGGCCATGTTCGGTGGCGTCGTGCGCCTGTCGAAGCACAATGCACCCTTCGGAAACGTCATCGTCATCCGCCATGACAATGGGTTAGAGACCGTCTATGGCTACAATGCGCAGAACCTCGTGAAGGTTGGCGACCGCGTAAAGGCAGGACAGACCATCGCCATTGTGGGCGGTGAGGGGCTGAACACATTCTGTAACTTTGCCATTATGGTGAACGGACGACGCATCAATCCTGCCATCATCGTCGAAGTGAACGGTCATAAGCTGCACAAACAGACGCTGACCTTCACCAAAACCGGCAACAAAATCGCCGTGAAGACGCATCGCGTGCGCGACAACATGACCGATTTCAAGGCCGATCCGTTTGCCAAATCGAACACCATCAAGTGGAATCTGGCTGACATGAAGCGCTCGCAGTGGTCGTATCCGCTACCTGGAGCCCACGTCATCAGCCCCTATGGCAACCATCGTGGCAGTCATATTCACTCGGGAGTGGACATCAAGACGCGAGCCAACGACAACGTTCTTGCTGCCTTCGACGGTGAAGTCATCCAGGCAGGTTATAACGGTGGCTACGGCAACTGCATCAAAATTCAGCACGGAAACGGACTGGTGACGCTCTATGGTCACCAGTCTAAGAACCTCGTCAAAGTGGGACAGAAGGTGAAAGCCGGGCAGGTCATCGGACTGGCGGGCCGTACTGGACATGCCACCACGGAGCATGTGCACTTCGAAATATTCTTCTGCGGACGCCGTTACAATCCGAATATCCTCTTCAACCACGATACCCACCATTTGCAAAACGCCACCCTGACCATCCAGAAGAATGGCAGCGTGACGTCGAAAAGGAACTGACAAAAGGTCAGTTGATGGTTGATGAAGAGTGGGGGTTGATGGTTTGCCGTGGCTTTTATTCAGGGTTTTCAGACAAGAGAAGGCCGATTACCTGTTCGATGACAGGGGCATAGTGCACCATTTCCAGCTGATGTTCCTTCTCGGCTATGTCGTCTGGAGTATCGCCAGGCGATAAAGCAACACGAAATTGGGCGATGATCTCGCCACCATCGCATACGGGCGTGACGTAATGAACGGTCATGCCCGTCTCTGTTTCGCCTGCTTGCCACACCGCCTCATGCACATGATGCCCCCACATGCCCTTGCCGCCATACTTAGGCAGCAGAGCTGGATGGATGTTCACCATCCTTTGCTCATAGGCTTCAATCAAAAAATCGGGCACAATGGGCAGGAACCCAGCCAGTGCAATGAAGCCTATGTCGTGACGACGGAGCAAGGGCATCATCACATCAGGGTCGTTCAACTCGGCCTTGGTTACCACTTCCGAAGGCACACCCAGCCGTTGGGCACGCTGAAGGGCATAGGCATCGGCCCTATTACTTACCACCAGTGCCACCCGAACATGTTCAGATGATGCGAAATGACGGATGATCTGCTCGCAGTTCGACCCGCTGCCCGACACAAAGACGGCCATGCTCACTTTCTTCATGCTGCAAAGATACTAATAAGTGGGTGAAATGCAATAAAAAGTTCGTGAAAAACTAATCAATTGTTTGTAATTTTTCTATTTTTTATGTAATTTTGTACCGCTTCATCAAATAATATTACCAACATAAGGAATACAACTCCCAATGAACCGAAAGAAACTATTTAGTTTGTTCGCATTGCTCATCGTGGCAACTGCGGGCATTTGGGCACAGACCAGTGCCGACGCCCTTCCTGCTAAAGTCAATGTCGGCAAAGCCACTATCACCGAGATGGGGCATGCCACCATGTGCGTGAAGCAGCAGCTGAAGGTCGACTCCATCACGATGCGCATTGACACGCTGCGCACAGTGGAGAAAGTGGAATGGAACACTGAGCAGGGCACGGCCAAGGCACGCATGGCTGCGCAGCAACGCCGGAAGATCGGCGGCAACGGTAGCGATTTCTACGATAAGGACTCCAACTGGTGGTGGGACATGTGGTGGTTTGTCTACAACTACCCCTCCGTGAACGGCCGCGGCGAGCCCATCGTGCTCAGTGGCCTGGTATGCATGCCCGACGATGACATCACGCAGCTGCAAAACCTCGTCATCGGCTGTCATGCCACCATCACAGCCAATCGCGAATGCCCGTCGATGAACAGCCACAACGGCATCGGCGACACCAACGACACCGACTTCTTCATGCTTCATGCCAGCAGCGGGATGGTGGACCATGCCAGTGGCGACGACATGGGCTACTACAACCTCGTCATCATTCCCGACTATGAGGGTTACGGCATCACCCAGGGCCTTCCCCACCCCTACCTGTCGGAAGAGCTCACAGCGCGTCAGGTGGTCGATGGTGTGCGCTATGGTCTTGCGCTCTACCAATCGTCCGACAAGGTGAAGAAGGTGCGCCACCCCTTCCGCAAAGGCTGGCGCTCGTTCAGCGTGGGCTACTCACAGGGCGGTGGCACGTCGATGGCCGTCCACCGCTTCATCGAGCAGAACAACCTCGTCGACGAGTTGAACTTCTCGGGCTCCATCTGCGGTGCAGGCCCCTACAACCCCATGTCGACCATCATGTTCTACATGGACCGTGCCCGCCGAAACGAAACGATGGCCATGGCCGTAGTGATGCCGCTCATCCTGAAGGGTATGTGCGACAGCAACCCGTATATGCGAAACCACCAGCTGAGCGACTATCTCAGCGAGCGTTTCCTCGAGACGGGCGTCGCCGACTGGCTGGCCAGCAAGAACTACTCCACCAGCGACGTGAAAAAAGCGTGGAACAAGCAGCGCGAGGAAGGAAAGTACGGCGATACGGACTACTTCAAGAGCGTGGTAGAGAAGGACGGCGCGGCTTACTTGAGTCGTATCATGACCGATGATGCCTACAACTACTTCCTTCAGGTGCTCGACGACAACGACAACAATATTCCTGATGGTTACTTTATCGATCCGCTGAGCTATTCGGGGATAGGGGTACTTACGAGCTATGATTATAATGTGTATGCCGTAGATCCGGCCAAGCCTAAGCGGCGCGGCGTCGTGGAGGACCTGCAGCATGCCCTCTCTTACAACGACCTGACCAAGGGCTGGAACCCCGAGCACCCGCTCTACCTCTATCACAGCTATAAGGACGATGTCGTCCCGACGTCCAACCGCGTTTCTGCCGGCAATGCTTTCGGCAAATGGGTGCAAAAGAAAGACCCTGCATTTCAACTGGACCATGTGAATACCGCTGTTGAATTTCTTTTGGGCACAGAAGAGCGTGCTGCCATCAGAACTCTCTCGAAGGCCGACCTTCATCCGGCAGCCAAGCAGCTGGGCGATGCAGAGCGTATCTATAAAGGAACCGTGCAGACATACCTCACGGTAGGCGACAGGTCGTACACCATCGACACGCCAGCCGAATACGTGCTCCGCAAGAACGCTGCTAGCCAGACAGTGGCCATCCTGGGCAGCGGCTACAATGCCTGCATCTCGCAGTACTACTCGGGCGATGTCATCGTGCCAGCCACAGTAGAAATCGATGGCACCAGCTATCCCGTGGGCGGCGTCAACGACATGGCCTTCCGCATGTGTACAGGGGTCACCCGCGTTACCCTGCCAGAGGGTGTGGAGCGCGTCGGCGATTTCGCCTTCTATGCCTGCAGGGGCCTGCTCGAGGTCGACCTGCCCAGCACGCTGCAGACCATCGGCACCGGTGCCTTCATCGACCTGCCCAATCTGCAGTCGGTCGTCTGTCGTGCTGTGACGCCGCCCGTATGGGAGTATAACGACGTGTTCTGCTTCCATGAAGACGGCATCGGCGACTCCCGCACCTACACCACCGACAACATCATGCTCTGGGTGGCCGACGATCACGAGGAAGACTATAAGCAAGCCAGCTACACCAACGTGGAGCTGGGCTGGACCACCCCCGACGGCTGGACCTACTTCGGCCGTAACGTCCGCTCGGTCAGCGACCGCAAGTCAGAGAGCTATGCCGTCTACGACGACGGCACGCTGACGTTCTATCACGATGGACGTAAGCAGACGAGGAAGGACAGCGGCAAGCGAGTGTTTGAGCTGAACGGCAGCAACCCCGACGTGCCCGATGAGTTCCCCGGCTGGACCGACGACACCGACGGTACCGCACCGACAAGCTCCTCCGATCGCGAGAACCACGCAAAGGACATCACGCGCGTGGTCTTCACGCCCTCGTTCTTCTTTGCCCGTCCTGTGACCACTGCCAAATGGTTTGCCGGCTGCGAGAATCTCCAGACCATCGAGGGATGGGAGTATCTCAACGGCAGCGAGGTGCTCTCGACATCGTTCATGTTCAGCAACTGCAAGAGCCTACGCGATGACGACCTCGACCTGAGCTATTTCGTCACGCCGAAGTGCCTGAGCTTCATTTATATGTTCAAAGGCTGCGAGGGGCTCACCACACTCGACCTCAGCCATTTCGACACCTCGAGTGCCACTGCCATGAGTTCGATGTTCGAAGGCTGCACCAACCTTACCTATGTCGACCTGAACAGCTTCGACACGCAGAACGTCAACGACTTCTCTGGCATGTTCTCCGGCTGCGCGTCGCTCGAGAGTCTTCAGCTCGAAAAACTCTACATCAGCAACGGAGCAAGGGTCGACGGATTCTTCAGCCATTGCTCCAGTCTGCAGACACTCGTGCTGCCATTCGAAATAGCTAATGCAGAGGGGATGTTCGGCGGGCTGACCAGCATGCGCGACGTCTATTACTATGGCGTGACGCCCTTCAGCGGATGGGCAACCCGCGAAACCGACTTCATGCCCAACCGGCGTACTCGCTTCCACGTGCTGCCAACGGCATTGGACGCCTGGCTCGAGGCTTGGCCCAACTACCCCGTTGACGCCTCCGGCTACTATGCCAACGTCACCTACGTGCCTGACCTGCTCACCGAACAGAGCCCCATCGAGATCTACACCCCGTTCCAATGGGAGATGCTCGACCACTATCTTGAGGCCGATGTCACCGATATCCACGCCAAGCTGATGGCCGACATCAGCGTGACCACAATGGTGGGCAGCGACGCCCATCCCTTCAGCGGCATCTTCGACGGCATGGGCCACACCATCAGCTGCCAGCTCAGCAGCGACGACGTCACGGCTCCCTTCCGCGCCATTGGCGGTGCCTACATCAAGAATCTGCACGTCAGCGGCACCATCAGCGGCAAGCGCCACACGGCAGGCATCGTGGGCAGTTGTGTCAATGGCATGGGCTCCAACACCATCACCAACTGCCTCGTCGATGCCGACATCACCTGCAACAGCCTTGTGGGAGGCCTTGTGGGCCACGGCCACAGCAGCAGCAACACCGTCACGGGATGTCTGTCGAGAAGCCGAGTGACCCTCGACGTCAACAACCAGGATGCTTATCCTTACGCCGCGGGTATCATCGGCTGGTGCGACGACATCTCCAAGCAGACCGTCAGCGACTGCCTCGACCTCAACTCTTACCTCTACTACGCTGACGGCCATACCGCCCTGAACTTCGGCAGCAGCTCTGCCGGCGTCACACCGTTCAAGGGCACGAACTCTTACTTCTGCTCGTCAAACGGCATCGAGTCAGACGGTATCGACTATGGCGTGCAGATACAGAGTGCCGACGAAGCTGTCAAGATCCATTATCCCGGAGCCTCCGACAGCTACGACGTGAGCGGACTCACGGCTTATGAGAGCGGCCTCGTGGTCAGCAATTCGCTCATAGGAGGCATGGGGCAGACCGTGCCCGTGGTCTTCGATGCGCCCAATGGCTACCGCATCCGTAGCGTGAACTACTGCACCTACAACCAAGGCATCGCCACCGCTGGCGACGCCCTGCAGCAGGATGCCGATGGCAGCTATCTGGCTGACCTCGCTGGCAGCAGCCTTTTCGCACCCACCTACCTCTTGCCCACGCTCGAGCTGGGCATGCTCCTGATCGACAACGATGCCGACAACAGCACCGCAATAGCTGCCCTCGACAGCGTGACGCTCGACGTGCAGCTCCTCGGACGCACACTTTATAAGGATGGCTCGTGGAACACGCTGAGCCTGCCCTTCAGCCTCACAGAGGAGCAGCTGGCCGAAAGTCCTCTTGCCGGCTGCACGCTGGCCACGCTCAGCGATGTGGCCTTCGCAGGCGGCATCCTGACGCTCACCTTCAACGATACCACAGCCATTAGTGCCGACAGGTCATATCTCATCCGGTGGGAGAATGCGGCCGACGACATCACCGATCCCGTGTTCAGCAACGTCACCATCAGTCGCACGCTGCCGGCCGGCATCAAGTTCTGGCTGGCTGAGGAGGTGAAGGCCATTGGCTTCAAGGGCACTTATAGCCGTATTGACTTCGACGATGCGGACCGCACGATTCTCTTCCTCGGTGCCGACAACAAGCTGTATTATCCCGATGGCAGCGCCCAGACCTACATCGGAGCCTGCCGTGCCTACTTCGATATGTACGGACTTACGGCCAGCGAACTCCGACGCAACGCTCAGAGCTACGTGCTGAAGTTCAACGAGTCGACAGGTGTGAAGACCATCACGGACAGCAGCTCGCCTGACGCGTGGTACGACCTCAGCGGACGTCGTGTGCTAAGGACTACGGCGCAAAGCGACGCTTTCGAAACGCAGTGGAGAAAGAACAAGGTAACAAAGTACCAAGGTAACAAGGTTCCATCGCTCCCGAAGGGCATCTATATAAGTAATGGTAAGAAGGTAGTCATCAAATAGCAGAATGAAGCATATGAAGACCAGTCAATTTTTTCTCATGCTCGCCGTGTTGCTGTCATGGGCTACGGGTGCGGGCGCAACCCAATACATCACCGACGTCATGCTCATCGGTGCCAAAGAAATCAACGAGGTGCATATTCTCAAGCAGACATACGAGGCACAGGGATGGACGTGCATCGAACAGGACTTGAACGAAGACGCCGGAGGCGACTACATCTACCTGCTCTATAAGGCGGAAGACACTGGCCTCGGCTATGGCGTCAACAACGGCCAGTACATCACCGACTTCTATATCAAGACGGGCTCAGGACGCCCGGCCAGCATCAGCCACGAAGGCCGCACCTACTACCCCGTGCCAGGTGGTGGCAACGACACCTTCAACAACAGTTCGTGCGACCTGAACAGGGATGCCGGAGGCGACTACATCTACCTCTTCTACACGAAGGACACCTTCAGCGACAACCATGCCATCACCGATATCCGCTTCAACAGCGGGAGCGAGGGCGCTGTGGGTGCCGATGGTGGCAGCAGTGGCTACGACCTCAACAAGGGTGGCGGTGGCGCCTACATATACATGCATCTCACCACCGCCGCCGCCAGCACCCCACAGGTGCTCTGGTGCAGCGCTGCCAACACGCTCTACTTCACCTGCTCCGTGACGGCTTACCAGGCTGGCTCCACCTACGACGGCCTGACCGTGACCAGCTCGTGGAATGGCACCAGCGTCGTGAACACTGGCTGGAGCACGCCCGGATGGGACGCTGCCGACGTCGCGGGCAGCGTCAAGAAGGTCGTCGTCAGCCCTGACTTCCAATCTGCACGTCCCAAGAGTCTGAACAGGTGGTTCTGCGGTATGAACAGCCTGACGGAGATTGAGGGCCTTGAGAACCTGAACACCAGCGAGACGACCAACATGAACAGCACTTTCCATGGCTGTAAGGGTCTCACCACGCTCGACGTTCGTGGCTTCATCATGAGGAAAGTCAGCAACACGTCGGCAATGTTTGGCGATTGCACGGCGCTGACCACCATCTACTGCAACGACGTCTGGACGATACCTGCCGAAGCCGGTGTATACATGTTCGGCGGCGACGAGAAACTGAAAGGCGCAGTGCCCTTCAACCAGGAAAAGACGGATGTCGGTATGGCCAACCCGCACACAGGCTATTTCACGGGGTTGTGGCTCCTGAAAGTCTATAGCCACGACCATGGCACCATGCTTTTGGCCAATGGCAAGAACAAGTACTACCCTGGCGAGACCGTCGCCTTGACGCCCGATGCCGACGAGGGATACCTACTTCGGGAGGTCGTCGCCAAGGGCGACTGGTCGGGGCAGGCGGTCAGCATCACCGACAATGGCGATGGCACTTACTCGCTGCTGATGCCTCATGAGTCAGTCACCGTCAGCCCGACGTTCGGCGTCGCTACCCAGACCGTGACCTACGTCGACCGCGACGGCGCCGAGCAGACCGTCGAGGCCATGGTGCTACGGCCTGAGTTCACTACGCTCGACGGCGGGTGGTGGGCCGTGGCCGGCAGCATTTCCGCCAGCGACCGCCTGACCATGAAGGGCAACGTGAACCTGATCCTGTGCGACGGTGCCACGCTTACCAACCCGAAAGGAACCACCGTGGCCAGCGGCGACAGCCTGACCATCTGGGCGCAGCGCAATGGCACAGGTGCCTGGAGCGTGAGCAGTCCTGACACATATAGCGCCGGCATCGGCGGGCGCACGGCTCCGAGCGGAGCCATCACCATCAACGGAGGTGACATCACGGCCGTGGGTGGCAAGTATGGCGCCGGCATCGGTGGCGGCTATGCCTATCGCTACCGGAGCGACAACAGTGGCATCAAGACCTCCCGTATCAGTATCAACGGTGGTGTGGTCAGTGCCACCGGCGGCATCGGCGGAGCAGGCATCGGTGCCGGTGAATACGGTGATGCTGAGGTCAGCATCAGTGGTGGCACCGTGAACGCTTCGGCCGGCACCGGTGCCAGTGGCATTGGCGATGGCTACAACAGCACGGGTTCGGCCGTCTCACTCAGCTACACCGACCAGGTGAGCATCACGGCCGATAGCTATGGCGGCGTGGTGACGCTCGTCAAGCCCTTCACCGATGGCACTTTGTTGCACGAGAGCGGTGTCGAGGCCGACAACAGCCTGCTGGCAGGCCGTACGCTGGTTCCGCTCCGCCGTGGCGACGTGAACCTCGACGGACGGGTGACCATCGCCGACGTGAGTATGTTGGTGAACGTCATCTTGGGAAAGAGCGAGACGAGCAGCATGCTATCCGACGTCAATGGCGATGGTCAGGTGACCATTGCCGACGTGACCACACTGGTGAACATCATACTGGGCAAACCTGTTGGCAGCGAAGGTGAGGTCATCGGTGTCGATGGCAGTGGCGGTGTTGAATATGGTGGCGGTGGGTCAGGTCCTGCCCGTACTCCACGCACCAGCGCCCCTTCCTTGCGCTCAGCATGAAAGTTAAATTAAGCAAAATGTTATGGCAATTAGAGATTATGTTGTAACTTTGCATCGGTAAAAACGAGAAATAACGACATGCAGAAAGTAAAGACTATCATCGGCGCCGTGGCCATGGCCATGTTCATGATGAGCGCCATGCCTGGCGATCAGACACTGACACGCGAGGGAAACACCACCATTATCAATACGCAAACTATCGGCAAGAGCATCCAAGGCTATGCCGGACCCACGCCCGTGAAGATCTATATCGAGAAGAATAAGGTCGTTAAGGTCGAGGCTCTGCGCTCGCAGGAAGGTCCGAAGTACATGGCTAAGGCCAAGAAACTGCTGCTTAAGTATGAGGGAAAGACCGTGAGCAAGGCCAAGAAGATGCAAGTCGATGCCGTTACGGGTGCCACTTTCACCAGCGATGCATTGGTGAAGAACGTGCAGAAAGGCCTCGAATATTACGAGAAGAACAAGTAAACAGCCATCGGCGCTGCCGATTCGGCCCCCAGACGATGGGCTGACAATATATAGCTGAAACAATAAAGGTTGGAAAATTGAATCTCAACGCATCAATTTTCCAACTTTTTTATGTCACAAAACGTCGTTTCCTACGTATAAAGCATAGAAAACAACCATCAATGACGACCGAGGAGTTCAAGCAAGAGGCACAGAACATACGCCTAAGACTCATCAATCAGGCTCGTAGGTATCTGGGTGATACCGACGAAGTCGAGGATGTGGTGCAAGACGCACTGCTGCGGCTTTGGCAGATGCATATGGAATTGCAACAGCCAATGCTGCCTTTGGCACTCGTCGTCACGCGCAATCTGGCCATCGACCGACTGCGACGTCACCAGCAGACACAACCTCTGGAAACGGTCATGGCGACCTCTGAGCCCGACAGCGACGAACGTTCGGCACGTATTCTGGCCATTATCGACACCCTGTCGCCTATGTTGCAAACAGTCCTCCGGCTGCGTCACATGGAAGGAATGGAAATGAGCGACATCGCAGAACTGACCGGTAGTAGCGAGGTGGCGGTGCGAAAGGCACTCAGTCGGGCACGTATGGCTGTGAGAGAGCGATACTTCAAAAAGGATGAAGGATAAAAGAGGAAGAGATGAAGAGGAAGGATGAAGGATGAAAAGATGAAGGATTAAGGATGAATCACATATCACAAAATAAGAAAACGATGACCAACGAACTTGAAATACGTACACTGACCACGCGCTTCTTCAATGGCGAGACCAGTCTCGATGAGGAACGGCGCCTCTATGAGCTCTATCAGTCAGCAGAAGAGCTGCCAGCTGACCTCTTAGAGCTCAGGGAGATGATGCTGGACTGGGGAATTCTTAGCAAACAGAAGCCCGGTCAACAACCCATAGCACAGGAGCCCACCCCCAACTCCTCCCCAAGGGAGGGAAGTCTGGATACTCTTCCTACCAATATCGCAATCACCAAGACTATTCAAGCCCCCTTCCCTTGGGGAGGGGTTGGGGGTAGGCTCTTCGCTCTCGCTGCCTCGCTTCTGCTTCTCTTTGGTATTGGCACGGCATGGTACTACCAACACGAGCGGCAAAATGAGTGTGTGGCCTACGTCTATGGCGAACGCGTCACCGATCGCGACCTGGTGATGCACGAGATGCATACCGCCATGGCATCGTTATCTGACGATGACGCCACTGAAACCATGGAGTCGCAAATGAAAGAACTCTTTGCGGAATAGTTTTTGGGGAGTTTAGGGAAGTTAAGGAAGTAAGAAGTTAAAGGACAAATGATAATGAAAACAAACATGAACATAGGATGCAGTTGGCGCAGGCACTTGGCAACAACGTTACTTTGTTGCTTTGCAGCCTTGTCGCCTTGCCACGCCCAGACAGGCATGCACATCAGCGCTCTCTTCGAAGGCAAGATTGTGCCGGCAAAACAAATGGTGGAGACGCGCATCCGCGGAAAATCCATCAGCAAGTATAAGCTTTCGTACTTCCACAGCGTACGTTTCAAGGCCGACGAGGCACTGGTGAAGAAGATTGACCGACTGACTGCACAGGACTTCATCTCCGATTCGGAGAAGATAAAGGACCGCCAGCCATCCGACATGGGCAGGGGACAACGTGAGAAAGGGAACACCACGTTCACGCAGATGTATGAGCTGGCGCCCCGAGGGAACACGAACCGCTACCTGTGCTATAAGGTCCACAACGACGTGATGACCGTCATCTATCTGGAAGGATCGGTTTCGTCGCTCGAAGAACTCATGAAAATCTTCCAATAGGAACGCGTTACACAACATAGCGCCCCACATGACCAATCAAAAAAACACTTAATACCTATTGTATATGAACAAGAAACTACTCTTCATGCTGATCGTTGCCATCAGCACCGTGCCGTTCAGATGCGCTGCCTCTAACGGGCAAGCCACTGAAAACAATCCTTTCGCCACCGAAAGGGGCGACAACGACACGCTTATCGTGAACTATCCGCGCAAAGTAACCGTCATCACGGGCGACTCACTGCAGACCGTGCGCATCGAAGGACGGCACGACGACTATGACTTCCATTATGAGAACACATTGCAACTCGTGGACTCCAACTACGTAAGCACGCTCTCTTTGAACCCCGATCGCTGGGAGTTCTCGCTGCCAATAGGCAAGAAGAGCGACGGCAAATGGAACGAAAACGAAATCACCACACACATCGGTGTGGGTGGATGCACGGCACTGAACGCACAGGAACCAATGGACGTTTCGATGAACTCATCGTTCGAAATCTTCTGGACCATCGCCCAGTGGGACTACACACGCAAGGGCAGCCGCCATACGTTCTCTACGGGTATCGGCGTTGACTGGCGCAACTATCGGATGAACAGCAATCATTGGCGCTTCGAGAAACTTCGCGACGATAATGTCGCTATTACGCCCTATCCCTCGGAGAGCATTCGCAAACAGTTCTCGCGCATCAAGGTGTTCTCCCTGCAGGTTCCCGTGCTCTATCGCTATCGTATCGGCCACGGATTTGCGCTGAGTGCCGGTCCTGTGCTCAACCTAAACATGCACAGCAGCCTGAAGACACGCTACAAGCTGGACGGACAGAAGTACAAAGACACCGCCAACGACGTTCATGCGAACCCCGTGACTGTCGACTTGATGGGCATTGTGTGCACACCAGTCTTCGACATCTACGTGAAATACTCGCCTTGCAACGTGCTGAAGACTGACTACGCACCGAAGTTCCAGTCGCTTAGCGTTGGCATCTACATTTAATAAAAAGGCGGAGCAGAAGATGGAACTTAAAAAATGGCACGGAATGCATCACTGCAGTCCGTGCCAATTCTTTGTTGAACAAAGATTCAAATAATATTAACCATTGTAAATAATCCCGGGGTTTATGATGTTGTTTTCATTTGGGCAATTCATCAGTTATTCAACCATTACCCTTGGAAAATATTTGAACAACCTCTGGTTGTCGCGGAGTTCCTTGACGCTGAGATCGGCCTTTACTTCACCACTCCAGTTGGCAAAATTAGCAATGAAGGGCTCACCTTCAAGAACGATATAGGTGATGGTTTCGAGTTCTAGCGGTAGCGGTTCAAAGACGAGTACAATGGCAAAGTAATCACCCGAATAGCCTTGCACCCAGAACAACGTGTCGTCTGGATAGTCTAACACATCCTTGCACTTGTACTGATGGCCCAACTTGTCAATCAGAATGGTGTTGCCTCCACGGCCGAAATATTCCCTGCGCCAGTTCATCTCGGTGGAAATGGCAACGTAGGTAGCTTCTGGAGTCAGCCACATAGCCATCGTACCCTCTGGAATGGGCTTGATGAGATGAGCATCCTTGTATTCAGACCACGTATAGAAGTTGTCCTTGTCGTAGTTCTTGGCCTCAGCGACGAGAGTAGGATGATGGAATTCAGGAATCTGGTCGTAGTAGTAAGCCGTTCCTATAAACAAGTGATCTGCTGGCTGCCGGTTCAGTTTCACGTTAAAGCCTCTCAACTGCCAGTTGGGCACGCCATAGATGGCAATGTCCGTAGTGGTCTCGGGCAGTTTGGGAAAGAAGATCTTGAAGTCGAGCACCGTTCCTTTCTTTCCCTTTATTCCGAATCGTTTATAGTAGCAATCGGGCTCAGTCCGACGGGCTCTATAGCTGATGCCAGTCTCTTTGTCGAGAATACATCCCTCTTCATCGGTGAGCCAAAAGTTACTCACGATGTCGGCAGGCATCGGCAAATAGCAATGCAGCACGGTCTCGCCATTCTCTTCTGTCAACTTCCAAGGCATAGGCAGGTAGGGAACATCTTCTGAAGCATTGACATAACCAGTAAACAGCTCGTCGTTTTGATAATCGATGGTAGGGACTTTATCTACCACCAAGTCAGAAAGTTCAAACCAGTCGTCCTTCTCTGTCCTTTCCCAACGGCAAACCGACTTCTTGGACTTTTTGTCAATGGCGACCGAAGGTTTCGGCACCCAATAACCACTGCTTTTTGCCAAGACTACCACATCTTTCTTTGCTTGCGCCAACATCGTTAGGCAAGCAATAGCCATGAGGCTAAGGGTAACGATACGTTTCATCATATTTCTCTTGTTTTTGTGTTAATACTCTGTGTATGCATAAGTTTATCGCGATATTCCATATAGCAGGCGGAAGAGGTATTGGCTCCTATGGGGGCATTCGTACCGTAAAGCAATATCTTACCGTTCATGCGCTCAGCTATCCAGCGGTACTGCAACTGCTTGCGCTTGTCCTTCAGTTCAAAGAAGAATTGCTGGTGCGAGAAATTCAGATGATAGCCGGGTGTCTCGTCACTATACCAGCAGGCGACTTGAAGTAACCGTCCGAAAACGTCAACTTCTTTTTTGTCGGGGAACACATAAACCCTTGAAACGACATTACTATCGTTTGTCGAAGAGCATGTCAGTTCGCCTTCCTTTACATTGTGATAGGCAGCCATCTTTTCGATGAACTCATCTACGCGGGCTGGATCCTGATAAGACACCGTTTCTTCCTCGGGAACATGTGCGGCATAGTGCACATTGAGGTCGTCAACAGTTTGTTCTGCAAACGTTTCCTGCGCTGGCTCTGGTGCTGTCTTGGTTTCCTGCCGCTTCATCGGAACCTGTTTCTGTGCTGTTTCTGACTTTGAAACTGAAGGTTTCCGACTTTGCAACTGGGTGTTTCTGACTTCGGAACTGGGCGTTTCCGACTTTAGAACTGGCACTGGCTTTGTCTGTTGAACGACCATCTGCACTTGTTTTGCAGTTTCTTCCTTGTGTATCAGCTTCACGCCCACACCTATAATGACGAGCAGACAAGCGGCAGCAGCCATCCAGCGCAGGTACCTTGTTCTCCCCTCCTTTTGGGAGAGGTTGGGGGCGGGCTCTTCCAAGCGCTTCATCAACCGCTCGTTTAGGTCGGCAGGCATGGGTGACTGCTTCTGCTCGTGGCGTCGAATGGCTTCGCGCAGGTTATCGTCGCCTTGTAGCATGGTGTAGATATCGTTCTCGTTCATGAATGCACAGCTTTAATCATTTTGTAGAGTTTCTTGCGGATTCGGCATAGTTGTGAGCCGACGGTAGAGGGAATGGAATCAGTGACGTAAGCAATGTCGGCAAGACTCATGTTGTCGTAGTAGAACATCGTGATGACGGCCTGTTCATTCCTGGGAAGCATCGCCAGAGCATGCTCCAGCATTTGGATGGACTGACTGTCGCTTTGCCCCTCTTCGGACAAATCATCAATATGGTCTGTCCCAAGGTCACGGTCATCCATATAGACGATGTCGGGACGACGGGCACGGACGAAGTTCAGCGACTCATGGTAGGCGATGCGACTAAGCCATGTGGCGAGCGAGGCTTTCCGCCAGTCATAATTGTCGATGCCTCGCAATGCCTTGACAAACACATCCTGATAGACCTCCTCAGCATCCTCCTGCCGCTGCACGATGCGCCGTACCATTTGGAACACGGCAGGACCGTAATCGCCGACGAGCCGTTGGCAAGCAGCACGATTTCGCTTTCGGAGTTGGTCTATGAACAGTTCTGTCGTTCGTTCCATTTTAATGATCTTACACTATTATATACACGCAAAAAGAGAAAACATTGCAACCTTTCGCATAAAAAATAGCACGGAACGCATTACTGCATTCCGTGCCAACACTTCGCAGAATGAAGATTTATTTACTCATCCACCTGGAACAGGGGATCCTCGGGCATCACCATGACTGGCTTCTGATTGTATTGCTCAAGCATAGTGGCAGGAACATACTGCTTGTCGACCACCAGGCGGAACATATACTCCTCGAACCAGCGGTTGGTCATGATGAGACAGCCGCCCACGCCATTGCTTGAGCCCCACGAATTCTCAACCTTCCACTTCACGGGATTGCCGTCCTTGTCCAGATCGACGGCAGTCAGCGTCATGGCATGTGTCGAACCGCTGTCGAAAGTCATGATGCGCTGTGCCTTGTCCATCTTGAACTCGGTGCCGAAAAGTGCGCCATAGTCGTAGTTTTCGGTATCCAGATAGCCGCGCTTGCGGTCCAACTGCTTGCCCACATCATAGCTTGAGTACATCTTTCGGCCATCTTTCAGTGCGGCAATGGCCAGCTTTTCGATGTCGCTCATTGGCAGATTCAGGTATTTCCAGTTAGTTCCGTCGTAAGTATGGCGGTCGTACTCCACCTCATAGGTCTTGTAATAGGGACGGCGAGGGTCGTTCATCACCATGATGAACGAGCCGTTCAGCTCGCGGCCGACCGTCTCCTCGTAAAACTCGCGAGGCGTATACTTGCGCGGTTCGCCCACCTGGCGGCCACTCTTGTCCTTATGGGCATAGGTAAACTCCTTCACTGGCTCGCCAAGCGTCATGCACAACATGCGATAAATGTCGCTCAGCATTTCGGTCTTGCGGTTCATGACGGCCTTCTTCGAGGTCTTCGAGGCCACCATGTCGCGCAGTTCCAGTCCGTACTCACGTAGTTTCGACGAGATGATGCGTGCCATGCGCGACGTGTTGTCGGCCGAATAGGTCTCCGGTTGCACACCCTTCGGCACAAGACCGTACTTATATGCCAGGTCGGAAACGCCGCAGAACGTACCCCCATCGTTGATGGGATGGTGGAAGAAGAACTGCACCCGCGTGTCGTCCATAGGCTTCGATGCATGGTCGATGACGCCTTGCAGCATCAGATTGGCCTTCTCCAGCTGGTCGTAGAAGAACAGATAGTCGTGCGAAAACTCCACGGCGAGCGTGTCATTGTGCTGCTTTGCGAAGTTGGCACGCAACACATTGAGTCCAGAAAACATCCAGCAGCGACCGCTGGACTTCTGGTCGTGGATGGACTGACTTGGCGTTTCGATGCTGAAATGCGTGTCGATGTCGCCCTGATTCTTGAAGTTCTTGGCCAGGTCATCGATAGAGTTCTGAGCGATAGCGTTGAAGAGGCCACGGCTCATGGGCTGCTGTGCCTGCACTTTCTCCATCTGCTGAAGCATTTGCGGCGTGATACCGCCATCGGTTGTTTGTGCCATTGCCATGCCACCGAGGGCCACTGCCAGCACCATTGTCAACAAAATCTTTCTCATAGGGTTCGTTTTCTGTTATCAATTGTCGTTTTTCAATTCTCAATAGCTACTTCTTATCGTAGGCATGCTGCGGGTAGTCGAGCGTGAAGTGCAAGCCTCGGCACTCCTTACGCTCCAGTGCCTGACGCGTAATGAGGTAGCCCACATTGATCATGTTGCGCAGTTCGCAGATGTCGCGTGTAGCCCTGACGCGCTTGAAGAGTTGCTCCGTCTCCTCGTAGAGGATGTCGAGTCGATTCCAAGCACGGTGCAGACGCAGGTCGGAGCGCACGATACCCACGTAGTTCGACATGATTTCGCCCACTTCCTTCACACTTTGCGTGATGAGCACCTGCTCTTCGTTGGTCATCGTTCCCTCATCGTTCCACTCAGGTATGTGGTCATGGTAGTCGTAGAGGTCGACATGCTCCAGCGAGTGGCGTGCTGCGGCTTCGGCATAGACCACTGCCTCGATAAGTGAGTTCGAAGCCAGTCGGTTACCGCCATGAAGTCCCGTGCATGAACATTCGCCAAGGGCATAGAGCCGGTCGATGCTGGAGCAACCGTTCAGGTCTACCTTGATGCCACCGCACATATAGTGGGCAGCAGGGCGTACGGGAATGAAGTCCTTCGTGATGTCTATGCCTATGGAGAGGCACTTCTGGTAGATGTTGGGGAAGTGATGGCGAGTCTCTTCGGCATCTTTATGCGTCACGTCCAGACAGACGTGGTCCAGACCGTGGATTTTCATTTCCTTATCGATGGCACGTGCCACGATATCGCGTGGTGCCAGCGACAGCCGCTCGTCGTATTTCTCCATGAAAGTCTCGCCGTTGGGCAACTTCAGGATGCCGCCATAGCCACGCATGGCCTCAGTGATGAGGTAGGCGGGGTGGGTTTCGCCGGCATGATAGAGGGCCGTGGGGTGGAACTGAACGAATTCCATGTCCTTCACAGTGCCTTTGGCACGATAGACCATAGCTTCGCCATCGCCCGTTGCGATGACTGGATTGGTAGTGGTCTGATAGACGGCTCCCACACCACCGGTACACATCACGGTGACACGGGCCAGATAGGTGTCGACCTTCTCGGTTTCAGGGTTCAACACATAGGCACCGTAGCACGTGATGTTAGGAGTACGACGCGTAACTCGCACGCCCAGATGGTGTTGGGTGATGATTTCCACGGCGAAATGGCCTTCCTTCACATCAATGTCGGGGCATGCACGGACGGCAGCCATCAGTCCACGCTGGATTTCTGCGCCCGTGTCGTCGGCATGGTGCAGGATGCGGAACTCCGAATGACCGCCCTCGCGATGCAGGTCGAACTGTCCGTCGGCATTACGGTCGAAGTTGACGCCCCATCCCACCAGTTCCTTGATCTGTTCGGGGGCGTTTCTCACCACCTGTTCAACAGCCTGACGATCGCTGATGTAGTCGCCGGCAATCATAGTGTCCTGAATGTGCTTGTCGAAGTCATCGACCAACAGATTCGTTACCGATGCGACACCTCCCTGGGCAAAGGCTGTATTCGCTTCATCGAGAGTCGACTTGCAAATCATACACACACGACCCTTCTTGGCACGTGCCACTTTCAGGGCATAACTCATGCCGGCCACACCGGCACCAATGATCAGAAAATCGTATTTGTAAACCATCGCACAATGCTTTTTATGGATTTTATTTGCAAAGTTAGTGATTTATTTCGGAAAAAGCAGTAATTTTGCAAATAAATTATGTGTAGAATAATTACTATCATCTGTTATGTCCTGCTGCCATGGGCCGTCATGGCGCAGACCGTAGGCAACGAAGGGGTGACCGTGGGCAATGAGATTGCCGACGATTCGACGCTCGTTGCCGGATTCATAGACGATTCACTGGCCATCGATACCACACGAGTGATGCCCTGGGAGGAGGCTGTCAAGTACCGTATGGAGACGCTTCTGCAGTCGGAACTGTTCAAGACCACACAGGTAGGGCTCATGGTTTGGGACCTCACTGCCGACTCAGCGCTTTTCGCCTATAACCATCAGCAGCGCATGCGCCCTGCTTCGACCATGAAATTGCTCACGGCCGTCACCGCCCTCGACCTCCTTGGGGGCAACCATCAGTTCACGACGGAGTTGCGATACCGTGGCAAGATTGAAGGCCACACGCTGTGGGGCGACCTGCAGTGCGTAGGTGGCATGGACCCATCGTTCGACAATGGCGACCTGAAAATGTTCATCGACCGCATCCGGATGGCAGGTATCGACACCATCAGGGGACGCATCGTGGCCGACAAGAGCTGGAAGGACGACCTCCTTTTGGGCGAAGGCTGGTGCTGGGACGATGATAATCCCGTGCTGTCGGCCCTACTCGTAGGACGCAAGGACAACTTTGTCGAGCGGTTGGAACGTGAGTTGAACAACGTAGGGGTGGTGTTTGCCTTCGCCAACGACAGCATTTCATCGTCGTCACCCAAAGACGGAGGGGGCGGAATCATCGCCTCGTGCAGCCATTCGCTGGACCATATCCTCAACCGAATGATGAAACAAAGCGACAATCTCTATGCCGAGTCGGTGTTCTACCACATCGGGGCGGCAGCAGGGCGGCCTGCCACGGCGAAGAATGCACGTGCTGCCGTGAAGCGACTCATCAGTCGGCTGGGCTTCGATGCGGCTAACTACACAGTTGCTGACGGCTCCGGGCTGTCCTTATACAATTATGTGTCGCCCGAATTGCTGGTGGCTTTCCTTCGTTATGCACACCAAAAGAGCAACATTGCGGGCTATCTGCGGCCCTCGTTGCCCACGGCTGGTGCCGACGGAACGCTGCAAAGCCGCATGAAAGGCACAAAGGCGCAGTACAACGTGCGGGCTAAAACGGGTACCCTGACAGGCATCAGCTCGCTGGCAGGCTATCTTTTTGCACCGAACGGGCACGACGTTTGCTTTGCCATCATCAACCAAGGCGTGATCAGTTCACGCCATGGAAAGGCCTTCCAGGACCGTGTTTGCGCGGCACTCTGCACGCCTTCGGAGTAGAGAAGCATAGGGTTAGCTGCACGAAAGCAATGCTTTAGACATACAAAAGCATTGCTTTGTACATATAAAAAGCTATGCTTTAGAGGTACAAAAGCATTGCTATAAAATGAAGAAAGCATTGCTTCAGACATACAAAAGCATTGCTTCAGAAGTACAAAAGCTATGGTATAAAAGGAAGAAAGTATTGCCATTCGGGGTCGAAGGCAATGCTTTCTTCGTATTTTATTATTGTAAAGTGATCGTTTTACCGTAGTGAAGTGCGGCTGAAACCTGTCGAAGGTCAATGCTCAAGGTTATCTTCCTTGATGCTTTCAATGCCTCCCGTCAGCGGATTCAGCACTATACGGCAGGTCTGTTTGCGTCCGAACAGGGCACCGCTGAGCACCTCCGTACGGCCAAACTGGCCGGCATTGAAGTCGTAGGAATACAGGGGCTGCGTGCCACGGATGAGCTTTACCTTGATGCGGGCAGGCGTGTTCACCCACAAACCGATGTCGTCCTTCTGCTTTTTCTGTGCATCGGCGGCAGCCTCTTCGGCAAACGGCTGGTCGAGAGCTACGCTCACGTAGTAAGGTTCGCCCGAGAGGTCGTCGGCATCGACCAAACCAAAGTAGCGCGAGAAGCGGAAAAGCAGTTCGCGATCGACAACCTTTGTGGGCACATACTCCACCACCACCTCGGTCGTATCGATGGTTGTCGTGCCTTCGAACATCTGTCGGAGGGCACGTTCCTGCCTGTCCAGACCTTCCATCATGATGCGTAGCTGCTGTCCATCGGTAGGCATGAACTCGGCTTGTCCACGCTGTAGCTGGTTGCGCGAGTCGCGAATGTCGTAGATTTCCTGTGCGATGAGGGCCGCCATCTTGGCCGTACTGCCTGCCGTAAGGATGTCCTCGTTCATGTAGTCGCGTGCATTCAGGGGCGCAGCCTTAGGCTTTGCCACGAAGTGCGCAGGCTCTGGCAGCGACGATGGCCGTGCGTTGATGGCCAGAAGAATGCCATCGTCAGTGCGCTCAACATTGCTTATGCTCAGCCGTCGGTCCATGATGAGGGTATGACGCTTGGCCGTATCGGGCACGGCAAACGTGTTCATCGTGGTGCTAAGCAGTCGGTAGGTGGTGGCAGGTTCCTGTCCCACGCTCTTCTTCAGATAGCGTTGGGCATAGCCACACATCTCGCCAGGAGCGAAAACGGTCTTCTCTACGAGCAACGTGAAACGCATTGCTGTCTTCGGAAGGTAGTAGCTGGTGCCCTCGACAACCTGAGCCAACGATGGCAACGCAACGAAAGAACAGAGCAACAAAGCAGCTATCTTTGCCACAAGGTTACTCTTTCTGCACAGGGATGCTATCGTTTTATTATTCTGAAGTTTCATCATTAAAACAGTATCTTTGTTTCTTTGTCACTTTATTACTATGGAAATCACTCCGTCACCTTGATAAATGCCTTCGGCAAATACTTGATCAGGTCGCCGGCAACAAGGCTTTCCTGACCTAATTCGCGGGCAGCCAGATCGCCGGCAAGCCCATGCAGGTAGACGCCCAACATGCATGCGTCGGCCTGATTGTAGCCTCGTGCCAGCAAACCGGTGATGATTCCAGCCAGTACATCGCCGCATCCGGCAGTGGCCATGCCTGCGTTACCGGTGGGATTGATGATGACGTGGCCGTCGGGAAGGCAGATTGCCGTGTAGTGACCTTTCAAGATGACGTATGCACCGAGGCGCTCTGCCATGTCGCGAGCCTTCGAAAGGCGGTCGTAACAGCCATTGCTGACGCTGCCCGAGAGGCGGTCGAACTCGGCTGGATGTGGCGTCATGATGATGCCTTGCGGCAGTTGCTGCATCCAGGCACGGTGGTTGGCCATGATGTTCAGGGCATCGGCATCGATCAAGATGGGACAATGGGCACGGCGAATCTGTGCTATGAGCGCAATGGCAGTATGCTCCTGCGTGCCGATACCAGGTCCTATGCCCAAGGCATCGAAGGCTTGCGTGTCGACAGGTTCGGAGAAATAGCTCTCCTCATGGTCCATCTGCAGCACGGCTTCGGGCACGGAAATCTGCATGATGGAGTAGTTTCGCTTCGGCGTACGCACCGTTACCTTGCCCACACCTGACCGAAGGCAGGCCTTGGTAGCCAGGATGGCGGCACCCGTCATGCCGTAACTACCGGCTATGATGAGCGCATGCCCCATCTGACCCTTATGCGAGAACTCGCCACGTGGGCGCAACCTGCGGCGGATGTCTTGCTCTTCGACCACCACATACTGTGCATCGCTACGTGCAATGTACTCCTGCGAGAGCATGATGTCGAGCACACGCACCTCGCCAAGGTAGTGTTGGTTGTCGGCAAGCAGCATGGAGAGCTTCTTCTGACCAAAGGTCAGCGTGAGGTTTGCCTTAATGATATTGGCTGGAATGTTGTAGGTATTGTCCTCTGTCATGAGTCCTGAGGGCAGGTCAATGCTCACTACTTGACAGGGAGACTGGTTGATGTACTTCACCAAAGAGGCGAAACCGCCCGAGAGAGGCTTGTTCAGACCAGAGCCAAAGAGGCCGTCGACGACCAGTGTCTGAGCATCAAGGCGGGGCGGATCGAAGTCGAGTGTCACCTCAATGAAGTCCTTCACGCGCCGTCCGTCGCCCAGTCGCTTCTTGTTGATGGTACATTCGTCCGACAATTTGTTGTGGATATTGAACAAATACACAGACACTGAGTAGCCTTGTTCGCCCAACATGCGTGCCACGGCAAGGGCATCGCCGCCATTATTGCCGGGACCTGCGAACACGACAACGGGCGTTCGCGAGTCCCATCGCTCGGTAATGACGCGAGTGACGATTTTGGAAGCACGCTCCATCAGGTCAATAGACCGGATGGGTTCGTGCTCGATGGTATAAGTATCCAGCTCTTTTATCTGAGCTCCAGTAAATATCTTCATGCACTGCAAAAATACAAAATAATTCATATATCTGACGTCTTATGGGGCGATTTTTTTGCAATTTCAAATATTTTTCTTAATTTTGCCCTATCTATTTCATGTTTTGACGCATTCATCTTATGACTAAACGACTCTTTTTTGCTCAGCTTTTCGCCATCGCAGCCATTGCTTTTGCGATGACAACCCACACCTTTGCACAGCAACAAACACGTGGCATCGGCATCTATCCTGGTGCTCCAGAGGAGAACTACGCCCCACTTTTGGTGACCGACACAGCCGCTTTCCGCGACAATATCGCACGTGGACGAACGGTCATGCAGTCGTCTTCGTTCGACTGCAATATGACTGGGCAAATGCTGACCGATGGATTCGTTGACATGGACGGCGTGGAACGACGCATGGTCTACCTCAGTGCGACCACGCCACTGGGCGAGTTGTCGCCACGCGAGCGCGAAAGCGCCATCGACGGCAATGACTGGACACGCACGCATGTCATGGGTAGCGACACATGGCTGCAATATTCTTGGAACGGACTTACGCTTGAAGCCGACGGAGTTAGGGTTATCGGCTCGGTGGCCTATCGCCCCGACGAGGCAACGAAGGGCTACAGCATTCGCCTGCTGACCTCTGACGATGGAAAACGATGGCAAGAGCAGTACGTCGTGAAGGGTGACACCCTGCCTGGGCGCAAGGCATGGAACCCGGTCCATAGCGACCCGAACAAGAACGACGGCAACGACGACTTGCTGCCCGCACGACAACTGGACCTGAAGATGCCGTTTAAGAATGTTATGACGTTCAGTCACCTGCGCCTTGAACTGAAGATGGCGGGTGCAGCCTATTGGACATTCCTCGAGATACCTATCACCAACGGAAGCAAAAGGCTGGAGAACCTGCTGCCCTCGCAGAAGTATCCTGGCGTATGGATGAGCGCTGGTAATGAGGATGAGTGGGTAACCGTCGATCTTGGCACGAGTTCCATCCTTCAACGCGTAGCACTCTACTGGGTGACGGTGCCGAAACGCTACAACGTGGAGATAAGCGAGAACGGCCGGCTGTGGTTCGACTGTCCTAAAGCCGAGAAGTCGAGCGAGCATCTGACAGTTGTCAACATGGAAAGCAATCCGTTGCGAGGCCGATATCTGCGCGTCAGCATGAAGGAAAGTGCCGACGGGCGGCCCTTTGCCATGTCGGAAATCGAAGTGATGGGCAGCGGCGGGCTCGTAGCCCTGCCTTCTGCAGAAGGCGGATGGCAAGACGGACGCTACCTGCTCGACGGTGGCGACTGGCGTTTGCTGCCTGCATCCTCGCAGGATGATTGGCTTAGCGAGATATCATCGCCCGACTACGACGCCTCGTGGTGGACGGCTGCCACGGTTCCTGCCACTGCCTTGATGTCGTATGTCAACGTGGGAGCCATACCTAATCCAAATTACGACGACAACATCACTCAGGTGTCTGAAGCGTTCTTCAACCGTGACTTCTGGTATCGACGCGTGTTCCAAGTGCCTGAGGAGATGCGCGGAAAGCACGTGTTCCTGAACTTCGACGGTATCAACTGGAAGGCGGATGTCTACCTGAACGGCCAACGAGCCGACCGCATTGAAGGTGCCTTCATGCGCGGTCAGACCGACATCACGTCGCTTTTGCGCGACGGCGACAATGTGTTGGTGGTACTGGTGCATAAAAACGACCACCCGGGAGCCGTGAAGGTGAAGAACGAGACGTCGACTGACTACAACGGAGGACTGCTCGGTGCCGATAACCCGACGTTCCATGCCACGGCGGGATGGGACTGGATCACCACAATACGTGGACGCGAGGTGGGAATCTGGGACGACGTCTACCTGACGGCATCACCGACAGGCATCGTACTGAGTGATCCTATCGTGAACACAGTGGTTGACTTTGAGCAAGGCGACACGTTGGCCACGATGTATCCGGCAGTGGTGGTCACTAACCACAACGCCCAGCCTCAGCAGTTCACTGTCTATGGGTGGATAGGCAATATCCAGTATGCCACCGACATCATATTGGACGGCGGCGAGGAGCGACAGGTCATCTTTACGCCTGAGATATTCCCCCAACTCAAGCGTCAGCGAATGCACCTTTGGTGGCCCAACGGCTATGGCGAACCGTATTTGTATGATTGTGGCTACAGCCTTGAGCCTCCAACTGTCAACTCTAAACCATCAGCTCTAAACTATAAAGCCGGCCTCCGCGAGATTTTCTACGACGAAGTGCCAACGCGCCTGCAAGTATTCGTCAACCATCAACGCTTCGTACCTATGGGTGGCAACTGGGGATTCTCTGAGAATAACCTCTGCTATCGCGGACGTGAGTACGATGCAGCTATTCGTTACCATCGCGATATGAACCAGAACTGCATCCGCAACTGGGTAGGACAGATTGGCGACCGCGAGTTCTACGAGGCATGCGACCGCTATGGCATCATGGTGTGGCAGGACTTCTGGCTGGCAAACCCCGCCGACGGACCTGATCCCTACGACAATGACCTCTTTATTGACAATGCTCGCGACATGGTGCGACGCACTCGCCAGCATCCAAGCATCATGCTCTATTGCGGACGCAACGAGGGCTACCCGCCAAAGGCCCTCGACAATGCCTTGCGCAAATTGGTATTCGAACTCACCACCACCGATTTTGAACGGAATCCCTCACCCCAGGAAGGCGGTGGCGGAATGTTGTACATCTCATCCTCTGCCGATGAGGGCGTCAGCGGACATGGCCCATATTGGGCATTGCCCACGAAAGAGTACTTCCAGCGGCAAACTGGACAACTGCACACTGAGCGCGGCATGCCTAACATCATGACTTACGAAGGACTTTCGCGTACACTCCGACCGGAACACCTTTGGCCGCAGAACGTTTACTGGGGACAGCACGACTTCACGATGCAGGGTGCTCAGCGCGGAGCATCGTTCAACGAACTCATCACCCGTGCTTTTGGCAAGCCAAAGGATGCACGCGAGTTTACCACACTGGCTCAATGGCTGAACTACGACGGCTACCGCGCTATGTACGAAAGCTGCAATGTCGACCGCCAAGGCCTGCTTATCTGGATGAGTCACCCCACATGGCCGTCGATGGTCTGGCAGACTTACGACTACTATCTGGAACCGACGGCAGCCTACTTCGGCGTGAAGAAGGCCTGCGAACCGCTGCACGTGCAATGGAATGCACTCACCGATAGCGTAGAAATAGTCAACAGGACGGCTGCAAACTACCCACAACTGACCACCCAAGCAACGCTTTACGACTGCCAAGGCAATCAAATAACGACGCAATACGGCACCGCTGAAGTGCGTGCCGACCAAACGTGTGCTTCCATGCAGCTGCCCACCATTGGCAATCTGCTTGCTCTCTCGAAGGTAGGCTTCCTGAGACTTCGCCTAACCGACACCGCTGGCGAGATACTTTCCGAGAACACCTACGTCTGCGCATCCGATACGGGCAACTATCAGGCACTGAAGGCTTTGCCACATGCAGAGATCACCATGTCGGAACTTCAACCCAGCCAGACAAATGGTTGGCAGAAGAGGATTATAACGGTCAAAAACCACTCCGATGTGCCAGCACTGATGTTGCGACTCAACCTAAAAGGCGACGATAACGAGCAGGTATTGCCGGTCATCTATAGCGACAACTACTTCCACCTGATGCCTGGCGAAGAACGTCAGGTCAGCGTTGAGTGGCAGGAACGCGATGCCCGTGGCGGTGATGCCCACATAGAGTTGTCAGGCTATAACCTGTAAGGCCTGACGACTCCTCCTTTTTTCCCTTTTCATCAATTTTTCTTAAGAAAAACTTTGAAATGTGAGAAAAAAAGTGTTACTTTGCACCTTAGAATTCATTCTTTAACAACAAAAACAAAACAACTATGAAGAAATTTTTCGCAATGATTGCAATGGTGGTGCTCTCTGCTCCCTCATTTGCACAGTACAGCAGCGGTGGCTTCACGCTGGATGAAGAGAATCTTTATTACGGTGTTCGCATCGGTTTGAACGTGGCTACACTCGGTGGCGACGCCGACATGGGATCGAAGGTGGGTATGAACCTCGCCGGCGTCATCGGCCTGCGCGTGTCGAACTCGGCTCCCGTATTCCTGGAGAGTGGTCTGTACTACTCGGAAAAGGGTGGTAAGGAAGACAATGTCACCGTGAGCTACAACAACCTCGAGATCCCCATCCTCGTAAAGTATGGCTTCAAGGCTTCTGACAATATCGCTGTGCTGCCGTTCCTCGGTCCCACATTCGGCTATGCCATCAAGTCAAAGACGTCTATCAAGGGTGGAGCTGGCGAGTTCTCTAGCGACCTGCTTAAGATGCGCCGTCCCAACATGGGCTTCAAACTGGGTGTAGGTGCTGAGTATGACAATATTTACCTCGAGTTGGGCTATCAGTTTGGCATCACCAACATCACTAAACTCGACGATGCTACCGTACGTGCCAACAACTTCTTCATGAACTTCGGTGTGAACTTCTAAGAAGGGAGCCTCCCCCCAGCCCCCTCCTCAAGGAGGGGGAGCTAGTCCCAACATCGGGCGAACAAAAAAAATCCCCTGCACTCATTCCGAGCGCAGGGGTTTTTCGTTTCCCTGAATTCCCACTCTTCATCGAGAAGATTAAACAGTCAAGGCTATTCAATCCCCCCTCCCCTGGGGAGGGGAAGGGGGTGGGTCTTTACTCTGCCAGCTTACCGTCGCTGCCGAGCACTTCCTTGATCTTGTGGATGTACATCTTCTTCATGTTCTCGCGAGCGGGTTTCAGATACTGGCGAGGATCGAAGTGATCAGGATGCTCTGCCAGGTACTTGCGGATGGCTGCGGTCATGGCAAGACGACTGTCGGAGTCGATGTTGATCTTGCAGACGGCGCTCTTCGAGGCCTTGCGCAGCTGCTCCTCGGGAATACCCACAGCGTCGGGCAGGTTGCCGCCATACTTGTTGATGGTGTCCACTTCGTCCTGGGGCACCGAGCTCGAGCCATGCAGCACGATGGGGAATCCGGGCAGTTTCTTCTCAATCTCAGCCAGCACGTCGAAGGCCAGTGGCGGCGGCACCAGCTTACCCGTCTTCGGGTCGCGAGTGCACTGCTCGGGCTTGAACTTATAAGCGCCATGGCTGGTACCGATACTGATGGCCAGCGAGTCGCAACCAGTACGAGTAGCGAAGTCGATGACTTCCTCAGGCTTGGTGTAGTGGCTTTCCTCAGCTACCACCTCGTCTTCAACACCTGCAAGCACGCCAAGTTCACACTCTACGGTAACATCAAACTTGTGAGCATACTCTACCACCTGACGAGAAATCTTGATATTCTCCTCGTAAGGCAGTGAACTGCCGTCGTACATCACCGACGAGAAGCCCATGTCAATGCAGTCCTTGCAGAGCTCAAAGCTATCGCCATGATCCAGATGGAGCACAATTTCGGGATGCTCGCAGCCCAACTCCTTGGCATAAGCCACAGCGCCCTCAGCCATATAGCGAAGGATGGTAGCGTTGGCATAGTTGCGTGCGCCCTTCGACACCTGCATGATCACAGGCGACTTAGTTTCCACTGCAGCCTGAACGATGGCTTGCATCTGTTCCATTGTGTTAAAGTTGAATGCGGGAATAGCATAACCTCCAGCAACGGCTCTCTTGAACATTTCTCGTGTGTTGACGAGACCTAAATCTTTGTAGTTTACCATAATTGTATAAGAATTAATACCTAAAAAATTCATTTGCGATTGCAAAATTACTCATTTCTTTTCGCATTACAAAGCATTCCGCCACTTTTTTATGATTATTTCAAGGTTAAGTTTATCATTATCACATGCTTGAACAGGCTAGACGTGAGCCAAATCGCATGCGAAGATGTGATTTGGCGAGCCACGCTATAAGCTGTTTGCAAAGAATTCTTTCCTGCAGAGGAAGATTTCTTGCACTGGCAGAGCAGAAATGTGGAGAATTTTGATTAAATTTGCAAGCATTATTGTAAACAAACTGTCTATGGAGTCAAATAACCCGCAACCCTGGAGCAAGTTTCTGCTGAAAGACGTTACGTTCGTAAACCTGATGATGCGACGCATCTACAACGTGTTGATCGTGGCTAATCCCTACGATGCCTTCATGTTGGAGGAAGATGGACGTGTGGACGAGAAGATCTACAATGAGTATATGGAGCTTGGCCTACGCTATCCGCCTTCGTTCACACAGGTTTCGACCATCGAAGAGGCACATGAGGTAATGGAAACCATGAACATTGACCTGGTGATAGCTATGCCTGGTAATGCCGATAACGATGCTTTTTCAGTGGCACGCCAGATCAAGGCTGAACACCCCGACGTGCGTTGCGTGGTTCTGACGCCTTTCTCCCATGGCATTACCCGCCGCATGCAGGACGAAGACCTGTCAATCTTTGACTACGTTTTCTGCTGGTTGGGCAACACCAATCTAATCCTTTCCATCATCAAGCTGATAGAGGACCGAATGAACCTGGAACACGACATTCAGGAGGCAGGCGTACAACTCATTTTGTTGGTAGAAGACTCGGTGCGCTTCTACTCCTCTATCCTACCCCACCTCTACAACTACCTGCTGCAACAGAGCCAGCGCTTCTCGACAGAGGCACTGAACCGCCATGCTGCCACTATGCGAATGCGAGGCCGTCCCAAGGTGGTACTGGCACGAAGCTATGAGGAAGCATGGACTGTCTACGAGCAGTTCCACGACAATGTATTGGGCGTAATCAGCGACGTGCGATTCCCCCTGCGTGCGGCATCGGCACTATCGCGTTCGGGTGAGGGACTTTCTGGCATTGAAAACGATGCCGAAGCTGGTTTGAAACTGCTGCGTGCCATCCGTCAACAAGACGAGTATGTGCCCTTGATTATGGAGAGTTCCGAGAGCAGTAACCGTGAGAAGGCAGAGGCCGAGGGCTTTCATTTCGTTGACAAGAACTCAAAGAAGATGAGCCTTGACCTGCGTCACATCCTTGAAGAACACATGGGTTTCGGCGACTTCATCTTCCGTGACCCTAAGACGAGGCAGGAAATTGCCCGCGTGAGCAACCTGAAGGAACTGCAGGACATCATCTTCAAGATTCCGAACGACTCCATGCTCTACCACATCTCTCGCAACCACATGAGCCGATGGCTTACCGCGAGAGCCATCTTTCCTGTATCGCGGTTCCTGAAGACAGTGACTTGGCATAAATTGCAGGACGTAGATGCCCACCGGCAAATCATCTTTGATGCCATCGTGCAATATCGCCACATGAAAAACCTAGGTATCGTAGCCGTATTCGACCGTGGCCGCTTCGACCGATACGCCCACTTTGCACGTATCGGTGACGGTTCACTTGGCGGAAAGGGACGTGGACTGGCATTCCTGGACAGTGTCATCAAGCGCCATCCAGAGTTTCGCGAGGTGCCAGGCGTACGGGTACAGATACCGAAGACCGTTGTTCTATGCACAGACGTGTTCGACCAATTTATGGAACAGAACAACCTCTACCCTATTGCGCTGAGCGACGCTCCTGACGATGAGATTCTGCAACACTTTCTCAAGGCACAACTGCCCGATGCATTCATTGCCGACTTCTTCGCTTTCTTCGAAGCCACACACGCACCTATCGCCATCCGTTCTAGTTCGTTGCTGGAAGATGCCCACTACCAGCCATTCGCTGGTGTTTACGCCACCTACATGATTCCATGGCTGGAAGATAAATACGAGATGCTGCAAATGCTGGCAGCAGCCATCAAGAGCGTCTATGCATCGGTTTACTACCGCGACTCAAAGGCTTACATGGCAGCTACTTCGAACGTCATTGACCAAGAGAAGATGGCCGTCATCCTGCAAGAAGTGGTGGGACAGGAATACGGAGACCGTTACTATCCGACTTTCTCGGGTGTACTGCGATCGCTGAACTACTACCCCATCGGCGATGAACTGGCCGAAGAAGGCATCGCCTCGCTGGCATTGGGACTAGGTAAGTATATTGTAGACGGCGGACAGACGTTGCGCGTTTCGCCTTATCATCCTACACAGGTGTTACAGATGAGCGACATGGAGATAGCGCTGCGCGAGACGCAGACACGCTTCTATGCGCTGGACATGAAACATGTGGGTACAGACTTCAAGGTGGACGATGGATTCAACATACTGAACTTAAAGGTGAAAGATGCCGACAAGGATCAAGCGCTACGTGGCATCGCATCGACTTACGACCCTTACGACCAGATTATCCGCGACGGTCTCTACGAGGGTGGCCGCAAGGTAATTAGCTTCAGTGGCGTACTTCAGCACGGCATCATGCCATTACCGGAGTTGTTGCAGATGTCGATGCGCTATGGTGCTGATGCCATGAAGCGACCAGTGGAGATTGAGTTTGCCTGCAACCTTCTGAACAAAGGCGCACAAGGAAGTGACGACGAACATATAGCCGACTTCTACCTGCTGCAGATACGTCCCATTGTCGACTCAATGCTTATGCTTGACGAAGACCTTGATGCCATCAACGACGACCATCTTTTAGTGCGCTCAACGAATGCATTGGGACACGGTATCATCGACGATGTCGTCGACGTGGTCTATGTGAAGGCAGGCGATGATTTCTCGGCAGTTAACAACCATGCTATTGCAGCTGAAATAGACGAAGTGAACAGACAATTCATGGATATGGGATCTGGCTACGTACTCATCGGACCAGGCCGATGGGGATCTAGCGACCCTTGGTTAGGCATACCTGTGAAGTGGCCGCACATCGCGTGCGCGCGTATTATAATAGAGGTAGAATTGAAAAACTATCGCATAGACCCCTCACAAGGAACCCATTTCTTCCAAAACCTAACGTCGTTTGGTGTCGGTTATTTCAATATAGCACCCACCCCCTCATCAGAGGGAAGAGGAGATATGTTCAGGAAGGACGTACTCGACCAAATGCCTGCTGTAATGGAAACCGACTATCTGCGTCACGTCCGCTTCGCCCGACCGCTGCGAATCTTAATGGACGGAAAGAAGCAAAAAGGCGTGATTGAACTGCCTTGACATAGGTCAAGAAATCCGGCTAATTGCCTCATTTACGGGCTGAAACAGTACACGATGTGAAGGGAAACCAGTATCTTTGCATCGTGTTTTTCATGGTATTAGATTTAAGGTTAAGTAGATTGGGACTCAGCGGAGCCCCTTTTTTTGTTATTATAGAAAACTATGGAACATGCAAATAGCAAAGATATTACAGAGCTAATAGTTTCCCAAAATTGGAAAACAAGCAGAAACTGAAGATAAAAATCTCCTCGTTTGAAGGGCTATTTCAAAGAATTTTTGTATTTTTGCAGTCAGAATAGAATCTAACTGCATCATGAAACATACGTTCCGCATACTCATTAGTCTGCTGATTCTCGTTTGGCCTGTCATCGGTATGGCCGATGAGGTAACGTTCACGGTCGAAGATGCCGACCCAAGCATTACCAGCGAACCTTACATGCTCAAGAAGGACAGTATCAAGGCCGACTTTTCCGGTGGATCTGTCTATTCTGACCATATGCGACTATTCGCAAATCAGACGCTAACCATCTCTACTTCCGTGGGTGTCATTACCAATATCACGCTCAACTGCACAAGGATTGAGCGCAAAGAGGGTGGACCTGAGAATGCAAAGATTACCGAAGGGAAATACACCAGCAATGGCAGCACAGGAACATGGACCGGTAGAGCTAAGAAAGTGGAGATTCTTGCAGATGGCCATCAATTGCGATTTGCCAGTATCACCGTCACTTATATTCCCAATGGAAGTGTAGAGCTGAAAAATCCACAATTGGCATTCAGCAAAATCAACTTCACCGTTGAACCTCTCAGCGACTTCACACCGCCACAACTGACCTATGCCGATGGCATCGATCCAACACGAATCAGTTTCAGCCAGGATGGCAGTACGGAGGTGGCAGCTGTCAACACATCCACGGGCGAGGTAACGATAGGCGAACTGGAAGGTATGGTGAGAGTATATGCCAACTATCCAGGTGACGATGTCTTCCGAGAAGGCACGGCAAGCTATACTATCAGTGTAGTAGCAGCCGAACACGTCAGCGTGGAGCTTTCCGAGAAGACCGCCTACGATGGTCACTACTACGCAACACTTTATTATGGCGACAAGTCGCTGGTGGTACCTGACGATTTAGAGGCATATACCTACCATGTAAGCGAAGGCAGACTTGTTGTCGGGCATCGCTATTCAACTCGTGATGCCATTCCGTCAGCCACAGGTGTCGTGCTGAAAGCAACAGAAGCTAAAGCCTACGAATTTGCTGTAACTACGCGTCAGGGTGAAAAAGACGATGCCAATATGCTTCGAGGAACTGATATCGAAGAGGTCGTCAGCGATTCTGGATACAAATACTATCTGCTCACGCTGAACAACAACGCTCCAGGAACCATCGGTTTCTATTGGAGCCGTAATCCTGGCGACGGTTCTAGTCTGAAGAATGCTGCTCACAAGGCTTTTCTGGCCGTGCCTGAAGGTATTGCCGGCGACATCAGAGGTTTCTCAATAGGTGGAGAAATAATTAGTGGCATCGCTACTATCACTTCAGAGGACACCACTCCTCATGCCATCAGCGATTTGCAAGGCCGAAAAATTTCACCTTCAACCTTCAACCAAAGCCTTTTGCAACCCGGCATCTACATCATTGGTAATAAGAAGATAATCGTTAAATAACAACGTGTTACGCTTATTTAACGTTATTGATTACCTCTGTGATGTATTTTTTTATTAACTTTGCAACCGATTACGCATGGGCGCGCCCGTGCGTGTTGTTGGCGTGGGCATAATCCTCATCCCCTCCAACCCACAAAGAACAATCTGGAAATAGAATTTTAATAAATAACATAATAACAAAAAACAAACATTTATGATCAAACAATTACGTTTATTCAGCACGCTACTACTATTGGCAGTGGCGAGCATGGCATGGGGCGATACTGTGACGTTAAAGTACAGTGGAGTTACAACAAACATGACGGGCGAGAATGACGCTGCCCTGTTAGGACTTAACGAGGAAGAATGGTCTGTGGTAGGAGCAAAAGGAGGGAATCAAAACTACCCAGGTCTTAATAAGGCTGGAGATTTACGCCTGTATTATGCGGAAAATGGCGGAAACACCCTAACTGTCTCAACTTTAACTGATGCTACGATTAATTCTATAGAAATTACATTTACAGGCGACAATTATAGTAATGCTTCTGTTCATGTTGACGGTAATGCTGTTTCTGGTAATAACGGAGTGTACGAGATTAATAGTTCCGAATTCGTCGTCAGCAATGCTAACACAACTAACGTTCAAGTCAGAATTTCTCAGATTGTAATCAATTATACACCTAGTCCCGATAATCCAGTCTCGGCAACTACTACCACCATCGATGCCTCTGGCATTACGAACACCGATGTTTACACCAGTACTGCGGCAGGCCAGCTGACCGCAAGCGTGTCAACGGCAAGTGGCATTATTGATGGTGCCATGGTAACATGGAGCGGTGACAACGACGAAGTGGCTACAATCGCTGCTGATGGAACCGTTACACTTGTTAGTGCCGGCACGGTGAAATTTACTGCATCCTATGAAGGAGAAGAAGGTTTGTATCGGGGGTCTTCAGATTCCTATGAACTGAAGGTTATCAATAGTGACCCCAACGTGCCAGGGTCCGCAGGTAGCCCCTACACTGTTGCTCAGGCCCGCGCAGCTATTGTTGCTGGCACGGGTGTGACGGGCGTGTATGTGAAAGGAATCGTGTCGCAGATAGACAGTTATAATAGCAATTATGGTTCTATCACCTATTGGATTTCAGAGGACGGAACGACAACAGATCAGTTTGAGGTGTTCGGTGGTCTGAACCTTAACGAGCAACGTTTTGAATCTATCGACGATATCGCACTGGGCTCACAGGTGGTAATTTACGGTAATATCAAGAAATATAACGACATTTACGAGTTTGACAAAAACAATTACCTCGTGAGCATTGTGGCTCCTGAAGTGACGGTGGAAGCCCCTGTGTTTAGCCCTGAGGGTGGAGAGTACACAGAGGCACAGAGCGTCACGCTGGCATGCGAGACCGAGGGTGCAAGCATCTATTATACCACTGATGGAACTGAACCCACTAATGAAAACACACTTTATACGGCAGCTATCAGCGTGGAAGAGTCGATGACTATCAAGGCCATCGCCTATGTGACTTCAGGCGCTCACTCAAGAGTGGTGACAGCAGTTTATGAGATTAAAGATGTAAACGCTCCTGGTGCATCGGAGGAGAATCCCTACACGGTAGCGCAGGCTCGTGCAGCGATTGATGCTGGCACTGGTGTAACGGGTGTTTATGCAAAGGGGATTGTGTCGAAGATTGTGACTGCTTATAGCTCGCAACACGGAAACATCACTTATAACATCTCTGACGACGGTACGGAAACCGCCGTCCAACTACAGGCTTACCGTGGAAAGAGCTACAATGGTGAGAACTTCGCCTCAGAAGAAGATATCAAGGTGGGCGACGTAGTGGTTATTTATGGAAATCTCACGAAGTACAATTCTACCTATGAATTTGCTGCCGACAACCAACTGGTGAGTTTGACACGTCCAGAACAGAAAGAAACACCAGAAATCCTGTTCCAAAATGAGGCTGGCGAAGCTGTCACAAAGGTGACACTGCGTGTCGGTGAGAGCACAACGCTTACCGTGCAGCCAGAAGATCTTGAGATGACATTCACCAACAGCGACGAAACCGTAGCCACATGGGAGAACGGAACCATTACAGCTCTTGCTGCTGGTACGACCACCATTACCGCTAATTTTGCCGGCAACGACACTTACAATGCTGCTACTGCAACCCTGACAGTCGTTGTAAAGGAACAACAACCTGTTGTTGAGGGTAAGAGCTTCGTGAAGGTAACATCTGAAAGTGAACTGACTGACGGCAATTACCTCATTGTTTACGAGAAAGAAGGTGGTACTGAAGGCCTTGCCTTTGATGGTAGTCTTGAGACTCTTGATGCTACTGGCAACTCAATAGCAGTTGATATTGTTGAGGATGTGATCTCGGCAACAGATCAGAATAAGAAGTCGGTGTTCACTATCGCAAGTACCACCGACGGCTATACTTTGCTTGCTGCAAATGGTCAATACATCGGTAGGAAAGGCGACTCCAATGGTTTGGATACAAGTTCAGAAGCTATCTATAACGAAATTAGTTTTACAGAAGATGGCGATGCTCTTATAAAAGGTGAAGGTGGTGCAGTGCTTCGATACAATTCTGCAACAGGAAATGTTCGTTTTCGCTACTTTAAGTCAAGTACCTATACTGGTCAGAAGGCTGTTTATCTGTATAAGCTGACAGATCAGGAAGCACCCGCTGTGTTGACAGATCCGGAACTGTCGTTTGCTGAGACCGCTTTCACTGTTGAACCAGGTGCTGACTTCACTGCTCCTGAACTAACAAATCCGTATAATGTGACTGTCGCATATAGCTCATCGGATGCAGAGATTGCTGCTGTCGTCGAGGCTACTGGTGATGTTACGATTGGCGAAAAGGAGGGAACGGCAACGATTACCGCCACCTTTGCTGGCGATGACACCTATAAGGCAGCAGAGGCCAGCTACACCATTACGGTGAAGAAGCCTGTCATGCCGGGTACGGATAAGTACGAGCTTGTGACGGATGCTGCTACGCTGAAAGCTGGAGATGAGCTGCTCATTGCTTACGTTGATGCTGATGGTGCCACCGTGATGAGCACAGAACAGAAAACCAATAACCGTGGTGCTGTAGAGGCAACTGTTAACGCAGATGGCACCGTCACTCCCAATAGCGATGCACAGGTGGTGACGCTCGAAGGCGAAACCAATGCATGGTACTTCAATGTGGGAGACGGCTATCTCTATGCTGCCAGCAACGATAAGAACTACTTAAAGACAGAGACCGAAGCCGATGACAATGCTAAGGCAACAATCGCCATCGCAAAGGATGAGACGACTGAAGCCGTAGAGGCTACAATCCAATTCCAAGGCAGCTACACTCGCAACTTAATGCGCTTCAATCCTAACAACGGTAGCCCAATCTTTGCATGCTATTCATCTACCTCTGGAACCGGTTCCCTCCCACAGCTCTACCGCAAGGTTGCTGATAGCGAGAACAAGAAGGGCGATGTGAACAACGACGGTAGTGTGACGATTGCCGACGTAACCGCTTTGGTTAATATCATCCTGGGTAAGAGCGAAAACTATGATAGTAAGGTTGCTGACGTGAATGAGGACGGTAGCATTACTATTGCTGACGTGACTTCCCTGGTTAACATCATTCTGGGCAAGACCAACTAAGCAAGTTACCTTTCATCTATAGCTTTGACCCCCAAAAGTTGTGCTAACTTTTGGGGGTCATGCTTTATGACAGCATCTATCTCCCATCGCTTTGACTTCTATTGCCGCCCTGTTAAAGGCTGTATCGGCCATAGATGCTCTGTATATATGCCATCTTTACACCATTCAAACCATACGTTTTCGAAATAAAAACCATAGGTATTCGGTGCACAAACCATATGTATAGAGAACGTTTTAACATGATCTATCCAGACAGTAATGATTCACGACAGACACAAGGCACGTTTTCTTACAGTTTAACAGTAAAACAGATGAAAAAACTTTGAATCGAAAGTTTTTAATAAACATTTCTAACACAATTTATTAAAATCTATTAAAGAATTCTTTGGAATTGTAAATAAAATGTAAAATGAACACTTTTTCTGCCAAAACATTTGGAAGAAGGCAAAGAATATGCTATCTTTGCAATGTGTTTTTCATAGTATTAGATTTAAGGTTAACAAGGTAGGGCGCAGCGGCGCCCATTTTTTTTGCCATTTTTATTTGGCACATTCAACAAAAAGTGTTATTTTTGCGAACAGAAAACCAACATATTCATTTTTAACAACTTAAAAACGAAACGCTTATGAAAAAGTATTTAGCAGAAATGGTTGGCACATTCGTGCTTACGTTCTTGGGTTGCGGCGCAGCTGTTGCCCTGGGTTGTGGTGCAGATACTGCATCGATTGTCGGAACAGCCATTGCCTTCGGTCTGGCTGTTGTAGCCATGGCTTATACCATCGGTGGCATTTCGGGTTGCCACATCAACCCTGCCATCACACTGGGCGTATTCTTGAATGGCGGTATCTCGGCTAAGGATTGCGGCATGTACATGCTGTTCCAGGTGATTGGTGCCGTACTTGCTGCTGCTGTGCTTGCCGGCATCGTTGCTACCGACCCCAGTTTGGTGATTACCACTGCTACGGGTGCCAATGCCTGCACCTATGGTGCTACTAACGGTCTGATTGTTGAGATTGTACTTACCTGCCTGTTTGTGCTGGTAGTACTCGGTGCCACATCGAAGACGAATGGTGCTACCAACAACTTCGCCGGTTTGGCAATTGGTCTGTCGCTGATCCTGATTCACCTAGTAGGCATCCACTTCACCGGCACGAGCGTTAACCCTGCCCGTTCCATCGGTCCTGCCCTGTTCGAGGGAGGAAAGGCACTTGCCGACCTGTGGGTATTCATTGTTGGTCCGCTCGTAGGTGGTGCTTTGGCAGCCTGTGTTTGGAAGTGCATCCAACCCGCTGAATAAACTTTTGATGAAAGATGAAGGATGAAAGATGAAGGATGAAAGATGAAGGATGAAAGCGACACGCAAGTAACAAGTGGCTTTATTCTTTCATCCTTCATCCTTAATCTTAACTGATATGAAAGCAAAATTAACAACGAAAGAATATGTGGTGCCATTCGTACTGATCACCACATTGTTTTTTTTATGGGGTTTTTCACGTGCCATTCTGGATGTGCTGAACAAGCATTTTCAGAATGAGTTGCACATTTCCATCACACAATCGTCGCTCATTCAGGTAACCACATATCTGGGCTATTTCTTGCTAGCCATACCGGCAGGCCTGTTTATCAACCGCTTTGGCTATCGCAGAGGTGTGGTTTTCGGGCTGTTACTGTTTGGGTTAGGTGCCCTGTTGTTCATCCCTGGAGCCGAGGCAGGCACATTCTACGCCTTTTTGGGAGCCCTGTTCATCATCGGTTGCGGCTTGACATTCCTGGAGACAGCCGCCAACCCTTATGTAACGGAACTTGGCGACAAAGAAACCGCCACCAGCCGACTGAACCTGTCGCAATCGTTCAACGGATTAGGTTCGTTGTTTGCAACCTTCGCCGTCGGACAGTTCCTCTTCAGTGACGGTGGAGGTAATGTGGCCGTCCCTTATGCCGTACTTGGCGTGTTGGTATTAGCCATCGCTGCCGTATTTGCAAAAGTCAAGTTACCTGAAATCAGCCACAACGACGGTTTAGCCGAAAAGGCCAAATACGGTCGTGAACCACTCTTGAAGATTTGGAAACACAAATATTTCGTCTACGGACTCATTGCCCTGTTAGCCTACGAGGTTTCCGAAATCTCCATCAACAGTTACTTCATCAACTTTACCACAGGTCAGGGTTGGATGACCGACCGTACTGCATCAGTAGTGCTTACGTGTGCATTGGCCTTCTTCATGGTAGGGCGTTTCATCGGATCATGGATCATGACGAAGATTCCAGCTGAGCGAATGCTGTTCATTTGCGGTTGCGGAACTGTAGTATGTACCATGCTTGTGTTGCTCAACCTAGGCCGTTTCTCGCTTTATGCCTTAGTGGCCAACTACATGTTTGAGGCCATCATGTTCCCCACCATCTTCTCGCTGGCCGTACGTGGTCTGGGATCACTCACCAAGAGCGCCTCATCGGTACTAATGATGACACCCGTAGGAGGCTGCGGCTTCCTGCTAATGGGTATGGTTGCCGATGCAACTAACCTCGTCGTGCCGTTCATCATCCCTTTGGTTGGCTACATCATCGTTGCCCTCTATGGCTTTGGACTGATGAACAAGGGGGAATAAGCAGCCCCATTCATCCCTTTGCAAACCCCATCCCTATCCCTTTTATATAGGAAAAAGTGAGTTAAAACCGGTTTATCAAGTCCACTTTTTAGTATTTGACTGATTTTTGTAAAGCATTGTATTTTAATGCATTACAAAAATCAGTCTTTTGTATTTATCCACTTTTTATTTATACACGTGTTGACGCGCGTGTTTTTTATATTAACTTTGCCACCAGATTCGAAAACAAACAATCAAACTTAAACAATTTACGAACAAAACAGTATGAAAAGAACAAGGTTACTATCTCTGCTGGTGGCACTGTTGGTGTCAACGGCGACCTTTGCCCAGTTCTCAGGAATTGTGGGCACAGTGACTGACGAGAACGGAGAGCCCGTCATCGGAGCATCCGTTGTCGAGAAAGGAAAGCCTCAGAATGGTACAATTACCAACATCGATGGTCAATTTACCATGAATGTTTCTGAGGGTACTATGCTGGTTGTCTCCTACATTGGCTTTACAAACCAAGAGGTTGCAGCCCGCAATCAAATGAACGTCGTGCTGAAAGAAGATCAGCAGACACTGCAGGACGTAGTCGTCATCGGCTACGGTGTGCAGAAGAAGAGTGTCGTCACGGCAGCCATTGCAAAAGTGAGTGCCGACGACCTCGAAGGCAAGACTCCTGTACGTATTGACAATGCACTGAAGGGTCTGGCTGCCGGTGTGAACGTAACGTCATCTTCGGGTCAGCCTGGTGCTTCTCCTCGTGTACGTGTGCGTGGTACGGGTACCATTAACAATAGTGACCCGCTGTACATCGTCGATGGAATGCCCATTGAGGGTGGAATCGACTTCTTGAACCCCAGCGATATCGAGTCTATAGAAGTCCTGAAGGATGCTGCTTCAGGTGCTATCTACGGTGCACGTGCCGCCAATGGTGTCGTACTCGTCACCACCAAGAAGGGTAAGGTTGGCAAAGCATCTATCAACTACAACTTCTCGCAGGGCTGGCAGACGGCCTGGCGTCGTCGCGACGTGACCAGTGCCACCGACTATGCCATCATGCAAAACGAGCTGCGTATGAATGGCGGTCAGGCTCCCATCTATGCTGATCCCTACAACCTGATGGACACCAACGGCGATCCCATCAAGGGCTTCGGAACCGACTGGCAAGACTTGGTATTCAACGACAATGCTCCCGTACAGAACCATGAGGTATCAGTCAGCGGAGCTTCCGAGAAACTGAACTATTATCTGTCCATGGGATACTACGACCAGGAAGGTATCGTAGGCGGTAACTACGGACAGTCTAACTATCAGCGTCTGTCGTTGCGTTCCAATAATATTTATAGCGTATACGACGCAACGGCCGAGCGCAACTTCCTGAACAAGCTAGACGTTACGGTGAATCTCGCCTATACGCGCATCAAGAGCACGGGCATCAGCGAGAACTCTGAGTGGGGTTCGGTGCTGGGTTCGGCCCTCTACATGTCGCCCATCATTGCGCCGACCGTGACCAATAAGGAACTGGCCGACGAGATGCACGCTAAGTATGAGGAGACTCAGGGCTACGAGCTGCAGCGCGACGCCGCAGGCAACTACTACACCATTCCCGGCACGTTCGGTTCGTATGCCGAGATGAACAACCCCTTGGCACTGCTCAACATGAACCCTTCAAAGAACTGGAGCCACAAGTTTGTACCCAAATTCTCGTTCGATCTGCAGTTGTGGGACAACTTGAAGTACCACTTCAACTACTCCGTTGACCTCTCTTTCTGGGGCAACAGCGCAGCTACGCTGTCGAAGTACTACCACTCGGGCAATGCAAAGGGCGAACATACCTCTTCAAGCATGTCGTGGAACAAGGGCTGCAACTGGCAGGTGGAAAACACACTGACCTACGACAAGCAGTTCGGCAAGCACTCCATCGGCGTAGTGCTGGGTCAGAGTGCCATGAGAAATAAGAGCGACTATCTGGGTGCTGAGCGTTGGAACATCATCAATCTGGAAAAACCCTACATGAGTTATACCAATGCCAATGTGATCTACGAGGTTGACACCGACGGCAAACTCATCGGCACTCCGTTTGCTGAGTACAACGGCTGGGGCGGTCCGAACGTGGAGCATCGTCTGAGCTCGCTCTTCGGTCGTATCAGCTACAACTACGACGAGAAGTACATGTTGCAGGCCACCGTTCGTCGCGACGGTTCAAGCCGCTTCGGTCCGGAAAACAAATACGGTACATTCCCCTCAGTATCCGTGGGTTGGAACATCATGAACGAGAAGTTCATGGAGCAGACTCAGGACTGGCTGTCGAACTTGAAGTTCCGTGCCAGCTGGGGTAAGAACGGTAGCGATAACATCGACAACTTCCTCTACACGGTAGAGAACGTGATGGGCAACAACGTGCTCTTTGGTAATCCCGCCATCAAACAGATCGGTTCGAAGGCCTCTACGACAGCCAACCCGAGCATTAAGTGGGAAGAGAGCGAGCAGACCGACTTTGGACTGGACTTCGGTTTCTTCAACCAAGCATTGACATTCACCGTCGACTACTACATCAAGAAAACCAACGGTATGCTGATGACCATGCCTATCCCATCGTACGTAGGCGAGAACAAGCCTGTCGGTAACGTCGGTGATATGGAAAACAAGGGTGTTGAGTTTGAACTGGGTTACAAGTGGCACGTCAGCGATGCCCGTTTCGCCGTCAAGGCCAACGCCACCTATACCAAGAACACGCTGAAGAACCTTGGCAACGAGTCGGGCTTCATCGACTACGACGGTGTTCAGGGCTTCACGGGCGGTTCGCTGGCTCGCGGCTCGAACGGAATGCCTTTCCCCTACTTCTTCGGCTACAAGACCAATGGCGTGTTCCAAAACTATGCCGAGGTAAATGCCTACACCAATGCTGAGGGCGGCCTCATCCAGCCCAACGCACGTCCCGGTGACACACGCTTCGTCGACATCAACGGCGACGGCAAGATCTCGAGCGACGACCGCACAAAGATCGGTAAGGGTACACCTGACTGGAACTTCGGTCTGAACTTCAATGCCGACTGGCGTGGAATCGACTTCAACATGTTCTTCCAGGGCGTTGCCGGTGCCGACATCTTCGATGCCACCTATCGTACCGACGTGACAGCTGGTAACTATCCTACTTATATGCTCAATCGCTGGACCGGCGAGGGCACTTCCAACAAGTACCCCATCCTTCGTGCCGGCGACAATACCAACTGGCAGGTCAGCGACCTCTACATTGTTGACGGCTCGTACCTGCGTCTGAAGAACATCTCATTGGGTTACACACTGCCTCGCAGTCTGACGCGCCAGATTTCCATCGAGCGTCTGCGCTTCTTCGTCATGGCAGAAAACCTCATCACTTGGACCAAATACTGGGGATTCGATCCGGAAATCTCTTCCGGTGGCAAGTCGCTTGGCATCGACAAGGGTGTCTATCCGCAGGCTCGCACATGGACGATTGGTCTGAACCTGACATTCTAAATGAAAATTGAGAATTGAAAATTGACAATTAAACAGATTATCAAATATGAAAGCAAAATATATAGCAATGAGTCTTCTTTCAGCCGGTGCCATGCTTTTCACCAGCTGTAGCGATGACTTCCTTGAGGTGACCAACCCCAACCGCGACTATCTGGAAGACTACTACAAGACCGACGAGCACATTCAGGAAGCTCTGATTGCTGCCTACGATCCCATCCACTGGCCTGACTGGGGACTGGGACAGTACAATGCACTGAACATCGACGCCGAAATCCAGGGCGACAATTTCTGGGTTGGCGGTGAGACCAAGAACGACATGCAGAACTGGCACATGCTTTTCAACTACGAAGGCAATGAAAACAACACGCTGTCTTCACTCTGGACTGTTGACTACTCAGGCATCAAGCGATGCAACGATGTGCTTCGCTACATTCCCTGGGGTGTCGACGTAACTCCTGCCAATGCCAAGAACTACGAGATGCAGGCTCGTGCCATGCGCGTGTTCTACTATAATATGCTGTGGCACTACTTCGGCAACATCCCCTTCTATCTTGAGAATCTCAGCGCTCCCTACACAGCGCCGCAGAAGAAGGCCGACGAGGTTTATGCCGAACTCATTCGCGAACTTGAGGAAGTCATCGATTCGAAAGTGCTACCTCTCCGCTGGGACAATGCCAATGCCGGACGTGCTTCACAGGCTATGTGCTACATGATGTATGCCGAAATGGTAATGTATCAAAAGGACAGCAGCCGCTATCCGAAGGCTTTGCAGTACATGCAGGAAATCATAGCCTCCAACGACTATGCCCTGAACCCTGACTACGCCAACATCTGGTACGTAGAGGGTGAGTGGACGAAGGAGTCCATCTGGGAGATCAACTACGAAGACGGTGGCAACGAGCGCGGCTGGAGCAGTCCGCTGGCCATCGGCGGAACTGTGCTGCCTACGCTCATCTCGCCCAACAACTGGGCTGTGGGCGACCTGCCTGAAATGGCTGGCGACGGTTGGGGATTCCTGCCCGTACGCGTAGAGGCATACGACAAGTTCAGCGAGGGCGACCTTCGCCGCGATGCAACCATTCTTGACTTCCGTTTCCTCGAAGGTCTTGAAGAGAGTCAGTCCTACCATCCACGCTATCAGAACACATTCCTCTGGCTGAAGAAGTACAGCAAGGTGACGGGTACCAACTCGCACGCCGCCTTCGACAACAACCTGAACTTCAACAACAACTACCGCTACTACCGCTACAGCGAGGCTCTGCTGAATGCTGCCGAGCTGCTGTTGGAGACGGGCGGCAATGCTGCTACCGCTGCACAGTACGTGAGCCAGGTGCGCCAGCGTGCCGGACTTCAAGCTGTGACAAGCGTCACGAAGGACGACATCATCGACGAGCGCGACCTCGAGTTCATGGGTGAGGGCAAGCGCTACTGGGACCTCGTGCGCACAGGCAAGGCTGCCACCGTGCTCGTGCCCGATAAGTATGGCTACCGCACCAACCGCTGGACTGAGTCGAAGAAGTACATCCCCATCGCACAGGGCGAGCTCGACTCCGATCCCGCATTGGTTCAGAACGAGTATTAAGAGCTTCACCCCAGCCCTCCCCAATAGGGAAGGAGAAGGGCTCCCAACCAAACACAATTATAAATATTAATCAAATCAGAGAATATGAAGAATCTGTTTAAATATACATTAGGAGTTCTGTTTGCAGGCCTAACGATGACGGCTTGCTCGCCCGAAGAGTTCGAGGGCGCCGACCCCAACGGAATTCCTACGGTCAGCGGCATTGATTTCCAAATGACTGTCGACCAAGAAACGAATCAGATGGTGGCCTCTTACACACCGGCTGCCGGCACCTATCCTATTTGGATTCTCAATGGTACACAATACTCAACGCTTCAGGAAGTCGGTTACAACAATCCTGAAGAAGGTACTTACACCGTAGAGCTGCGTCTGGGCAACCGCAACGGTATCTCTCAAACTGGCATCAAGAAGGAATTCACCTTCAACGAGACGAAGGTCGACTACTCTGCCGACTTCCGCCGCATCTGCAACAAGGAGTGGCGCTTCGCTAACCAGGAAGTGGCTCACCTGGCTTGCGGTCCTGCCGGAACTGCTGGTACCGAATGGTGGTCGGCTGCTCCCAACGAGAAAAAGGCCTTCGGTCTGTACGACGACCGCATCACTTTCACCAACGACAACCGCAAGGGTGGCACGTTCTCCTACAATGCAGGTGAAGACGGTCTAACCTATGTGAACACTGGTACTACAAAGTGGGGACATCAAGATGCCGACTGGGATGCCACTATCGGCAACCAGACTTCTTCTTGGACTTTCGAACAGCTGAACTGGACTGATGCCGAAGGTCAGGTATCGAAACAGCAGTACATCAAGCTGGCTGCCAACACGGCATTCCCCTACATCAGCAGCGACGATCAGTACGCCAACCCGCTGTTCCGCATTGAGACCCTCACAGCAACGAAACTCGTGCTTGTTTACGACGATTATACTGCAAACGTACCAACTTGCTGGCGCTTCATCTTCACAAGCGCTCCCGACGAGCGTCTCGTTGAAGAGAGTGGCTTCGATCCCAACAGCGATTGCAATATGTTCAAGACTGCCAAGAACAACATCACCTTCTGGTATGCTGACGAGAACTGGAATCAGCGTCCTGATCCTTCGCTCGTTGAGGGCAACAACAGCTGGACTATCAACCTGCCGTTGGCCAACGCCGCACAATGGCAGTCGCAGATGGCCTTCCGCACCGATATGGCTACTAATGATGTCACCAACTACGACTTCTCCATCATCCTGAATTCCGACAAGGACCTCGCTGGAGCTACCGTCAAGCTGACTCAGGACGACAACGACGAAATATACTTCTTCGCCGACCGTGTAGACCTGAAGGCTGGCCAGGATTATGTGTTCTTCAAGAGCGACATGCCTGGTGTCAACATCAACAACGTGAAACTGGTGCTCGACTTCGGTGGCTGCCAGGATAACACCACCATCGAGATCAGCAACTTCGTTCTGAAGGAGCACGGCTGCGACGACGGCACCATCGTACCCGGTGGTGGCGGAGGCGCAGAAGGCGTGACATGGGTCGACGTGAACTCTGCCGACAACCTCGGCCGCGACTTCAATACCATCGGAACGATGGAATTCTGGTGGGCCGATGGCGGTTGGCAACAGATTGGCAACCCGAAGTTCTCTTACAACAATGGCGTCTACACCATCATTGCCAACGATGCCACCGCTGCCGAATGGCAGGCTCAGAACTCCATCCACCACGCAAAGGTCAACATCGAGCCCGGACAACTCTACGACGTACGTGCGAAGATTGAGTCGAGCGAGAATCTGGGTCGTTTCACCTTCAAGATTTGCGATGAGGGCGACGACGACAACACGCTCATCTACGATGGCAACCTAACACTACAAGCAGGTGAAAACTATATAGAGTTCATCGGTGTAAAAGCACAGAAGAAAGGTGAGGACTCTGGCTTCAGCGAGGCAAAGTTGTTTGTCGACCTCGGTGGTTGCCCTGCAGGCTTACAGATTGACCTGAGTGAAATCATCGTACAGAAGCATCAAGAAGGCGGAAGCAGCGGTGGAGCATTGGACTACAATTCTGCCAGCAACCTCTGGAAGGCTGTCGATGCCGGCGATGCTTTCATCAGCGTGACGCCTTGGTTTGCTGATAACGGCTGGGGACAGATTGCTGATCCCGTATGGTCGCACAAAGACAACAAGTGGGAGCTGACACTCACCGACGGCATGGGTGGTTCTCAGTGGCAGGGTCAGTTCCCCATCAACACGACTCTGACAGCAGCCATGAGCGACAAGTATGACTTCTCGTGCACACTCTATGCAGATGTCGATCTCCCTGGTGTGACGATTAAGCTCACAGAGACCGACGATGCAGAGAAGCACGACAACAACTTCTTCTTTGCCGATCGTCACGACGTGAAGGGTGGCGAGGAGTTCGTCTACACAGTGAAGGGCGTACAGCTTCCGCTGAACGATGCCCATGCACTTTCCCTGTTCTTCGACTTCGGCGGATCGCCAGCAGGAACACATGTAGAGATTAGTGATATCATTTTCCAGAAATCAGAATAATGAAGAAAATGTTAATTTATAATCTGTTGTTCACCATCGCCGCAGTCCTGACGGGCTGTGGTGGTGGCGACGACGATTCCACACCTGCCGCCATCACGATTACGGCTTCACCCGAGCAGATTGAGGTTCCTGCCACTGGTGGCAGCTACAACGTAAGTGTGACGACAACAGGCAAAGAGTGGGGTGCCTATGCCGATGGCGACTTCATCAAGATTGAGACCAATGGCTCGCTGTCGCAGTCGGGATCCATCAAGGTTACTGTTGCCGAAAATCCCCTTACAGAGGAGCGCTCGGGGTCTGTGACAATAATGTCGGGCATTGCCCGCAAGACCATCAGCGTCAAGCAGGCGGCAGCAGAGAAGTCTGGTTACGATGCTCCCGACGGTTACCGCCTTGTTTGGAACGACGAGTTCAACGAAGGATCGGAACTAAATTCCAACGACTGGACGCACGAGGTGCAGAAGGACCATTGGGTGAACAACGAACTGCAGAACTACGTCAACCACAAGTCGCCCGAAGGCCGTCTCGTGACGGAAGTGAAGAATGGCACTTTGCGCATCAACTGCTTCAAGGAGAACGGCAAGGTGTACTCCGGGCGCGTCTATGCGAAGGTGAACGAGGGTTGGCAGCACGGCTACTTCGAAGCCAGCATCAAACTGCCTAAAGGCAAGGGCACATGGCCTGCCTTCTGGATGATGCCCGTTGGCAACGACTGGTCTACCAATCCTTGGCCGATGTGTGGCGAGATTGACATCATGGAGGAAGTAGGCGTAGTACCTAACGAAGTATCGTCCAGCATCCACACGCAGGACTACAACCACACCAAGAACACGCAGAAGACCCACGCGATGACCATCGACAAGGCCGAAGGCGAGTTCCATACCTACGCCCTGCTTTGGACAGCTGACGAGATGACCACCTATGTGGATGGCAAGGTGCAGCTGAACGTGAAGAAGTCAGAACTCGGTTCTAGTCATAACCAGTGGCCGTTCCACTATCCGTTCTACCTCATCTTCAACCTCGCCTGGGGTGGTGACTGGGGCGGCATGAAAGGTGTCGACGAGAGTGCACTTCCAGTGACCATGGAGGTCGACTACGTACGTGTGTTCCAAAAGAACTAAAACAAACCAGATTTATAAATACATTTTGAGATGAAGTTAGTTGGTGTACGTTCCTTGTTCCTTGCTGCGTTTCTGACGTCTTCCCTGTGGATGAGCGCTGCGGGCGAAAAGCGACAGCTGACCAACCTGCCAACCGTCTACATAGAGACCGATGGCCAGCGCAGCATCACGAGCAAGGAGCAGTACATCAGCTGCACCATCACCATTGTCGACGGCGATTCGGTTGCCGTCTATCCCGACACCGAGATTCGTGGTCGCGGTAACTCCTCATGGTGGAATTCCGACAAGAAGTCCTACCGCATCAAGTTTGCTACGAAGCAAAAGCTGCTTGGACGTCACTTTGCCAACGCACGTAGTTGGACGCTTTTGGCCAACCATGGCGACAAGACCATGATTCGCAATGCGCTGACATACGATCTAGGACGTTTCATGGACATGAAGTTCTGCCCCGCCGCACGTTTTGTCGACGTCTATCTGAACGGCAGCTATCGCGGTACCTACCAGATCAGCGACCAGGTTCAGGTACATAAACGCCGCATCGACATCGACGAGGAGAATGGATGGGTGCTTGAGGTGGCCAACAACAATTCGCGTGAGGATCCTTACATCACGTCCACCAAATATCACATCATGTACAACCTGAAGAATCCAAAGGACGAATTCATGACCATGCAACATCGCATTGCCATCGGCCAGTGGATCGAGGGTATGGAAAAGTCATTGAAGGACGACTCCTTTGCTGACCCAGAGAAAGGCTATCGCGCTTACTTCGACGAGGAGGATCTGGTGAACTGGTACGTGGGTGCAGAGATAACGGGAAACATCGATGCCCTGTATAGCATCTATATGTGGAAGGATGCCGACGAGGAGAAGATGCACTTCGGCCCGCTATGGGATCTCGACATGGGCTACGACAACAGTTCCGAACGTAGTCTGCTGAGGGCCATGGAAGCCTTTCTGGGACTGGCCGACCGTCCGTTTGAACAACTCATACGGCGCATGTGGCAAGACCCTTGGTTCTCCGACGCCTGTGCCAACCGCCTAAACGAACTGATTGCCAACGGGCTGGAGCAATACCTGCTCGACCACATCGACAGTCTAAGTTCCGTCATCGATGCCTCGCAGAAAGAGAACTACCGCATCTGGAACATCAGCGGTCAGGTTTTCAGTTTCGAGAAGCACAACTATCACAACACCTATCAGGAGTATATCGCCGATCTGAAGAACTTCATCCGCGTTCATATTCCTTACCTGCAAGAGGCCTTTGAGCGCCGCCGGGTAGATGGCATCGAGCAAATTGAAAACGAAAAATTGACAATTGAAAATGATGTCATCTACGACCTGAGTGGCCGAAGAGTCTTAAATGGCAAATCCCAAAACCGTCCATTGCCTAAGGGCATCTACATCCGTAACCATCAGAAGATACTGAAGAAATAATGATGAAGCAGAAATCATTCCTCATAGTGACATTGCTACTCTGCTACTTTGTTACTTTGTTTCCCTGTGAAGTGCAGGCCAAGAAAGGCTTTGTGCACGTAGAAGGCACGAACCTCATTCAGCCCAACGGCGAGCGGTTGTTCATTCAGGGCACCAACCTAGGCAACTGGCTCAATCCCGAAGGCTATATGTTTGGGTTCTCGAAGACGAACTCCGCTTGGATGATCGACCTTCTCTTCAAGGAAGCTGTAGGCCCCGACGAGGCTGCCCGTTTCTGGCGTGAATTCAAGGACAACTACATCACACAGGCCGACATTGACTACATCAAGAGTACAGGTGCCAACACCATACGCCTGCCATTCAACTACAAGCTCTTCACCGAAGAGGATTACATGGGGCTCACCAATCAGCAGGATGGTTTTAAGCGCATCGACCAAGTTGTCAGTTGGTGTCGCAAGGCAGGTCTTTACCTCATTCTCGACATGCACGACTGCCCAGGTTCACAGACTGGCGATAACATCGACGACGGCTACGGTTACCCCTGGCTCTTCGAGAGCGAGCCGAGCCAGCAATTGTTCTGCGACATTTGGCAGCGTATTGCCAAGCACTACGCGAAGGAGTCGGTCATTCTCGGCTATGAACTCATGAACGAGCCCATTGCCCACTACTTTGAGAATAAGGATGAGTTGAATCAAAAGCTTGAACCCCTATACAAACGCGCCGTGAAGGCCATCCGCCAGGTTGATCGCAACCACGTCATCCTGCTGGGTGGAGCCCGTTGGAACTCCGACTTCTTCATGTTCAACGACTGGAAGTTCGACAACAACATCATGTACACCTGCCACCGCTACGGTGGTCAGGCTACGGCTGAGGCTATCAGTGACTACATCGGCCACCAGCAGAAGACAGGACTTCCGATGTACATGGGCGAGATTGGTCACAACACCATCGAATGGCAGACAAACTTCGTAAAAGTGATGAAGGAGGCAAACATCGGCTACACCTTCTGGCCATACAAAAAACTCGACGGCTCATGCATGATGGGCATTAACCGCCCCGAACTATGGGACTCGCTGGTGGTGAAATACTCCGAAACCAATCGAACCACATACAAAGACCTGCGCGAGGCTCGTCCCAATCAGGAACTATTCCGCCAACAGCTGCACCAGTTCATTACAAACTGCCGCTTCGAGCACTGCCGCGAACAGAAGGAATACGTCCTCTCGATGGGCCTTACACCACAACAAAAACATTAAATGCTAATTTCAATGAATATGAGAAAGTCATTCATGACATGCGTCGTGCTAATCACGACCGCCTTAACGGTACAGGCACAGCAATTGCCAGCCTACCTCGACGAATCAAAAACCATTGAACAGCGCATCGACGATGCACTATCGCGCATGACGCTTAATGAGAAGATACGCGTCATTCACGCACAGTCGAAGTTCTCGGCTGCAGGCGTGCCACGGCTGGGCATGCCCGACTTCTGGACCGACGACGGACCTCACGGAGTACGTCCCGACGTGCTTTGGGACGAGTGGGTTCAGGCCGGACAGACCAACGACTCGTGTGTGGCATTCCCTGCGCTGACGTGCTTGGCTGCCACTTGGAACACCAATCTTGCCCGTCTCTATGGTGAGAGCTTGGGTGAAGAGGCACGCTATCGTGGCAAAGACATGATCCTGGGACCTGGTGTGAACATCTATCGCACACCGCTCGCTGGACGTAACTTCGAGTATATGGGCGAAGACCCCTGGCTGGCCAGCCGTATGGTAGTGCCCTACGTGCAGGGACTGCAGTCGAAAGGCGTAGCTTCGTGCGTGAAGCACTATGCCCTGAACAACGACGAAGAGTACCGCCATCAGGTCAATGTCGTAGTTAGCGACCGCGCATTGCACGAAATCTATCTTCCTGCCTTCCGTGCTGCTGTCACTGAGGGCAAGGCATGGGGCATCATGGGTGCCTACAATCTCTATAAAAACCAACACAATTGTCATAATGAGGTGATGCTGAACCGCATCCTGAAGGGCGACTGGCAATACGACGGCGTGGTCGTATCGGACTGGGGCGGCTGCCACGATTCCGAGCAGGCCATCTTCAACGGACTCGACATGGAGTTCGGCACGTGGACCGACGGACTGACCATGGGACGTACCAATGCCTACGACACCTACTACATGGCTGAGCCCTACAAGAAGCTCATCCGTGAAGCTACGGGAGAGCGCCGTGCCGACCTGCTGAAGGCCCTCGACGAGAAGGTGCGCCGCGTGCTTCGCCTCTACTTCCGCACTACCATGAACAACCATCGTGCTCAGGGCTTCCTCTGCTCCGATGACCACTATGCTGCCGCCCGAAAGATTGCCGGCGAGGGCATCGTATTGCTGAAGAACAGTCCCGTTGCAGACCTCTCAGCAAAAAACAAGAAAGCCCAGAAGCCTCTTCTGCCGCTCGACCTCGCCAACTGCAAGAAGGTTTTGGTCGTAGGTGAGAACGCCATCAAGATGATGACTGTCGGCGGAGGTTCCAGTTCGCTGAAGGTGCAGCGCGAAGTGCTGCCCCTCGACGGTCTGCAGGAATTCGTCAATCGTCAATCCGTCAATTGCCAATTGGATTATGCGCGCGGCTATGTGGGCGATACCGTCCAAAGCTACGACGGAGTGACCGTCGGACGCTCGCTCTACGAGACTCGTTCTGCCGATGAACTCATCTCCGAGGCCGTCGCAAAGGCCAAGGATGCCGATGTCGTTATCGTCTTCGGCGGACTCAACAAGAGCAACTACCAGGATAGCGAGGGCCACGACCGCAAGAATTTCGACATGCCCTACGCCCAGAACCGCCTGGTCGAGTCACTCCTCGACGTGAACCCACGCGTTGTGTTCGTCAACATCTCGGGTAATGCTGCAGCCATGCCTTGGATTGGCCGCGTACCGGCTGTGGTGCAGGGATGGTTCCTGGGCTCAGAGAGCGGTCATGCATTGGCCGACGTGCTTACTGGTGCCGTGAACCCCAGCGGAAAGTTGCCATTCACGTGGTATCGCAGCCTCGAACAGTGTGGTGCACACGCACTGAACACCTATCCAGGCACATGGCGTGCTGACAAGAAGATCATCGACGAGGAGTACAAAGAGGACATCTTCGTGGGCTATCGCTGGACCGACCGCCTGAAGAAAGAGAAGCCTCTCTTTGCCTTTGGTCACGGACTGAGCTACACTACCTTCCGTCTGGGCAAGGCTACTGCTGACAAGACCTCCATGCAGCAGGGTGGAAGCATCACATTCACAGTACCTGTCACCAACACGGGCGACCGGGCTGGCTCGGAAACTGTGCAACTCTACATCCACGATGTGAAATCATCTGTGGAAAGACCCGTGAAGGAACTGAAAGCCTTCCAGAAAGTCTACCTGCAACCCGGCGAGACGCGAAACGTCACGCTGACCATTGGCACCGACGCACTGTCGTTCTACGACGAACAGGCTGGCCAATGGCGGGCCGAGGCCGGCGACTTCGATGCACTCATCGGTACTGCCAGCGACCAATTGCCTATGCGGGTGCGCTTTACCTTAGCTCACTAATACAGGGGAGTGAGGGGCTTAAGCAACATTAAAAGCCCATTCATTTCCTTTTTCTCGGAAAAAGTTTTGTTCTTTCCATGATTTGCGTTACCTTTGTAGCGTCTTTATGACTAACTACTTAACAACGCAATCATGGAAAGAACTTTTTATGTCCTCATCATATTGATGCTATCGGTATGCCGCACCCATGCGAAGGCCTACGACCTCGACTCGGCAATTGCCGAACTCGACCGCGCCATCAAGAAATCGCCGGAGTATGTCCGCCAGAAGCAGGAGACCATCGACCGACTGACCACCAAGCTGACCACGGCAACCGACAGCAGGGCACGCTTCCGCATGTGCCATGAACTGTTCGAGGAATACCTTGCCTTCAGCAATGACTCGGCGCTCCACTACATCAGCCAATGCATCAATCTGGCACGACAGGCTGGCAGCACGCCACTTGTGGGCGAATGTCAGGCTGAGATGGCCTTCCAGTACAGCAACACGGGCATGTACGACGAGTCGCTCTACTTGCTACGGCAGATTGATGCCTCCGCCCTCGACCGTACTGGACTCGCTGCTTACTACCACGCCTACAACCACCTCTACAGCGAGATGGCTTTCTATACCCACGAGGACACTCTCCGCCAGCAATATCGTCAGATGGCGCAGCAATACGAGCGACAGCTGCTGGCCAATGTCGACAGCACGTCTCTATGGGCACTGCAACGGCGCGAGATGACGTTCATGGATCAGGGACTCATCGACAAATCGCTCGACGTCAACAACCAGTGGATGCAGCAGGTCAAGCGTGGCACGCATCCCTATGCCCTAACCACCTTCTACCGATACCTGGAGTTCAGGAATCACAACGACTCCATACAGATGATGTACTGGCTCATTGAGTCGGCCGTCAGCGACGTGCGCAATGCCATCATGGACCAAGGATCGATGTGGGAACTGGCCAATTTGCTCATGGCTCAAGGCGACATCGACCGCGCCTACCGCTACATCAGCTTTGCAGCCAACTGCGCCACGCGGTTCGGCACACGTCTGCGCTCATGGCAACTCTCCCCTATCCTCACGGCTATTGACTCGAAGTACCAGCAGTATCATGAGCGCGACAAGCTGCGCACACGCATCTTCCTGGCCATACTCGGTCTGCTGACGCTCTTTCTCGCCTTCACGCTCTACCGCATCTGGCTTCAGCACCAGAAGCTGCGGCAAGTCCATGAGCGCGTTCATGAGCAGAACGTAGAACTTTCGACCGTCAACGCACAGCTGTCAACGCTCAACGCACAACTGTCGAACTTCAATGCCCAACTCTCAACGGCCAATACCGTCAAGGAGGAATACGTAGCCCACTTCATGCGCCTCTGCTCCATGTACATTGACAAGATGGATGCTTTCCGCAAGCGTGTCAACAAGATGGTGAAGAACCACGAGTACGAAGACCTCTATCAGCTCACACGGTCGCAGGAGTTCCGCGACAAGGAACTCGAGGACCTCTATGTCAGCTTCGACTCGGCGTTCCTGCACCTGTTCCCAAACTTCGTCAACGACTTCAATGCGTTGCTCCGTCCCGAATATCGCATTGCCACCGATGAGAAGGGACGACTGAACACCAGCCTGCGCATCTTTGCCCTCATTCGTCTGGGCATAGACGACTCTTCAAAGATTGCCGAATTCCTGAACTACTCCGTTAACACCATCTATAACTATCGTGCACGCATCAAGAACGGCGCCCTTAACAACCGCGACGATTTCGAGCAGAACGTCCTTGCCATCGGTACCTTCGGTGAATAGGCGCGCATAATGGTAAAGAAAGTGAAAAAAGAGGAAAATCTCACGCTTTTATTTGGCCAATCCACGGAAAAGGCTTATATTTGTGCCGACAATCCATGATACCAAAACCTAATAAAACAATAACGTTTAAACGTAATCAACTTAATCCAAAAACCAAAAAACATCAATTACTATGGAAGTTGTAAAAATCATGCAAGACCTGGAGCGCAAGCACCCAGGTGAGCCTGAGTTTCTGCAGGCAGTGAAAGAAGTGCTCGAATCCATTAAGGACGTCTACAATGAGCATCCCGAGTTCGAGAAGGCTAAGCTCATCGAGCGTCTGGTTGAGCCCGAGCGCATCGTGACCTTCCGTGTACCCTGGGTCGACGACAAGGGTGAGGTGCAGGTCAACATTGGCTACCGCGTGCAGTTCAACTCGGCTATTGGCCCGTACAAAGGCGGTCTTCGCTTCCACCCCTCTGTTAACCTGTCTATCCTGAAATTCCTCGGCTTCGAGCAGACCTTCAAGAATGCACTCACCACGTTGCCTATGGGCGGCGGCAAGGGCGGCTCTGATTTCGCACCCCGCGGCAAGAGCGACGCTGAGATCATGCGTTTCTGCCAGGCCTTCATGACTGAGCTCTATCGCCACATCGGTCCCGACATGGACGTTCCCGCTGGCGACATCGGCGTTGGTGGCCGCGAGATTGGCTATCTGTTCGGAATGTACAAGAAACTCACCCACCAGTTCCAGGGCGTTCTCACAGGTAAGGGCCTGGAGTTCGGTGGTTCACGCATACGTCCCGAGGCTACTGGTTACGGTGCCATCTATTTCGTTCAGCACATGCTCGCCACCAAGGGTCTCGACCTGAAGGGTAAGACTGTTGCCATCTCCGGCTTCGGCAATGTTGCCTGGGGTGCTGCTAAGAAGGCTACTGAGCTTGGCGCAAAGGTCGTCACCATCTCTGGTCCTGACGGTTACATCTACGATCCCGCAGGTCTCGACGACAAGAAGATTGCCTACATGCTGGAGCTCCGCGCCAGTGGCAACGACGTCTGCCAGCCCTACGAGGAGGAGTTCGAAGGCTCGAAGTTCTTCGAAGGCCGCAAGCCTTGGGAGCAGAAAGCCGACATCTACATGCCGTGCGCTACCCAGAACGAGCTCAACGGTGCCGATGCCGACATGATCCTTGCCCAGAACCCCGTCTGCGTGGCTGAGGTCTCCAACATGGGTTGCACCGCTGAGGCTGCCGAGAAGTTCGTCGCTGCCAAGACCCTCTTCGCTCCTGGCAAGGCCGTCAACGCCGGTGGTGTGGCTACCAGCGGACTCGAGATGACGCAGAACTCCATCCGTCTGAGCTGGGCCAACGAGGAGGTCGACGAGAAGCTCCACTACATCATGTCAAGCATCCACGAGCAGTGCGTCAAGTACGGCACACAGGCCGATGGCTACATCGACTACGTGCGCGGTGCCAACGTCGCTGGCTTCATGAAGGTTGCAAATGCCATGATGGCTCAGGGCATTGTGTAAGCTCGGCGTAGCGAAGCGAAGCCAAGTAACACAATAATGCCATGATGGCTCAGGGCATCGTATAACCCACCCCCTCCCCCTCCCCAGGGGAGGGGCGTTCGATTACTCTTTAAAAACGTGAACGTTATTGAATAGAAACGAGCGGAAATATCAAAGAGTGTTACGCACAGACTTCCTGTGTGTAGCACTCTTTTTGTCTTTGTTTTTCGTTTTCCGCTTTCCGTCTCTTTCAGCACAGCAGGTGCAGAAAGGCAAGGCTACCTTCTACTCAAAGCGGGCCACAGGAACACGTACTGCCAATGGCGAACGCCTACACCACGACAGCATGACCTGTGCACACCGCACCTATCCTTTCGGCACCATGCTGCTCGTAAAGAATCCCGCCAATGGTCGTGAAGTAGTCGTGCGCGTCACCGACCGCGGACCGTTCGTCCGTGGTCGCATCATCGACCTTTCATGGGGAGCAGCACAGAAACTCGGCATCATCGCACAGGGCGTTGCCATGGTGGAGATTCAAAAGGTGGGCGAACGCAATGGCGTACCCTACCGCAATGAAGACAACTCACCCATGGAGTTCGACATCACCACCAACCAGTCAACCCTCTACGACGAGTGGCAGGAGCACATGCAGCGCACCAACACGCCACCCAGCAAGGCCATGCAGCCCAAACAAAGCAAACAAGCACCCACGCACAACACAACAACCACGAAAAGCACCTTCAACGAAATAGTCGACAAAATCAAACAGTGGGACATTTCACCCTTCTGACTTGGTTCTTCACATGATTTCGATTTGCCCTATAACCGATTATCACAAAACCTATAATCGGCAATATCATTACATTCGTGCCCACAGACCAATGGTTTCTCACTTACAAACCATTGTTTCGCAGGTCATAACCCAATGCTTTTAAGGACGTAACTCATTGCTTTAGAGTCCGTAACTCAATGCTTTGTCGCTTACAAAGCATTGACTTTATGGCAGCAAAGCATAGCTCTGTACCCCTATAAAGCATTGCTTCATAGCATACAGAGCTATGGTCCTTGTGGTATAAAGCTATCCTTTCTCCACTCCAAGGCAAGAATTTTTGATTATAATTCGTAAGCGTCTCATATTGAGGAGGTTAGGAATTCGTTCGGTACTTGATACACAGCCTTTTCCAGTTGTGTAGTTAAAATCTTAACTACACCGTCATAACTACCTATAAATCATCGATTTAACCCCAAAATTGTAGTGTGTAGTCTGATTTCAAACTTTTTTCTATAACGTTTTTCATGTAGGGGCAGACTCCCGTGTCTGCCCGCCTCCATGCCATCTGCCTCCTTAGAAACGAATTCTCCTGCAGGCTACTTCACCACGAACTTCCGCCCGTTCTGGATGTAGATGCCCTTCGGCAAACCGTTACCCTGTGACGTCGTTCTTTCTCCACTTCGTTTCGAAAGCGAGCAAACTCGTGGTCCCTTGTCACTCTGCACCCTCCGTCCTTGCAGGTCGTAGACGGCATGGGAGGAGGCCTTATCGGCTACGAGGGCTTCCACGCCCGAGATGTCTCTGAAGGAGAAGGTTGAGCCGTCGGGCATCTCGATGTAGTCCAGCGTCACGAAGTTGCCCGCCAGATTGCTGGCAAACGGCGTCAGCAAGCCACCGGCGCTGCCCATGCCCTCTACCCAGATGTCGGTAAGCTCGTGTTCTATCATCCGGCCCGTGCCATCGTCATGCCAGTAGTTGAACACATATTCCTTACTTGAGGTATTTCCTACCTGTACATTTCCGATTTCCGTCACCACATATCCTTCACGGTCACCGACAGTCGCCACTTCATCGCCTTCTGCCAGCGTGAAGTCGTAAAGCAACTCCTCTGTCGCGCTGTCCGAGCCGGCATTGGCCACAAACACCTTGCCCCCCTCTTCACGCAGCAATGCCAGGGTGTTGCCCTGAGAGTCAACGTATTTCTTATACCACACCCCATCAACAACGCTGTCGCCGGAGAGGTGTTCCACGTATTGGTAGGTCTTGCCCGTCGCCCAGTTGCTGTAGGTGTAGTGCCACTTCTTGCCTTCTTGCAGAAGCAATGAGGATGTGCCGACAAATGAAGGGGTTTCAAAATCATGACTATCAAATATGAGTGAACCGTCCTCATAGCATTCTCTAAGATTTCCGCCCCTAACCAACCTGAACGGATCACTGTCCATACCTACACCCTCGACCCATGAATATAGTCGCGTTACCCATTCAATTGTATCGTCAGTGAGTGAACGGTTGCCGCCGTTCAGTAGGATATAGTACCGTTCACAACCCCTGTTATTGATGAGTTCCTTTGCAGAAACCTCCATAATCCATTCTGTATCCTCGCTACCTTCAAGTGGAAAACACAATTGTTCTCCCTTGCCCATACCAAAATCGTAAAGGAGGATCTCATCCGTACTACCCTCTTTTAGCAAGAAAACTTTTTGGCTTTCTTCTCTGACATGAGCAACTAATATAAACTCTGATGCCGGGTCATCACAATATCTTTTCAACCACAATTTTTTATAGCTGAGATTGTGAATCGTCGTATCTCCTACTGTTTCATATTGATAAGTCCTACCATCTTTATCTACACACTCCCATATTTTATTATCTTTTAAAAGATGTATGTACTCATGAGCGTAGCAGGGAATACCAGTGAGGATGAGTAATGATAGTAAAAAATGTTTCATCATAAAGTGATTGGTTTCAGCTAAATAATTAATGTTCTTTCGCAAAGAATAGCAATGTTTTCTTTTCATAAATATAATGGTTTTATGTTATCAGCGTTGCAAAGATAGAAAAAGCCATCAGAAAATGCAAGAAAATCATACGAAACATTTCCACCCAAATAGTAGTCAATTATCATCTTTAATGAGGCAACACCGCAATCATTGGATTTTCTCTGCCTCACGAACCTTAACTC
>CACYJV010000007.1 GCA_902774815.1 uncultured Prevotellaceae bacterium | reverse complement strand
GTCGAATGGCGGGCGGCGGTTTTCGCTCTGGGCGTAGTGCATGATCCAAAGGGTGATTTCTTGCGTCAGCCCTGTAGTGTCTTCTTTGATGTGCTTCATAATTTTTGCCATAGTCAAAAATTAAATTGAAAATTGATAATTGAAAGTTGAAAATTAGTTACTCTTCGTGGCTCCCAGTTGTAGGGGCAGACCCCCGTGTCTGCCCGTGTTTCGGTGGCAGGAGTTTCGCTTGGGGATGTCGGGCAGACACGGGAGTCTGCCCCTACACGTGGTGCATCGTTTCACCCTCCAAGGCTAATTAGATCCCCACTCCCTTCGGGCGACTGGGGTCTTCAGAGCAGCCACCAGTGTGGCTGCGGCCCCACCAAGGGGAGCGAATCCCTCATTCGCGACGGAGGGCAGGCTGGGGGTGGGTTGTTCCCTTTGGGGAGGGTCGGGGTGGGGCCAAAAACGATGATAGCCAGATACATCGCAAACATAAAGACGATCACTGCAAAACATGAGAGGACGTCTTCGACCTTTTTGTTTTTAGGTTGTTTTACTTACCCCGTGGCCACGTGGGTTTCTTGGTTGCAAAATTAGGGAAACAAAAAGGGCATCGGAAAAATTCCAATGCCCGGGCGCAAATTGGGAGTTTTTTAGGTAGCTTTTTGCCCTTTTCAGCCCTCTTGGGGAGAAAATTTGCCTGAAAAAGGCGGTTTTTGGGAGATAATGGGAGAAAATTGGGGAGTTTTTTCTCTTCGATACCCAAAAACATAAAAAAAATGCCCTCGCTCTTCATCGAGCAAGGGCAATGATAGATATTTGGGATTGTAGGGGCAGACCCCCGTGTCTGCCCGTGTTTTCAGCAGTCGTGGCTCCCCTCTTCGATCAGCTTCACCATTTTTTGCGCCAGCATCATGTAGAGGAGGTATATCTTCCCCTTCACCGGCGCATTGTCTGGCCGCCAAAGGTCCAGATGCTTGGCGAAGGACAGCACGTTCATGCGCTGCATCTCCTTATAGATGGGCAGCCTCTCGTGATTAGGCACCGCCTCGGCAACCATATTGCAGAACGTCTCAAAGTCCTCCCTGCCAACGACCTTCCTGTCGGCCAGCACACGGTACACGGCAAACCACTGCCTGGCCTTCAGCACAAACGGGGCAACGGCGCGTATGGCCTCAGCCACCTGCTCGGGCCTCAGTTCACGGGGAGCCGTCCTCTTCGCCTTTGCCTTCTGCACCATGCCCACACACGAGCGGTAGCTGGCGCGAGGCCACGCCTTGATCAACTGGCTGGCGACCCCCAGCACCTCAGTACCTTCCGGTGCAGGGTAAGCCTCGTAGTCCGGGTTCTGCGGCACCAGCCACACCTGCCCGTCCGAGTCCTTCAGATAAGCCTTCAGCGTATAGCCATCGTCGATCCTGGCCAGCACGATGTCGCCGTCGTGCACCTCAACAGACTTCGCCACCTTTATGAAGTCGCCCTCCTTGATGAACACGTCCTTCATCGAGTCGCCCCTCGCCTGCACCACGAACTCCGGCTTCAGCGACACCATCTCGTCAGGCATCAGCTCCATCGATTTCTCCACATCGCCCACGTCGGCAGGCTTGCCGCAAGGCACGGCATTGTCATACACGGGCACCGGCGTGTCGCACAGCATCGGGTGCCAGCCCTGTTCCTCCAGTTCGTCGAACAGCTTTTCCAGGCCAAGATTCCTCAAGGTCTCCTTCTTGTCTTTCATTTCGTTTTCCATTTCCTTTTGTTTTTAGTTTGCTTTTTGATATTGTTATTAAAGTCACCACGGACTATTGTGATTTTACGGTTTTCTTCTTTGAACACAGATTACACAGATTTCACGGACCAGTGTGATTTCTTTCTCCGCTTCGCTATGAAAGCGAGCAAAGCTCGAGTCCGATTTACTGATTTACGATTTCTTTCTCAACTCTCCGCTCGGCCCTATGGGACGCTTGCGTAGCGTAGCGGAGCAAGAACTATCAACTGACTCTAAACTCTAAACTCTACACTCTAAACTCTCCTCTCACCTATTACCTATAACCTAGAAAAGTCTGCGGCTTGCCGCACTTTTCGCCTGCAAAGTTAACACAAAGTAGTGAAATATACGTTCAAAACGTGAAACCGAGTGTTAAATTCCGAAATTCTTTACAACATTTAACACTTTTCGCCCCGTTTTCCCCATATTCGAAAGGAATGGAGGGTGTCAATAGGGCAAAAAAAGCACCTCTTTCTGGTTCCACATACTTTTGTGTGACCAAAAAGAGGTGCTGTCCGTTGTCGTTGAATGTTCTTAATACATTCTCTTTATCCACCGTTTATTTTCACCAATACCCCATTGGACATGCCAAGTTCTTCCAATGGCTTTATCAAGCAAGATGAATTGGTACATATTGTTTGTTGCATACAACTCAAATCGCCCTGGTTCCTCTATAAAAGAAAATTTCTCATCATTAATAATACCCACGGTACCTTCCGCGTTGTCATTAAGCGACCATTGCAGCTGTTCAATTTGGCCTGTAGCGGTGTCAAGTTTCAAAAAAGTATACATATTCTCTGTTTTGTAAAGCTTAAATCGCTCGGGCTCCATAGTTTTCTCTTCAATTAACTGCAAACGGCTCACAATCTGTTGCAGGAGAGAATCCCTTTTAGCTTCATTTAGTTCTTTTTGGGCAAAAGCTGAAGAACTAATCAATACGCATACAAATAAAACAATAATCTTTTTCATATCATTTTTCCTAGGTTATTAGTTGTTATTCAGTTGCTAAGATTCTTTTTTTCAGATAATACTTACTTCCAATCCTAGTTTCATCAAAGCATTAATAATTAGAAGCATCTTATATTTATCCTTTGTTTGCCCAGGTACTGTAAGCCAAAAATTTTGTCCAACTTGTACTTGTCCATTGTACTGTTTAGTTAGTGTAATAATAGGTTTCCCTTTATATTCTAGTTCCTTACGTCTGATGTTTTCAGGACCAATCTGCCAAATAGCATCAATAAGGGTGTCAATGGGATTTTCGCCTGCAGCATATTCTCCATTAGGAAATTTTACCAAAAGTTTATCATCTCTTTTCCTCCCCCTGAGGCTAACGGCAGCCTTTTGTGTGATAAAGTTATCGCCTATCTCCACTTCCATGTTAATTCCCAGCTGTTGGGCAATCGAGCGTAATTGTATATATTGTCCAGACGTGCCTCCTGTTATTACAATATACCATCCGTCGCACACCTCTTTCATTGTGTTCTTGAATTGAGGGTATATTTCCTTACTCAAGAACGGAACGCCAGCAACCGTCAACTTTATTTTTGGGAAATTCTCGGAACCTATTTTGCGTAATGCTTCTAAAAATGTCTCAGAAGAACGATTATAGCAAATAACCTCGCCATCCGGCATTGTTACTCGCAATAACTTTGACTTTGCCCTTTGTCTTAAGTTTTCTTCCATATCATTCAAATATCTTCGTTATACATTTTCATGGTGTAGTCATAAGAAATCAGTTCGCCAGGTTGCATTTTTGAACGGTATATCTCCACCAAGCTATCTCCAATAGAAATAAACCTCCCTAGTCGCAGTCGCAAAGCTGGCTGATTGTCAACTGTTGTGAAACCAATGCGCTCCACTTCATAATAGCCATCAATAGAACCTGCAACCATTGGAAGGAAATAGCGAATATTCATCATATTAATATTGGGTATCTTCTCCATGACATACGTTGTTGCTGCATGATCCATAAATTTCTTGAAGTTGCTATCTGTTCTGCGAACCAATCCCGTGAGGATATTCTTCTCAGCCGGCTTCTCCTTAATGAGGGCAGGCGTCTCAACGATTGCCTTAGCAATGACTTGTTGCGGATTGTCGCCCAGCGAACACTCCACAACATAAAAGTGTTTACGCAGCTCACTCAGCAATAATTCATTGTTCGTCTCATCGCTTTTGTCGAGTGCAAGAGAGTAATAATCCGTATTCGCAAAAGGAGCGTACATCTTACCCAAAACGTCTTGGAAGTGAGTTTTTATATACCGTTTTCCGTCTTCGTCAGGATGAGCCGTCATTGCATAGAACTGATAGTTCGTCTGCAACAACCGTTGAATTTCTTCACGGAATATCTTTCTTACCTTCTTCTTCCAAACAGCCTTCTTCGACTTGTTGTTGAGTGCATAGAGGGATACAACGAACAGGAAATTCACATCATAGTGACACACCAGCAGCGTATCTCTGTCGAACAACCGGTTCTTGAATTGGTCTGAGGTAAAGTATTTGTTGTCTTTTTCTGTTAGATGGATAGTGTCGCGATAACTTAAATCCTCTTCCATAGTGGCGCTGATGAAGAAATTGGGAATGATATTATACCCCTCAGTCACATCATCGCGCAGTTTTGGCACTTCGCGGAATTGATTCCAATCCTTCTTCCAGTCTTCATCGCTCTCGTTGCCTTTCATGAAAAGGTTCAAGTTCCACTGAATCACATTTCTTGCATACGTGAACTGTTTTGCTACAGACTCCTTGCCAATCGGATTGTTACGCTTGTAGTATTTCGAGTCGCCAATGTAGTAGATGGGCTTATCTTCGTCATGTGTTGTCAGCCCCTTATAAGTATAGATATGGTCAACCCTCTTGTTATCGTCCTGCTTCTTCAGGCCAGCAGGAACCTCGCCGGTTTCTCCTATCAATTCATCGATAATGGCTTCAAACACAATGTTGAAGTTCTTGACGAGCAGATAATCTTTCTGCCCCATATCGATAACTACATTCTTTGCCCGGTCGAAGAAAGCATAGCAGAGATTCCACAACTGAATTGCCTTATCAGAGAAATATTTGTACTTGATTTGTTGCAGCCTAATCTTACCGAAGCCCTTCAAATATTTTTGGAATCTCCTGCCTGTTATCAGCTCATAGTTGCAGTTGATGGTTACAGGGAAGCCATAATGTTCATGAATGTAGTTCAGGATAGAGAAGAAGATGATGAGCAGTTCCTCGTCGAAGTTTATCTGTCGTTTCTTGTTGACAGGATTCACATATATGGCGCTATTGTCCTGCACAACGGCTGGTGTTCGAGCTATCGTGCGCGTCCAATTTATCTTGTTGAAGCCAGAATGCATGTTCTTGATGATGAACATGAAGAACTGCTGATTGTCATCGTTAAACTGAATGAGAGAAAGCAGGATGTCAAGGAACGTGTTGTTACGCTGGCGACGTCCTTTGTTCACCTGCGCCATCTTCTTATGATAAACTATCGATGTGTCATTTCGCTTGTCGTTGTAGAACACAACAACAGCTCGGTAAATCCACACAGAAAAATCATAGATGAAGTTTTTCTGCTCGTCCGTCAGAGGCGAATCATTATTAATGCAGATGATGTCCTCCGGCCTATACTGCCCGAACACAAGTTCCTGTCCATCTTTTACCTCCAACAGCACCTTCGGAAGAATAAAGACACAATCGTAAACGTCTGGGTGACTATTGAAATAGTAACCTACATAGTTGACACTTACTTCGCCCTCAATGTTTTCCAAGGCATCAATACCATAAATGGTCTGCCTCACATCGTCGGCTTTGTATCTGTACTCTTCTATAAGTATTCGCATAAGCTACTTCGTCTCTACCGATAAACCAATATTTAGGAGTTTGTCTATATCCTCAAGAATTCTGATATATGTGTAACTCTTGCATCCTTTGACAATATAGAGATCGCCCTCCTGATAATAGGAATAGCCTTTGTCGTTATTAACAATTCCATCGTATTTCTGAGTAGAAATAACGGGGTAGCCAAGCCTCTTATATTTTAATGTAGATGATATGGATTTGATCTTTTCTATTCCAATGATTCTCAGAGCCTTTACGAATGCATCGAACTGTGTTGAGTCGGAGGAAAGAATTAAAGGATTACCAGGTAGCTGGATGGAGATGATAGTTTCCCTCCTTTGGCTCTTAGCAGTTTCATCGGTGGCTTCTTCCTCTAAATCTTGTTTGTTATCGTCGCTATTTCCCGTTTCTAAGTCATATACAACTCCTAAGTTCTGCAAGAACACCTCCACTTTATCTTCCTTCACAACAGTTTTTTCGTTAGAAGACATCGCATAGAACGAGTTGAACGTCAGCTCATTCTCCCCATCCATGAAAATATCGCTGCCGAAAGCCATATCTTTGAACACATCGTTCCAAAGATAGAAAACCACTTTCGAAACAAAGGTCTCTGCTGTAATGATGCCATCTTGGGCTTTACAGAAGAAGTAGCCCAATTTCTTATCTTCCGACTTGGTGAGCTCATTGATTTCTGCATTGATTTTCTCAACGAACTGCCACCAGTCGAATAGCTTTCCGTTAACCTTAATCTTCCAACCCAAAGAAACGCCATTCTCCTTGCCTTCGCAGATAGGAATATACTTCCAATCCCAGCGACGCTTGAATGCTGAGTCAATGGGGAACAAGCTTTGGTCGCTCGTGTTCATCGTGGCCCAAATGAATAGGTTGTCAGGCAACAAGAGAATCTCGCCACTCAAAACCTTGCTTACAATGTCCTTACCATAAATTTGGTTGATTCGTTCAGCATCGGCAATAGCCATTCCCTTGAATGCCTTTGCCAATTGTTTCTTCATATCCTTATCTGCCGAAATAGGATACTCAGAGAAACCATAGCCATTGCGGTCAAGCAGTTGGAACAAATCACCGAAAATCTGGGCGCAGTTTCCTCGATTGATTTCCTCAATCACCAAATATTGTTCCTCTGCCTTCTCGCCCTCTGTTGCTTCAGCATAAGCATTCCAAGCCTTGATATATGCCTGAAGGAAAGCCTGCTCCACGAACTCATAGACTATTCGGTTTTCTGTTACCTGCTTTCCATTCTCTACGATTACCTTTCCCGTTACATCGCGAACCGGAATCTCTATAGATGTAGGTTTATAGGCGCCAACGAATGTTGAATAGTCGCTGTCCGGATGGAACGTCGTGCGAATAACCTGCTTGTTCTTTGTGATTCGGTTTATCTCGAAAGACTTACCTGTGCCAGGAGCGCCGAAGTAAATGACTTGCTGAAGATTTTTATTGTAATTCCTCTCATTTTCTGATAATTTATGAATTGTTACATTAGGAGCAATAGACTCGAATAATTTTATAAAATTATCATGCAGCAATTTAGGAATATAATATAAATAGAAATCAAATTCTGAAGCTTTGTATATGGCAAAATAGTCTGAAGAATTATCCTTAAGAGTCAGTTTTAACTCATTTAAGAAAAATTCTTTTATTGCAGAATGCCCAGAATTTGAACCATTCGCATAAGCTTTTCTGTCTCTCCGTGGAGTAAGACCAGATAGTTTTAATTCTATTTGACGGTCTTTTAAAGTCTCATGAGCTTTGATTAATGGTTTGAAACTAAGTGTGAATGAAATATCTCCAACAGAATCGTCTATTTCAAAAAACTCACACCATGATGAACCCAATTCAAATTGCTTGCCAGTGCTCTCATCTAAATCATTGGCCCTAAATGCCTGGACTTTTAATTTGTTTGACGCCATATGCTATAAAATATTGCCCCATTGTTCTGCAAGTGCTTCTGCAAAGCCTGGGAAGGTTTTACTTCTAAGTCTTCTTCTCTCTTCTGTAGATATCTTTGTATTAAAAGAATCCGAATACCATTTGGGCAAAGAACGGCCACTTGACAGGACAACTCTTGGTCCTTCCTCTACCATATTAGTTGGAACCAATAACGGAAGATTGTGAAGCCACAGGCAAGTTTTCTTTGATGCACTGTCTCCAAACCAGAAAGGTTGAACAATCTGGTCCGGTTTCCTGTATTCTGTATTCATACAGCCAACAGGATTTTCAATAGCCCAATGTTCAATGTCTGTTTTCGTGAACTCCATAAAAAACTCTATTGCCTCCTGTTTCATCTTTCTTCTACCTAAATGGTGGGGGTGCTCCCTCCTTTGTTCAATAGGTAAATGAGCATCATCAGGATGATATAACCATCGAGCGCCACTAACTGACAAGTATGTGCATGGCGGGTGAGCAATCATCAGATCCCACTTCTCTCCTTCTGGAAGATAATATTCTTCTCCATTTTCCAACATTCCGCCATGATTTGGAATGACCTGTAAAACATCTTGCTTGAAATGCCATTCCGGATGTCCGCCACTACATTCCAAAATGTCACAACTATAAGCATTATGTCCTCTCGCTCTGAAAGCTCTGCAAACAGCCTGACTTTCTTCGCATGCTATTAATACATTCATTTCTTTTTCCTTCTATCTAATGTTTTATATATACCTTTTGCTATTGCACTCGCGAAATTGACAGGAACAGCATTTCCTATCATTTTGAAATTATAAGGGGTGCTTCCTAAAAATTGGAAATCCATAGGAAACGTCATCAAACAAGCAGCTTCTCTAACTGTGATACTCCTTTGTTGATTGGGGTCAGGGTGGATAAACATATATCCATCTTTGCTTAAATGGGCAACAACGGTATGAGATGGTTTGTCCCATTCTAGGCTTTTATACTTTTGATAGAGAGTCTTATGACCTGTTTTTGCATAATAATAGTCTATCATTGCTTGATGGCTGATATGATTCATATTGTTCTCTACCCATTCTTTGAAAATATTTCTTTCTCTTGGTCCGTGATTTCTTGCTTCGTGTAGAGTGATTTCAGGATTGGGATTTAATTGGTGTGACCTTACATAGCGCCCTTCTTTAACTTGTTTGTCTAAAGGATATAAAGGTGGCAGTTGACTAATTGCATCCCTTACCGTCAAAGTGACGTCCTTCTTTTGTTCGTTATCTATAGAATTATAAAAATCTTCTAATTTCAAATTAGCATCCTTTCTCACACCTAAGATAATTACACGAGGACGATTTTGTGGAACTTCAAAATTTACAGCATTATATAGTGCTGTTGGCATGTCTTCGGGGGTAAGTATTTGGTAACCTATTTTAGTAAAAGCGTCATAAATTCTATTGCGTACAGGAATACCACCAGGTTTCGCACTAAGTAACCCTCCGACATTTTCGAAAACGAACAAGTCAGGACTGAATGTGTCAACAACTTTGCAGAAACTTTCGAATAAGAAATTTCGGTAATCATCATTCATAGAATTCTTATCTGTAGCTCTTCCATGAATAGAATATGCCTGACACGGAGGTCCTCCAATAATTAGGTCGACTTTTTGTTTACCTACAATACCCCTTAAACCTCCCTCAATTACATCAGGATGATTATATGCCGCATATTTTTCTAAAGTCTCTTTACTCCAATTTCCGTTTATTAGTTCTTCCGTTTTTTGAATGTCGAATAATACTACTTCCTTTAGTGCTTCATCTTCACTAAATTTCCATTTAGAAACCAGCCTATTTCTCAATGTTTTGACCATAGGCAGTTCCCATTCCACATGAGCAATAGACTTGTAGCAACCAGTTTGTAGAAAACCATCTGTTAGGCCTCCGCAGCCAGCAAACAAATCTATGAATGTATATTTCTTTTTTGGCATTATTATTTATCTTCTTTCTTTGGAAGCTTATTAGTTCCTTTCTGCATTTCTTTTTCATCTTTAGCCACTCGGCGCTCCACTTTCTTGATATCCTCAGCGGGTGGAAGTTCCTCCGGCTTAATACCTCTTTGGCCTAACATGCCACGAACGCTCCGGTTGTTTTGCACATGCTCTGCCGTAATACTTCTTTCGCCATGAAGGTCCTTCTGTTCAACGTTGTAGTTGGTCATCTCCGTAGCGAGATTCTTGGCAGCCATAGCGAGAGTAGGTAAACGGTCGGCTAATGCTCCACTCTTGATTCCCAATCGATGTTTCATCTGCTCGGTAGTTAATCCTCCGAATAGAGCCTGGTCGCCCTTGGAACGAATGCGACCAAAACCTTTGTCGTCAACACCTCGTTGGAAAATGTTTCTGCTCAGCTGCTTTTCAGAAGCACGGAGGCGTTCACGTGTACTTAGACGGGCAATTTCATTCAAGCGTTCTTCAATGAGCTCGGCCTTACGTGTCTGAACTGCAAAATAGCCTTGAGCGAAAGCAACTTCCTCTTTCTTCGGATCGCCATTTTGGGCTATCAAATAGCATGCATAGCGGGTGAGCATAAAATCTTGAATCTCACGCTTTGCTCCTTTTGCAAGCTCTATCATTTTCGTGACCTCACGAAAATGATCATCTATATTGATACCCAGCGTTTTACAAGATTCGATAGCTCGTCCTATCGCTACCACAAAATTTTCCCAGCGGGCATAGCCTAATTGCTGTTGTAGTTCACGGGCATACCATATCTCAATGGTGTTGCCGTCATCATCTTTAATCTCTTTCGCAATGAGGTCGAATGCAGATTTATACTGATGTATCTTTTGTATATCCATGTTATTCTACTTAATTAATTACCTTTAAATCCTAGTTCTTCCGCCTTCTCTACAATCTTCAATGCGAACAATGCTTGTTTCAAGGAACTTATTCCTTTATTACGAGATTTCATTGTTCCAAAATTAAATGCTGCCTTGCGCTCTATAGGAGTAAGCAAATTCTGGCTCTTTGCCCAGTTTGCTAACCCGAACCAATAGTTGGGCTCTATTGCTTCTGCCTCTTTTATTCGGCTCTGCTGTGTCTCATTCAGATATGAGCCGTCATCGTTCGTGTCGGGCTGCATCAGCTCTTCACTAAATTTCTCCTTTTCGCCAAGTTTGACTTTCAGCTTGTTCCAACAGTCTGTGCGTTTTGTCCATTCGCCAACATTCGACGATTGGTTACCACCAGCGGCTCCTCCTGTAAGATGCTCCCAAACAAGCGGTATCAGTTCTTCTATTTTTTCAATAACTTCCTTTTGGGGTCTTTGGTACTCCCATATGTAGGTTAAGTCAAGATTACCACCGGAAAGGAATGATACGGCTGACATCAAGTAAGCATTCATGTTTGCCTTGTAGCCTCCCAGGTTCTTAGACTTTACAATTCCATCGATGGTATTGAAAAGGATGCCTTTGGCAATGATGTTCTTGTAATAGAGGGCAGAAATAGTTGGCTTTTCGCGTTTTATCTCTGCCACGAAGAGCTGATAGTTCTTCTCGGCACCTCGGCAAACATCGTATGGATGCTGCTTCCATGCTGCTTCATATTTGGCAATATCCGTCTTTGTGATTTTCTTTTTCTTGGGATATTCAGTCTTGAAACTCTTCTCGTTGAATCCGCTCAGCTGGGCCAGCTGGTCAAGATACTGACCACGAGTACGCTCGAAATACCACTTTTGGAAAGGCTTCTTGTTGCCATTGGGTATCCATTCAGAGCGACTGAACTTCTCAAGGTCAACTAGATAAGGATCATTGGCTGAGAAGTCTGAGTTCTTGATGGCGGTCTGGCTATTTGCAGAAATAGAGATAGAACGGATGATTTCATCATCTCGCTCTGAATCTCGTATTACGCTTACCTTCATCGGGACGAAAACCTTACTGAGGTCTACTTCCTTATCGGTCAACGATGCCGCAATTGAAGCTGTTGTCTGGCCACCATTCACAATCTGCCAGTCGTAGAGGCGAGTGATATAAAGCATTCCATCGATTTCCTTGGTTTCTATCTCGCTCGCAGTTGTTGATATGCCATTGTTGTATGAGAAGAACATGTCGGGCGCTGTGCGAAGAGTCTTGCGAATCTCTTTGTTCACCTTGCCCTTGAACTGCAAGAATGTACGAACGTTCTTCTCCAATAGAACTTGCTGGTATTGTTTGTAAATCTTGGCCAACGTGATGCCGGGAATGATTGCAAGATAGGCATCCACGAACAAGTTTTGTTCGCTCATCTTCAGGCATTGCAGCTCTGTGTTGTAGTTCGTGGGGAAATCAATCTCAACTTTTTCTTTACCAGCTCTGATATTGTGCTGCTGGTATACGCGTTGCATATCCCACACGTTAAATTCTATGACATAGTCCTCCATCTCTGAGGCAGCTGGAACAGCTGAAGGATCTGTCAGGCCATCGGTAATAACATAAACACGAAGTTGGTTGATTTGTCCCTTGGTACTTTGAATGAGTTTTGCTACTTCTACAATTTCATCGCTTGGCGTAATGTCTGTATTTTTGAATAACTGCCCTTGCATAGCCTCGCGATAGAAAGCCATTAGATAATTGAAACCTTGTTGAACCTTGTTGTTGTTGATCTTGCCCAGAAGCGTATCTGCCTTGATAAGATAGAACAAGTCGAGCGATTCTGCTTCATCATTAAAATCGTATGCCGTAATTCTTGTGCGAGTTTTTTGGAAATAACAAAGCTCTGGAGCGTTCACTTCTCCATTATCTTCCATATACTCTAGAATTGCCATTGCAAGTTCCTGATCATAATCATTCTCTGTCATTTCAGCAGAGAGTTTTACATTCTCAATAAACTGTTTTGAAAATTCTTTTATATCCATTTTATACCCTTCTGGCTTTGTTTTTTTGTTTAAGTTATGTTTCTAACTTGCAAAAATACAAATCTTTTAGATAAATCGAAAACGAAAGGGGGAAAATCTGTAAATGGCAGGGAAAAAAGTTCGCTGCGCTACTAAAAAAAATTCTGCATCGGGCGGAATTTTTAGGTAATAGGTAAATGGAAAAGTAAAAAAGTAAAATTCGTGTTATTCGTGCGATCCGTGGTAAAAAGGGTAAAAAAGGAAATGGAAAGGGTAAAGAAGGAAAAGAGGGCATGCCTATTGCTGGCATGCCCTCTTTGCTTATTATAACAGGATTGTTATTGGCATCGTGGGGTTATCGGCTCCAGATGCTTTCTTCTTCCTCTTCTTCTTCGTCGTCAAAGTAGAATTCTTTGGCGAACTGATTGCCGTCGCCTTCGGTGTCGCTGGCGCTGAGCATCAGCAGTACCTCTCCGTGATACTCCTTTATCTTGGGAATGATATATTCTTTCTTCATGATTGAGTCCTCCTTAATGTTATTTAACTACAATTTTCTTACCATTCACGATGTAGATGCCCTTTGCGGGACGTACCACACGGCGACCCTGCAGGTCGAAGACCTCGTTGGATGCAGACTTCTCGTTTGCGATGAGGCTCTCGATGCCTGTTGCACCTCCTCCGAACGGGTAGCCCATGACGGATGCTCTCTCGGAATCGGGAACGGCGAGATATGCCTTGTGGGCTCCGTTCTTGAGCTGTGTGCCACCGTTGGAGTTCTTGTCGAAGTAGAAGCCGACGGAGTTCTCCTCGCTGCTGCCATTCAACGAGAGCATGTAGTACTTGAAGCCTTCGCCGCTGATGGTTTCTGCCTCGTCGGTACCCTTCAGCATGTTGTCGGCCTCGACAGCTTCGGCCTCGGCAACTTCGCCAAACGCGAAGTCTGTTGCCTCGCTCAGCTTGCTGTCGGTTCTCAGGACGACGGCTGTTCCTGCCGGGATGGCTCCGCTGATCTTCTGAAGCGTAATCTCGCCGTTCGTAACGGTAGCGGTGTAGGCCTTGATGCCCTCAGGAGCGATGAGGTTCTTGTCGCTGTAGAACAATGTTGCATAGTTGTACTCGCCGTCGGTGGCTGCTGCTGAGACGGTGACGACAGGTCCTTCGCCTGGAAGTGTGGTGAATACTATCATCTCAGACCAGTCGGACACGTCTGGATTAAGGCCATCCTCAGTAGGTCTGTAGGCTTGTACTTGCACCTCGTACTTGGTGTTGGGTGTCAATCCTTCGATGGTGTACTCGGTGTCGGACAAGTTGTAGTAATATGTCCACTCGGCAGGCTCGACTTCGTCATTGGGATCGCCAATGTAGATGTCGTCGATGTAAACTGCATATTGGTCGGTGCAGTTGTAGTGACGGAAGACGATGCAGCCCTCGGCACCTTCGAATCTGCTCAAGTCGACCGTGTAGGTCTTGTGTTCGGCTGTCGTCGAGAGGTCTTCGTCGAAGAGCTGATACTGGTTTTCGCCTATCTGGGCATAGACTTGGAACACGTCGGGATAGCTATCGGAAGCACCCCATACGGTGAAGCGAAGCTCACCCTTCAGCGGCACATCGGGCGTACCGAGATAGTTGTCGGGAGTAATGCCGCCCGTCTCACTTGACCAAGAGAATGAATAGAAGCAGACATCGTTCTGTTCGCTGTTCGAATAAGCCAGGCCCCAGCCATTTCCGTCTTCATCGGCATCGTAGCCCCAGAAGCCTTCGGCGATTTGCTCTGAATAGTTGTCAAGGGTGAGGTCCCAGAAGTGGGGAGCGCCCGACGCGTCGGTCCAAGGACGCCAGCGGATGTTCCAGTTGTCGCCCTCGGCGCCTTCCCAGGCAACATCGGCAAAGGTGGCATCGGGAGTGACGGTCACATTCGTGGGCATCGTTGCAGGGTCGAACGAGGTGAGGACGGTTTCCCACTCAAGGAATCCGCCGAAGGAGGCATCGTCGGTCCATACGGTACCGAGACCGGTGGCCTCGTATTCGGGAAAGTCCGAGCCCGAGGGTGCCGGACCACTGCCTTGCAGCGTGATGGTGCCGCCATTGACCGCATAGACGGCCTCGGTGACTGCTTCATCGGTGGTCCAAACAAGACTATTGTCTGCTACAGAAGTGGTGCCCCACGCCAATACCACATCGGCATCGTAGCTGTCGCTGTAGTAAATTGATTGGCCCATGGGGACGGTGATTGTTGTGCCGTCGTCGCTCAATGTGCCGTAGACATAGGCGTCGCCATAATAATCGCCTACTTTGTATAAGATGTTCTTGAACCACACCTTGTTGTCGGAAGCATAAATCAGCTCAATCGAGCCTTCCTGCTCGCCTGGTTCGTAACTACTGCTTTCAACGTAAATGCAAGAGCCTGCACGCTTGAAGTACTTCACCTCGCCTTCAGGAGCTTCGGTGACGGGTGCTTTGTGCATGCCTTTTGTACCAAAAAGGGAGGTACGTTGCATTTTCGACACAAGCGATTGGCTCAGCAAGCCCTGATGGCCGCCACGCTTGAGGGGGATGCCTGCACTTGCACTGACAGCAAATGCAAGGCCCAGAAACACGTAAAGAATCTTCTTCATATTACTGCAATATTTGTTAATAAATAAGTTTTTGTGGCGATTTGGTGACAAAATTACAATAATATCTTAAAAGAAGTTCAAAATCGTAAACAAATTACGCGTTTGTTTATATTTTTTAACATTGTGGGTGCGCGCACATTATTATTATTAGGAGGGTAGACAATACTCTTGGTGGTTTGAGGGTTTCGTGGTTCCCAGTTTACCTATTACCTGTTACCTATAACCTATTACCTAAATCGTCTGCTGCTTGGGGATGGCGGGCAGACACAGGTGTCTGCCCCTACACGTGGCGGACATCTCGCGACCTTGGAGAGGTCGCAATTTCAGAAACCCCAGGTCTACCGACCTGGGGATAGAAATCCAGTGTGGGGGTGCCGACTTCGGAGATGTCGCACCTAGCTATGTCTTCATTTCGTGCGACATCTCCGAAGTCGTAGTCCTCTCACAGCATGCAAATACCCCAGGTCGGTAGACCTGGGGTTTCTGATATCAGGACCTCTCCGAGGTCCGTAGGCAAGATGCTGCAGACACGGGGGTCTGCCCCTACACGTGGTCGTGGCTCGTCTGCTGCTTGGTGATGGCGGGCAGACACGGGGGTCTGCCCCTACGTGTTGGTGGGTTTCCGATGCGATATCATTCCTTATGATTTTGCCCCTGCAGGGCGCAATTTCTTTTGTGTGCGCGCTACCCAGGGCGCAGCCCTGGGCTGTTTGGTGCTGGCCTTGCAGGCCGGTTTTGTGCCCGCTCGGGCCTTTGGGACGCTTGCGTAACAACGTGGAGCAAGAACTGCTCTATCATATTTTTTTTTCGTGCTTTTCGGCGTTTTGGGCGTTTTCGGAATAAAGTCCACAGATTGCACAGATGAAAAAATGCACGGGTATAGCCAAGGTTTCGACTACACCCGTGCAGATTGTTGACCGGCAACGTGTTGCGGGGGATTTATGTTTTTGCTAGGGGCGACATGGTTTCGCCACTGCGGGGCTACTCCATGATGACGAGTCCACCCATGGGCTGGAGGGTGACGCGAGCCTGGCCATTGGCATCGACCTTCAGGGTTTTCTTCACGGGGGTGGGCCAGTAGCAGGCCTTTGCCTTCGGATCCTTCTTCAGCGCTGCCTGACGGGCTTTCTGTGCCTTCTTGTCGGCTTCGTCGACGAGGTAGGTGACGGTCTTGCCAGCGAGCATGGGTAGATTGAGAGTGAGCGTTAGGGGCTGGTCGGTTCCGTTGATACCGCCTACATACCACTTGCCATTGGTGGCACGACGTGCGATGACTGCATAGCGGGTTGGGTAGCCGTCGATGTAGCGTGTCTCGTCCCATGTGGTGGGTACCTGGCGCAGGTAGTCGAGCTCGAACTGCGGAATGCCGCCCTCGGCCTCAGGCTGCAGGTTGTTGGGGTACATGGCGACGCAGTTGATGGAGGTCTGGTTGGTGATGGAGGTGGCGAGTTCGAAGATGTCGCCGGTGAAGCGCTGATGGCGGCTGCTGTTGTCGCGGCTCATCATGCGGTTCATCATCATGCCGCCCCAGTCGAACGAGCCTACGGCGTTGCGCGAGAAGGGGTGCATGGACATCTGGAAGCCTTCCTTGCGCGAGTGGTAGTCGCTGAAGAACACGTTCTCGCTGGCGAGTGCTGCCTCGGAGCCCACGTAGTTGGGGTACATGCGTTCCCAGCCGCGTGGCAGGGTGCAGCCGTGGAAGATGCACTGGATGCCGTAGTCGTTGGCATCGCTGAGGATTTCCTCATAGAGGCGCATCGTCTCCTGCTTGTCGCCGCCGAAGAAGTCAACCTTGATGCCTTTCACGCCGATGCGCTTCATCCAGGCCATGTCCTGCTTGCGACGGATGGAGTTGTTCATTACGCCACGTGGTCCCTGCGGGGCATCGTTCTCGGAGCCGTTGGAGTTGTACCAGAGCATGAGTTTCACGTTCTTTGTCTTGGCATAGGCGGCCAGCTCTTCGATGCGGTCGTAACCTATCTGCGTGTCCCAGAGTCCGTCGACGAGGCAGTATTCGAATCCCATGGCCGAGGCGACGTCAATGAGCTTCACCTGGTCGTCGTAGTTGGTGGCATCGTCCTGCCAGACAAGCCAGCTCCACGTGTAGCGGCCGGGCTGATAGGCTTCGCTGGGCTCGTAGAGGGGTTCAACGACGTCGAACTGCACGGTGGTCTCAACGATGGGTGCCAGCGAAGTGCCTATGGTGATGGTGCGCCAGGGGGTGAAGCTGGGCAGCATGATGGAGGCGCTGGTGGAGCCGAAGCCGTTGTTCTCGCCTGGCTGCGGATAGTCAACGGTGTAGCCGATGCCGGGCTTGTAGTCGCTGAGGCGTGCGCCGCAGAACTGGCTGGTCACACCCGTCTCGGAGATGAGGAGCCATATATTAGATGAAGGATGAAGGGGTTGCCCGGCGGGCAATTTGAACAGGCAAGGGAAGGTGTAGCCGACACCGAAGCGCGATGGCTTGTCCATCGGGGCATCGGGGGTGTACTCCTCCTCGTAGCTGGGCTTGGTGCGTTCCCAACCCGTCATGGGGGTGATCTGCGGGCAGAGGAAGGTAGTGGTGCCATCGGCAAGGTTGAAGGCCGTGGCCTCGCTCTCGATGATGGCGCACTTGGGGTTGTCCCTCGGTCCGCGTCCGAGCTGGTAGCAGAAGGCCACGTCGTTGTCGGAAACCTGGAAGATGACGCTCATGGGGATGCGCTTTTCGGTGGCGAAGTCAACCTGCAGGCGGTTGGCCTTGTAGGCGATGTCGCTACGCTTGGTGTTGCGCATCTTGTAGTGCTTGTTGATAGGCATCTGGCGGGCGTTGCCCTGCATGGTGAGCCCCTGGGTGAAGTCGCCGAGGTTGGTCTTGAGTCCGAGTGCCGAGGGCTTCAGCACCTCAATGCCGTCGTAGCTGACGCTGTAGGTGGCGTGCCCGTCGTTGCAGGCGATGGTCACTTGCAGGCGTCCGTCGGGCGAGCTCACGGTTTTGTCGTCGGCATAGGTGGACACGGAGGCAAGGAGCAGGAGCCCTGCTGCCAGCCCCTTTGCAAGGAAGGGGAGGTTGAATACCTTTTTGAATAAAGCAGTCGTTTTCATCTGTATAAAGGGTTATGGTTTTTTGTTGGGCAAAGGTAAGCAAAAAAAACGATGATGCAAAATGAATAGCGGAGTTTTTCTATTCGTACAGGTCGCTCTGGCTGTTGACCTTGGCAAAGTCGCGGAGGAACTGGGCAAAGCCGTCGGCACAGGCGTCGGCGAAGCGGCGTCCCTTCTCGGCCGTTGAGAGGGCTGGGTTGCCAATGCCGGTGTCCTCGGTGACAAGGGTCCAATGACGGGGCATCCACACCTTGCCTTCGCGCAGGGCAGGGATGGCAAACTGTCGGCTGCGACCTTCGCCAGCCTCTTCGAGCCGTACGAGTTCGGGGTGGTAGTGCATCATGACGGAGGTCTCTATTTCGTCGGCATGGTCGCCCGGCTGCTCGAAGTAGTCCTTGGCCGGCGCCATCTTGAACCATTCGGCGGAGGCGAGGAGACACCCACCCCCTGCCCCTCCCGAGGGGAGGGGGGCTTGGATACTCTCTCTGCTGATAACACTACCTCCAATACTAATCAAGCCCCCCTCCCTTGGGGAGGGGAAGGGGGTGGGTGTTAGGGGGCAGGCTTCTATATCCCTTATCATCTGCTTGAACGAGTTGCCACCATGACCGTTGATGATGAGGAGACGACGCATGCCCTGATGGCTCAGGGAATCGACGATGTCGCGAAGAATGGCATACTGCGTCTCGTAATGGTAGTGGATGCAGAAGGGCAGGTCGCGCTGACCGGGGTTCTGCGAACCCATCATGACAGGTGGCAACACCATGCAGCGCACACCATATTCCTTCAATGCACGTTCGGCAGCATCGACGGCAACGGCATGCGAGAGGATGCAGTCGGTCATGTAAGGCAGGTGGAGGTTATGGGGCTCGGTGGCTCCCCAAGGGAGGATGGCTACGTCGTACTGGTGCTGGCGCGCCACACCATAGGTGGAAACGGATAGGTCGAGTTGGCGATTCATAATAGGTAATAGGGAATAGGTAATAGGGAATAGGTAATAGGTGATAGGGAATAGGTGATGGGTGATGAAAGATTAGTCGTAAATCCAGGGGGTGGGACGTTTGGAGACGTGAATCTTGAAGGTGGAGGCGGGCATACCGAAGCCGTTGACGAGGTTGGCACGGGTGAAGGGCTGCCAGGCATAGCGCACCTCGGCAGGCTCCGTCACCTCAGGACAGGTGAGGAGGACGCAGTTGCCTTCAATCCTTGCCTCGGCCTCGTGGAAGATGCCATCGGGACCTGCAACCTCGAAACCGATGATACGGTCGCCGGTGGCTGCATGCAGACCTTTGTTGCCATCGTGTATGCCGTGGAAGGCCACGCGCACGCCACCCTCGTAGAGGTCGGCCCCGAGCACTCGTGGCGACTCGCCAGCCTGTTTGTGACCGTAGGTGTTGAGAAGAGCCGTGCGTGCCAAGCGTTCGCCAACGGGTTGCTTCAGGCGGTAGTGCACGTCGAGCGAGTCGCCACAGTCGTGGCTGACCACCATTTGCGAGAGATGGCTGTAGGCAAGCCGGCGCTGACTATCGCGGAAGGCTGGCCACGACGGACGATTCAGTCCCGAGAGCTGAACATAATGGAATGAGAGGCTCCGGCTATTGAAATACTGCCGCCAGCTGTCGCGAAGCAGTCGGAACAGCCGTTCGTGGAGTTCGATGTTATGGGCATTCGACTCGCCCTGATACCACGCCACGCCTTTTATATGATAATGGTCGAGGGGCATGATGCCGGCTTCGAACATGTAGCAAGGCTCGTAGGGATGGCGCTGGCGGCGCGTGCGGTAGAGGTCGGGCTGCGACTGGCCGTCCTTCTCTATGTTCACGGCTTGCGCAACATTCTTCAGTGCACGTCCCCGTGCCCACGGCTGACCATAGTCGCCGAAGTACCAGTCGGTCAGTATGTTTGGAAGTTTCTGCTCTAACGTGTGGCGGTCAATCCACGACTCGGTGGTGGTACCTCCAACGGCATTGCAAATGATGCCGATGGGGACCTGGAGTGAGTCGGCCAACACACGCCCCATGTGATAGGCGATGGCCGAGAAGTTCCTCGCATTCTCAGCCGTGGCTGGTTGCCAACGTGGCTTCTTCAACAGGCGCAGGTGGTTGACGGAGTCGCAGACTGCCAACGGCCATTCCACATTGTCAGTAGGATAGAGGGTGGAGAGGTCGCAGTAGAAGAGGCCGGCAGACCCACCCCCCTGCCCCTCCCTGTGAGGGAGGGGAGTAGAACGCCTTTCTGCAGAAAGAGGGAATTCCATATTCGACTGTCCGGAGCAGAGCCAGACTTCGCCCACATAGACGCTGTCTATAACAACCTGCTGTAGGGGCAGACTCCCGTGACTGCCCGAATACAATCGTTTGTTTGATTTCTTGCCGCTTTCGGGCAGACACAGGGGTCTGCCCCTACGGGTGGTCTCAAATGTGAGACGGTATGGTCCTCCGGCCTCGACGGATGGGAAAGCGACGCGCCACTGGCCATCGACGGAGGTCGTTGCCGTGCGCTGCACGTTGTTGAAGGTCACGAGCACTTCGTCGCCGGCGTTTGCTGTGCCATGCAACTGGATGCTGTCGCCACGCTGCAACACCATGTTATTGCCATACATCGGCGACGGCTGCAAGCCGCCGTAGTCGCCCGTTAGCGCTGAATAGACGGTGCGTGCCAAGATGGCGGCACCCTCGGCATTGGGGTGCAGGGCGTCAGGGAAAAGGTCGGGATGGGAATAGAGTGGGGTGTGCAGGTCTATGAGCCCCACATCGGCGGTTGCGGCCAGCTGGCGGATGACTTTCTGAATGGCTTCGTGCCAGTCGGACGTACCACTTTGAAAACGTGGGTGGCGGTGGAAGATGGGCGTCATGAGGCAAACCCAAATCCGTGCCTGCGGGTTGGACACGCGGAACGAGTCGATGAGTGCACGATAATCGCCGATGAACTCATCGCCGTAGTTCGGCCAGTTGCGCGGGTCCGTATCGTTCAGTCCCAGATGAATCACCACGAGGTCGGCCTTGAAGTCCATGGCCTGCCGAAACTCCGGCAGCTGCATGTACGGCCTATGGCCATGGCGGAGCAGGGTGGCACCGGAGTGGCCGAAGTTCTGCACGTCGAAGCCCTCGCCCAGCAGCTGCTGTAGCACCACTGGGTAGGCCGTATGTTCGCGATCGCTCAGACCGTAGCCATAAGTAACGCTGTTGCCAACGCAGGCCACACGCTGCACGGGTTTTTCCTTGCCCTTTGCCGTCGCGGCGAGAACCGAAAAGGCCAGAATGAATAATGAAATAACTCTAATCTTCGTCATCGAAAGGAATTGAAAATAATAAAAGGGAGGGGGATTTGATTAGCCTTTCTCGTGGGTACGGTGGTACGGTGGTACGGTGGTACGGAATTCGGGGGTACGGTGGTACGGTGGTACGGTGGTACGGAATTCGTGGGTACGGAGGTACGATGGTACGGTGGTACGAGAATACTCTTTCCGCCAGAGCAAGAGCCCCAACCCAGAGCACCAGCCCGAAACCACGACCGCCACGTGTAGGGGCAGACCCCCGTGTCTGCCCGTTAAATGCTTGGTTCTCGCTCATTCCTTGTGCAGTGGGGCTTCGTAGGCGGACAGACACGGGGGTCTGCCCGTTAAATGCTTGGCTCTCGCTTATTCCTTGGGCGGTGGAGCTTCGTAGGCGGGCAGACACGGGGGTCTGCCCCTACATGTGGCGGTTCAGGCTGCTTGCGCATGATATCCAAAAGGAGCAGCTAATAGCGAATAGAGAGCAGCGAACAGCGAATAGCTAATAGCGAACAGCGAATAGCGAATATCGAACAGCGAATAGTGAATAGCGAACAGCGAATAGTGAATAGCGAATAGCGAATAGTGAATAGCGAAGAGTGCATAGTGAACAGTGAATAGTGAATAGTGAATAGCATGTGATTACTCTTTCTTCAGCAATTTCGCCAACGGAAAAGCAAATCATAAACTATTCACTCTTCACTCTTCACTATAAACTATAAAACGTCACAGCGGCTTATACTCAACAAATGCCTCCATGGCCTCATAGCAGGCAAGTCCAAGGTCATCGTAGAGCTTTGCTGTTCCGCGGTTGCGGTCCTCGGCGCGCTGCCAGAACAGGCGCTCGTCGTTGCCCAGGAAGGGAGCGCTCTCCATCTGCGACTGGTGCTTCAGGATGGAATTACGCTTGGCGCGCAGCTCCTCGGGCGACATGGGCACGCACATCTCGATGTTTTCGATTTCCCACTCGGCCCATGCACCGCGATACATCCAGATGCGGCACTCCTTCAGCCACTCGGCACCGGCGTTCTTCTCCTCGTCGATGGCAGCAAGGACGGCATCGGTGCACTTACGATGCGTGCCGTGCGGGTCGGCAAGATCGCCAGCCACATAGATCTGGTGAGGCTTGATGTCGGTGATGAGCTTCTGGACGATGGCAACGTCTTTCTCCGACATGGGCAGCTTCTCGATCTTTCCGCTTTCATAGAACGGCAAATCGAGGAAGTGCACCCTTTCCAGAGGAATCTGGCTATAGGCGCTGGCGGTACGTGCTTCGCCACGACGAATCAAGCCTTTGATGGTCAGGATGTCGCGCGTGTCAAGATCGCCCTCCTTCTTATTTCGCAGGTACTCACGGATTTCCTTATACTTCGTGTTGATCATCTCATCCTTGCCCTCGCCGAATATCTGGTTGAAGCCATTGATGAAGTGCATGAAGCGGATGACCTCCTCGTCGCCTACAGCAATATTTCCCGAGGTCTCGTAGGCAACGTGTACCTCATGTCCCTGAGCAACGAGACGCTGCAGGGTGCCGCCCATCGAAATGACGTCGTCGTCGGGGTGGGGCGAGAAGATGATGACACGCTTTGGGAATGGCTTGGCACGCTCAGGACGATAGGTGTCATCGGCATTAGGCTTGCCACCTGGCCAACCCGTGATGGTGTGCTGCAAGTCGTTGAAAATCTTGATGTTGGCATTGTAGGCCGAGCCATAGAGCGCCAGCAATTCTGAAAGGCCGTTCTCGTTGTAGTCCTTATTGGTGAGTTTCAGGATAGGCTTGCCAGTCTTCTGGCACAGCCATACCAATGCCGAGCGCACAAGCTTGTCGGTCCACTCGAGCGACGTGACCAGCCAGGGGTGCACGATGCGGGTGAGCTTGCCTGCGGCAGCGAGGTCGGTTACCACGTGCACGTCGTTGTGCGTCTGCAGGAACGTGGCAGGAATCTGGTCGGTGATGGGTCCTTCGATGGTCTTCTGGATGATTTCAGCCTTACCCTCGCCCCATGCAGTGAGGTAGATGCGGCGCGATGCCAGGATGGTGGCTATGCCCACCGTCATCGAGCAGGGCGGCACCTGTTCGCTGCTGTTCATGCTGCGCGACATCTCTTCGCGCGACGTGGCATCGATCAGGATGATTCGCGACTGCGAGTTGATAGACGAACCTGGTTCGTTCGTAGCGATGTTGCCCATGCGTCCAATTCCAAGAAGCATGATGTCAATGCCTCCATAAGTCTTGATGCGCTGCTCGTAGAGGCGGCAGTGCTGCTGCACGTGTTCCTGTGCCACAGTGCCATCGAGCGAGAAGATGTTCTGGCGATCGATGTCGACATGGTCAAGGAAACGCTCGTGGAGCAACTGAAGGGCGGTGTGCTGTGTTTCGGGTATAACGGGATAGTACTCGTAGGCATTGAACACGATGACATTCTGGAAGCTCACACCCTCCTTCTTGTGACGGCGGATGAGCTCGTCGTAGACAGGCGTCAGCGAGGTACCAGTGCCCAGTCCGAGCACGCAATACTTGCCTTCGCGCTGCTTCTGCTTGATTTCTTCGATGATGTCGTAGGCAACCGCCTCGGCAGCTTCCTCCATCTTCGGATAGATCTCGGTGGGCAGCTTCTCAAGCCGTGTTATCTCGCTACGGTCGATGGCTGTCAGCGGACGATAGAATGCTTCGGGTACTTTGTTCAGTACAATTTGTGAACTTAGGTTTAGTCTCATAAGGTCGTTAGGTGTTTAATGTATATGGCGACAAGGCTCGTTGAGCCCTGCCGCCACATTTTGAATGATTATAGGTTGTTCTTTTCAATGTCCTTGAAATATTTGTAGGTAGCCACTTTCAGTTCGTCGGCGGCAGCTTCGTCGCAAACGATGATGCCGTGCTGGTGCTGCTGGAGGGCGCTGATGGTCCAAGCCTGGCAGACGGGACCTTCGATGGCAGCCTGCAGGGCGCGTGTTTTGCTATGACCGTTGACCAGAATCATCACTTCGCGGGCATCCATTACAGTGCCTACACCTACGGTAAGAGCCGTCTTAGGCACTTTGTTCACGTCGCCCTCGAAGAAGCGCGAGTTGGCAATAATAGTGTCGGTGGTCAGCGTCTTCTGGCGGGTACGGCTGGTCAGCGACGAGAATGGCTCGTTGAAGGCAATGTGACCGTCGGGACCGATACCTCCGATGAAAAGGTCAACGCCACCGGCTTCGGCGATCATCTCCTCGTAATGGGCACACTCGGCTTCCAGGTCCTTGGCGTTTCCGTTCAGGATGTGGATGTTCTCCTTCGGACAGTCAATGTGGTCGAACAGGTTCTTGGCCATGAACGAGTGGTAGCTCTCGGGATGGTCCTCGGCCAGTCCCACGTACTCGTCCATGTTGAACGTCAGGACGTTCTTGAACGACACACGACCCTGCTTGCAGGCCTTCACCAAGTTGCGATACATGCCTACGGGCGACGAACCTGTAGGAAGACCCAGCACGAACTTGTGGTCGGGTGTAGGATTAAACTCATTGATGCGTCTGATGACATGCTCGGCAGCCCAACGTGACAGCTGCTCATAATCTGGTTCAATGATTACTCTCATAACGATTACTTTATTTATTTTGTTAGTTACTGATTCAAACAATCTAATCTGCAAAATTACTATTTTTGCCGAAATCCGCCAAAGGAAATTGCATTTTTCTTTTTCCGGGCATTGATTTTTTAGGCAACGATATAGCTGTTGACCTATAGGAGGTAGAACTTGAAAAAACGGAAAAGAACAGAAAACTTACCCAGCAATAGGAAGACGACTTCGGAGAAGTCGCCCCTATCTAAGTCTTCATTACGTGCGACATCTTCGAAGTCGTTCTTTATGTTTCGGGTTGCAGCTGTCCCCAGGTCTACTGACCTGGGGACACACGCACCAAGAATGAATAGCGACTTCGAAGATGTCGCAATTTCAGAAACCCCAGGTCTACTGACCTGGGGACTTTGATCACGAGCATATTGATAGCGACTTCGAAGATGTCGCACCTAGCTATGTCTTCATTTCGTGCGACATCTTCGAAGTCGGCATTCCCACACGAGGATTCCTATCCCCAGGTCAGTAGACCTGGGGTTACTGATATTGCGACCTCTCCGAGGTCTTGCCGTTTTATGGCCCGAAAGCTGATGTTTTATGGCCCGAAACCTGCTTTTTCATGCCCCGAAAGCAGTGCTTTGGCGACCTCAAAGGCCATCTTTGGGCAGGGGTACACGCCTTTTCGCCCGATACTTAATTACAAGAAAAGTCCACTTCGCATAAAAAAACTGGAGCTTGGAACTCGTAACTCGAAACTTTTTACTACCTTTGCACCTAAATATATAGTAGAATGAAAGAATTTGTCATCTCCGAGGCCAGGGCAGAAACAGCCGTACTCGTGGGCCTCATCACACAAAACCAAGACGAAGCGAAGACAAAGGAATACCTCGACGAACTGGAGTTTCTGGCTGATACGGCTGGAGCTGTGGTCGTGAAACGCTTTACGCAGCGCGTCAACGGTCCCAGTTCAGTGACCTATGTGGGTAAGGGTAAGCTGGAGGAGATTCGCGACTACATACGCCAGAAAGAGGAACAGGCCGAAGAACTCGTGGAAGAGGGCATTGAACTGACGCCCGAGACGGAGCCTGTAGGCATGGTGATCTTCGACGATGAGCTCACAGCCAAGCAGATACGCAACATCGAGCAGGAGCTGAAGGTGAAGATTCTTGACCGTACGAGCCTCATCCTCGATATCTTTGCCATGCGTGCACAGACTGCCAACGCCAAGACGCAAGTCGAGCTGGCGCAGTATCGCTACATGCTTCCGCGCCTGCAACGCCTGTGGACGCACCTCGAACGTCAGGGCGGCGGCTCGGGTTCCGGCGGCGGAAAAGGCTCGGTGGGTCTGCGTGGACCTGGTGAGACGCAGCTGGAGATGGACCAGCGCATCATCCGCCAGCGCATCACCCTGCTGAAGGAGCGACTCGTCGAAATAGACAAGCAGAAGACCACTCAGCGCAAGAACCGCGGGCGACTCATCCGCGTGGCTTTGGTGGGCTATACCAATGTGGGTAAGTCAACCATCATGAATCTGCTTTCCAAGAGCGACGTGTTTGCCGAGAACAAGCTCTTTGCCACCCTCGACACAACTGTGCGAAAAGTGGTCATCGACAACCTGCCCTTCCTGCTGGCCGATACGGTAGGCTTCATCCGCAAGCTTCCTACCGATCTGGTTGACTCGTTCAAATCGACACTCGACGAGACGCGCGAGGCTGACCTGCTGCTGCACATCGTCGATATATCGCATCCCGACTTCGAAGAACAGATCAAGGTGGTAGAGAAGACGTTAGCCGACTTGGGTTGTGCCGACAAGCCTTCGATGATCGTGTTCAACAAGATTGACAACTACACGTGGACAGAGAAAGATGCCGATGACCTGACACCCTCGACGAAGGAAAACATATCGCTCGACGAGCTGAAACGCACATGGATGGCACGACTCGACGAGAACTGCCTGTTCATCTCTGCACGCGAAAAGCAGAACATTGATGAGTTCCGCGATGCCGTTTACAAGCGCGTGCGCCAGCTCCATGTGCAGAAATATCCCTATAACGACTTTTTATATAATGTTGAAGATATATGAACCAATACAGACAACTGACAGAACAAGAGATTGATTTGCTCGAAAGCAACAGCTGCTGGTCGGAAGACTGGACCCGCGTGCTCGTGGCAGAAGATTTTCGGGCTAACTATTTTCATCGTGTGATGTTCTATGGCGACATCCGCCTGGGCAACTTCGAGAAGAACGTCGAGGTGTCGAAAGGCTTTGTAAAGCATTCGGGCATCAACAACGCCACGTTGCGAAATGTCAGCGTGGGCGATAACTGCCTGATTGAGAACATCGGCAATTACATCAATAACTATACCATCGGCGACGATACCTACATATCAAATGTCTGCACGATGGAAACCACCGAGGGCGCAACCTATGGCGAAGGCCATCTCATCTCAGTGCTCAACGAGGTGGGCGAGGGCAACCTGATTCTGTTTCGCGACCTGAACAGCCAGTTCGCTGCCTTCATGGTGAAGCACTTCCACAACAAGCCGTTGAAGGATTCCATTCGCAGGATGATCAACGAGCAGATACAGCGCACCATTCCCGATCGTGGTACCATAGGCAATAACGTGAAGATTGTCAACACGAAGGAAATCACGAATACGGTCATCTACGACTGCTGCGAGATCAGCGGTGCTGCCCGACTGAGCGACTGCACCATCAGTTCGTCGCCGACGAACACGGTGTTCATCGGAACAGGCGTCATTTGCGAAAACTCCATCATCTCCGATGGATGCTCCATCATCAATTCCGTGAAGATGGAAGACTGCTTCGTGGGCGAAGCCTGCCACGTAAGCAATGGATTCACTGCATCGGCCAGCGTGTTCTTTGCCAACAGCTATATGTCTAACGGCGAGGCTTGCGCTGCCTTCTGCGGTCCGTTCTCGGCATCGCACCATAAGTCGAGCCTGCTGATTGGCGGCATGTTCTCGTTCTATAATGCCGGTTCGGCCACCAATTTCTCGAACCATGCCTACAAGATGGGGCCCATGCACTATGGCACGTTGGAGCGTGGCACGAAGACGGCATCGGGTGCTTATCTGCTGATGCCTGCCACCATAGGAACTTTCTCGGTCTGTTTCGGCAAGCTGATGTATCACCCCGACACGCGCGACCTCCCGTTCTCGTATCTCATTGCCTATGGCGACACAATGTACCTCTCGCCAGGACGTAACCTCACGACCGTAGGACTCTATCGCGACATCCGAAAGTGGCCGAAGCGCGATCGCCGCCCGCACGACGGACGCAAAAGCATCGTCAACTTCGACTGGCTGTCGCCTTACTCCGTAGGTGAGATTCTACGAGGCAAGAAAATCCTTGAGCGCCTGCGCTCGGCTTCGGGCGACAACGTCTCCACTTACAACTATCATGAGTATGTAATCAACGCCTCATCGCTGCGCAAGGGCATCAAATACTACGACATCGCGCTTCGCATCTATATGGGTGCCGTGCTGAAACGCCATGCCTTGGAGAAGCCCGTCACCAACGTCGGCCTGGGCAACTGGAACGACCTCTCTGGTCTGCTGCTGCCCGACTCGGAGGAACAGCGCCTCATCAACGACATCGAGAACGGCACTCTTGAAACCATCGAGGACGTTCTCGAGCGTTTCAACGAAATCGACAGCAACTATTCCGAGTATCGGTGGACGTGGACTTATGATATGATCTGCACCTACTATGGCCTTAGCGAAATCACCGAAGCCGATGCCGAGCGAGTACGTCAGGACTACATCACCGCTCGTCGTGCATGGATTGCCGAGATTCGCAAGGATGCCGAGAAGGAGTTCTCGCTGGGCGACGTGGAGGAAGGCGTGTTGGACGACTTCCTGGAACTCCTTGACAGCGAGGTTGATTTCGAAAACCAGAAACTCTATATGTAATTCAGGATGTCTGGACCATCGAGAGCATCAAGACACGATCCAGGCCATCAAGAAAAACAAGCAAGAAAAGAATAGCAATATGAAGAAAACCATCCTGAGCGCAATCATCATGCTTTGCGCCTTCCTTGGTACAGCAACAGCCAAGGACTACAAGTACGAAACCGTAAAGGGCGACCAGATGCAGACACGCATCTACACCCTCGACAACGGCCTGAAAGTCTACCTTTCCGTAAACACCGAGAAGCCGCGCATACAGACCTACATCGCTGTGCGCACCGGCTCGAAGAACGACCCTGCCGAGACGACTGGCCTGGCTCACTACCTGGAGCACCTGATGTTCAAGGGCACCAAGCAGTTCGGCACCATTGACCCTGTTGCCGAAGAGCCTTTGCTCAACGACATTGAGCGACGCTATGAGGAATATCGCCTCATCAGCGATCCTGAACTGCGCCGACAGAAGTACCACGAGATCGACTCGGTCTCGCAGCTGGCTGCCCGCTATTTCATTCCGAACGAGTACGATAAGCTCATGGCTGCCATCGGCGCTGAAGGCACCAATGCCTACACGTCGAACGACGTGACCTGCTACACCGAGGACATCCCCTCGAACGAAGTGGAGAACTGGGCACGCATCCAGGGCGACCGTTTCCAGAACATGGTCATCCGTGGTTTCCATACCGAGTTGGAGGCTGTCTATGAGGAGTACAACATCGGCATCGCACAGGACTCGCGTAAGCTGTGGGAGGCTATGAGCAAGATGCTCTTCCCCACGCACCCCTATGGCACGCAGACCACCATCGGCACGCAGGAGCACCTGAAGAATCCATCAATCGTAAACATCAAGAACTACTTCAACAAGTGGTATCGCCCGAATAACGTAGCCATCTGCATGGCCGGCGACCTGAATCCTGACGAGACCATCGCCATCATTGACCGTTATTTCGGACAGTGGAAACCCGGTCAGGACGTTCGTCAGCCTGAGTTCCCCGCTTTGAAGCCTATTACCGCTCCGCGCGACACAACCGTCTTTGGCCTGGAGGCTGAAACATTGTGGATGGGTTGGCGCTTCGACCGCGGTAACTCCCTGCAGTGCGACACTCTGAACATTATCGGCGACATGCTTTCGAACGGCACGGCAGGTCTTATCGATCTGGACATCAACAATCAGATGAAAATGCTCGGCGCCTTTGGCGGCATGGAATCGCTGCGCGACTATTCGGCTTTCATCCTTGGCGGTACGCCGAAGGAAGGACAGTCGCTCGAAGAGGTGCGCACCCTGCTGCTGGCCGAGATTGAGAAACTGAAGAGTGGCGACTTCTCCGACGATCTGCTGCCCTCGATTATCAACAATGCCAAGTTGAATTACTTTACCCGTCTTGAAAGCAATCAGGCCCGTGCTAACCTTTTCGTTGATACCTACATCAATGAGATTCCTTGGGAGCAGCAGGTGGGCTATCTCGACCGCATCTCCGGCATCACTAAAGAGCAGGTTGTCGACTTCGCACGCCGCCACTTCGGCCAGAACTACGTGTCGGTGCTCAAGCGCCAGGGCGAGGACAAGACGCTGAAGAAGATTGACAAGCCCCAGATCACGCCGATTCCTACCAACCGCGACCTGATGAGTCAGTTCGTAAAGGACATCCAGAATTCGAACGTGAAGCCCATCCAGCCGCGCTTCGTTGACTTCAAGAAAGACCTCGCGTTTGGCAAGACCAAGAAGCAGCTGCCCTACATTTACGTGCAGAACACCGAGAACGGTCGCTTCACGCTCAGCTTCCACTATGAATTCGGCAACGAGGCCGATCTGCGCTATGGCTATGCCAAGGAGTACCTGGACTATCTCGGCACCAATAAGTACACGAACGATCAGCTGAAGCAGCAGTTCTACAAACTGGCTTGCGACTACAACATCAGCGTCGGTGCACGCCAGCTGAACGTGACGCTGAATGGATTGGCCGAGAACATGCCGCAGGCATTGTCGCTGCTCGAGCATCTGTTGCAGAATGCCAAGGTTGACAACAATGCCTGGCAGCAACTCATCGCTCTGGAAGAGAAAGCTCGCAACGATGCGAAGCTGAACCAGCAGCAGAACTTCTCGCGCTTGGTACAGTACGGCATCTACGGTCCTTACAACCCCGCACGCCACGACCTCAGCATCGCTCAGCTGCGCCATCAGGATCCGCAGGAGCTGCTCACGCTGCTGAGGAACCTCTCGAAGTACGACCACACCATATTATATTATGGACCGCTCAGCGAGCAGGAATTGGCTAAGGTGGTGACCAAGGCTCACAAGACCGGCAAGAAGCTGATGGCTGTGCCCGAGAGTAAGCACTACACTATGCAGGCCACCCCGCAGAACGAAATCCTTCTGGCTCCCTACGATGCCAAGAACATCTACATGCGCATGATTCACAACGAGCAGCGTCCGTGGCAACCGCAGGAGGCTGCCGTGAAGGCGTTGTTCAACGAGTACTATGGCGGTGGCATGAACACCATCGTCTTCCAGGAACTGCGCGAGGCTCGCGGTCTGGCCTACAACGCCTTTGCCGCCTACATGGAGCCTGCCTATAAGGACCAGAAGGAGTACTTCTTCACCCACATTATCACGCAGAACGACAAGATGATGGACTGCGTACGCCAGTTCCACCAGATTCTCGATACCATCCCGCAGAGCGAGACCGCCTTCCGCATTGCCAAGGATGCCCTGACAAAGCGCCTGCAGAGCCAGCGCACCACGAAGTTCTCGCTCATCAATGCCTGGCTGTCGGCCAAACGAATGGGTATTGATTACGACATCGATAAGAACATCTATGAGGCTCTGCCAGCACTGCAGCTGAGCGACATCGTACGCTTCGAGGAACAGCAGATGGCCCGTAAGCCTTACCGCTATGTCATTCTTGGCAATGAGAAGGAACTCGACATCAAGTCGCTGGAGCAGATAGCTCCCATTCGCCGCCTGTCGACAGAAGAAATCTTTGGATATTAAATTATTCAACTTAAGGAAGTTAATGAAGTTAATGAAGTTCTTTCTCCGCTATTGCTACGAAAGCGGCAAAGCCGAACGAAAGAAGTTAAAGGACATTAGTCCCGATACTTGGAATTTCTATCTGAAGTTTCAGGAAGAATGAGTATTGTCCTTTAACTTCCCAAACGGTCAAAGACCGTAACTTCTTTTAACTTCTTTAACTCCCAAAAATTAGTTTAATCATTATAAACATTATGGCTAAAAACCCTGAATTTAAGTACGCACCCATGTTTCAGCTGGGTGAAGACAAAACAGAGTATCGCCTTTTGACCAAGGAAGGCGTAACCGTCAGCGAGTTCGAAGGCAAACCCATCGTGAAGGTGTCGCCCGAAGCGCTAACATTGTTGGCTCAGCAGGCTTTCCACGACGTAGAGTTCATGCTGCGCCGTGAACACAACCTGCAAGTGGCAGCCATCCTCAACGACCCCGAAGCATCGGAGAACGACAAGTACGTGGCCTTGCAGTTCCTGCGCAATGCCGAGACGGCTGCCAAGGGCGTGCTGCCTTTCTGCCAGGACACCGGTACCGCCATCATCCATGGCGAAAAGGGCCAGCAGGTATGGACGGGCTTCGAGGATGAGGAAGCTTTGTCGCTGGGTGTCTATAACACCTTCACGCAGGACAACCTGCGCTACTCGCAGAATGCTCCGCTGAACATGTATGACGAGGTGAACACCCGTTGCAACCTGCCCGCACAGATTGACATCGAAGCTTGCGAAGGCGCTGAGTATCGTTTCGTGATGGTCGCCAAAGGTGGTGGTTCGGCCAACAAGACCTACTTCTATCCCATGACAAAGGCCACCATCCAGAACGAAGGAACGCTGCTGCCCTTCCTCGTTGAGAAGATGAAGAGCCTCGGAACGGCTGCCTGCCCGCCTTATCACATTGCGTTCGTCATCGGCGGCACATCAGCCGAGAAGAACCTGCTCACGGTGAAGCTGGCCTCCATCAAGTATTACGACGCTCTGCCCACGACTGGCGACGAGACAGGACGTGCTTTCCGCGACATCGACCTTGAGAACAAACTGCTCGAAGAGGCCCATAAGATTGGTCTGGGCGCACAGTTCGGCGGCAAGTATCTGGCCCACGACATTCGCGTCATCCGTCTGCCGCGCCATGGCGCATCGTGCCCCATCGGTATGGGCGTGAGTTGTTCGGCCGACCGCAATATCAAAGCGAAGATCAACGCCGATGGTATCTGGCTCGAGAAGATGGATGCCAATCCTGCCGAACTGATTCCTGCCGAGTATGCACAGGCTGGCGAAGGTCAGAACCAGATCGTCATTGACCTGGACAAGGGCATTGATGCCGTTCGTGCTGAGCTGACGAAGTATCCCGTTTCGACACGTGTCAACCTGAAGGGTACGATCATCGTGGCACGTGACATCGCACACGCCAAGCTGAAGGCTCGTCTGGATGCCGGCGAAGAGATGCCTGCCTACTTCAAGGATCATCCCATCCTCTATGCCGGACCTGCCAAGACACCGGAGGGCTATCCCTGCGGCTCCATGGGACCGACCACGGCCAACCGTATGGATCCCTATGTGGACGAGTTCCAGGACCATGGCGCATCGCTCGTGATGATTGCCAAGGGCAACCGTTCGCAGGTGGTCACCGATGCCTGCAAGAAGCATGGCGGTTTCTACCTCGGAAGCATCGGCGGCGTTGCAGCTGTGCTCTCGCAGTCGAGCATTAAGTCCATCGAGTGCGTGGAGTATCCCGAGCTCGGTATGGAGGCCATCTGGAAGATTACCGTTGAGGACTTCCCCGCCTTCATCCTTGTTGATGACAAGGGCAACGACTTCTTCCAGCAGCTGAAGCCCTGGTGCCCGCAGTGCAAGAAGTAATCGACGTTCGTAGTGTGAAACCATCAGCATCCGCCGTACCCGTTGTGGGTGGGCGGATGCTCCATTGTAACCAATCAGCAAAGACAAATGAAAAAGGTATTTTGTTTCTTTACCCTGCTGGCAGCTTTGGCTGCTTGCGGACCGAAGAGTGACCAGTCGGCGGCACTTCCGACAGCACCGGCCAAAGCCTCGTCTGACGATACGATTGCCGTGTCCACGGTTGTGCGCCATGCTGCTGACTCCATGATGACCAGTGCCGTCAACATAGCCTTCCCTGTGCCCGACAAGAAGCACGCTCTGCTCGTTGCCGCTGTCAACGAATGGATTAGCGAACAGCTCGGCGGCACCTATGGCGACTCCGTCGAGGGCGACTATGCTAAGTTGTTGGCCGATACAGCTGCCATGGCCGAGCACTATTTCAATGCCATCAAGGAAAACAACGAAAAGCAGTGGAATGAGTTGGGCGACGGTATGCCCAAAGATTATCTCAGCGAAATCCAGTTGTTCGACTCCGTTTCTATTGAGAAGTCGGCCGAAGGCCTGGATTGGATTACGTTCCTGAAGGTCAATGACGTCTTCCAGGGAGGTGCCCACGGCAGTCATCTCGTTTTCGGACAGACTTTCCGCAAGAGCGACGGACGCCGCATTGGTTGGGACATCATCCGCCAGTCGTCAGAGGACGGTCTGCAGGAACTCATGCGCAAAGGTATTCTCGAGTATATGCGTGGCGACAACGACAAGCTTACCGAAGAAGAAGCCATGGATATGCTCGATGAGTCGGCAAAGTATTACCTGCCCATGCCGCAGTGTCCGCCGATTTTCACCGAGGAAGGTATTCTCTTCCTGTATAACCAGTACGAGATTGCCCCTTATGCCCTTGGACTGCCGCAGTTCGTGCTGACGTGGGAGAAAGTCATGCCTTATCTGAACGTCACTGCCAAACGAATGATCAAGTAGGCCGATGAAGCGACTTCTCCTGACTCTTCTCCTGGCCGTTCCCGTTGCATCGCAGATGGGCGTGAAGGCACAGGATGTCGACAACCCATGCCACAACTGGATGGGGCGTATTAGCGACGATGCCTACTTCATGCAGCTGTCCATCCCGGGTACCCATGATGCAGGCACGGGCGATGGCTTTACGTGGGGCGACCTTGGCGATATGTTCGGCAAGACGCAGGACCTTACCTTGGCTCAACAGTGGGCAGCGGGCATCCGTGCCTTTGACTTGCGGCCTGCAGTAGGCACCACTGACGATCGCGATGACCTCATCATTCATCACGGTATCTTGGCAACGAACACGCGCTTCGAGGATGCTTTGCTCTTGTTGTGCGACTCGCTCCGGGCCAATCCCACTGAGACAGCAGTCGTCATGATGCGCTTTGAGGACGATAATGGTGGTGCACGCGCGACGTGGAACAGCCTGATGAACGAACTGCTCAGCCGGCCGGAGATCAGTGAACGCCTCATTGACTTCAAGCCGAAGCTTACCCTCGGCGAGATGAGGGGCAAACTCCTGCTGGCCAGTCGCGACGCTTACGACTCGAAACCGAAAGGGGCTTTCATCACGGGGTGGACACACGATGCCGAGTTCGCCAAGCAGAAAAGTGCCAACATCAAGGGGCGCACGCTTAGCTGTACGCTCTATGTGCAGGATTTCTACGACCTGACTGCTTCGGGTGCACTCGACAAGAAGGTGAACGCCATTACAACGATGCTCGATGCCACGACGACATTCCACACGCGGAAGTACCTGAGCAGCATCTGGGTGGTCAATCACTGCAGCGGCTACACGCAGTCGGCATCGGTCGATGGCAACCGCGAGTGTGCAGCCACGACCAACAAGGCTGTTGCCGACTACCTTTCCGACGAGGCTCACTACGGACCGACTGGCATCGTGATGATGGACTTTGCGGGAGTTGACCATTCGGGCAGTCACGACGTCATGGGGCAGACACTTCTGCAGACCATCGTCGACCTGAACTTCCGCTATCAACCCATGACCACGGCCATTTCTCTGCCTGAAGCCAATGGTGGGCAGCAGGATGGGGTGGGGGTTGAGGCTTCTTCGACGTCCTACGACCTGTCAGGTCGTCCCGTTTCAGCCGCCCGACCATCGAAAGGCATCGTTGTCAGCAAAGGCCGGAAGCAGCTGAAGCGGTAGATGCTGTTGGCAAACTGAACCATAAAAACCATAAAAAGACACTCGGCAATGAGATTTTTTGTTGAATTCATTGTCGAGTGTCGTTTTATTTTTGTAATTTTGCACCCGATCTGCAAACGGCAGATTAAGGGGTGCCGGACTGTCGATGGTTGATAGTTGATGGTTGATAGTTGATAGTTGACGGTTTGGCTGAGATTATACCCTCTGACCTGAACAGGGTAATGCCTGCGTAGGAATAAGACCTTTTCTCTCTCCCCCTTATTTCATATTTATAAATAAGGTTCATTACAATGAAAAAACAACTCCTCACATCGGTCATCTTGGCCTTTGTCCCGTTTGCTGCGACATTATCGCAGTCCGATCCCGTTGACTCTCTCCGGCTGGAAAATCTCCAAGAGGTCGTCGTCCGTGGCGTCCGTGCTCAGAAGAATGCACCCTTTGCCGTGGCCAACATCCAGAAGAAGGACCTGCAGGGCTTCTCTACGACAGGACAGGAACTGCCGTTCCTCTTCTCGCGTACGCCTGGCGTGCTGGCATGGACAGAGAACGGACTGGGCACCGGTACCACCTATATGCGTATTCGTGGCGCCGGCGACTCGCGTATCAATGTCACCCTTGACGGAGTGCCTCTGAACTCGCCTGAGGACCAGTGCGTGTTCTGGGCCAACATGAACTCCTATGCCTCGTTGCTCGGCTCGGTGCAGATACAGCGCGGCGTGGGTACGTCGACCAATGGCGATGGCGCCTTTGGGGGTAACATTTCGCTGCAGTCGAAGGCTCCCTCGCTGGTGCCTGCGGCTGAGTTGAGCGCCTCCTATGGTTCCTATAACACATACAACTTGGGCGGTTCGTTCTCAACAGGACTCTTCGCCCGACACTTTATTTTCGAAGGTGCCTACCACGAGACCAACACCGATGGCTACATCCACGGCACCTCAGGTCGTTCGGGCAGCTACTATGGCAGTCTTCGCTACGTCAGCGACCGGCTTTCCATTGCCTACAAGAACTTCGGAAACTTCGAGAAGACGGGGCAGGCATGGAATGGCGTGACCGCTGGCGACGATGACCTATCGATTATGGATGGTATCTATGGAATGAAGACGGGCATCAAGACCTACAAGGACATGTATAACATCGGTCTCGGCCGCTTCAACTCGCTTTATGAGCGCTTTATCGACAACGGCGACGGCACTTACACTGCGCAACGCTATGTGATGAACGACGGGCGCTTGTGGCATAAGACCACCGATAACTTCTGGCAGAACCACAACCTGCTCACGGCAACCTGGCAGATGAACGACCATTTCAGCACCATGGCCACCCTTCACTATACCCATGGCTACGGCTACTACAAGGAGTTCCGCTACGGCAACAAGATCAAGAAGCTCGGTCTGCCCAATGCCGACTTCAACGGCGAGGCACTAAGCGGTGTAGAGCGTACCGACTGGGTGCGCAAGAAGGGACTCGAACAGGATGCCTATGGACTGGTGTGGAACCTGAACTACGAGGATGACGCCTGGGACATCGTGGGCGGGCTGTCCGTTCAGCAGTTCAAAGGCAACCACTTCGGCTTTGCCACCTACATGGGCAACGACCAGCTGCGTGCCTTGCTCATGAAGAACGGCGACTATCGCTACTACGATTCCGATGCGAAGAAACTTGATGGCAATGCCTTCGTGAAGGCACTCTACCACATCACGCCGCAATGGGATGTGTTTGCCGACGTGCAGTACCGCTACGTCAGTTACAAGACCGATGGCTACAACGACAAGTTTGTCTATAACAAGACGACAGATCTCTACGATAAGCATTTCCTCGACATCGACGAGGACTATCATTTCTTCAACCCGAAGGCGGGATTCAGCTTCCATAACGGCGGTCACCATGCTTATGGATCACTGGCCATGAGTCATCGTGAACCTGAGCGGAACAACTTTACCGACAATGGCAACTACCCTGCACCTCGTGCCGAGCAACTCTTAGATTATGAACTAGGTTATCAATTCACGGCTCAAACATGGCAATTGGGACTGAACGCCTACTACATGGACTACAAGGACCAGTTTGTGCAGACGGGTGCTGTCAGCGACATCGGCGAATCGCTCACTACCAACGTTAAGGACAGCTACCGCCTCGGTGTTGAAGTGTTTGCCTCTTGGGCACCGCTATCGTGGCTTACGTTGGAGGGCAATGCCGCACTGAGTATGAACAAGATCAAGGACTTCGACGAGTTTGTCGAGGACTGGGACGACTGGGAAGGCAATCCTGATGCAGCAAAGTATCATTGCGACGGCAACGGCGACAAGTTACGACAGTTCCACTACGACAACTCAACGCTGGCTTTCTCGCCTTCGATGATTCTCAATGGCTTCATCGACCTGCACCATCAGGGGTGGCAGGCTGTATGGCATACGAACTTTGTCAGCAGGCAGTATCTGGACAATACTGAGAATCTTGACCGCTCGTTGCCTTGCTTCTCGCAGTCGGACCTCCACCTGAGCTACACGTCGAAGGTGACTAAGGTGAGCCCGTTGAAGGAAGTGGTCGTCGGACTGAACTTCAACAACGTGTTCAACCGTCGCTATGCCGCTAGCGGATGGGTGTATTCAGCCATTGCCGAGAGCTATGGCCACACGCCCGACAACCGTTACTACCAGATTGGTTTCATTCCCATGAGTGGTTTCACGGCCATGGGTAGCCTCACGCTGCGGTTCTAAGAGCCTCGGCCTTACATGACTGGGGAGGGAGCCCACTCCGCGTAGTAGGGGCAGACTCCCGTGTCTGCCCGCACAACTCTAATCCCCTATGGAATCGGTAATACAAAGTCTCAAATGATAAACCTTCTATTAGCGCTTGCATCTTCTCCCTCTCCCCTTGGGGAGGCTTTGGGTGGGGCTTTTGTCTCCCTCCCCCTTTGGGGATGGTCGGGGTGGGGACCCTTCTTGGCCGCCCACTGGCTCGACATGCTCACTACGGCACTCGGCCTGGCCTATATCATCCTTGAATACCATGCCAGCATCTGGCTGTGGGCAGTGGGTTTTGCCATGCAGAGCCTAGGCATCGTGCTTTACTACCAGAATGGCCTCTATGCCGACTGCGGTATGGAGTTCTACTATCTGGCCATGACCGTCTACGGTTACTTCAATTGGATAAGGAAAAAGAGTCCCTCTCAGCAGGGAGAAAAGTCTGAGTCCACCCCTATCACCTCTTGGCTATCCAGACCCCACTCCCTTCGGGAGGGGTTGGGGGTGGGTTTGCTCACCCTCGTTGCCTGGGCAGCCCTCTACGTATTCCTCGTCACCTGCACCGACTCACGTGTACCGTTGGCTGACTCGTTCACCACAGCCCTTTCCTTCGTGGGCATCTGGGCTTTGGCGCGCAAGTATCTGGAACAGTGGCTCATCTGGATTGTCGTTGATGTCGTCACTTGCGGCCTCTACTTCTACAAGGGCATTCCCTTCAAGGCATCGCTCTATGCACTGTACGTGGTCATCGCCATCTTCGGCTATCGCAAGTGGCGTCGCATGATGCAGCAGGCGTAGCGTGCTGCGCTATGTGCCTGCTTGCTTTCCTCAAATGAAAAGATTGGATTGAAAGGGACCATGCTTCGATGTTCTGCGAGGATGCCCCTGTTGTTGAAAGAGCAATGCTTCGTCAGTTAGCGGGCATTGCTCTTTCGCTTACAAAGCAACGCTCTTTCGCTTACAAAGCAACGCTCTTTCGCTTGCAAAGCATAGATCTGCAGGTTCTATATCATTGCTTTGTCACTTACAAAGCATTGCTTTTAAGGCAGCAAAGCATAGCTTTTTGGCAATAATGATACGTCTGTTGACCCACTGACCTCGGAGAGGTCGAATTTAAGAAACCCCAGGTCTACTGACCTGGGGATTGAAAATCCCGTGTTGGGATGTCGACTTCGAAGATGTCGTACGTAATGAAGGCATAGCTAGGTGCGACATCTTCGAAGTCTTTTTTATGTTCCTAGCAGCAATTGTCCCCAGGTCGGTAGACCTAGGGTTCTTTCTCCGCTACGCTACGAAAGCGTCCCAAAGGGCCGAGCCCTGATATTGCGACATCTTCGAAGTCTTTCTGCCTCCTATAGGTCAACGGATATATTATTCCATAGCGTTATACCTCTGCAAAGCATTGCTCTGTGCCTTGCAGAGGTATGAGGCGTAGCCTGTAAAGCAGTGTGTCGTAAAAAACACCGACAATCGAAAAGAATAACGTCAGATTCTTTTGTTTTTAGTGGAAAAACACTATCTTTGCAGCATAGATAAAGAACAAGGATATGAAACGATTTGCATTTAAGATGTTCCTCAAGCCTGGCTGTGAGGAGGAGTACCAGAAGCGGCATGCCGCCATCTGGCCGGAACTGAAACAGATGATCAAGGATCAGGGAGTGGGCAACTACAGCATCTACTGGGACCGCGACACTAACATTCTCTTCGCCTATCAGGAGTGTGCCGGCGAGGGTAACTCGCAGGATACGACCGATGTGGACCCCATCACGCAGCGTTGGTGGGACATGATGGCCGACATCATGGAGGTAAACCCCGACAATTCGCCCGTGACGATACCCCTTCCGGAGTTGTTCCATATGGATTGAGGCACGTGGAGCAAGAAGTTTGTGAAATAAGGAGTTGTGTAATAAGGAAAAACGCCTTCAGGCTTTCTTGAGCTTGAAGGCGTTTTCGATGCTTGACACTTCGGCTGAGAAGGCGCTGTCGGTCTTCAGCCGCTGTTCGACCTGCGTACAGCTATGGAGAACAGTGCTGTGGTCGCGGCCACCGACGAGTTTGCCGATGCGTGCGGCAGGCATCTTCGTGTACTTCTGTGCCAGATACATCGACACTTGGCGTGCCGTGACGAGTTCGCGCTTGCGGCTCTTGCTGCCAACGGCTGCTGTGGTGACACCGAAGTGGTTGCAGACAGTCTCAAGGATGTCATCGACGGTCAGCGGATGGTCGTCGACCTTCATGGCGCGCTTCACGATGCGCTCAGCCAGGTTGACATCAATCTTTCGATTATAGACCACGCTGTAAGCCATCAGTGAGTTGATTACGCCTTCGAGGTCGCGCACGCTGCCATTGGCGGTCTGTGCCACGTAGAGGATGACCTCTTCGGGTATCTGCAGTCCGTTGCGGCGAATGATGCTGCGCAGGATGTCCTCGCAAAGCTTGGTGTTGGGTTTCTCGAGTTCGGCAATGAGTCCGCAGGAGAAACGTGTGATGAGTCGCTCGTTCATGCCTTGCAGATCAACGGGGGGACGGTCGCAAGCCAGAACGATGCGCTTGCCATTGCGGAACAGGTGGTTGAACACGTGGAAGAACGTGTCCTGCGTGCCTTTAGCCGTGATCCACTCCTGCACATCGTCAACAATCAGCAGATCAATGGTTTGGTAGAACTTGATGAAATCATTGATGGTGTTCTGCCGGGTGGCATCGACATACTGCACCTGGAACAGGCGGGCACTGATGTAGAGCACGCGCTTCTGCGGATAGAGCTGCTTCGTGCGGTTGCCGATGGCGTTGACGAGGTGAGTCTTTCCACATCCCGACGGGCCGTAGATGAACATGGGGTTGAACTGCGGTGTCTGCGGATGCTCGGCAATCGACATGCCAACGCTGCGAGGCAACTTGTTGCTGTCGCCTTCGATGAAGTTGGAGAATGTCTGATGCGGATTCAGCTGCGAGTCGAGCTCATCAGCAGGTGCAACACCGTCGAGAATGTTCGGCGACTGGTTGGCCCGAGTCTTCGGAGCTACTGGTTCAGTACCCGAAGGCTCACCCTCCAGCACCTGTACCAGTCCATGCTCGCGGTCGGTCACCACACGGTAAGCCAGACGCGTGCCTGCGCCGAACTCACGGCAGAGTACCTTGCTCAGTAAGTCGACATAGTTCTCCTCCAGGTACTCGTAGACGAATGGGCTCGGTACCTGAACCAGCACCGTCTTCGTGTCCTCGTTGAACGATTCGAAGGCGATGGGCTTGAACCATGTATTATATTGTTGCTCAGAGACATTCTCGCTAATGAGCGCAAGCACGTTGTCCCAAAGAGCATTTGGACTTACTGTCATTATCAATGATTAAATGTTCGTAGATGAGAGCTAAGTCTTAGGTTGGCTGTTGGCTCTACACTTGTTTACGTTTTCTGTTTGTTTTCGTTTGCAAAAGTAAACAAAATCTTTTTAATACGAAAATATTTTTGCGTTAAACTTTTTGGTCTCTCTGAGTATTCAGATAGTGTTGTCTGTGCGTAAAGTCCTTTATCTGTGATAGTTACGTCGTTTTTATGGTTTTAAGGGGTGTAGAATGGTGGTTTGAAAACGATAAGTTGCTGACTATCTTTCGATTATAAAAAGGTGTTAACGAAAACCTATTAAGTAGTGAAACAATAGGCCTACCCACCCGAAAGTCAGTGAAAAAGAATGGCTTCCGTGCGATACGGAAGCCGTGAAACACCGATTCGGTAATTTAGACGGTGTTTATTTAACGCCCAATTACTATGCTATTTTTATACAGTCGGATTGGGGTGTCGTTCAGGGGTTATTTGTCCTTGCGACCGAACACTGATATATTGATGTAGCGCTTGGGGTGTTCCTTGACGTCGGAGAGCAGGTTTTCGGCACTTTGCAGAGTGCCATTGACGCGGTTATAGAATGTGTTGTCGTTCATAAGCAAGCCAAGCGAACCTTCGTTGGAATTGAGTTTGGAAGTGACTGCTTCCACGTTGGCAATGGCCTTGTCCACTTTCTGCATGGTTGCTTCCACGTCGATGGAGGAAAGGTTCTGCGTGAGTTGCTGGGAGTTGTCGAGCACACCATCGACCTTAGTCATAAGGGTGGGCATTTGGCGGTTGATTCCTGCCATGAGTGTGTTGAGCTGGCGGGTGGAAGTGGTCAGGTCAGCCGTGATCCTGTTGACATTGTGGATGGATGCCTTCAGGGCAGGATCGGCCATGAGGGCATTGACACTGGCCAGGATGGAGTCTACCTTTGGCAGCATCTGCTCGATGGTAGGGATGAGCTGTGCGGCGCGAGCCATGAGTCCCTCACTCTGTGAGCCTTCGATGGTGTCGCCCTGCGCAAGTATGCCGGTTGGGCCTGCCGTGCCTTGCTGTGCCTTGGCAAGCACGATGTTCATCTTCACGTTGCCCATGAAGTCGCTTTCAATCTCAGCCGTTGAGCCTTTGGGCAGCTTCATCTTGTCGTTGAGGCTGAAGGTGACGATGATGTCGCTCTGACCGGTATAGTCGAAAACGATGTCATTGACGATGCCCACCTGATAGCCATTGGCAAAGATGGGGTTCGAAACGGCGAGTCCACTGATGTCGCTGAACCGTGCGTGATAGACGTTCTTCTCGGCCATGAAGTTCATGCCTTTCAAGAAGTTCATGCCAAAATACAGGATGGCAACGGCCGCGATGGCTACGAGTGCTATTTTGATTTCTTTTTTCATGTGCTTTTTACTTACCTTTATTCTTTTTGAATTCGGCAATGGCCTCGTTGACGTTCATCTTCTGCCCGTTCTTGAAGGCAATGATGAAAGCTTCGGGGAATTTGTCGAGTATCTCTCTGCGTTGTCGGGCAATGGCATTGTAGTCTGTTGATGCACCAACGGTGTATTTGTAGATGCCAGCTTCTTCGAAACAGTCTATGTCGGCCAGTCCTTTGAACTGTCGGTCGTTGGGCTGCAGCTTTGTACGGCCCGTGAGGATCTGTACCTTGAAGACGGGGACATTGGCATCGGCGGGAGCAGAGAGGAGAGGCGTAGGCTTTGAATCGGCCTTTTCAGTGTTCTCCTTGGCAGCATCCTTGCTCTCCTTGGCTGGTTCCTTGACAGCTTCTTTCTGAGTGTTCTTGGTGTCGCTGTCCTTGGGTTTCTGTGTCGTCTGCTCGCGTTTCTCCTTGGCAGCAGGTTTGGTTTCGTTCTTCTGGTCCTTGTATTCGTCAGGTACCACCTGTGGCAGCTGCGTGTCCTTGATGTCCTGCGGCCGGTAGGGCACGTTCAGCCCGTCGAAGTATTTGTTCTTGTAGCTGATGAAGGCCTTCAGGAAGCCTCGGGCATACTTGTCCGTCGACGCTTGGGCGTTCATGAACGTCTCTTCATCGGGATTGGAGATGAAGCCCAACTCCATCAGGCAGGCTGGCATGGACGTCAGTCGGAGCACAGCGAGGTTGTTTTGGTGAGCACCCTTGTTCAATCGTCCTGTGGCAGAGCAGATGCATTTCTGCAACAGGCGCGCCAACTCAACGCTACGCTCCATGTTGTTGTCCTGAATGAACTCAAACATGATGTTGCTCTCTATCGAATTGTCGAAGCTCTTGTAGCGTTGCTTATAGTCCTTCTCCATATAGATCACGGAGTTCTCGCGTTTAGCCACCTCAAGGTTCTCCTGTATGCCCTTCTTGCCGGTCGTCTCGCCACGGCCTAATGCATAAGTCTGGTAGCCATGCACGGATGAGCCTTTCGATACGGCGTTGATGTGCACTGAAACGAAGAGGTCGGCCTTCTGCTTATTGGCAATCTCAGCACGCTGCCACAACTCCAGAAAACGGTCGGTGGTGCGGGTATAGACTACCTTCACATCGGGACAGTTGCGCTCGACAATCTTGCCGAAGGCCAATGCATAGCGCAAGGTGAGGTCTTTCTCCTTCGACTTTTTACCAACGCAGCCAGCATCTTTACCGCCATGGCCTGCATCGAGGACAAGCACGAACTTGCCTGCTGCAGATGCCAGCGTAACAAGGAAACAAAGCAGCAAGACAACGACACCACGTCGTGCGGTGGTGTTGCCAATACTTGGTTTTCTTGTTAGTACATTATATATATACATAGCTCAAATACTCTGTTCTTACTTCGCTTCGCTACGAAAGCGAGCGAAGCTGGTGGTCCTTTGTTACTTTGATAACGGCTTCTGCGCCGTCGCAGTCGGCTCCCATCGGTGGATTTACTTTCGTAATGCTCACTTCGACAGAGCGGAGGCATTCGAAATGTTCGAGCAATGACTTCCCAACGAGCCACGCCACCCGTTCAATCAGGTTGCAGGGTTTCTCCATGGTCAGCTTCACCACCTCGTAGGCTTCGGCATAGTTCAGCGTGTCTGCGACATCGTCAGACAGGGTTGCCTTACCGAAGTTCACATCCATCACGATGGTCACCACATAGTCGTTGCCCACGATGCGCTCCTGTGGGAGTACGCCGTGGTAAGCATGGAAGCGCATGTTGCGCAACGTGATGGTTGAACGCTCAATTTTCAAAGTTCAAATAGCTGTTATCGATTCCTTTAGATTTCGTCTGCACCTTCTGGAGTGTATTTCTTCAGGGCGCGCTCCACACCGACCTTCCAGGTGTTGATGCTCTCATCCTGAAGGTCGAGCGAAGCCACAAGTTTCACGACATGTTCGATGGGCATACCATAGCGCAGGACGCCCGAGATGAGCTTGGCATAGTTCCAATACTCCTTGTTGAACTTCTCGGAAAGCCCTTCGACGGTGGTCTTATAGCCTCGTTTGTTTTCAAATTGGAAGTCGTAGCGCTTGGTTCCGTCTTCGTTGACCTGCTTGATGATCTTTCCCTTGGTGACGGTTTTCGGCAACACGATGCCCACTTCGTCGTCCTGCAGGCCAGTGAATATTTCGTAAGGCCGACCTTCGAGCAATCCAACGAAGGCAACCCATTTTTCCTTGTTGTTCTGGAAACGCACCACGTCGCATTCCAGTTCTTTCGGCCTGATGGCCACAACTTTGTTGCTTTGTTCCATATTGATATATCAACAATTACGAATTCTGTGCAAAGATAATAAAAAAGTGATAGATTAGGTCTGAAAGTAGAAAGTATTTTCATTTTAATAGTGAAAAAGTTGCCAAAATGGGAAAATAAGACTACCTTTGCAAACAAAAAGTTATCCGAAATGAAGAATATACTTACCCGAAGAACCATACGTAGTTATACAAATCGGAACGTTGACGATGAATTGCTCAACGAATTGTTATCACAAGCAGCACGTACACAGACCATGGGAAACCTGCAACTCTACAGTGTGGTGGTGACGCGTTCGCAGGAGATGAAGGAAAGGTTGGCTCCTGCTCATTTCAACCAGCCCATGGTGACTCAGGCACCTGTTGTGCTGACGTTCTGTGCCGACTTCCGTCGCACAACCCGATGGGCTGAAGAGCGACAGGCAGACCCCGGCTATGACAATCTGCTTTCTTACCAGAATGCTGCAACTGATGCGCTGCTCTATTGCCAGACTTTCTGCAATCTGGCCGAGGAACGTGGACTTGGACTGTGCTTTTTGGGGACTACGGTCTATATGCCGCAGCAGATTATTGATACGCTGCAGCTGCCTCGTCTGGTCTTTCCTGTGGCCACGATTACGCTTGGATGGCCTGCAGAGCAACCTCCGTTGACCGATAGGCTTCCCCTTGCAGCCATTCGGCACGAAGAAACCTACCATGATTATACTGCTGAAAGCATCGACGAACTCTATCAGGAGAAGGAACAGCTGCCGGAGAACCAGGAGTTCGTGCGCATCAACGGCAAACAGACGTTGGCTCAGGTGTTCACCGACTGCCGGTACACGCGTCGCGACAACGAAGCCCTTTCTGCAACATTGCTCGAATCCTTGCGGAATCAAGGGTTTGTGGGCGAGGAATAGTAGCCTTCAGTGCTGCAAACGATGGTTTTCGTGGCTCTAAGGCCTTACTACCTTTTGGGCATTGGATTGCTTGCCTTTCAAGATGAGAACACCCTTGGATGATAGCGGCACTCTGCGGCCGGCGAGGTCGTAGGCTTCCGTTGTTGTGTCGGAAGTTTTGCTCTCGCTGATATCTATGCCAGTGTTGTCATTACCCAAATAGTAGAGTTCGAAATTATCGAAAACCGTCCAATTTTCGGCAGGTGTCTCGCCAACAGTCTTCTTCACGCCAACCTGCAGACGGTTGTTGGTGACTTCAACCTGCAATGAGTTTTGGTAGCCGCCACGAGTGAATATTTCCGATGCCGTCTCAAGCGACGTGGGAACAGCTCCAGTGGTATCGAATATCGACTTCAACGGTGTGGTGGCATCGTTGGCAAAGAGCTTTGCCTGAAGTTTCTCTGATCCATCAGCATGTGCTGACTGTGCTTCTTGGAGCGAACCATGTCGGTAGAAACCTTGGACACGTAGCTCATAGCGACCATTTGGAATGCCTGTAATGGACTGACGGATGTTAAAAGTGGTGGAAGGAGCTTCCGCACATTGGTTGCTCACGTCTCCTCCCGCGTTGACTTCGCCTAACCAGTTTGTAATGCGAGTGTCGTTGCGGCCAAAGTTAGGACAACTGATGAGGAAGGTTGCATCGACAGGTTTTTCGGGTGTGGCTTCAGAAAGCGTTGCCTTCATGTCGGCAAAGCTGAGCACTTGCCACTGCGCATTGGCGTTATTGCTATTGGTGAGTTGTGTGTTCACCGTGTTTCCACCGTTGTTTCCCCAATAATGCGTTCCGTCATGAGTGATTGAAATGATGCCATTCTCTTTCTCGTCAATGGTGAAAAGTGCCGGTTTCCCGTCCAGATAGCCGTTGGTGGCAGCGTAGTGGTCGGTGTAGCCATTGCTCAGGTGTGAGTCAAGGGCGTATTTGTTGTTCGGAAGTTCAATCCATTGGAAGTCAAGTGGATGCTCGCTGAGGATGGCCTGTGTGCCCCACGACTGGCCGGCGTTGAGGAATCGCCCGTCGAGTTTGCTGCGCAGATAAATGCGTTGCTCGCTGGCGGTATCAATGTCGGATGCTGAAAGCGAATCGGTACCGAAGTAATTGATCGTCACATTGTCGATGCCCATCCATTTGAAATTGCGTTTTTCAGAACGAAGGCCAAAGCGCAGACGCCCATCTTTGACAAATACGGTTACTTTGTAATAGCCGGGCGTAGTATTGGTGACGTTACAAAGCTCGTCGTTAGCGAAGAGTTTCACCGTCGTAGCATTGGTAGCGCCTCCAGAGATGAGTCCACTTCGAAATGCTGCAGCACGTATCTGGTAAGTTCCGTTGGGCACTTCCAGTTCCTGATAGATGTCGCCGGTGAACGAGTTCTCATCCCAGTTCTCAAAGAAATTGCCAGTGATGGCACCGTTTTGATTGTTTGCAATGCCTTGGTTTTTTGCTTTCGACGAACACGACCAGCCATTCACGCCATAGTTGAGTTCAGGGTTAGGGACCACCACAGGTGCGGGATTGCCTGCACTGGTATTGCGTCGGTATTCCATAACGGCCCTGAGTTCATCACCAGAATCATCCATGATGTAAATGACGGGGTGTCGTTCGAAGTGCTGTTTGTCCAGGTCAATGTTGCGATTGCTATGAATAGACATCAACAACTGACCGTCGAAATTCCTGAAGAGCATGCCATGGCCGTGTTGGTCGGGTGTTATGGGCAGCGGTTCTTGCACCCACGGCCCAGCCATCGTTCCACTTTCTGAGTAAGCGACACCTTGCACGTAAAGATCACCATGCCAGCTGGTCCAGATAATTCCCAGTCGGCCAGTCTGTGTACGGAATGCAAAGGGGCCGTCGGTGACGCCACCTGTGTTCCAAGTCGCGTTTCTTGCTCGAAAGAGCACAGTGCCTTCGCCTTCGGTTCCAGTCATATCGTCTTTTAGGAGAATTGCTTCCACGGTTCCACTGCCGGCTTGTATCCACTCATTGCAATAGAGCAGGTAGCGCTTGCCGTCGGTATCAGTAAACAAACTACCATCGAGGGTGATCTTTGAGGCAGGCAGATAAGTCTCATCTCCCTCGGGTATGAGCGAGTAGGTGCCCGAAGGTAAGTCGCTTCGTAGGATGTGGACAGCGCGTCGGGAATGACCTGCCGCGTCAATCGTGATGCTTTTGTTGGTAAAAGTGGAGATGTTGTAGTATTTCCCATCCACACAATGCAGTTCTGAAGCCCATATTTCCGGACTTGCACCCATCCAACTTGTTGATGGTGTGCTGACCATGGTAGTCGGATTTGTCCATACTTCCAGGTCGTCGCTCACCCATAATTTGCCACCAGTTCCTGTCATATAATACTTGTGAGTGGCTTCGTCGGCCATCACAAATGGGTCACTCAAGCTGATATCGCTGCGCAATGACTGAGCATGAGCTGTTTGATAGACTGCTATACTAATAAGTATAAGAAGTAGTCTGTTAGTCCTTGTTGCCTTCATTATTGCTGATTTTGATGGTGGATGTTGTTATCGACTGATGAGAAAAGCATCTGTACCGCAGATCAAAAAAAGGTAGAGAAGCGGTACAGATGCAGAATGGGAAATCGCTCAGGGGCGATGGTCAAAGATTAGTCGTTGATGACGACGGGCTTGTACTTCGGCACGAGAATCTTCATGATGCACCAGCCGACGAGGTAAGCCACAGCGCAGATGCAGAAGATAATCATGTAGCCGGCAGGCTTGCCCTCGAAGCCCATGAACTTAAAGGCTTCGCCCTGCTGCTCGGCATAGGTGAACAGAGCACCGGCACCCTTGTTGATAAGGAATGAGCCAACACCACCTGCCATGCCACCGATACCCGTGATGGTTGCAATGGTCGACTTCGGGAACATGTCGCCAATGGTAGAGAAGATGTTAGCCGACCATGACTGGTGGGCTGCACCGAGAATACCAATCAGGATGATGGGGAACCAAGGTGTGTTGAACACGCCGCCAAGAGGCTGTGCGAAGAGTCCGAGCAGGGGGAAGAAGGCGAAGATGAGCATCGCACGCATACGTCCTGCATAGGGGTTCATGCCGCGGTTGATGAAGTAGGTGGGCAGCTTACCACCGAGGATGGAGAGCATCGTAATGAGATAGAGCACGAAGATGAGCGTCATGCCCAGCACGTCGGTGGGGTTGATGTCGAACTGCGACTTCAGGTAGGCAGGCGTCCAGAACAGGAAGAACCACCAAACGCCATCGGTCATGAACTTACCGACGATGAACGACCACGTCTGCGGGAAGGTGAAGCAGCGCAGGAACGAAATCTGCGGACCTTCGTCGTTAGCTTCCTTCGGATCGCCTTCGGTCTCAGCATCCTGATTGATGTAGGTAAGCTCGGCATCGTTCACCTTTGGATTCTCATTGGGTTTCTTGTACAGCCAGATCCAGAAGCCCATCCACACATAACCCAGTGCACCAATGACGATGAAGGCCATCTCCCAGCCGAAGAACTTAGCCAATACTGGAATGGTGAAAGGAGCAATGAGGGCACCGACAGATGCACCGCTGTTGAAGATGGCGGTAGCATAGGCGCGGTCTTTCTTCGGGAAATATTCTGCAGTAACCTTGATGGCTGCCGGGAAGTTACCAGCCTCACCGAGGGCAAGGATGCAACGAGCACCGAGGAACAACCATACGGAAACGGTACTGATGGTCAATGCCGCATCGGCCACGCCAGAACTCTTGAACGCACGCAGTGCTTCCTTGGCACCTTCGAATCCTACGAGCCAGTCGCCTGTGACGATACCGCTGGTGGCAATGCCGCAAAAGGCATGCAGAATGGCACCTGTCGACCATACGAAGATAGCCCAAAGGTAACCCTTGCGGGTTCCCATCCAGTCGACAAACTTTCCTGCGAAAAGCATGCAAAGGGCATAGATGATGGAGAAGTAGGCGGTAATGGTTCCGTAGTTGTCGTCGCTCCAGCCAAACTCCTGCTGAATGCCACCCTCACCGGGATAGGTTAGTGAAAGAACCTGACGGTCCATGTAGTTGACGGTTGTTGCAAAGAACAACATAGCACAGATAATCCAACGATAGTTGGTCATCTTTGTAGTTTTGATAGGACTCATGTAGATTTACGATTGATTATTTACTAATTTTATTGTTCAGCGATTTAGGATATTCTAATCTGCAAAGGTACAAAAAAAATCGCATTTCCACGACAGGAAATGCGATTTTTTTCAATTTAGTCTTGATAATAGACCCGCTTTACTCGATTGCTGACGGCGGTAAGTACCTCATAAGGGATGGTGCCGATGGCATCGCTAAGCACCGAGACTGGCAGGTTTGAACCAAAGATTTCAACGCTGTCGCCCTCGCTGCAGGGGATACCGGTGACATCGACCATGGCCACGTCCATGCAAATGTTGCCCACGTAGAAGGCTTTCTGTCCATTGACCAGGCAATAGCCACCACGATTGCCCAACATACGGTTGAGTCCGTCGGCGTATCCGATGGGGATGGCTGCAATAATGCTGTCGCGGTCGAGCACCGTACGTCGCGAATAGCCAACGCTGTCGCCTGCAGGCACATGCCGTAGTTGCAGGATGGTGGTCTTCAATGTGGAGACTGGGGCAAGAAGAGCATTTGCTGACGGGGCGTCTGTTGATGCGGCCTGATCATAAGGGTTCACTCCATAGAGGCCGATGCCCAGCCGGCACATGTCGAGTTGACGTTCTGGGAAGTGCTGAATGCCTGCCGAGTTGTCGATGTGGCGCAGGATTTTGTGGCTGAAGGCAGCCTGTAAGCGTAGGCTGGCCTGGTCGAAGCGTTCAAATTGCTGGGCAGAGAACTCATTGAAATCATCGCTGTCGGAACCGACAAAGTGGCTGAATACAGAACGGGGAATCACGGCAGACTGGTGGCGAAGGCGTGCAATGAGCTTGGCAATCTCGTCGTCATCAGTCCCCTTCAGTGCGGTGTTGAATCCAAGACGGTGCATGCCTGTGTCGAGCTTGATATGGACTGGCCACCCGGTAATGCCCTCTCGCTCGGCTGCAGTTATGAGTGCATCGAGCAGTCGGAATGAGTAGACCTCGGGTTCCAGGTCGTAGTCGAAGAGCGTCTTGAACGATGACATCTCGGGATTCATCACCATGATATTGGCAGTGATGCCTGCACGGCGCAGGGCAGCACCCTCATCGGCCACAGCAACTGCCAGGTAGTCAACGCCATGTTCCTGCAACGTCTTGGCAATCTCAATGGCACCGGCTCCGTAACCGTCGGCCTTGATCATGCAGACGAGCTTAGTGCCGGGCTTCATGAGTGAACGGTAGTAGTTGAGGTTCTTGACCACGGCGCTGAGATTAACTTCGAGCGTGGTTTCGTGGACTTTCTGCACGAGCAATTCGGTGATTTGGTCGAAACCGAAGTGGCGTGCACCCTTCAAGAGGATGACTTCCTCGGCCAGCGTGTGGAACACCTCACTGTGGATGAACTGCTCCACTCCTTTGAAGAAGTAGCTCGTTACGGCCGTAAACAGATGCTGTTGGCTGGTCAGGGCGGGGCCTATACCGATGAATTTGGTGATGCCTCGCGAGTGGATGAGCTCGGCAACCTTCGCATAAAGGTCATCCGGAGCCAGTCCGCTCTGCTGAATGTCGCTCAGGATGAGCGTCGACTGCTTGGGCGCAGCTGTCGGCGATGATGCTGAAGAGGTGCGTCGCTGCATGAAATCGAGTGCGATGTCAAGCGACTTCAGGTCGGAGTTGTAGCTATCGTTGATCAGTGTACAGCCATTGCGCCCCTCTTTCACCTCCAAACGCATGGCAACAGGCTCCAGACGCTGCATGCGTTGGTCGAGTTCGTCGGGACGAACTCCCAGATATAGTGCCACCATAGCGCAAACGATGGCATTCTGAATGGAGGCATCGTCGACGAAAGGAATGCTGAACCAGTCCTCCTGGCCTTGGCGATAGACGTAGTTGACCGTTGTCATGGTGTCCTTTTTCTCCATGGAACGGACGTACATGGCCACTGTTTTGTCTTTGGTTGACCAGGCTAAATGTTCACAATTTTCCTTCAAAGCTGCCACTTGGCGAGCAACAACCTCATCGTCGGCATGGTAAACGATGGTCTTTGCATCGTGGAAAAGATAGAGTTTTTCGCGACATTTCTCTTCTATCGAGGTGAAGTTTTCCTGATGGGCAGACCCTATGTTGGTGAGAACTGCTATGGTAGGTTGTATGATGTCGCGCAGTGCCTTCATCTCTCCGGGCTCGCTGATGCCAGCTTCGAAGATGCCAACCTGTGTTTGGTCGTTCATAAGCCATACGCTCAATGGAACACCAATCTGTGAGTTGTAGCTGCGTGGTGATCGGGTCACGGTCATTGCGTCGGCTGGATCGGGCAGGGTGGAGAGTATTTGGTAAAGCCACTCCTTGGCCATCGTCTTGCCATTTGACCCTGTTATGCCCACCACGGGTACATCGAATTCCTCGCGATGGCGTTCGGCCAGTCGTTGAAGGGCGCGTCGGGCATCGGTGACGACCAGGAAATTGGAATCGGAATACGAGGCGATGTCGTCGGGAAGCACCTCTATGACGAAGTTGCGTACACCTCGGCGATAGAGTTCGCCAATGTATTTGTGTCCGTCGTTGCGAGCGGAGCGTAATGCGAAAAACAAGGTTTCCTCGGGGAAACACAACGAGCGGCTATCGGTGAGCAGAAAGCTAATGCTTGCATTCCTTTCGCCATAGCGATGTGCTCCTATGAGCACTGTGATTTGATCAACGGTATAAGTCATTTTTATTGATGATAGGACTATTAACGGTTTTCGAAACTGTGTATGTACGTGTTACGATATCAGATACTATATGAATTGATTATTTGAATTTCATTTTGTCACTCTGAACCAGTCGGCATCGAGCAGACCACAGTCGGACTTCACGTTGTCTTCGGTGGCTACGAGACCGACCTTTGCACCGATCCATTTGCCTTCGCGCATACGGAACTGTGTGCCAACGGGACTGAAGGACTTGCCATTGTTGGTGCTATAGGCGAAGTCAACCAGTCCTTTGCTGACGGTCATGCGCAACACGATGTCCATATAGAGTGCAGGATGATAGGGTATCTTGTCCTGGTCAGTGGGCTTCAGTGTGGCTAGCACCTGCTGATGCTCAGCCTTACCTTCGTCGGCTTTCTGACATGTGAGTTGTTTTAACTGGAATAGGTCGCCTGTGCGTTCGACAACCAATGCCGAATAGTCACGTCCCATCACGACGATGCCGCCACGCTGGTGCTCAGCCTTGGCAGCCAGGCGTACCTTGGCAGTGACCGTGAAGTTTTCGGCAGGTAGTTTCTGCAGGAGTAGGTTTGGCACAGCCCAGAGATTGGGAACCTTTTCACCCGACAGTTGGGACGATTTCGGGAGTTTCCAGGTGAACAGCCGGAAGTGACCGTCGGCCGTGGGCATGCCAAAGTATTGGTCGTAATCAGCCTGCCATTGCCATTGCAGGCCTAATGTGGGCTCATTGAACTCGTCACTCTCCTGTGGAGTGACCACAGGCGATGGCGATGAAGTCTTTGGCTTGCGATATGTGAGCACGGGTTCACCATTCTTGCCCATGACAGGCCATCCGCTGCTCCAGTCAACAGGCTGCAAGTGGACGACACGTCCATAGGGACCTTTGTCCTGGAAGTGCATGAACCAGTCCTCGCCATGCGATGTATGTACCCAACCACCCTGATGGGGGCCGTTGATGTTGGTCTTTCCCTGTCGCAATACAGTCTTGCTCTCGTATGGGCCATAAGGACTCTTCGAGCGCATGGCCAGTTGCCAACCCGTCTCGACACCCCCTGCTGGGCACATGATCCAATACCAGCCGTCGCGTTTGTAGAACTTCGGCCCTTCGGCCGTGTAGTCGCGGTTGCCACCATCGAAGACGATGACGGGATTGCCAATCGGTCGTGTGCCGTCGGCACTGAGTTCGCGTACTGTAAGCACTGAGTTGAAGCCGGCACGCGAGTTGGCCCATCCATTAACGAGGTAGCAACGGCCGTCGTTATCCCACAAAGGGCAGGTGTCGATCATTCCTTTTCCGGGGATCACGCAGACAGGTTCCTCCCATGGACCGGCAGGATTCTTGGCCTTAACCATCATTACGCCCCGGTCAGGATCACCCCAGTAGATATAGTATTCACCCTGGTGATAGCGTAGGCTTGGTGCCCATACGCCATTTCCGTGCTGAGGAATTGTCTCGCCAGGGAACTGCCGGTGCAAGGCATATCCTATGATGGTCCAGTTGACCATGTCGCGCGAATGAAGGACGGGCAGACCCGGCATACATTGGAACGATGAAGCCGTCAGATAATAATCTTCGCCCACGCAGATGACGTCAGGATCGCTGTAGTCGGCATTCAAGACAGGATTGGTGTAGGTGCCATCGCCGTTGTCGGGGCACCACACCTCAGAACGAACCTGTGCCAACAGTGTTGCCGAAAGGGGCATCATCAACAAAAGAACTGCCCATCGACTGAAAAGGTTATGTCGGAAGCGTTTGCGCATTATGCCTTATTGTTAGTTTCTTTCTGTCCTATTCTCAGAGTTTCACGCTGACAGGCTTGCCATCGTAAGCCACGACGACGCCTTCAGGGTTCTCGAGGTTCAGGGGTTGAGGCTTGTCGCCAGTGATAAGTACCACACAGAAGCGACGTTTCTGCAACATTCCGGGGAAGGATCCCTGCCGTTTGCCGAAGCTGACGGTACGCGTTGCATCGTCGTAGTTGATCTGTATGGTCGCAAACTTGCCCTGTTCATAGTTGTAGTTGGTGCCTTCATCTTCGTAGAGTTGGAACTCGCCGTTGCTACCACTATATATATATAGGTTGATAAGCTCTGTGGGCTTTTCGTCGCTCCACTCCATCTCGGGACCGAACGGAATGATGGCGCCTTCGCGCACGAAGACTGGGATGCGCTCATAGGGTGCATCCACCACAAGACGTTGACCTCCGTCAATGTGTTCGCCCGAGTAGAGGTCGTACCAACCAGTCTGTTTCGGGAAGTAAACCGAACGGTTACGAGCCTTATAGTAGCCCACGGGGCAGGCCATCAGTGCAGGACCGAGCATCCATTGGTTGCCGATGTCCTCCACACGACGGTCACCGTTGAAGTCCATCACGAGTGCTCGCATGAGCGTATAGTCCTTGAAATGTGCCCATCCGGCCAACGAGTAGAGGTAGGGCATGAGCCGATAGCGCAGTTTGTCGTAGTAAACGAACGACTGATATGCAGGATGATCATCGGGAGCGATGTTCCATATTTCGCGCAACGGCCACTGACCGTGAGCACGGAACAATGGGATGAAGGCGCCGAACTGGTTCCAACGGGTCTGCAACTCACGCCATTCTTTCAAGTCTTCGTTCTCCTGACCGGTCTGGTCAAAGAGTTGCTGGGCTGCCACATAGCGTTTCTCCACGCAGAAACCACCCTGATCCATTCCCCAGAAGGGAACGCCCGACATGGAGTAGTTCAATCCTGCCGTCATTTGTGCACGCATGTCCTCCCAGCGAGTACCGATGTCGCCACTCCACGTGGCAGTTGAATAGCGCTGCTCGCCTGCAAAACCGCTGCGGGTGAGCAAGAACACGCGTGGTTCATTCTTCTTTCCTTTCCAGACAGAGCGTTGACCATTGTAGATGGCATCTGCGTTCACGGTACTGTAGGCGTTGAAGTATTCGGTCGACGTGCCTAGGGCAGTGGGACCACTGAGAGCCTTGCGATACCACATCGGTGTGCAGTCGCGGACGTTAGGTTCTGAGGCATCCATCCACCAGGCGTCGATGAGAGTTGAGAGTTTAGAGTTGAGGGTTGAGAGCTTTGTCCCCTTGAGGGCAAGTCCCGAGTAGAGATTCTCGTCCATCTGTCGCCAGAACATTTTGCGTGCGCCAGCGTCGTAGGCATCGTAGAACGAGCCACGGAATCCCAGCCAGTCGTGGATGTCGTCCTTCACGGCCTGATGGTACATCCATCCGTTCTTGTCGAGTTCCTTGTAGTTGTCGACAGTGTCGTAGAACTTTGGCCAGACACTGATCATGAACCGTCCATGCATCTTGTGGACGTCGTCGAGCATCTGTTGCGGATTGGGATAGCGTTCCGCCTCGAAGGTGTGGTCGCCCCATGAATCGAGTTTCCAGTAGTTCCAGTCCTGCACGATGTTGTCAACAGGGATGTGACGACGGCGGAATTCACCCAGTGTCTCCACGATTTCCTGCTGCGTCTTGTAGCGTTCGCGACTCTGCCAGAAGCCCAGTGCCCACTTCGGATAGAGCGATGCACGGCCTGTCAGCGTGCGATAGCCAGAGATAACGTCGTCCAGACAATTTCCGGCAATGAAGTAGTAGTCCATATCACGTGCCATCTCGCACCAGATGGTCAGGCTTTGGCGGTCGTAAACAGTGCGTGGCTCGGCAACACGCAGTCCGCAATACGACTCGCCGCCGTCGGGCTGCCATTCAATGCGCAGATGTGCGCGCCGTCCCGGCCTGAGTGGTACCTCAAACTTGTATGCATTGGGGTTCCAAGCCGTGCGCCAGCGTTCGCTAACCACTTCCTTTCCATCGATGTAAACCTTGATATAGCCGGCGTAATAGAGGATGAACTGGTAGGGTGTTGGTGCCCACTCCACATCGTCGGGGCTTACGCCAGTGGGGGGAGTGAATGCTTTGGCTTCGGGTTCAATGTAGCCTTCGTAGACAACTTTGGCCCCGTCGAGATTGAAGCCCTGCGGCAGGTTCTTGATACCGCCGTTATCGGTGCGGCAGGCAATCTCTGAAGTGGCGGGATAGCCGTATTCGTAGTAGATACTGTCCTCATCGCGTACGAGTTTCTTGCCTTCCTTATCTATATAGGTGCCCGTCAGGTGTCCTTCCTTGCCGTGTTTGTCGTACAGTTTGAAGGCTCGGTTCAGCTGCAGGTAATCTTTCGGGTTACCAAAGCGGCAGTAGGAGTAGGCATCCCATAGCAATCCGTAGTTCTTTGTGGACAGTACGAAGGGAATTGATACTTTCGTGTTGTACTGAAACAGATCTTCGTTCTTGCCACGCATATTGAACTCTTCACTCTGGTGCTGGCCCAGGCCGTAGAACGACTCGCTGCCCAGTGGCGAGAAGAACTTCATCTGCCATTGCAGGCCATGCTTCATCTCCTCGGTGATGGCAGGTCCGCCCTTCAACCCGTACTCCCTTTCTGGCACGGTGAAGTCCCAGAATTGCTTGCCGGGTTCCTCGCCCGGGCGATCGTAGGCTTCTTGCAGCAGGGGCTTGCCATTCCCGTCGGTAAACTCAATGCGGCCGTTGTCCATCCACACCTTTGCACGGACGTTTTTTGCTTTCACGATGATGTGTTCAGGAACGATGAGATCGTTTGTCTCTGATGCCTCAAACTGCTTCACCTCCACGGAACCCTTATAGGGTTGCTGTGGCACAATCATCAGGCTCTTCGGCTTATTGGGCAGTTCATCCTTCGACGTGGCTCGCACTCGAATGATGTTGTCGTTGACCACTTCTAACTGAATAACCCGTGCCTGTCCGCCACGCGGATGAATGGTCACAGAGTTGCCAGCTTGTTCATAACTACCAGTAGTCTGGCTGAAGCCTGCTAGCCAACAGCCCATCATAGCCACTATCAGGATGCCTTTTCGTTTCATAGTCATCATGTTATTGCCAATTGATTGTTTCAAGTTTTTTGTTTTCAGATGCAAAGGTACAAATAATTTTTGTAACTTTGCACACATGAACGAAGAAATATTCCGTACAATAGTGCCTCTGCCCAAAGCCCCTTTCTGCATTGTGCCTGCAGAACGCGTGCTTTGCATCGGCTCATGCTTTGCCGATGAGATGGCGCGCCGCTTCCAAGACGATCACTTCCCGACGATTGCCAATCCCTTTGGCGTGATGTACAATCCCGCCAGCATTCTCCATACAATCGAAAGGCTAAGGTATCATCTCGATCAGTCTCAACTGAAGGAGGCAGGTCGGCAGCAGGATGTACCTTTCACCACCTTTGAGAAGGCAGATGTGGCACTTCTCACGCTTGGCACCAACCACGTTTACATTGAAAAGGCTACGGGCGAGATTGTGGATAACTGCCAAAAACGTCCGCAACAGCTCTTTGAAGAGCGTTGCCTCGGTGTCGATGAATGTGCTGACTACCTGCGTCGTAGCATCGCATTGCTACGGGAATGGAACCCAGAGATGAAGATCGTCCTCACGGTAAGCCCCATTCGCTATCGGAAATACGGTTATCACGAAAGCCAACTCTCGAAGGCAACGCTGCTGATGGCGGTGGAGAAGGTAAAGCCCACCTCTAACCCCTCCCTAAAGGAGGGAGACATGAATACCAATTCACCGGAAGAGTCAAAACAGGCTCCCCTTCCTTGGGGAGGGGCTGGGGATGGGCTGCTCTATTTCCCCTCCTATGAGATTCTTCTCGACGAATTGCGCGACTATCGTTTCTATGCGCCCGATATGTTGCACCCGTCTGAACAGGCTGTCGGCTACATCTACCGCCGTTTCCAGGAGTGTTGCTTCTCGGATGAGGCTCGTTTGTATGTTGAAGAGTGGCGGCCTATTCGAGAGGCTCTTGCCCATCGGCCGTTTAATCCCGATTCGCCCGACTACCAAGCCTTCAAGGAAAAGACCCGCCAACAGTTGGATGAGTTCAATCGAAGGTGGGGGATGGAAGGATGAAATGACAGTGTAAAAGCGCCCTTTTGCAGTCTTGTGCTTTCAAATTGTAAGCAGTAGGAAATCCCGATCGTATAGACAAGTGACGAAAGGTGTTCTTTTGCTGAAGTTTTTGAAGACGTTTTAGAGGCCAAAACCACTGCTTTTTTGCCTCTAAACCATAGCCTTTTTACTCCTAAACCACTGCTTTTTTAGGTGTAAAGCTATGCTTTGCTGCAAACTGTCCATCGGTTCTTGTGGAACAATGTGCAGGAAAACAAGAAACAAGGCATAGCTTTGAATATCGTCTCGTCATAATAAAAACAAAGAAAAACGGCCTTTCAGGGGCCGTTTTTACATGTTCTGGTTTCAGATTGAAAGTGGAAATCATTAGTATGATGCCATACATGCGATGCCCTCAGCCGTCACGAGGTCGCGAATACGGTTGAGTTGTTCGTGCGAAGCCTTGCGTAGATAGCTCACTGGTGTCTCGCGGTCGATGGTATAGATCATCACCTGACTTGGCGCGATGCGCTTCACAGCTTCCAACCAAGGCAAAACGTACTCGTCGGTGGTATTATCAATGTCGCCCGACGCCGACGTGAGGAACATAGTCTGCACGATGACGTGACCGTGGAACGCGCATAGTTGTTCAACGACCTTCTCCACGTCGTAGGAACGACTGACAGGGCGGTCGATAAGGCGAATGAAATCCATGTTGACGGTATCCAGTTTCTGGATGTTGTTGTCCACCTGCATGAGCGCTTCCACAACATCCGGTCGATGGAGTTGCGTGGCATTGCTCAGAACGCTTACCTTGGCGTTCGGGCAGAGGCGGTTGCGCAGGCTGATGACGTCGTTCATGATGTCGGCAAACATCGGATGTGCCGTTGGTTCGCCATTGCCGGCAAACGTCAACACGTCGGGTTGTAGTCCGCTTGCTGCCATCTCGCGCAGTTTTGCCTCCAGTGCCACAGCCACTTGCTCACGTGTAGGACGGGGCAGGGTAGGTCGGCGTTCGGCATTGAGTCCGCACTCGCAGTAAATGCAGTCGAATGTACACACTTTTCCGTCGGCTGGCATCAGGTTAATGCCAAGCGAGATGCCCAGTCGGCGACTATGAACAGGCCCGAAAATGGGGCTCGGGTAAATAATTGTACTCATAACGCGTGCAAAATTACAAAATAAATCTTAATTTATTTGGAATTGGCTCGATAATGTTGTAATTTTGCAGGGAATTTGGCATATTGCGCCCTCATGGTAGGTTGTGATGTGTCACCATTTGCTACGATAAGATGTCAAAAAAACATAAAAGGAATAAGCGTGGCAGTCGCTATGGACTGCAGAATGTCACGCTGTGCATCAGCACGGCCTTGGTTCTGATTTTGCTAGGTCTGGTCATTATGGCCGGACTAACGGGTCGTAACCTGTCGTTACAGGTGAAGGAAAACCTGCGAGTGACGATGATGCTTGGTCAGGACATGACAGACAACGAGGCCAGCCAACTCTGTAAGAAACTTCAAGGCCGGCAGTACATCCGCCGGATGGAGTATGTCAGCAAGGAACAGGCACTGAAAGCTGCCGCAAAGGAACTGGGTAGCGACCCCACGGAGTTCGTTGGCAACAACCCGTTCACAGCTTCTATCGATCTGACGCTTGTAGGCGACTATGCCAACAACGACTCCCTGCGCTGGATAGCAAAGGAATTGAAGGCTATTCCCAAGGTTACGGAGATCAGCTATCAGAAGGATCTTGTGGAGGTAGTCAATAAAAACCTCGCAAAGATATCTGCAGTGCTGTTGGTACTTGCCGTGTTGCTCACGTTCGTCTCGTTCTCACTGATCAACAATACCGTACGATTAGGCATCTATGCGCGCCGCTTTAGCATCCACACCATGAAGCTTGTGGGTGCCTCGTGGGGCTTTATCCGCTGGCCGTTCGTGCGCAAAGGCATCCTGTTGGGATTCTTGGCGGGCATCATTGCATGTATTGTCCTGGCCGGAATGGTATATGCCCTCTATCGATATGAGCCCGAAATCATCACGGTACTTACGTGGCGCGAACTGCTCATCACGGGTGTTGCCGTTCTTCTGCTGGGACTGCTCATCACGGGCATCTGTTCGGGCGTCTCGGTCAACAAGTTCCTGCGCATGAAGGCTGGAGAACTTTACAAGATTTAAGTAAACCAGGGTGCAAAACTGACAGTGGTACAATTGGAATATAGAACACAGAAAATAATTAAATAGAAAAGATGGATAAAAAGAATTTCGCATTCGACAAGGTCAACTTCATCCTGTTGGCTGTATCTATGGTAGTAGTCATCATTGGATTTGTGCTGATGAGTGGCGGTGGTTCAACCGAAGAGGCTTACGACCCCAGCATTTTCAGCCCGATGCGCATTAAGGTGGCTCCTGTAGTGTGCCTGATTGGATTCCTGTCAATGGTCTATGCCATCATTCGTAAACCCAAAGACAACTAAATGGACTGGCTACAAACAGTGATCATTGCCATCGTCGAGGGCCTCACGGAGTTTCTGCCCGTGTCGTCGACAGGCCACATGATCATCACCCAGAACCTTCTGGGCATCGAACAGGGCGATCCGTTCGTCCATGCATTCACTTTCATCATCCAGTTTGGCGCTATCCTCTCCGTCGTATGCCTCTATTGGAAGCAGTTCTTCCAGTTTGACCATACGCCGGCACCCGAGGGAGGCAGCACCTTTGCGCGTCTGAAACACAAATACCGCTTCTACTGGTTGCTGTTTGTAGGCGTGCTGCCTGCCGTGATCATAGGTTTGCTGGCAAAGAAGTCTGGATTGCTCGACTGGTTGCTTGACAGTGTGGAGGTTGTGGCTGTGATGCTCGTCGTGGGTGGAGTGTTCATGCTTTTCTGTGACCGACTCTTCAACAAAGGAACCGATGCCAATCAGGTCAATGAGCGCAGAGCTTTCAACATCGGCCTGTATCAATGCATATCGGTCATCCCCGGTGTGTCGCGTTCTATGGCCACCATCGTGGGCGGTATGACTCAAGGGCTCACGCGCAAACGTGCTGCTGAGTTCTCATTCTTCCTTGCTGTGCCGACGATGGCCGGTGCTACGCTGCTAGACCTGCTCGATCTGCTGAAGGAAGATGCCGTATGGGCCACCTCACACAACATCTGCATGCTCATTTTGGGCTGTGTTGTCGCCTTTGTAGTGGCACTTTTGGCCATGAAATGGTTCGTCGGATTCCTGACGAAGTATGGCTTTAAGGCATTCGGTTATTATCGCATCGTCGTGGGGGGCATCATCATCGCGCTCCTGCTGACAGGTCACTCTTTAGCAATGGTCGACTAATGGACTTCGTAGAGGGTGAAATCATAGCAATCGACAAGCCCTATCGCATGTCGAGTTTCGGCGCTCTTGCCCATGTGCGCTATGTCATCTCGAAACATGTGGGTGTGAAGCGTGTGAAGACGGGACATGCCGGCACGTTGGATCCTTTGGCCACCGGAGTGCTCATTCTCTGCACGGGAAAGATGACCAAGCAGATAGAACGACTGCAAGGAGAGACGAAGGAATACACGGCTACGTTGCAACTCGGTGCCACAACGCCCAGCTACGACCGTGAACACACCGTGGATCGTACGTTCCCGACACGCCATATCACGAGGGAACTCATCGACGAAGTGCTGCCTCAGTTTGTTGGAAACGTCATGCAGGTGCCGCCTGCATTCAGTGCCGTCCATGTGGATGGCCATCGGGCCTACAAACTTCGACGAAAGAGCGACGAGGTGGAACAACAGATGCAGGCCAAGCCAGTCCGCATCGACGAGATAGAGGTTCTCGACTTCGATCGGGAGCAGATGCTTCTCAGTCTGCGCGTCGTCTGTGGTAAAGGCACATACATCCGTTCGCTGGCACGCGACATTGGGCGTGCACTCGGCAGCGGAGCCTTCCTGACAGCCCTTCGGCGCACTCGTGTCGGTGATATCTGTGTAGAGGATTGCATCGACTTCGACCACATAAAAGAGTGGATTGAAAAGGTTGAATCAGAAGTTGAGAATTAGAAGTTAGGAGTAAATAAAAACGAATATATAGTTAATGAAGTTATCACAATTTAAGTTCAAACTGCCCGAAGAACTCATCGCGCTTTATCCGCACAGTATCTACCGCGAGTTCGAAAACGACGAAGGCGAGAAGGAGACCTTTCGTTTCACTCGTCGTGACGAATGTCGGCTGATGGTGCTTCACCGCAAGTCGCAGACCATCGACCTTTATCGTCGTGATGAAGAGGGTAACCCTATCGAGGGTGAGTATCTTGACTTCCGTAATGTGCTCGACTACTTCGACGAAGGCGACACCTTTATCTTTAATGACACGAAGGTGTTCCCAGCCCGCCTCTATGGCACCAAGGAGAAGACCGATGCCAAGATAGAAGTGTTCCTGTTGCGCGAGCTCAATGAGGAGATGCGCTTGTGGGACGTACTGGTGGAGCCTGCACGAAAGATCCGCATTGGCAACAAGTTGTTCTTTGACGACACAAGCACGATGGTTGCTGAAGTCATTGACAACACTACAAGCCGCGGACGCACGCTGCGATTCCTTTATGACTGTCCGCACGACGAGTTCAAACGTGAGCTTTTCGCATTGGGCGAGTCCCCACTGCCACGTTATGTGATCGACCGACGCGAGGTACATCATGCTGATCAGCAGGACATGGAAGACTTCCAGTGCATCTTTGCCAAGAATGAAGGTGCCGTCACGGCACCGGCATCGGGTCTTCACTTCAGTCGCGAGCTGATGAAACGCATGGAGATACGCGGGCTGAACTTCGCCTTTATTACCTTGCATTGCAGTCTTGGGGTGTTCCACGACATTGAAGTGGAGGACCTTACCAAGCACAAGATGGACTCTGAACAGATGATTGTCGGGGCAGAAGCATGTAAGATTGTCAATGAAGCTAAGCAGGGCGGACACCATATCTGTGCCGTTGGCACCAGCGTTGTCAAGGCAACGGAAACCGCAGTTGGAACCGATGGAATGCTGAAGGAGTACGATGGATGGACCAACAAGTTCATCTTCCCTCCCTACGACTTTGGTTTGGCTGATTCAATGGTGGCCAATTTCTACCATCCGTTGTCGCCATTGCTCATGGAAACGGCAGCTTTTGGCGGCTATGAACTGGTCATGGAAGCCTACGATCTGGCTGTAAAGCATGGTTATAAGTTCGGATGCTTTGGCGATGCCATGCTGATAGTCAACGATTAGTCGTGCGTTCATGGCAGGTATGGAAGAAATGGAAGCAGAAAGTCTTCACACAGTTTATTTAAGTCTTGGAAGCAATCTTGGTAATCGCCGGCAGAACATCCGGCGAGCCATTGTAATGATTGGCGATTTGATAGGTTCTGTCGATCGCCAGTCAACTTTGCTTGAGACCGAGCCATGGGGCTTCTCTTCCGAACACAAGTTTCTCAATGCCTGCGTGAAGGTGCTCACGCATCTCTCACCACGCGAGGTGCTGCAACAGGCTCACATCATTGAACACAGGCTTGGACGTGTAAGGAAACTACCCGACGAACCCTCGGCCAACGACAGTGACGACAGCAGCAATACCGTAACTGACGATGTGCAACGAGCCTATGCCGACCGACCTATCGACATCGACATCCTGCTTTACGACGACCTAATAGTCCGAGAACCCGACCTGACAATCCCTCATCCGCTCATGCTCGAGCGCGATTTTGTAATGATTCCCCTACGAGAGATCATCGACGACGAAGACGTCCTGCCTATACACCCTTGTTAATCATTTGTGAGAAACACTATGTTGAACCGACTATATCTTACCGTTTACGCCCTTATCTGTTCGCTTGTGGGATTGGCTCAGCAGGAGCCGGTCTTCAACAAGTTGTTTGTGCCTGATCAGAAGGTTCATGATTTCGGGACGATTCAGGAGAAGGATGGCCCTGTCAGCCATGTGTTCCTGCTCACGAACAAGGGGTCCAAGCCTTTGGCCATCAGCGATGTGTCGGTGTGGTGTGGTTGTACTACGACAGAGTTTTCAAAAGAACCCATCCGACCCGGACAGACAGGACGTGTCAAGGTAACCTTCAACCCCAGCTATCGGCCTGGCAAGTTTAGCAAGGAAGTAGTAGTGCTCACCGAGGACGGTAGCAGCTATGTGCGCCTTTGGGTGAAAGGAACGGTGGTCGGCATGCAACATCCCGTCACCGACGACCATCCATATAGCTTCGGCGAAGGTCTCTATATGAACCTCCAGGTGCTTCCTTTCCGTGCTCTGAAGCGTGGCGAACAGCAGACCATCGAACTGCGTTTGGCCAACGATAGTCCTCGTTCCATGACCATCGACTTCCTTCGTCAACCTGACAACCGAGTGCTTCAGATGCCCGAACGCATCACGTTGAAGCCTGGCGAGCGTCGATCTGTCAATGTCAGCTACAAAGCTGTGCGCGAACATCGGTATAAGTGCCACATCGACATTGTGCCACGTGTCAACGGGAAGGCGCTAAAGCCCCTGCGGGTGACGTGGCTTCCGGTGCCTAAGTCATAGGCTCGCGAACATTATATATAATATTAACATCACTAACAATAATACCAACTAACTTAAAATTTATTTTTTTATGAATCAAAAAGGAATGATGAGACTCTTCCTGTTGGCAGCTTTAGCCGTTGCTTCGACAGGTGTTTCAGCCAGCTCAACTGTGCAGAACACCTTGGCAACAGCTCAGCAGCAGACGAAGGGTCATGTCAAGGGCCGGGTGCTCGACAAGGACGGTGAGCCGATCATTGGCGCTACCGTTACAGTGAAGGGCACTGGGCAGAACGCAGTTACCGACATCGACGGAAACTTCACGATTGAAGCTCCCGAAGGTGCTACGGTAGTGGTCTCTTACATTGGCTTCCAGAACCAAGAGTTCAAGGCTAACGGTAACGAAGTCGTCGTGACGATGAACGACGACAGCACCAACCTGAACGAAGTCGTCGTGACGGCTCTGGGTATCAAGAAGGAAGCTAAATCGTTGTCCTACAACGTTCAGCAACTCAACAGCGATGCTGTGATGACCGTGCAGGATGCTAACTTCGTAAACTCGCTCAGTGGTAAGATGGCTGGTGTGCAGATCAATGCTGCTGCATCGGGCATTGGTGGTGCTTCGCGTGTCGTCATGCGTGGTGCCAAGTCCATTGACGGTAACAACAACGTGCTTTATGTCATCGACGGTATTCCCGTGGTGAATGCACAGACAGGTCTCGATGAGAACGCACTTGCCTATAGTGGTAACGGACAGACTGGTGATGCCACCGCTATGCTCAACCCTGACGATATCGAGAGTATTTCGGCACTGACAGGTCCTTCGGCTGCCGCCCTTTATGGTTCGACGGCTTCAAATGGTGTCATCCTGATCACCACGAAGAAAGGTGCTGCCGGCAGGACAAACATTACCTATAATGGTAGTTTCCAGTTCTCCAACCCCCTCATGCTTCCCGAGTTCCAGAACACTTATGGACAGAGCGAGGCAGGCAGCTACTACAGCTGGGGCGACAAGCTAACGACACCCTCAAGCTACGATCCCGCCGACTTCTTCCGCACGGGTACCAACTTTACTAATTCCGTATCCCTCTCAACGGGTAACGAGCGCAACCAGACATATGCCTCCATCGGTGCTACCAATGCAGGTGGTATCATCCACAACAACGACTTTGATCGCTATAACCTCTCCATTCGTAACACCACGAAGATGTTTAACGATAAGGTAACCCTTGACCTCAGCTACATGATGTCGAGCGTAAAGGAGAACAACATGATCTCACAAGGTCAGTATTTCAACCCGCTGGTTCCCCTCTATCTGTTCCCGGCAGGTGCCGATTGGAATGCAGTGACCTATTACGAGCGTTACAATGCCGACCGCAACTTTGCCACGCAGTTCTGGCCCTATGGTCGTCAGGCCATGTCGATGCAGAATCCCTATTGGATCACTGAGCACGACAACTTTACCAACCATAAGTTCCGCAACACGTTCACAGCTTCACTGAAGTATGACATCACTAACTGGCTGTCGCTGACTGGTCGTGTGAAGTACGACAACAACGATGTGAAGAACGAGTCGAAGTACGATGCCGGCACCGACCTGCAGTTTGCTTCGAAGTACGGTCACTATGGCTACACTCATCGCCAGTACACACAGTATTTTGCTGAAGCCTTTGCTACGGTCAACAAGTACTGGAACGAGAACACTTGGAGCCTTACAGCTATCCTCGGTACGAGCTACGACAAGCAGCAGGAGCGTTTTGCCGGCTTCGATGGTCATCTTTCGACAGCTGCCAACATCTTCTCGCTTCGCAATGTCGTTGCCGGTGGCGCCACGAAGTACGACCAGGGCCTCATGCCGTTCAAGAAACTGGGTGTCTATGGTAGCACTCAGGTGGGCTATAAGAGCATGGTTTACCTTGATCTTACTGCCCGTAACGACTGGTCGTCGAAGATGGCCAAGGCCGAGGACTCCTATTTCTATTGGTCGGCTGGTCTGTCTGGCATCTGGACAGACATATTCCCCCAGATCAAGTCAAACGACGGACTCAACTACTTGAAGACCCGCATCTCTTATGCTGAGGTGGGTAACGACCCCGTTGAGCCTTTCATCACAATACCTTACTACACGCTGACGGCTGCTGGCATCAGCACCACCACAAGCATGCCCAATCCCGACCTGAAGGCCGAGCGCACGAAGTCATGGGAGGCAGGTCTCGACCTGGTGCTCTTCCGTAACAAACTGCGTGTGAATGCAACGATCTATCATTCGCGCACTTACAACCAGTTCTTCAACATCTCCCTGCCTGCATCGTCGGGCTATACCAACACCATCGTCAATGGTGGACGTGTGGACAACAAGGGTATTGAGTTGGCAGCACGCTTCTCGCAGCCTCTTGGTCCTGTGAAATGGGAGACATACCTCAACTGGACACTCAACAAGAACGAGATCAAGGAACTGCTCCACGACTGGCAGAACCCCATCGATGGCAATATCTACTCGCTCACCGAACTCGACAAGGGTGGTCTGAGTGGCTACAAGACCAAACTCGTTGAAGGCGGAACGCTTTCCGACATCTATGTCAACACGCTGGCAGTGGGTGAGCACGGCGAATACTATGTTGACCCGCAGACTCATGCCCTTCGTACCGATGCCAACAACTACGTGAAGGCTGGCCAGGCTGCTCCTCGCTACAACCTCGCTTGGGGTAACAACTTCTCGTGGAAGGGTTTGACCCTCGGCTTCCAGTTCGCACTCCGTGCCGGTGGTATCGTTGTCTCGCAGACACAGGCCATCATGGATGCCTTCGGTGCCTCCAAGGTTTCGGCCGATGCCCGTGATGCCGGTGGCGTCATGATCAATGGCAAGCCCATCAAGGCTTCCGACTACTACCAGACCGTTGCCAGCGATAGCCACATCATTGGTTCGCAGTACGTCTACAGTGCTACTAACCTGCGTTTGTCGGAACTCTCGCTCGGTTATGACATTCCTGTCCAGAAGTGGCAGAGCGTCATCAAGGGTGTCAATCTCTCGTTTGTTGCCCACAACCTCTGGATGCTCTATTGCAAGGCTCCCTTCGATCCCGAAGTCACAGCCAGCACTGGCACTTATGCACAGGGTCTCGACTACTTCATGCAGCCCAGCCTGCGCACGATGGGATTCTCTGTTAAACTCAGATTCTAACCTATGAAAGGAGATATCAAGATGAAAAAGAATATTTTAAGATATACACTATTTGGTTTCCTCGCTCTCAGCCTCACAACGGCTTGCACCGACGACTTCGAGAGCCTGAACACCAACAAGCACGCTGCTACCGATGCCGATATGGAGAAGGATGGTAAGGCCGTAGGCTCATTCTTCACGCAGATGATCAACCGTACCACGGTGATGAAGATCGGTGGCGATCAGGACGATGAGTTCGCATCGACGGGTGCCTACCAGCATCAGATCGGTATCAGTGCCGACAGCTATTCTGGCTACATCGGTCACACGGCCGGTTGGGCTCGTGGCCGCTACAATGGTACCTACAACTTCTCGAAAGGCGACGAATGGGGCAATGCCATGTTCAAGATGGGTATGGTACAGATCATGCCTGCATGGGCACAAATGCACAATAAGGCTCTGGAGCAGAACCAGCCGCAGGTTGCTGCACTGGCCGATGTCGTGAAGGTATTTGCCATGCACCGCGTGGCCGATCATTATGGTCCTATTCCTTATGTCAACTACAAGCTCGGTGCCATTGGCCAGGCTTACGATGCCCTCGACAAGGTCTATGCCAAGTTCTTCGAGGAGCTCGACAATGCCATCGAGGTGCTCACTCCCTATGCCCTTGCAGGCAACAACATCCTGGGCGACTACGACCCCATCTATGGTGGCGATGTCAACAAATGGACGAAGCTGGCCAACACCCTGCGTCTGCGCCTGGCGCTCCGCGTGGTCTATGCCGACGAGGCTCTGGCCAAGGCAGAGGCTGAGAAGTCGGCCAACTCGCCGGTGGGATTCATCGACGCTGCTGACGGCCGTGCACAGTACAACGGTCTGCCCAATGCTGCAGCCGTGAACCCCATCTGGCAGCAGGCCTACGAGTGGAACGAGAACCGTATGAGTGCTCCTATGGACTCCTACCTCAATGGTTACAACGATCCTCGCATCAGCGTTTACTTCGTGGCTGCCGGCGATGGCAAGTACCACGGTGTGCGTCAGGGCGTGTTTGCCGATGGTGCCAATCAGAGTGCTTACATTGGCGAAAAGATATCTAATGTCAACCTGAGCGAGAACTCACCTGTGCTTTATATGGCTGCTGCCGAATCCTTCTTCCTTCGTGCCGAGGCTGCTTTGCGTGGATGGAACATGGGCGGAACGGCTCAGAGCTTCTATGAGGCTGGTATCCGCATGTCAATGCAGGAGAATGGCATCACAAGTGGTGTCGATAACTATGTGAGCAACCGCAGTCGCCGTCCTGCAGCTTTCAACGACAATGCCGGTGGCGATAGCGCACCTGCTCCCAGCACCATCACTGTGGCATGGAATACCAATGACAACGCTTTCGAGGAGAACCTCGAGCGCATTATTGTTCAGAAGTGGATTGCCAGCTGGGGCAACTCTTGCGAGGCTTGGTCGGAATTCCGCCGCACGGGCTATCCCAAAATGTTCCCTGTGAAGCTCAACTATAGCGACGGTGCCGTGTCAAGCGAGTTGCAGATTCGTCGTTTGCCTTATCCTGGCACCGAGTACAACACCAATCGTGCTGCCGTCAGTGCTGCTGCCCAGCTGCTGGGTGGTCCCGATAACTGCGGCACTCGCCTCTGGTGGGACAAGAACCCTAACTTCTAACCAGCTACAGGTTCCGTTTCAGTACCGTATGTTGCTGACAGCAACCCCATAACAAAACATAACAAAGTAACAATATGAAACTAAAGAATATATTCGCCACCTGTCTCGCCTGCTGCGCCATCAGTGCAGCACTCACCAGTTGCGACACAGAGGTGGAGAACGAAACTATACAGCATCTGTATAAATACGACGCACAGTATTTTGAGAATCTCCGTGCGTGGAAGAAGACCCCGCACGAGGTCTCCTATGTCTACTATGCAGCCTGGGCTCCCCTCGAGGGACAGGAAGGCTACAAGGATCCCGCATCGTGGGGTGAGCGTATCAAGGGTCTGCCCGACAGCCTCGACATCGTCAACCTCTGGATGGGCATCCCTACTCCCGAGACTCATCCCGTGGCCTATGAGGACATGGTCTATGCACAGGACGTGCTTGGCACACGCTTCGTCTTCCATGGCGATGCCAGCCACCACGGACACACCTTCTACGATCGCGTGTGGAACGAAGCCACCCGTCAATTCGACTATGTCTATGACGCACAGGGCAACCACGTCGTCGTCACCGAGCATTCTGGCAATCGCGAGGAACTCGAGTCCTATGCCCGCTGGGCTGTTGACACGGTGGTGAAGTGCCGCCTTGATGGTGTCGACTTCGACTACGAGGGTTGGAACAGTGCCGATATGCAGATTGTTGCCGAAGAGTGCAACAAGTACTTTGGCCCCAATGGCCCATGGCCTGAGAAGCTTTTCATCATCGACTGGTTCGGTGGAGCTCCTGATGGCTGCGACGACTACTGCGACTACTTCGTTCGTCAGGCCTATACCTGGCAGATCGGCTTCAATACTGGCACAGGTGGACGTCCACAGGAGAAGACCATCTATTGCGACAGCTTCGGTGGCGAGGCCGGTGAGGCTGGTCCGCGTGGTGCACAGGTTTGCGACTATGCCCGCTGGGAGCCTGCCACAGGTCACAAGGGCGGTTGCGGCGCTTACTACGTCGACTTCAACTACAAGGATCCTTCTGGCATCCCCTACGGCGAGTTCCGCAAGGCCATCCAGATCATGAATCCCGCCATCCACAAGTAATCTCAATTGTCAAGTATGTTGTTATTCTATAGCAACCCTCAAACAAACAAAAAAGCAATAACAATGAAAACAAGAATATTATCAATGGCAACGGTAGGAGCCCTCGCTGCAGCATCGCTCCTGCTCTCTGCTTGCCGTGGCGACGGTGGCTTCGACTACGACCACTCGGCACTCTATGTGTCGGGCACAGAGGAGAGCCCCGTGGTGAAGTTTGTGGTCGAGGACACGCCCGCAAGCTATGCCGTCACAGTGCAGTCTACCGAGAAGGTGGCTTCCAACGTCAACCTCACGATGGCTGTCGACCCCTCGAAGGTGGCCGAATACAATGCTATCAACAAGACGGCTTACTTCCCCATTCCTGAGGGAGCTGTCGAACTGGAGAATCCTCAGATCACCATTACCGAGGGCAACGCCATCTCTTCGGCTGCCACGGTGAAGGTTGTCAGCACCGAAGCCTTCGAGGAAGGTGCCACTTACATGATTCCCGTGACCATCAAGAGTGTCAGTGGTGGCATGACAGATGTCATCGAGGGTTCGCGCACTATCTATCTGCGCGTCTCGCGTGTCATCAACTTCGCAGCTATCAACGCCAACTACAATGCATCGTCGAACTTTATCTTCGAAAAGGCTATCCCTCTCACTACCTTTACCTATGAGATGAAGATCTATCCCACAGGTCTCGCCAACAGCGGTCCTCAGCGCTTCTGCGCCCTTGAGCAGGCCGACGAGTCGAAGGCATTGCTTCTGCGCTTCAATGAGGCCAACACCTCCAACAAGCTTCAGGTCATGACGCCCTGTGGAACGATGATGTCGAACACCGAGTTCGCCAACAACCAGTGGTATACGCTCTCCATCGTCTGGGATGGCACCAACCTGCTGTTCTATGTCAATGGTGTGCTCGACAATTCGCTGGCTGGTAAGGATCCAGGAGGTGTCAATTTCCAGCGCTTCGAGATGGGTATGTCGTGGGGTGGCTACAACTCGCGCCAGTTCTTCGGCCATCGCTTCTGCGAGTTCCGTGTATGGGATCGCGCCCTTTCGGCCAGCGAGATCCTTGGTGGTCTTTGCGGCGTTGCAGCCAACTCAAATGGTCTGCAGGCTTACTGGAAGTTCAACGAGGGCCAGGGCTATATCTTCAAGGATGCAACAGGTCATGGCTTCGACATGGACTGGTCGAAGACCAGCCGCGCCATCTACGAAGGCGACATGCTGCCTACGCCCGATGCTTGCAACAACATCCAGTGGGTGAAGGACGACGTCAACAAGTGCGCCCAGTAGTTTCCTTTGTTTAGTATGTTGCCGCATCGCGGCAACTCTTAACATCAACAATTAAAACAAAACCAAACAACAATGAAAACAAGCATATTTACCAAGACGGGGCTTCTCTCTTGCTCCCTTCTGCTGGCTGCTTCGCTCTTCGTTGCTTGTAGCGACGACGAGAAGTACGACGTAGTGGGCAATCCCGACAACCTCGTCTATTTCAAGGCTAATGCCGAGAATACCATCACAGGCACCATCGTCCACACGCCCGTGGGCCACTTTGGCGCCGTCGATGCCAAGTTCCCCGTGCGCATCCTTCGCCCTGCCACGCAGGAGACACGCGTCACAGTGACCATCGACAACTCGCTCATCAACGCCTACAACGAGGCTAATGGCACCAACTACGTTGCCATGCCCGAATCGGCCATTGATGCATCGCGCCTGACGGTCACCATTCCCAAGGACAGCATTGCTGCACGCGACACCATCGTTGTCAAAGTGCTCGAGTCTGCCTTCCCCAACCTCAACGAGAAGGCCTATCTGCTCCCCATCCGCATCTCACAGGTGCAGGGCGACGGCAAGGGTAGCGAGGAGCGTGGCATAGGTTACGTCCTCGTCTCTACCGAAGATAAGCTCATCAAGGAAATTGGTTCGGCCGACGACGTGCTGGGTTCTGTCCTCACCGACTATGCCGGATGGACTGCCAAGTACTCGACAGGTGCTGAGATCAATGCCGGTGAACTCTTCGACGGTTCGTTGGAGAATGGCCCGCAGTTGCGTACCGATGGCAACGAAGGCAAGAACACCTGCGTCATCGTCGACATGCAGAAGCAGCAGAACGTCAGCGGCTTCCGTCTTGCTCGCTATTGGAAGAGCTACTGGGGTGGTTGGTGGATTGAGGAGTACTACTTCTCGTCTGTCCACATCGACCTCAGCAACGACGGTTCCACATGGACTGAGGCCGGTACGGCTCTTGAGGCTGATATGCCGAAGGCCGATGGCTATCAGTACATCAGCTTCTATGGTCCTGTGCCTGCCCGCTACCTCCGACTAACCATCGAGAGTGGCGAGTCAGCAGTGTCCAGCCTCGCTGAACTTGGCGTTTTCGTCAACTAACAATAGGGTAGGAAAGGGGAGCATTGCTCCCCTTTCTTCGTATTAAGCAGATGCACGTTGCGCAGCAGCTTTTCGCGCGACATCGTCGCATTGCAATTGAATCCCCTTTGCAAATTCTAAAGGAATGATATAGATGAATACCCACCGACCTCGGAGAGGTCGAATTTCAGAAACCCCAGGTCTACCGACCTGGGGACAGGGGCAACCCGAAACATAAAAAAACGACTTCGAAGATGTCGCACCTAATGAAACAAAGCATATCATATAGAGCAGTCACGTCATGAAGAAATAATTTCGTGCGACATCTTCGAAGTCGACATTCTCACACGACATTTCCTATCCCCAGGTCGGTAGACCTGGGGTTTCTGATTATTCGACCTCTTCGAGGTCGGTGGGTCAACTGCTATATTATTGCCTATTCTTAATCATCAGGGGCAAAAGGAATCGCGAGAACCCCAAAGCCCTCTTCTCGCTGGCCAGCAATGCCCTTCTCCTGCTAATCAATTGCTATTATGTCCATAGCTCATCGCTTGTATTCCTATAGCCCAATGGTCTTAAGTCCGTAGCACATTTCACTTCAGGCTATAACTCATTACTCCTCTGTCTGTAACTCATTGCTTTTCTGCTTGTAAGTCATTGCTTTCGCCCTACTAACTCAATGCTATTATGGTCACAGAGCGATGCTTTCTATAGGTACAAAGCAATGCTTTTGTTGGACTGCAGCATTGAGTTCTAAGGTATAAAGCATTGCTTTGTCGAATGCTTACAATAAGTCCGTGTCATCCGTTTTATCCGTGTCATCCGTGGTTCTTTCTCCGCTGCGCTACGAAAGCGGTAAAGCCGAGCGCGGGAATGAGCGTTCCTGCGTACCGAGCGACAATAACAACAGCAGCTACAATCATTCTGACTGTAGCTGCTGCCATTCATATTGATTTCGGTATTACTACCTTATCACTCGCGTTACTTTGTAACTATTTTACCTTGTTACTTTGTATTTAGTCTTCCCAGACATCGTTGATGGTGAGAACCTGACGATTGTCATCGTCCTCACCGAAGTCGTTAAACTCTTTTGCAAGTCCTTCACTATCATCAGCACTGCCTCCATACGACAATGCAATCATCTCTGTGAGTTTAACTTCTTTGACAATAATGGCGGGATTGATATATTCTAATTTCATGTTGTTCTGTTGTTTTTAATCGTTATCAATCATCTTTATTTAACCATAATCTTATGGGTTTTGCCATCTTCTGTCTTGATGATGTTAACACCCTTCTGCAGAGAGTTCTGCTTCACACCATTGATGTTGAAGATTTCAGCATTGCCGCTTGCCAGAGACTCGATGGCATTGATGCCATTGGTATTCTCTCCAAGATAGAATGCCTTAACTTCTGTGTCTTCGGGAACAGTAAGATAAACACGGTTAGCGCCTAAACTTGGGTTGGCAGTACCAGTACCGTCAACTTTGAAGAAACCAACCTTGTCACCATGCTTCTGCATGATATAGTTGCCATGTAGTTCTTGTTTTGTCATATTGACATAAGTACCTGTAAGCAGTCCTTCGGTATTCTTAAGAGCAGTTCCCTGTGCGTCACCAGTCAGCGTCTCTTCTTTCCAAGCACCTTCGATGATGTAAGGCTTGTTGGCTTCAAGGACCTCCTCTTCAACAAGTGTTAGCTGTCCATTATTTGCTTCAGTGCAACTGTAAATCTTCACGCCCTCAGGAATCTCGTTGACAGCGAACGGCAGGATAGTAGTACCCCAACCAGCAGCAGTGGTGTTGATGGTGATAGAGGGCTTCGAGGTCTCAACAAGTTTGAAGTCAATATGAGAGTTAACGGTGTAGACTCCTGCATCCTGCGAACCGATGTACTGGTTGGCTGCTGTGTTACGCAGGTTCCACTTGCTTTCAGTTGCAGTCGGGATGACAGTTACGACAAGTGCGTCGTCGGCATTGGTGGTTGTACGAATCTGACTTGCATTGCCTCCGTAGGGCTGACCGGTAGAGATGTAGCGTGCGACACCGTCGGCATCGATCTGCGACATCTTGTAGTTGTTACCCTCAACCTTGGTAAAGGTGAATGCTTGAGCGAGGTTCTGGTTGGCCTCTTCCTTATACTGGATGTTGTAGTTGCCACCGTCGGTGCGGCCGTTAGCGATGTAAGTCATGGCCTTGTTGTCGTAAGTCCAACCATCGTAGGTCAGAACGACGTTGAAGAGCTGACCTTCGGCAGGAGCGTTGACGGTAGTTACTGCGTTGTATGCATTGGTGACATCCTCAACAGTAGCCTCGCCCTGAACGAGGTCGTTGGCAACATCGATGGCCTCCTGGCTGTACTGGAAGGCATTCTCACCAATGTTAGCAGTCGGGATTGCATCTTTAACGTAGTCCACGTTACCTTCCGTAGTGGTGCTAACTTCTGTCAAACGGAAATTACGGAAGCCCCACTGATTGTTAAGCCAGCGGAAGCTTACTTGGAGATAATTCTCATTTTCGCCAGCTGTAAAGTTGTAAGTGATAGTTGTCCAAGTACTATTGATAGATGAAGGATAACCTAAAATCCGACTTGTAGTTTTAGACTCATCGCCAGAGGGGGAACTGACAAGTGATGTCTTTATATAAGTAAAATCAGTACCGTTGCCTTCTTTCTTCACGTCATACGCAAACTGATAAGTCTTTCCTTGCTCCAATTTCCAAGCTGTTCCAAGCGAACCAACACCAGCTGCCCCCGTATTCTTTGTGCCAACGAGATATTTCTGACCATCGTTATCGGTCTTAATGGTAAAGTTATCACTTGTTATTTTTGATTTGAAGTCATTAGAACTTGTCCAGCTATAGAAAGCATCAGGATACTCAAATACTCCATTTTTGATGAGATTCTCACCCAGAGTGTAGACCGTGCGGGTTGCACCATCATTCTCGTAGGACGTTTCCGGTACGACAGATTCGGGATAGCTGACAGTTACTGTGCATGTAGCTTTCACGTCAGCATTGAGTGTGCTGGCAACGGTGATAGTTGCTGTTCCGGGTGCCACGCCAGTCACAACTCCATCGGCAACAGTAGCTATGTTGGCATCAGATGTTGTCCAAGTGACGGTGGTTGTAGCATTCTCAGGATTGAAAGTCGGAGTCAGTGTTACCGTATTCTCTGTAGCAGTCAGTGTCACTTCTGTCTTATCAAGCGTGATGCCAGTAGGAATGACGGCCATTTCCTCCTCTGTAAGTTCACGGTTCTTGACAAGGCGGAAGTTGTCGGCCTTATACCACCAATAGCCAGCTTCAACATAATCTTTATGTTCACCAGCGGTACCATCAGCACCACCGACAACACCAATAGTAGCATTGCCATCCTTTACGAGGAAGGTGAAGGTTGCGTCCTGGAAGGTATCTTTAGAATATTGCCCCTGCTCTGCATTGGTTGTTGCATAAGTCTCAATACCTTCATTATGCTCGCCATTGGCAAGGAGGTAGATGGTTGCGCCGTCAGAGGCAACAGAAACAGTAAGTGTATATTCACCATTTGGAAGATCTGCAACAGCCTGAGTAAGAGGTACACCTTGCCACCATGTATTAAAGAGATACTTACCATCAGAGCCCGTTGCTGAATAAGTAGCATTGGATGCCTCACGAACACCAGTATCAGAAGACGATGCTGCTGTCCAACCTGTCATGTCTCCATATTCAAACGACTGGTTCTGAATAGCAAGTGTAAAGTCTGCCTGAGCAGCAGTTTGTGACTTGATAACAGGAATTACGGCATCGTATGCTGCTGCAACTTTAGTCATGATATCTGCATCGGCAATGGTACCCTCATTGTAAGCAGACTTAATTGTATTGTATGCTTCTGCACTAGCTGTGGCAGATGTTGCAGCCTCAAGCGCTGCGTCAATCTTAGTGACAGCAGTGGTCATATCCTCATAAGCTTTTGCAGAGGCCTGTGCATTAGCAATGGCATTCATAAGCGCCTGATAAGTGGCAGGTGAAGGATTATTCTTGTACGCACTCTCTGCGGCAGTCTGTGCAGCAGCAACGTCTGCATTCATCTTACCCTCTACGAGTGTATAATGTTCGAACACGTCACCATAAACCAAGCGGAAGCTACGCCAGCACATCCACTGATCTCCTTCTGTGGCAGCTGTCAAGCCAATCTCAAGATTGGCTGTTGGTTCAGCAAGATTGAAGACGAGATTGGTTACACCATTACCATTTGTAATCCAAGTGTTTCCTTGCTCTCTGTTGTTAACTACATCGCTTCCAACAGTTGCAATATTCGTACTATTTTCTCCTGCATTCAGTTTGGCCTCATAGCTAGAACGAGTAAATGCCACAGCAGTCAACTTATAGTTGCCAGCAGGCAGTGTAGATGCAATAGCTTGCTTTGTAGTTGCACCACTCTTTTGATAATATTCATAAAGTTGATACTGAAGACTAGGACTTTCAGAATTCGTCCAATAGTCAGTTGTTCCACTAATACCAGGAGCCGCATTGTCTATCAAAGCATCAGTTAGGTCTATGGTTTCCCCTTCACCCAAAGAAGCCGTGGAAAGATAGTTAGTAAGAGCTGTACGAACTGTCTGCACAGCAGCGTCTAGATCTTCGATAGTTGTAGCTGCTTCAGCTTGTGAGTTTGCTTCAGAAACATCAATGTTATTATTGATGGCCAGAACGGCATCGCGCACGTTAATGTATCGCGTATAGTTGGGCTGCAAAGCCTTAGCAGTATTTGTTGCCTCTACAATTGCATTAGTTGCAGTTGTGTATTCAGCAGCGGTCGAGTAAGTTTTGTTATTCTCTGCTACTACAGCTGCAAGAGCCTGGTATGCAGCATTGGGAACAGTTCCTTCAACAGCCTCAGCCGCTGTAACGGCAGCCGCAAGTGTTGCTGCAAATTCGGAGAGGTCCAGACCATAATAGTAGAGGCGGAATTCGTCATAGACGCACCAATCGCCTCCAGTATTGGTCTCGCGCTTTATACCAACAGTCAAATTGCCGCCAGAAAGCGTGAAAGTACCTGTTGTCTGACCTGCAAAAGCATTGTCCTCATGGATTGCTTTCCACTTAGCTTCTTTACTGTTTCCATAACTGGTTGTATTGTCCGTCTGCAACAGCCCTTGCTTGCTATTTCCATAAATATAGGTTGTACCATTAGTACCGAAACCAGAACAGCGTACCTCGTATGTGCCATCAGGAAGATCTGTAATGTCTTGATGAACATCGAAAGTGTTGTTCCAAGCTTCATTACCGAAGTACTTGTTTTCAGAACTGCCAATCCAAGTCCAGTTACCTCCATTATGGGTTGTAGTCCAAGAACTGTTGCGGGTGTCATTACGGGCGAAACTACGACCTTTAATGAATACGGAAACATCCATGGGATCAGTAGCAGAGTATCCTTTAGCCTGCATAGCCGCCTTAAAATCATTTTCGGATACAAGCTTCCAATATGTTGATGTCACACGACTGCCAGGGTCGCCAAGCATTTCAACATCATTGAGAGCTTCATTGGCCATTAAATACTGACCATCATAAATAATCTGATAGACATTTGTTTCATCATCAACAGCACGGAATGTCCAATTGGTAGCGTTACCATCGGTCCAAGTCGAAGAAGCAAGATAGTGGCTGTCACCTCCATTGCTGACTTTTGTATCAATGGTATAGACTCCATCACTAATCATTGTTAAAGTAACATCCATGCCAAATCCAGTTTGTAGATAGGCATTACTACCCCAACTTTCATTAGGGTCTCCATTGTTTAAATACTTTTGTGCACCGACATTAAACAGATAGAAATCACCCTGAGCAATTTCATTACCTGACCACGTCTGCGCAGCAAGATTGTCCACCCCAGTTAATAGGGCGAGTAACGCGACTAAAAGTCTTAAATGTTTCATTTTGTTTTGTTTGAAATTTATGATTAGTTATTGGTTTTATCGTGATGAGCAGATGCTTAACAGAGATGGACTCCGATAGGTATCTGTAAAATCAGTGCAAAGATAGTTAATTTATTTTATATGTTCGCGTGCGCGCGTGTACTTTTATAAAAGATTAACGGAACAACGGCTGGTTTTAACCGTGACATCCGTGGTTGCAAATCAGTGAGATCTATGAGATCTGTGTGAGGTTTCTGCAAAAAACAAGGGGAGCACGGCATGAAAGCTGTGCTCCCCCATAGGTTGTTGCGCTATGTCATAGTGCTCATGTGCTTACTCTTCCCAAACGCTCTTAGGGTTGGGGAGTGCTTCTTCTTCGACGTCGTTCTCCTTTGCGAAATCGAAGTCGCCATCAGCTTCGCTGCCAGAGACCACGAACTGCATCAGGTTCTCGTTGGAGACGATAAGCGTCTTTGCATTCGGCTGGATATAATTCAATTTCTTCATATCGTTGTTTCCTTTCTTTTACTTTACAACAATCTTCTTGCCATTCACGATGTAAACGCCCTTCTGAGCGCGGTTCACCTTCTGACCCTGGAGGTTGAAGATGTCGCCGTTCAGCATGTCGGCACTCTCAATGGCATTGATACCGTTGGTGTCGCCACCGAATTCGATCATGTCCTTAGCACCAGCTGCAGCAGGAACAGTGAGGTAAGCGTTGTTGGCAGGAATCTCCATGCCGGCAGCGACCACCTTATAGAAGGCTTCCTTGCCGCTCTTCTTACCGAAGACGTAATTGGTCATTCCATCAGCGGTCTGCTGGACGGTGGTCTTCTCAACAACAGCCACAAGTTTGTTGGCAGCAACGTCGTCGGTCTCACTAGCACAAACAGGTACGCTGACAGTCTTAGCCTCTGTAGTAGCCTCGGCCAGGCCAACGATTACACCCGTGTTGGCGGGAACCTTCGTTACAACCTGAGCTGTGCCAGTCTCGTCTGTCACAATCTGAGCAGTGAGTTCGCTGCCAGTGAAGTCGAGTGGCATGTTGTAGCTGAATGCAGTGTACTGGCGACCAGCCTTGATGGTAATGTCGACGGGCTGAGCCTTGAAGAGTTCGATGTTAGAAACAAGTGCGTTGTGAGTGTTGGAGTCTGCACCAGGCGTCTGGAAGTTGATCTCGTAGTTTCCAGCATCAGCAGTAGTGAATACGATGAGGAACTGCTGCGGTGTCTCGTCAGCATTGTCAGCGCGAACAGCAGTGGTCTGTGTCAAACCAACGGCAGTGAATCCCTCGGGACCAGTGACGTTCATGCGCAGCGGCTTGCCTGTTGAACCCCATCCAGCAAAGTCGGCCTTCACATAGTAGGTGGTGTTAGCCTTCAACGGCATGGTGTAACCGGTAGTTCTGCCATAGAAGTACATCGAACCGCGGTTACTGTTGGTACCATCGAAGCGGATGAAGAATCCTGAATTGGTCTCGTTGAACTCAGTGAGGCGGTCGTCAGGATTGAATGCGCGTGAGTGGTAGTCGCCGCCGAGCGTGTTGTTGGACATGGTCCAACCTGCAGGAGCTCCATTGTGTACAGCATTAGCAAACGTTCCGTCATAAACGGCGTTAACCTCAGCCTCGTTAGCAACCCAGGTGAGTGCCTTGACGGCTTCAGTTGCGGCAACGACAGTGGCCTTTGTAGCCTTACCTTCGTAAGCTTCCAATTCAGTAGTAACCTTGGCAGCCTCAGCCTCAGCGGCGGTCAGGCTCTCAACGTTGTTGTAAGGAGCATAGTCACCTTCGTCGAATCCAAGTTTTGCAGTGACCTGAAGTGCCTCGGCAAATGCAGTGAGGTCTTCGTTGGTAGCCCACTCGGCAGTGCTCTCAAGCTGGGCAAGGCGGAAACGAGCCACCGAACACCAGTTGTGAACGACTTCTGTAGCAGCCTCGAAGCCGATGACGACGTCCTTGGTCTCGGTCAGTTCGAACTCTACATAGTAGTCGTTGAAGCCACGGTCGAAGACGCCGTTGCCCACAGCTGCGCCAGTGTGATCCATGTCGACGCTCTTGTCGTCGGCCAGCAGTTTGAATGTAGACAAATCGTTGCTACCACGTGAAGAAGCGGTGAGAATGTACTTACCAGGAGTAAGGTTGACATTCTGCGTCATCTTGGCAGTCCACGATGTAGCTCCCCACAGGTCACCACTGTCAATGAGGTTCTTGCCTTTCGTTCCATCGGCAGCAGTGTATGTATCGGGATCGTTGCCATCAGCATTCTTCAGCACAAATGTTGCTGTGCTTCCTGTAATCTCAGCTGTCCAGTCGGCAATAGCGTCCTGCTTGATCTTGCTGGTCAGGTCGACAGCACCTTCAACACCCTCGGCAAGAGCGTTCGACTCTACGTATGTGCGATAGGATGTTACGATGGCATCAGCCTTTGTGCTGGCCTCGGTAGCTGTCGTGGCATCAGTGATGTTTGCCTGATAAGCGGCCAGCTTCTCAGCACTTGCATAGGGATAGTCAACCTTGTTACCGGCAGCGGCAGCCTTGGCAGCAGCAAACTTGTCGTAAGCAGCCTTGGCACTCTTGAAGGTCGTTGTGATTTCTTTCAGGGCAGCAGTAGCAGTTTCGAACTTCTCCTGAGTCTCGTCGACCTCGACGACAGTTTTGGGATAGGTTTCTGTTACGGCAGTGTTCAGGGCAGTCTTCTCTTCACCCGTCACGTTTGCGTAGTCTTCGCTGGCGAGAGCGGCCTCGGCTTCAGCAAGAGCACTCTCGTACTCATCGCGGAACACGGCAAGGGCATCGTCGCCAAAGAACTTGATCTTGAAGTCGCGGAAGATGGTCCACTTGTCAGTCTCAGTGTCTTCGTTCTTGAAGCCGATGACCACGTCCTGAGCTTCGTCAAGTGTAATCTTCAGGGAGTTCAGGTAGAGACCCTGGTCGAAAGCATTGGCAGCAGCCTCCATTGAGTTCTCGCCGTTGGCGATGGGAAGCACCTGAATCTTGTCATTGTTGGCATAGAGGTAGGTGTTGTAGTTGCCGGCACGGTGGAAAGCGTATACCTCGATGTTGTAGTTACCAGCAGGCATGTTGTATGCGGTCTGGTTGAACTCGAAGTTTGCGTTCCAGAACTCAGAGCAACGTCCGTTGTACTTAGGATAAGCAGCATTCGTGTTGCTGACGATGTTCCAAAGGCTCAGGCCACCGGTCTCACGCATGGCGGCGTTGAAGAGCATTGCATCGGTCAGGTCGAGATACTCGCCCTTGTTGACTTTCACTGCTCCGGCGAATGCGCCAGCAGCAGTACGAACCTGCTTGATAGCGGCGTTGATGGCCTCAACAGTCGTGGCAGCTTCTGCAGCAGCATCGGCGGCAGCAACATCAGTGTCAAGCTGAGTGGCGGCGGCTCCACCTTCGTCGGCGAAGGTTGTCTGCGACTTCAAAGCAACGACGTTGGCGCGGGCAGTCTTATAGAGATTATAAGGCGTCTGCATGGCCTTTGCGTTGTTGGTAGCTTCAGTGATGGCATTCGTAGCTGCAGTGTAGTCAGCAACGCTAGTATAAGTCTTGTTGTTCTCGTCGACAATAGCCTTAAGTGCTGTGTAAGCTGCAGAAGGAATAGTTCCTTCCAAAGCTTCAGCAGCTGCTACGGCGGTAGCCAATGTGGCAGCAAACCCGCTCAAGTCAAGGCCATAGAAGTAGAGACGGAATTCGTCGTAAACGCACCAGTCGCCTCCAACATTTGTCTCTCTCTTAAGTCCCAAAGTCAAATTGCCGTCACCGACAGCAAACGTGCCTGTTGAATTGCCAGCAAAAGCATTGTCTTCATGAATGGCCTTCCATTTTGCCTCCTTGTTGGTTCCCCATGATGTGGTATTATCAGTTTGGAGAGCCTTTGAGGTTGTGTTTCCATAGATAAAGGTAGTTCCATTGGTTCCGAAACCAGAACATTGCACTTCATAAGTACCTTCAGGCAGGCCAGAAATTGCCTGATGGACATCGAAAGTGTTGTTCCATGACTCATTACCATAGTACTTGTTTTCAGTACCACCTATCCAAGTCCAGTTTCCTCCATTATGGGAAGTAGTCCAAGAACTGTTGCGAGTGTCATTACGGGCGAAACTACGACCTTTAATGAACACGGAAACGTCCATAGGCTCTGTTTCGGAATAAGCCTTAGCCTTCATGGCATTTTTAAAGTCGTCAAGGCTGACGAGCATCCATTGGTTGTTGGCCTCTGTGCTTGACAATGCTCCATAGACCACGTCGTCTAATGCGTCATTGGCAACCAAATAAGATTCTCCATTTGAGATTGTGTAAACAGTTGAGCCTTCTGCAATAGGAGTGAATGTCCAGTTGGTTGCACCGCCATCACACCATGTTGATGTTGCAAGATAATGATCCGTGTCATTGTTCTTGACACCAGTTTCGATGGTGTAGACGCCATCACTAATGGCAGCGAGGGTTACATCGAGGCCAAAGCCTTTCTGCAAGTAGGCATTAGTGCCCCAGCCTTCTTTTGGGTCACCATTGTTTAGGAACTTTTGCGCACCCACATTATAGAGGAAGAAAGTGCCATTGGCGACTTCGTTTCCTGTCCATGTCTGCGCAAACAGATTACTTCCCCCAAGGAAGAGGGCGAGTAATGCGACTAAAAGTCTTAAATGTTTCATTTTGGTTTGTTTAAATTGTTAGTTATAAAAATTTAGATGTATGCTATTAGGTAGCTGATAGAGCTATGCATGTTCTGCATGATTGCTAAATCGAAGCAAAGTTAGTTAATTATTTCTAATGTACGCGCATACGCGTGTAGGATTTACACTTTTTTAATAAAGTTTAATATACGGGCTATGACTCAAAACATAGGCTATAGGCGGACAAAAGGGTTGGAATAGATGGTTTATTCGGCATGTTTGGCATGAAAAAACTCCCCGCCGACCATTGGTGGACGACGGGGAGTTGTGTAGTCTTGTGTAAGGCTGACTGTCTTATCGACGGAGACCAAGAGCCTTGATAAGAGCACGGTAGCGCTCGATGTCCTGATTCTTCAGGTAGGTGAGTAGCTTGCGGCGCTTACCGACCAGCATGGTCAGCGAACGGGCAGTGTTGTGGTCCTTGTGGTTCTTCTTCAGGTGCTCCGTGAGGTGCGAAATGCGGTAGGAGAACAGTGCCACTTGGCTCTCAACAGAACCTGTGTCGGTGGTACCATGGCCGTACTTCTCGAAGAGCTCAGCCTTTTTTTCTTTGTCAAGATACATAATTGTTTAATTTTTTTTGATGAATGTTGTTGTGATTACATCCTGTCAACGCCAGCCGCCTTCATCAACTTAGCGTACCACATCGGCAGAATGCACCGGAGTTTCCGGCTTGCTCATCAGGTATTTTCCTGATTTGCGGGTGCAAAATTACAACATTTTTCTGATATAGCAAACGTTTCTCGTAAAAAAGTTGTAATTTTGCACCCGAATTCATCAATTAGTCTATGCAAGATATCAGGAATATAGCGATTATCGCACACGTTGACCACGGCAAAACGACGCTCGTGGACAAGATGATGCTCGCGGGAAAACTGTTCCGCGACGGTCAGGATAACTCATCGCAGGTGCTCGATGCCAACGACTTGGAGCGCGAGCGCGGCATCACGATTCTTTCGAAGAACGTGAGCATCAATTGGAAAGGAAACAAGATTAACATTATCGATACTCCGGGACACGCCGACTTCGGTGGCGAGGTGGAGCGCGTGCTGAATATGGCCGACGGCTGTCTGCTATTGGTGGATGCCTTCGAGGGCCCGATGCCTCAGACACGCTTCGTGTTGCAGAAAGCCTTGCAGATAGGTCTGAAACCGATTGTGGTAGTGAACAAGGTTGACAAGCCAAACTGCCGACCTGAGGAGGTCTATGAGATGGTTTTCGACCTGATGTTTGCGCTGAATGCCACTGAGGACCAGCTGGACTTCCCCGTGGTGTATGGTTCGGCCAAGCAGGGCTGGATGGGAGAGGACTGGCGCACGCCTACCGACAACATCGAGTACCTGTTGGACAAGATTGTGGAGGTGATTCCTGCTCCCAAGCAGTTGGAAGGAACGCCGCAGATGCTGATCACGAGCCTTGACTACTCGAACTATACCGGCCGCATTGCAGTGGGTCGCGTGCATCGCGGCACGCTGACGGACGGCATGCAGGTGACCATCAGCCATCGCGACGGTACGCAGGAGCGTACGAAGATCAAAGAGTTGCACACCTTTGAAGGCATGGGCCATCAGAAAACCGATCATGTGGACTCAGGCGATATCTGTGCCGTGATAGGATTGGAGAAGTTTGAGATTGGCGACACTATCTGTGACCTGGAAAATCCCGAACCTCTGCCACCGATTGCCATCGATGAGCCTACGATGTCGATGCTGTTTACCATCAACGACTCGCCCTTCTTCGGTAAGGAAGGCAAGTTCTGCACAAGCCGACACATCGGTGATCGCCTGCAACGCGAACTGGAGAAGAACCTGGCGCTGCGTGTTGAACCCTTCGAGGACTCCACCGACGCATGGGTGGTGAGTGGTCGCGGCGTGTTGCACCTGAGTGTGCTCATTGAAACGATGCGCCGCGAGGGCTACGAACTGCAGGTGGGACAGCCGCAGGTCATCTATAAAGAGATTAACGGACAGAAGTGTGAGCCTATTGAGGAGCTCACCATCAACGTGCCCGAGGAATTCTCGTCGAAAATGATTGACATGGTGACGCGCCGCAAGGGCGAACTGACGAGCATGGAGAGTCAGGGCGATCGCGTAAACATTGAGTTCGACATCCCGTCGCGTGGTATCATCGGCCTGCGCACCAATGTGCTCACAGCCAGTCAGGGCGAGGCCATCATGGCCCACCGCTATAAGGAGTACCAACCATATAAGGGCGACATCCAGCGCAGGCAGAATGGTTCGATGATTGCCCTGGAGACAGGCACGGCCTATGCCTATGCCATCGACAAGCTGCAGGATCGCGGAAAATTCTTCATCGATCCGGGCGAAGAAGTCTATTTGGGACAGGTGGTAGGCGAGCATGTGCACGACAACGACCTCGTGATCAACGTCTGCAAGGCTAAGCAGCTGACCAACGTGCGTGCATCGGGTACGGACGACAAGGCTCGCATCGTGCCGAAAGTGATCATGAGTCTGGAGGAATGTCTGGAGTATATCAAGACAGATGAGCTCGTTGAGGTGACTCCGAAGTCGATGCGTATGCGCAAGACAATCCTCGACCACGATCAACGCAAGAAAGCGAACAAGAGTTAGAGGTGCCCCCGCCTTAAAAGGGCTATCGTTTATTCACACAATTACTATGCTTTGTCGGTTCTAAAGCTATGCTTTATGCCGTGCAAAGCATAGTTTTTTATGCCGCAAAGCTATGGGTTTCATAGGCTAAAGCTACGCTTTGTTTGCACCGAGGAAAGGGTATTCAACAACAATCAGCTCCTTAGGTACTTTGTCCAAGCGAAACGGCGGCGGTAGAGCAGGTAGTTGGGATCGTACATGTGAGCGTAGGCTTCGCGTTCGAACGAGATGTTCAGGTAAGCACGTCCGTGCATAGGCAGGCGGAAGAGCCATTCGATGAAGTACCATATGTAGAAGCCCACAATGAACATCTCCAGCATCTGTGCCGTATGGATGCGCTCATGCTGGATGAGTTCCGTCGTGATGGTAACGCCCTTGCGGCAGAACAGCAAACCGCAGATGTTGATGGCGTCGTACTTGCGGAACGGAATCAGTCGGTTGTGGATAATCTTCATATCTATAGTTAAAAACGCAAAAAGTAGGCCAATTATTTTATATCTTGATGCAAGTTTTTTGGTTTCCGTGCGTTTTAAGGACGGAAAATGCTTAATTTTGCAGCATAATATGAAAAAGAAATGGTATAGAATAGCAAACAGTGCGCTGTCAGCACTGCTTGTATTATTGGGTTTTGAGGCCTGCACGGAGAATGGTACGGAAGAATATGGAACGCCAACTGTCGACTTTCACGTGGTAGGTCAGGTGACTGATGCCGAAGGACATCCCATCGAAGGCATCCGTGTGACGACGCGTGGCTATCAGAACTTCAACGATGGTACGACGGAGCAGACTGCATACACGGACAAGGAGGGTCGCTACACGACAAAAGAGGTGCGCAGCGGCTGGATTGATCCGAAGATGAAGGTCGTGTTTGAGGATGTCGACGGCGAGGAAAACGGCGGTTTGTTTGCATCGGATTCCGTTTCCGCAGGCGACATGGCGAAGGTAAAAGTGAGGAAAGGCGACGGCAACTGGTATGAAGGTGAGTACGAGCTGTCGGCCAACGCGAAGTTGAAGAAGGAATAAGAAGCCTTCGGCCCTTGTCTATTAACGATAAATGTGATGGAAGACGCACGAAAACTAGGCTTTCGCAAGCGGTTGGCACTGGAAACGGCGCGACGCATACAGTTAAATCTGGCCAAAGAGCATCCGCTGAGGCAGTTGTTCTGGGAGTGCACGTTGCGGTGCAACCTCCATTGTCGCCATTGTGGCAGCGATTGCAAGTCGTTGCCTCCAACAATGGGGAAGACCGACATGCCACGCGAGGACTTCTTCGGCGTGTTGGACTCGATCGCAGCAAGGACCGATGCCCATCAGGTGTTCGTCATCGTAACGGGAGGCGAGCCACTCTTGCGGAGCGACATCGTGGAATGTGGACTTGGCATCTACGAGCGTGGATTTCCGTGGGGCATGGTGAGCAACGGGCTGGCGCTGACGGCTGAGAAGCTGCATTCATTGCTTCGAGCGGGCATGCATTCGATGACCATCAGCATCGACGGACTGCGCGAAAATCACAACTGGATGCGTGGTCATGAACTCAGCTTCGACCGCGTTGACAGGGCACTTAGCCTGCTTGCTTGTGTGAAAGAGGGCGCGAAGGGTTGCGATGGTATCGCAACAGACGGGACAAGGTATCCCTATTTCAAGTACGACGTTGTGACTTGCGTGACGGAACATAACTATGAAGAACTGTCATCCCTGTGCGAGTACCTCATTGAAAAAGGCGTTAACGCATGGCGATTGTTCACTGTGTTTCCCGTTGGCAGAGCTGCCAGCGATCCAGAACTACAACTTACGAACGAGCATCTGCGCGGTTTGATGGCTTTCATCCGCGACACGCGTCGTGAAGGGCGCATCAAGGCAAGCTATGGCTGCGAAGGATTTCTGGGTACTTACGAGAGTGAAGTACGCGATGGTTTTTATTTCTGCCGTGCAGGTGTGTTGGTGGGGTCGGTCTTGGTGGATGGAAACATATCAGCCTGCGCTAGCATCCGCTCGGATTATGTTCAGGGAAACATCTATCAAGACGATTTTATGGACGTATGGGAACATCGGTTCGGACTTTATCGTAATCGCGAGTGGATGCACAAGGACGAATGTGGCGAGTGCGATATGTGGCGTTACTGTCGGGGCAATGGCATGCATCTGCGCGATGGACAAGGCCGTCTGTTGACGTGCCATCTACGCAGGCTTTCTTCAGAATAATTATTGGAAATAATATAGATGATGACCCGCCGACCTCGAAGAGGTCGAATATCAGTAACCCCAGGTCTGCTGACCTGGGGACAATTGCAGTTAAGAATATAAAAACGACTTCGAAGATGTCGCACCTAGCTATGTCTTCATTTCGTGCGACATCTTCGAAGTCGGCATTCCCACACGAGGATTCTCATTCCCAGGTCAGTAGACCTGGGGTTACTGATATTGCGACTTCTACGAAGTCACTAATTCACTCACGGGTCTACTCTTATATTATTGCCTAATTATTTGCAGGTTACGCTTTTTTCGTAACATTGATATCCTTTGAACTTCCTTTCGCTCGGAAATGAAACCAAAAACTTTTGTTTTTGCTTTGCATTTCACTCGCTTATTCGTAACTTTGACATTCGTCGAAATTACTTTCGCTCGGAAATGAAACCAAAAACTTTTGTTTTTGCTTTGCATTTCACTCGCTTATTCGTAACTTTGCGACATAAAGTTGTGGAAAAGATGAATGAAATGAGTTTCCAACCCGATGAAAGTCAGTGGCGAGTGATCAATGCTGAAGGCGGCTACCACTTGGTTTTGGCACCTCCAGGATGCGGTAAGACACAGATATTGACCGAACGCATACGAAGAGCTCATGCCGATGGCGTGGCTTATGACGACATGCTCTGTTTGACATTCACCAACCGGGCAGCACGAGGCATGCAGGAGAGAATCGGTCAAGCTATCGGTGAAAATGACGTTTCGAAAGTTTATGTGGGCAATGTGCACCGCTTTTGTTCAAAGTTCCTGTTCGAAAACAACATCGTAGCGGCTGAGACCTCGATTATCGACGATGAAGATGCTGTCAGCATCGTGGCACGTTTTCTGGACGAGGACGAGGTTCAGGTGATGGAAAGCCCGCAACGCCGTCGTGAATACTTCGAGATAATACATCTCTCGCACCTGTTGCACCAGATTGTGGCTGAGCATCCTAAAGCCCTTCGCCAACATCCAGAAGTGCTGACGGCCGACGACATCGGAGCCTTGAAGACCATTTGCCAGATGCAGCGCATGGAATTCAATGCCCAAACGATGGGCGACATCTATCGCGACACCGACTTCTATCTGGCAGCTTCGCGCAATGACGGCTATGACCTGGGTTCACAGGTTAGCATCGACCGGCTTTTGAAGCGTATGACCGTTGCCCGTAGCTATGAACAGTATAAGCGTGACAATCAGCTCGTTGACTTCGAGGATTTGCTCATCATGGCTTACGAGGCGATGAGGGGCGATACGCTTCTTGAAACAGATGATGATGAGAGGGCATCCTATAAGAAATATCACTGGATACAGGTGGACGAGGTCCAGGACCTGAACCCGCTGCAACTGGCCATCATTGACCTGATGCTGAACAAGCAAAGTGGGGAATGGACGGTGATGTATCTGGGCGATGAACAGCAGGCCATCTTTTCGTTCATGGGAGCTAAATTGAGCACTCTCGACCTGTTGCGCCAACGCTGTGTGGGACATCTGCACCACCTTTCCACCAACCATCGGTCGCCAGAATATCTGCTGAACGTCTACAACGAATATGCCCGTGTAGTGCTGCACATCGATGAGCAGCTCCTACCCAAATGCGTCCATGGCGCCTCCGGGCTCGAGGGGGCTGGGAAAGACGGTGATGACGGAGCCATGAAGCCGCTCCGCCTGTTGCGAAGCAATACATTGGAAACGGAATACTACGACGTGGCTCACGTGGCCCACATGCTTAACGAGAGCCATCCAGACGAGACAACGGCCATCGTCGTGAATGCCAATCAGGATGCCGACATGGTAAGTGCCGAATTGATGAAGATGCAGTTGCCACACTTTAAGGTGTCGGGCGACGATCTCTTTGCTTCTAAAGAGGTAAGGCTGCTCTTTGCCCATCTGACGGTGTTGGTCAACGAGCATAACTTCATCGCTTGGGCTCGTCTGATGCGAGGATTAGGCGTGACGGCATCGAATGCCTACGGCCACAACCTTGTGCGTTCGCTCATCGAACGTGCCATGTTGCCCAGCGATTTTTTGTGTTACGACGGTAGTACCTATGTGCAGCAGTTTGTCCAGACCTATGAGGAACGCGACATCGTGGTGTTCGATACGGAGACCACAGGGTTGGACACATGCGAGGACCAGATTGTTCAGATTGCTGCGGTGCGCCTGCGGCAGGGCAGGGTGGTGGAAGGCAGTGAGTTCAACGTGTTTATGCAGACAACACGCCCCATCCCCGAGATGCTGGGTGATGTGCCTAATCCCATCATTGAAGAGTTGAAGCATCACGAATTGCTGGCTCCAGTAGAAGGGCTTCAGCGCTTTGCCGACTATGTGGGCGACAGTGTGCTCTTGGGACACAATGCCATGTACGACTGGCAGATGCTGAAAAACAATGCCGCAAACCTGCAATGCAATGCCTTGGCAGAGAAATGGAGTGGGGAAATGCCCTTCGACTCGCTGAAACTGATCAGGATGTTGCGCCCCGACCTGAAACAATACAAGCTGAAATACCTGCTCAACGTGCTTGGCCTTGAAGGCGAGAACTCACATCTGGCTGATGCCGACGTGGCAGCCACGTGTTCGCTGGTGCGCTATTGCTATGAACAGGCGAAGCAGGTGTTGCCCCGGCAACAGCAGTTTATGGCTCAGCGACGTGTGCAGGAACGCATTGCCACGCTGAGACGTAGCTATGGCGAACTCTATCGCAGTGCAATAGCACAGCTATACGAGGTTCCTACCGATGATGACGGGCAGCTTTCGTCAACGGAACCCTGCTTGTTGGTCGCAGCCCTTCAGCATGCTCACGATTACTTTGTTGACCATGAAATCATCAATCCCATAGGGAAGTTGCACTACATCACCAATTACCTGGAGCACGATCTTGTGGACACCAGTCTTGAGCATACGCTCGGGCAACAACTTAGTGCCCATATCATTGAGATGAATACGTTGAAGGAAGCCGACCTTTGTAACAGTAGCACGCTGCAAGAGCGCATTTTCGTCTCTACAGTTCATAAAGCCAAAGGGTTGGAGTTTGACAATGTGATTGTGTTTGATGCCGTTGAAGACCGCTATCCGAACTACTTCAACCGCAACAATCCAAGCGGAATTGCCGAAGATGCACGCAAATTCTACGTTGCACTGACGCGTGCACGGCGACGTCTCTATGTTTCACAATGTCTGACAAGACTGGACTGGCACAATCAACCACGGCAACGTGACCTCACAAGGTTTATGAATTCCATTATGAAGTACTTCAGTTGAACGTGTTTTTGGTTACTGTACGTGACTTAAAATGTAGTCACGGCACTGTTCCATAAGCCACTTAGGCGTGCTGGTGGCACCGCAGATGCCAATGGTCTGCACGCCATCGAGCCACGAAAGGTCGATTTCTGTTGGACTTTCGATGTGATGGCTGCGTGGATTGCGTTGCAAACATTCGTTGAAAAGTACGCGTCCATTGCTGCTCTTGCGCCCCGACACAAAGAGAATGAGGTCATGGCGTTCGGCAAAGGCTGCAATGGCTGGCATACGGTTGGCTACCTGTCGGCAAATAGTGTCGAAGCTACGGAAGGTGGCATCCGGTGCCATGTGTGTTTGTATGAAGTGGATGATCTGGTGGAACTCGTCGAGGTTCTTGGTGGTTTGTGAATAGAGGTAGATGTCGCGTGAAAAGTCAAGCCGACGTACATCCTCCAGATTCTCAACGACAATGGCACGTCCATCGGTCTGGCCGACAAGTCCCAGCACTTCGGCATGTCCGTTCTTTCCGAAGATGACGATTTGTCCCTCAGGGTTGCTGTCGAACTGCCGTTTGATGCGCCGTTGCAGTTGCAGCACAACGGGACATGTGGCATCGATAATCTCTATTTTATTCTGTTGTGCAGTCTCGTAGGTGGAAGGAGGCTCTCCATGTGCTCTCAGCAACACTTTTACGCCGTTCAGATGCTTCAGGTCGTCGTGGTTGATGGTCACTAACCCACGTTCATGAAGCCGTTCCACCTCCTTTCCATTGTGAACGATATCGCCCAGACAATAGAGAATAGGCGAAGGACTTCCTTCCTCTATCCTTCCACTTTCGTCCTTCTTGCTGAGTTCTTCTTCAGCCTTCTTGATGGCTGTGGTCACTCCAAAGCAGAAACCGCTGCCATTGTCGATTTCAATCTGAACCATTGCGGTATTAACGATTTTACAAAACCACGGATGTCACTGATTTATCCGAATGACATAGATGGTTTTAACCACTAAACACAATACTCTAAACTCTAAACACTAAACTCTGAACTAATCAAGCCTATTCCGTTTTCACTTCAATGATGACTTTCGGTCGGTTGGGATCGTTGGTAATCATCAATATACGGGGCGACTTCACCAGACGCAAGTCGCGCTCAACAGCCGTGATCTTCAGCTTGGCATATTCACCGGGAGCAAGCTTTGTCTTGTTGAGTGACAGCTGTAGTCCCACAGTGTACATCTGCAACTTCGTGATGTCGAGTGTTGACTTACCAGTGTTCTGTATGTCTATCTCACCTTTCAGTTTCTTCTTTCCATTGAAAGGACCTAGGTTGAGCGTCGTGGCCGACAACTCTATGTGAGGTGCCTGTGCCAGCTGATAGTCGTTGAGGTCGCTTACGTTGGGCAGTAATACGGCAGAAATATCGATGCGTTTGTTGGGTGCTACGCGGTCGCCGGGATTCTTACCAAGGAATACCTGTGTCTTCGTGAGTCCGTAGTCGCTGATGCCACGCGTATCGAGCGTAATGATGGCAACACCCGAGCGACCGGCACGAATCCTCGACGGCGATATTTCAGCCTTGATGTAGTTGGGCAAGTGCATCACTACGGGTTGCACGGTATTGTCGGTATTGTTCAGGATGTGAATCTTGGCCATGGGCATATCACCACGATTGACGTCGTCGAATTCAATTTCGTTTAAGTCGACAAGCAGGTCGCCCATCGTGATGGGGTAATCGCCGGCGAAGTCAACGACCTCATCGACGACAACACCCTTTAAGGTTAGCATCAATGGGGTGTTGCTGCCTTCTGTATAGACGCCTATCTGCTTTTGGAAGTGGCCCATCTGCTTGGCATCGTAGGTGGCCCGGACAGTGAAACTGGCATCGCCGTCGATATCGTTCTTAGGGTAGTCGACGGTAGTGCATCCACAACTGGTGCGTACTTGCGATATTTTGATTTCGCGGCTTAGGCGATTCTTCAGTTCAAACTCAACGGTTACAGGATCGCGAAACATCACCTGTCCCACGTTAATGACAGGGTTCTTTGCCTCAATGCGCTGTGCGTGGCAAGGCGTCAAGGCAGTTAGCAAACAGATGATGGTCGTTGCAAATATCTTCTTGATCATGAATGTATTCGTTATTGCTTTGTTCTTTACTCAGTGATGGTGAATTGCTTGGCGGCAGCGCGGGCGGTGTACTCTGGCGAATATGCACATTGCACGGTACAAGTGCCTGTCTGATAGGTGCCGGTACGGTCAACGTAGTATTCGGTCTCAACGATATGGGTACCCTTGGCCAGACGGTCGAAGTAGTAGTTCGTGACGTTATCGCGCGGCGCGCAGTAGTATCCCCAGTGGTAACCGCTGAGTTGGCCGACGGGCTCCAGGCATGCAGCACGCTTGTCGCTGACCTGCACGAAGTCGTAGTCGCGCTCAGCCTCAATAGTGATGCGGATACGAATGCGGTCGCCGACCTTGAGGGAGTTGGGAGTTGAAACTTGGGCGTTGATAACGATGTCTTGACCTCCCTGACTGCTCTTCACAATTACCTCGCGCTTCACCTTCAGGCCGCTTTGGGCGTCGGCAATCTCAGTAAGGGGCTGGAACGAACGTGCATAGACGGCACCCCATGATGTGCCTTGACTGGTCTTTTCGGCAGTGAAGGTCTTGAAACCTGTGCCTTCCTGCGAGCTCTTCACATAGCCCAAACCTGCTGTGGCTGCGGATGTCTCCAACTGCCTACCATCAACCTTGAGAATTGTAGGATCGCCTTGATTGCCAAACGTTTCCGTATTGTCCTTCATGAAAGCGTAAACGGCATCAACGGCATTGAGAGGTGTATCCCAATTCTGAGTACGTTTTGATTGCAGAAGCCAGCGTTGCATCTCTTCAACAGTCTTCGTGTCGGCAGGTTGCAACAGACGGATGGCCTCAATGGCGGCCACTTCGGTAGGTATCTTATAGTCAAACCAACTGTAGTAAGCCTTACGCGTGTCGAAATAGCGGCCCATCTCTTCTTTATATACAGTGTATTCGCGAATACTTTGCAGGTATTCCTTTGCCTTCTGCTCATATCCATTGTGACCAAGGATGATGGCCGAATAAGCTTTGCCGTAGATGGTGAACTCTTTCGTCTGCTTCGAAAGACGGTTGACAAGGTAAGTCTTGGCAGCAGAAACCTCAGTGGACAGCTTTCGACCGTCGATAGTAGTCAGATAGAGCCAGTCGATGGCGGTCTCACTAGGACGCACGTTCTTTGCGCCCTTCTTCTCCTGCTTCTTCATCTCTTCAACCTCCTTGATGATCTGGCGTCCCATGAACGAATAGGCATTCGATAGCATATCTGCAGCTTGACTATTGTTGTCGCCAGTCATTGCTGTCAAACGCACCATCATCTTACTAACGGCAACGGTCATATAGAGTGAGCCTGGCATGCCTGGCCACCAGCTCCACGAGCCGTCGCTATTTTGAAGCTTACGCAGCTGGGCAAGGTTGTTTTCAAGGCGATAGTTGACGCCGTTCTCATCGAAGTAGTCGCTGAGTAGGCGTTTCTGTTCACTTTCGTTGCGAGCATCAGCCACCCACGGTGTCTCATCGAGCACCATCGTCTTCAGTTCCTGATTCTTTTCCAGACTGCTCATAAGCGATGTTTCAGCACCTTGCTCTCGTTTCCACTGCTCAATCGTCGATTTAATGCGCGGTGAAAGGTGAAGAAGATGGGCAGCAAGACTGTTGGCATAGAAGGCTGCAGCCTGACTGATGGCGTTGTTCTCGCTGGTCTTAGCCACTGTAGGCAGCGTCTGAATCATCAGCCATGCGGGATGGTTGGTGTATTCTACTGTGAGGGCAGTCTGTCCCTTACCAACTAATGTGCTGAGGTCGATAGTCTTCGTGCCAGGGCCGTTTTGGGTGAAGGGAACGGTATTGATGACCAGTTCGCTGTTTGGCAGAATGGGCAGATAGTGTTGTTCACCATCGCTAAAACCGTTGCCCGATGCCGAGACGCGGCAAACGAGCAGTGGCAAATGGGCAAACTTACTCTCCGTAGCATCTACGTCGAAGCTGATGCTGGCTGTCTTTCCAGCCTCCAAACTGAATGGTTTGTTCTGCGAATAGACCACCTTTTCGGATTCTGGATCAATGAGTTCGATAAGTGCTGAACCCTTCACGGCCTTCTCGCCTGTATTGAAGATGCGCGCAGCCAACTGGCCCTTGTCGCCCAGTCGCATGAAACGCGGCACGTTGGGCTGAATCATCACATCTTTCTTCGCCACGACCTCGCTCTCCAATGAGCCGAAACGTACATCCTTGTCGGTGGCTAATGCCATGAAACGCCAAGTGGTGATACTCTCGGGCAGTGTGAACTTCATTGTTATGTCACCATTTTCGTCGGTTACAAGCTGTGGATAGAAGAAGGCTGTCTCGTTCAGGTTCTCGCGCATCTGAGTGCTCTCAGCAGCTTTTCCGCCTTCGCCGGCATCGCCCTTGGCCAATCCGGCAATAGAGCCCACGAGAGCCTCATCTTCACCTTTAACGTCAAGAGCTCCGATGGGAGCCTCAGGAAGAGCATCGGCAGTGGCCATCTCCTCAACAGCCATGGTATTGACGGAAGCTGACTTCGCCATCAGCATCGGGCGGGAGCCGCGAACACGAATGCTATGGTTGAACACCACACGTGGCGAGAAATCGAACATCTCCTCATCGAAGTGAGTGAAGTTCAGCGCGCGCTCGGTCAGCGACTTGTAGGGCAATTCGCCATACAGGCTGAGGTCGTTGAGCTGTCTTCCCTGCCAGATTGTATTGGGCAAGTTGCGCCAGAGGCCCAGCGAGAAAGGCCACGAGTGCTGGCGGATGTCGTCGAGCGACTTGTCGAACAGCACAGCCAGCACGGATGCCTTGACTCCCCTCCCTATTGGGGAGGGGTCGGGGGTGGGGCTTACGTGCAGCGTCCACTCTTCCTTCTGTCCCGGCGTCAGGCGGTCGCGGAAGGTCTTCCACGAAAGCTGCAGCCGCTTGTCGGGCAGCGGTTTACTCAGCGAAATGCTATGGCTGTAGAGACGTCCTTCGCGTACCCAGGCACAGGTGAACAACACGCCGTCGCCATATTCTTCTTTATACGTGAACTGGCGCGTGGTGATGGCATTGCTCTGGTCGATGACACCACTCTCGAGCACTTTCTTACCGCTGATGAGTGTGTAGACGATGTGCTGGTCCTTGTCCGACGAACCCATCTGCACATATACGGGGCGGCCGTTGGTGGGGAATTCTTTCGCCGAGGCGTAGAACCAGTCGTGAGTCTCCACGGCAGGATGCTTGTCCTTCAGGCTGAAGACGACGAACTCATGTTTCACTGTATCTTCGCCGCATGTGGCTTCCAGTGTGTAAAGGCCTGACTTTAGGTGGCTGACCTTCATGTCGAAAGGCTCGTTGGCGGGAGTGCTCTTGGTCTCTTTCAACTCTTTCGACTCCTTCGAACCCTTGAAGATTCTGTAGATGACATCGCCGGGAATGGGCTTGCCGGCATTGTTCAGATAGCTGAACTTGACGCGGGCCACGCTGTCGACCTCAATGTTCGAGGGCATGCTCATGCTGAAGGCCGTGGCCTTGTCGCTCAGCGGCAGCGACATCTCGCCATGATGGCTTTCACCTGCGCCATCTGTGGCATCGGCCTCCACCACGAAGTTGAAGAAGCGGCCCCATGATCCTTGGCTTCTCGACTCTGGCATCATCATGGGAACTTTCACTTCGAAGCGACCTTCGTCGTCGGTTGTCAGTGTGTCGGTGACGAGCATCTTGTCGGCCTCGTTGCCATTGCGCCACCACCATAGAGCACGACGGCGCACTACATTATATTTAACACGTGCCCCTTGTACGGGAACACCTGCAAAACTCTTTACATGACCTACTACCGTCACGGTATCGCCATCTTGGTATTTCTCCATTACCTCGTCAAACTCCACTTGGAAAGTCGGACGCTTGTATTCCTCCACGGAGAAGTAGGTCGAACTGTTCTTTGTGGAAATCGAGAACTGGCCTGTAAGCCCTGTCGTAGGTAGCACGAAGTCGGCCGAAGCCTTGCCGTATTCATCCGTTGTCACCTGTTTCTCCTCCACAACCTCATGATTGGCATTGCGCAACGTCAGCGTCAGTTTCTCATTACTGTTCACCTTCGTATCGCGATGGGCCAGGTTCTGGTAGGCTATCACGGCGGCATGCACCGTCTGACCAGGTCGGTAAAGGCTGCGGTCGGTCAGCACGTTGTAGACGTTCTGTGTTGTTTTGTTGTCGTAGAACGAGAATCCACCGCCAAACCACTGCTCGGGGCAGGCGTCATCCTTATCAGTATAGACGTAGATTTGGTTGGGGCGTCGCTCGTTGGTCCACTTGTATTCCGCTTCTCCGCGACCATCGGTGGTCAGCGTGTTCACCTGCTTGCCGTTATTACGGTTGTAGGTATTCGTTGTCAGCCGGATCTGTGCACCAGGCACGGGACGGCCAGTCGTAGCGTTGACGGCTACCAGCCGGATTCGGTTGTCGGGCAACGACTCGTGCATCACATAGAGGTCGCTTACGTGCAACAGCACGCGCTCCGTGCGCATGTTGGCGCGCTCGGTTGAGAACTCCACAAGGTAAACGCCTACGGGTAAACCTTCGATAGTCATCGAGTCTTGTAACACTTTGTAGTCAGGTTGTCCCACATAGCGGCGCGTTACGGTCTGCTGAGTGCCATTGTTGACGATGAGTTTCTTCAGCTTCGCATAGTCTTGGTCGTTGTTTGGATCCAGATCAGAGTCGCCCTTGATGTTCACGCGGGAAACGGTCATCGTCAGTCGTTGGCAGTTTATGAGTTGGCGTACCTCCACGTGGCGCTTCGTGTTGGGCAGTTGAATGCCTTCGCCAATGCTTACCGAGAACGATGGCAACGTCAGTTGATTCTGGGCATTGCGCAGGATGTTCATGCGAGGCCATGCTCCCCAGTGCTGCAGGGCATAGTTGATGTAGTTCATCTTCTCCTCGGCGGTGGCATCCTCAGCCTGATCCATGAAGTTGTAGCGCTCGATGGCCAGCTCGCCGCACTCCTTCAGGTCCTGATATTCATTGATGAGCGAGTCAATGGTCTGCAGATACTTCGACTTGCGCATCTCATTGACGTCGGCAAAGCGGTCCTTCTGCGTTTGGTAGTAGGCACAGATACAGGCGGCACGACGGTTGTCGTGACTGATATACCAGTCGTGCAGCGTCTGATAGTCTTCGGCTTCCATGCCCAAAACGTGCAGCAGGTCGCCGCCAAAGATATGGCTGTCGGCACCTTCTATGAGTGCGGGCTCGTAACCTTTGGCCGATTGCTTGGCCAGCAGTTCGACAGGCTCCATCGATTTGGCATAATAATCGGCTGAAAGACTCTTGTATTCAGCTTTGTTGGGGTCATCGGCGCCGAAGCGATAGCTATTGCCGTTGGCTTTATCCTTGTAGATACGGCCAAGAACACTTTGGTAGACTGCTGCCAACACGCGGTTGCCTGACTGCTCGGCTTTTGCCAAGTCAGCTTTGACGCGGTCCAGTTCGATGTCGGCAGAGTCGGGTGATATCTGTGTCTGCACGGCTGCTTGGCGCAACTTGGCCTTCAACAGTTGTCCATAGCTGTGTTCGGCTTGGGCCTTTTCAGCTATTTTGCCAAGCACTTCTATCTCCGACTGTGGCAAGTCTTTGTCCTGAGCCTCGCTCACTTGCTTCCATAAAGCTGTATAACCTTGTGCCATAACCTGTAAATTCGACCACACCACCAAGCAGAGGGCAGTCAGTAAGATTCTCTTTATCATAGACCTTTTGTGTAAAACAATGCGGCACCGATGGCCAGCGACCACTCGGTGCCGCATGAATATTAGCTACTTCTAAACTGCAAAAGTAACTAAAATCTTGCAAACACGAAAACTATTTAAGAACTTTTTAGTTTCTAAACACCAGCCCGTCGCCAAACTCGTCGACGATGATGGGCTTTTCGCGGGTTACTTGTTCGGCAAGCAGACGCTTGGAGAGTTCGTTCAGCACATACTGCTGGATGGCGCGCTTCACGGGTCGGGCACCATATTGCGGGTCGTAGCCCACCTCAGCCAGGTAGTTGATGGCCTGCGGTGTCCAATCGAGCTGGAATCCTTGTGGCGCAAGCATATCCTTTACCTTCTTCATCTGCAGTGTTACCACCTCGGCAATCTGCTCCTTCGTGAGTTGCTCGAAGGTGATGATCTCGTCTATACGGTTCAGGAATTCTGGCCGCATCAACATGCGCAGCTGATCGCGAGTAGCATTCGAGGTCATGATGATGAGCGTATTCTTGAAGTTAGCCGTACGTCCCTTATTGTCAGTCAGTCGGCCGTCGTCCAATACCTGCAGCAGAATGTTGAAAACATCGGGATGAGCCTTCTCGATCTCGTCGAACAGCAACACCGAGTAGGGCTTACGGCGCACGGCCTCGGTCAGTTGTCCACCCTCATCGTAGCCTACGTAACCCGGAGGCGCACCAATGAGTCGCGAAACGGTGTGCTTCTCCTGATATTCCGACATGTCGATTCGTGTCATCATCGTCTCGTCGTTGAAGAGATATTCGGCCAATGCCTTGGCCAATTCGGTCTTACCGACACCTGTTGTGCCAAGGAAGATGAACGAGGCAATGGGTCGTTTCGGGTCTTGCAGTCCGGCACGCGAACGGCGCACGGCATCAGAGACGGCACGAATGGCCTCGTCCTGGCCGATAACACGTTTGTGCAACTCTTCTTCCAAGTGCAAAAGCTTGTCTTTTTCGCTCTGCATCATACGATTAACGGGGATGCCAGTCCAACGGCTCACCACTTCGGCAATGTCGTCAGCTGTAACCTCCTCGCGAACGAGTCGGCTTGCCGATTCCTGTTCGTTGAGTTGCTTCTGTATTTGGGCAATGTCGGCTTCGAGCGATTGCAGTTGGCCATAGCGAATTTCTGCCACGCGCTGGTAGTTTCCTTCGCGTTCAGCCTGTTCTGCCTCGAAGCGCAGTTGTTCCATTAGTTGCTTGTCTTGCTGAATCTTGTTTACCAACGTGCGCTCGCCTTCCCACTTGGCGCGGAAGGTGGTTTCCTTGTCGCGCAGTTCAGCTATTTCCTTATCGAGTTGCTGAATTTTCTCCTCGTCGTTCTCACGGCGGATGGCTTCGCGCTCAATTTCCAGTTGCTTCAACTGACGAGTGATGTCGTCGAGTTCCTCGGGAACTGAGTCACGCTCCATGCGCAGCTTAGCAGCAGCCTCGTCCATCAGGTCAATAGCTTTATCGGGCAGGAATCGCTCGCTGATGTATCGCTCTGAGAGTTTCACGGCGGCGATGCAGGCATCGTCCTGAATACGCACTTTGTGGTGGTTTTCGTAGCGTTCCTTCAGTCCTCGCAGGATGGAGATGGCCGAGAGTTCGTCGGGTTCGTCGACCATTACGGTCTGGAAACGACGCTCCAAAGCCTTGTCCTTTTCAAAGTACTTCTGGTATTCATTCAGTGTTGTAGCACCGATGGCACGCAGTTCGCCACGTGCAAGGGCTGGTTTCAGGATGTTGGCAGCATCCATTGCACCTTCGCCACCGCCGGCACCCACCAGCGTATGGATCTCGTCGATGAACAGAATGATTTCGCCTTCGGCCTGTGTCACTTCCTTTACCACGCCTTTCAATCGCTCTTCAAACTCACCCTTGTACTTTGCACCGGCAAGCAGCGCACCCATGTCGAGCGAATAAAGCTGCTTGTTCTTCAGGTTCTCAGGCACGTCGCCGCGGACGATACGTTGGGCCAGACCTTCCACGATGGCTGTCTTACCTGTTCCAGGCTCACCGATCAGGATAGGGTTGTTCTTTGTTCGGCGCGACAGGATTTGCAGCACACGTCGAATCTCGTCGTCGCGGCCAATCACTGGGTCGAGTTTGCCTTTGCGGGCATCGTCGACGAGGTTCTTGGCATACTTGGATAGCGCTTGGAAGTTCTCGTCTCCGCTCATTGACTGTACCTTCTGTCCCTGGCGCAGTTCAGCGATGGCCTGTTGAAGAGCCTTCTCCGTGATGCCGGCATCCTTCATGATACGGCTTGCAGTGCTGTTCACGGAAAGTAAGGCCAACAGCATCGGCTCCACGCTGACAAATTCGTCGCCCATCTTCTGGGCTGTGTCCTGAGCACGTTGCAACACCTGTCCTGCTGCATTTGAAAAGTAGGGCTCACCGCCTTGAACGCGAGGCAGATGTGTGATCTCGCTCTCTACGAGGCGCTCCATTTGTTGACTGTTCACGCCGAGTTTGCCAAACAGATAGTCAGTGACATCCTTGGCTTTCTGCGTGATTCCGTATAGCAGGTGAACTGGCTCAATGGCCTGTTGACCTGCCGATTGCGCACGACCGGCAGCTGCCTGCACGGCTTCTTGCGCCTTAATCGTAAATTTGTCGAATGTCATAATTCTATTCTCCTTTCTTTTTTTGTTTATTTATTCTACTTACATCCCTTCAAACAGCGCGCCAATCATTTGGTTTTGTCAATTTGTCATAAAAACACCGACGATTTGTCACTCTTTTTGTTAAAATATTATAAAAAGCAAAGCTGTTTCTTGGTTGAACGGAGAGAAACGATTACTTTTGCGGTGTCTTAAGTTACTAAGACACTTAAAACATTGTAACTAAATGAAATAAGTAATACATATAAATATAGAGTAATTAACAAATAAAGTTATGATTCAGCTAGAAAACATTACGTTTCAGTATGCGAGCAGCAAAGAGCCAGTATTCTCGCAATTTGACCTGGACCTTCAACCAGGTCGCATCTATGGATTGATGGGACCGAATGGCTCAGGTAAGTCTACCTTGTTATATATATTGATGGGGCTGCTGCATGTTCAAAAGGGTAGAATAGAGGTCGACGGGCACGACGTCAGCCGTCGTGAGCGCCGTCTTTTGCAAAACCTCTACATTGTGCCCGAGGAGTTCGAACTGCCTTCGATGACACTGATGGAGTATGTTGACACCTATAGACCGTTCTATCCACGCTTCTCGCGAGAGGTGCTTAGTCAATGCTTGCATGAGTTCGAGTTGTCAGAATCACTCCACACCAACCAACTCTCGATGGGACAGAAGAAAAAAGTGATCATGGCGTTCGCCTTAGCCTGTGGTACAAGCTATCTGCTTATGGACGAACCCACAAACGGACTTGACGTTGCGTCGAAGAAACAGTTCCGAAAGGTTATCGCCATGAATATGACTGACGAACGTACTATTGTCATTGCAACGCATCAGGTGCACGATGTTGAACAAATGCTTGACCACGTCCTCATCTTGGGAAGCCGAGAAGCTGAGAGTGAAAGCTGCCCGGGAAACACCCTTAGCGCTTCCTCCCTTGTCATGTGTGATGCGACAGTGTCGCGTGTTACACAGTTGTTCTCCTTTACCCTTACCCATGCTCCTCTTCAAGATGCCCTTTACGTTGAGCGAACGGCACAGGGCTATGCCTGTATCGCCCCTCGCCACTCCGATGATGAGGAGACTCCGCTGAATATCGAGTTGCTTTACAACGCGGTACAGAATGGAAAAATAAAAATGAATGACGACAAATTGAACGACTAACGCCAACAAATAAGACAACAATTATGAAAGAAAAAACCTCAATCCACCATATGCTGCAACTTATGCGTTATTTTTGGCGCATGGAAAAACATCTCTATCTGCGGCTTTATCTCAGCCTCATAGGCATATATGTATTCAAATCACTTATTATCTGGATCATCTGCCGATTCTTCTCACCAAGTCAGATGAGTGGCATCTATATGATTGCCAACGATGAATGGATCTTCTGGGGTTTCATTCTCATCTGTATGGCTCATATGTTCTCGTCGTTGGGAACCAAGCAACGGGCCACAACCTTCCTCACGTTGCCAGCCAACAATCTGGAGAAGTTCATCTCGCGCGTCGTCTATGTCACCTTAGGCGTTTGGCTGTTGGCCTTCGCCGCTCGAGTGACAGCCAACTTCATCACTGCCATTCCCATATTCTTCGACACGCTGGTCATGAATGGCAAGCTATCGCTTTCGCAGATATTCCTCCGTTTCATCCTGCCGGGCTCGTGGAGCGTATTCTACGTCTTCTATGGTCCATCGTTCATCCTCGGATTCCTCCAGTACGTGTTCTGGACATCACTTATGGCCCTCTGGCCTTGGTCGCTGTTCACGCTTTGCGGCGTGCTCTTCCGCCGGAACGGCTGGTTGTGGGCCATCCTCATGCTGTTCGTATGCGGATTTGTAGCCTACCTCATCTTTGAAGTGGGCATCGACAGGACTTGGGCCAGTGAGCACAATGGCCTGTTCAAGTCGCTGTTTGTGGCTTTCATCCTGTTGCCGTCGGCCTTCAACTATTGGCTCAGCTATCGCTGCTTTCGCCGTGCGCAAATCATCATGAACAAACCGATACGCCTATGATTTACTATAGCGATAAAGCCCTGTTTGTGAAGATAGCCGAACGCCTTTGCGATGACATCCTTGCTGGTGGATATCGCGAAGGCGACCGTGTTCCAAGCGTACGCGAACTGGCTGCTGAATACGAGGTGAACACCAACACTGCCCTGCGTGCCTTCGAGGTGTTGCAGCGCGATGGCATCCTGCTGCAGCAGCGAGGCATCGGCATGCTGGTGGCTAAAGGTGCGAAGCGTAAGATATTGAATGCACGAAAGAAGGAATTCCTGCAACGCGAAATGCCTGAGTTCCTGCACCGCCTTGACCTGCTTGGACTGACTATAGACGATGTTTGCATAGCTTGGCAGGAATACAAGGAACAGCCAAACATAGAAGAAAAAGAAAAGAACTCACCTCCATCAGACGCAAGTTCTTCTTGATTCGTCAAACGCCGAACACCCTCTTGACGTTTTCATCGGTCTTACGTTCCACCTCTTCGGGTGTTACGCCATAAGCCTCGGCCAAGCGTTGCATGACCAGTGCCACAAATGCCGGCTCATTTCGCTTGCCACGGTTCGGAACGGGAGCCATATAAGGACTGTCGGTCTCGAGGACAATTCGTTCCAAGGGCACAGCTGCGGGTAAGTCTTCAGGCAGATGGCTCTTCTTAAAGGTCAGTACACCACCGATACCTAGCACGAAGCGGTCGAACGACAACAGTTCGCGTGCCTCAATCTGGTTTCCGGTGAAGCAATGGAATACGCCGCCGGGCAGATCTTTCTCATAACGACGCAAAATCTTGACCATTTCGTTTTGTGCCTTGCGGCAATGAATCATCAAGGGTAGGCGAGTCTCAACCGACCATTTCACTTGTTCTTCGAAAGCCAACAACTGTTCGGCTTCAAACTCACGACTCCAATAGAAGTCAAGGCCTACTTCGCCAATGGCAAGAGGAAGCCCATCCCCTCCTTTGGGGAAGGATAGGGTAGGTTTTATCTTCTCCAGCACGTCGCGCCAGTCGGCTTTGACCTCCTCAGGATGCAGGCCGACCATGGGAAACAGATATCCTGGGTGTTGCTGGCATAGCTTTGGGGTGGCTAGAGACGATGGGAGGTCGATGGCTGGCACAAAAATCTTTGTGACACCAGCCTCACGTGCTCGAGCAATGACGTCAGGAAGGTCGTCGCGAAACTCCTCGCCGTCCAAATGGGCATGTGTATCGATCATATCAGTATTGTCTGTGCATCATCTCCTCGGTGTAGCTGCGAAGATATTCCTTGCGCTCGTCGGGCAAGTTGACAGCTTCCAGATACTTACGACTCTCACCGAAGTAGTAAGCGATTCGCTCCTGTGCAAGGCGGTCGATACCTATTTCATTATATAGACGTGTGACGGCCTTCACCTTCTCATCGCGATCAAAATTCTCAGCTGTTACCCAGTGCAGGAGCTCCTTGCGCTGTTGTTCATTGGCCAGGTTCAAGGCATTGATGAGCATGAATGTTTTTTTATTCGAAGTGATGTCGCCACCAATAGCCTTGCCAAACACACGCGTGTCGCCATAGACATCGAGGAAATCGTCCTGCAGTTGGAAGGCTAGTCCCATCTGTTCGCCAAACTTATAGAGTGCCTCGGCATCTTGTTCGGGAGCATCTGCCAGAATGGCGCCCATCTTCGTGGCGCAAGCCAGCAGAACACTTGTCTTCAGGCGTATCATCTCAATGTATTCAGCCTCGCTGACGTCGGTACGATGCTCGAAGTCCATGTCGTACTGTTGGCCTTCGCCAATCTCAAGTGCCGTCTCGGTGAAGAGTGCCAGCACCTCAGCCAGCTTGTCGGGGCGGCATTGCTGCATGCGTTCATAGGCCAGTACAAGCATAGAGTCGCCAGAGAGGATAGCCGTGTTGGCATCCCAGCGGCGGTGTACCGTCTCGTGACCTCGGCGCAGGTCGGCGTTGTCCATGAGATCGTCGTGCAACAGCGTGTAGTTATGGTAGGTTTCCAGTGCACATGCCGACGAGAGGATACTCTCAGGGTCATCCTTGAACATGTTGTAGCTGAGCAGCATGAGCACGGGACGTATGCGTTTGCCTCCCAGTGAAAGCACGTAGCGAACAGGCTCATAGAGCGACAATGGTTTGCGGTCGTAAGGCAGGTGGTCGAGATAGTCGTTGACCAACTGCAGGATGTCGTTTGATGATTTCATTCTGATATCAGTTTTCAGTTATCAATTCGTTTTTACATGTCGAACACCACAGGCACGGCAATCATGGTGCGGCAGGGGTTGTTGTTCTGTATGCCCGGCTTCCAGCGAGGCATGCTACGGATGACACGAATGGCCTCAGCGTCGAGCAGCGGGTCGACAGCATGTAGCACGCGTTCGCCTGAGATGGTGCCATCGCGATTGACGATGAAAGCCACAACCACGCGCCCTCTTGTCTTCGATCGTTGTGCCTCGGGTGGGTATTTCAGGTTTTTAGTCAGCCAAGATACAAATGCCGACATTCCTCCGGGGAACTCCGGCAGTTGTTCAACGATGCGGAAATTCACGGGTTCGTCGTCCATCGAGGTGGCTACGGGTGGCAGTGGCTCGTCCTTTGGCAGGTCTCGGTTCAGTTCCTCCATCTCACCTACGGTCATGGGCTGTACTTGTTGGTCGATGTCTGGCGATGATTCAGGCACCACGTCGACCACCTTCACCTGCTCAGCCACTTGCTGTTGAGGTTTCTCCTCCACCACGGCAACCAATTGTTCTTCATCGTCGGCCATGCTGACAAACAACTCTTCGGCCACGTCGTCGAGCAGACGCTCGTCAATATCGTATTCCCGGGCGTCGGTATTCCACTCCAATGCCACGAATAAAACGGACAAAGCCACCACGAGACCCAGCACGAATCCCATGGCCCGCTTACCTTCCAAGCTGGCTTCAGCCGTCTTTTTCTGTACCATAGACATAGGTTGCCCAACGGATGTCAGCCGCTGTGGCACATAAAATTTTTCGCAAAGTTAAGAAAAACTTTCAACTTTCAACCCTAAACTCTCAACTTTTTCGTATCTTTGCCCGTAAATTGTGATACACAAAAGAATTTAACGACGAAAACATAGATGAAAAGAACGTTTCTGACTCTCATAGTGACGCTCGTCGCACTTGCCGGTATGGCACAGGAAAGCCGCACGGCTTACAACTTCCTGCGGCTGCCCGTGAGTGCCCATGAGGCAGCTTTAGGCGGCGAGAATATCACCATTACCGACGACGACCAATCGCTCATCTTCAGCAATCCGGCATTGCTCGTCAACACTTCGGACAAGACCATCGGCCTGAACTATATGAACTACATGTCGGGAGTGAACACTGCGAGTGCCGCCTTCAACCGCGTTGTTGGCGAGAAGGCTGCCTGGGCTGTCAGTGGACAGTTCTTGGACTATGGCAAGATGCGCGAGGTTGATGTGAACAATGTGCAGATAGGCGAGTTCTCGGCCAAGGATATTGCCCTCTCGGGCTACTTCAGCTACCTGCTATCCGAGCGCATTACGGGTGGTATTACGGCCAAGTTCGTCTATTCGCATATAGCTGACTTCTCGTCGATGGGTGTGGCTTTCGATCTTGGAGCCAACTACTACGACCCTATTCATGAATGGTCGGTATCGTTGGTGGCCAAGAATCTGGGCGGACAGGTGAAGGCTTATGACGACAATTTCGAGCGTATGCCCTTCGAACTGCAGGCTGGTGTGTCGAAGCGGCTCACGCATACGCCCTTCCGTTTCTCAGTTACGTTGGCTGACCTGAACCATTGGAACTATAAGTTCATCAAGCATCTGTGCATTGGTGCCGATGTCTTGATTTCGCAACAGATATGGGTGGGCATGGGCTATAATTTCCGTCGAGGCAACGACATGTCGATTGCTTCGACCGAAGACCAAGAGGAAAGTAGCCATGGCGCCGGCCTTACTTTTGGTGCCGGTCTGTCGCTGCAGCGTTTCAAGATCAATCTTGCCTATGGCAAATACCACGTCTCCAGTTCGTCACTGCTCATCAATTCGTCTTATACATTGTAGGGTGTTTGGTGATGGCTGATGGTTGTTAGGTGATGAAGTTGAGTTAAATTAAAAAAACAGATACGAATATGAAGAAGATAACGATTGCCTTTGATGGCTATTCATCGTGTGGAAAGAGCACGATGGCGAAGGATTTGGCCAAGAAGATTGGCTACGTCTATGTTGACACGGGTGCGATGTATCGTGCCGTGACACTGTTTGCACTGCGCAACAATCTCTTCGAGGCCGATGGAACAGTGAAAACCGATGAACTCGAGGCACGAATGGACGAAATCAGCATCACGTTCCAGTTCAACCCTGAGACGCAAAAGCCCGATACCTACCTGAACGGCGAACTCGTCGAGAAGGAAATCCGGTCGCTTGAAGTCAGCAATCACGTCAGTCCTATCGCTGCTGTGCCTTTTGTCCGCACGGCAATGGTGGCTCAGCAGCAGGCCATGGGGCAGGAAGGAGGCATCGTGATGGATGGCCGCGACATCGGTACGACGGTGTTCCCGAATGCCGAACTGAAAATCTTCGTCACGGCAACGGCTGAAGTACGTGCCCAGCGTCGTTACGATGAGCTCGTCAGCAAGGGTATGCCCGAGCCTTATGAGGACATCTTGAAGAACGTTTTGGAGCGCGACTACATCGATACTCATCGCGAAGTGTCGCCATTGCGCCAAGCCGACGATGCCTTGTTGCTCGATAATTCGAACATGACCATACCCGAACAGAATGCATGGGTCATGGCTCGCTACGAAGAGGCCGTAGCAGAATAATAAAAGCGACCAAACGAATAAGAAAAACGATAGCTTCCGCCTTGCAAACTCATTGGTTTAGCAGGACGGAAGCTATCGTTTTTGGGGCTGAAAGCTACTCTTTACTTCACCACAAACTTGCGGCCGTTGATGATGTAGATGCCCTTGGGCAGTGTTGGGAACGATTCCGAGGAGTTCGTACGGGTTACGATTCTGCCATAAAGGTCGTACACGTGCGCTCTTCCTTGCAGGGAGGAGTCGGCAGCCGGTTCATTCTCAATTTGCTCAATGCCAGTGGTCAGGTCGTCGGCGAAGTCGTAGATGCGGTTGGCAAGCATGTAGAGACCACGTATTTCCTTTCCAGTCAGCACACGATTGTAAATCATCAGATCGTCAATCATCATGTCGGCCGAAGAATAGCTCGTTCCATAGCCAAGATAGAAGTTCGCACAGCTACCGACGAAGTCTACGTAGCGATTGAAGTCGATTTGTGACTTCTTGCTGATGGTCTCTCCGTCCTGCGTACCTGAATAGCGATAGGCAGTACTGGTCTTCAAAGCTCCGTCGACATAGATGGTCACGCCTCCAGTGCGGGAGATGCTCACGGCAACATGTGCCCATTTGCCGACGGGTAGATAGTTGGTAGCGGTTGCAGGACTATTGATGTCAATGGCTGTCGATGTGCCATCTACATAGCCGAAGTAAGCATTGGGCGTCATAAAGAGCCGCTTTTTGGCCGATGCATCATAGAAGTTCCATACAGTTTCTACAAGCCCGTCGTTGTTTCGTTTCATCCAGAAAGCCAGCGTGAGACCTTCTTCCAGCGACAGACCATTGAGCGGATTCACCATCATGGCATAGCTGCACTTGCCGTCATCGGCGGTGTACTGATGCAGGAACGAGCCATTACGCTGTGTGTCCTCCTCGAGCGTGGGCATGGCAGCGGGTGTCAGTCGTCGTAGCGATGCTGTCTGCTCTGTGTTCAGGATGTTGACGACAGGTTTCTCGTCGAAGTTGTAGTAAGCCATCATTCCTCCCTTGTAGTCAACGTCGGGAATGCTGTCCTTCTGTGCCGTGACCTTGTAGGTCTGTGTCCAGTAGTAGTCGCCACAGGTCTCCTTCACGGTAAGCTCCACGGGCAGATGTTCCTCGAGCCCGGCAGGATTGTAGCGGCCTTCAGGGGTGATGACTTCGGGTTGGTTGGAGGTCCACTCGAGATTGACGTTGGTCAGCAAGTCAATACCGTACAAGTCGACATTGCCCGAGATGCGCCGTCCGCTGCTTACTGGCATGGTCTGCGTGTTCACCTGCCGTGCCAGTTGGTATTTTTCGCGAATCTTGTAGCCCCACACAGGTACGCCCGTGCTACTAAGTGCTGTGAAGCAGAGAGCCTTGATACTGGTTGGCTCCATCTGCTGTTCTGTCAGCACACCATAGTAGGGAACGCTGTTAATGGTTATATGGATATAGGTGGTCCCATTGACGAGTTCCCACTTTCCCTTGGCCTCACCTGTGATGGTTCCGTCATCAAGGAGTTCAATCTCAACAGGCAACACTTCTTCCATTTTCTCGTGGTTCAGCCCGTATTTGTGCACCAACAGCTGCCACTTGCCAGGCATCTGACTGCGCTCAAAGAGCTGTGTCGTGGCATTCTGCTCGTCAGTTTGCTCTTCTCCGTTGTATTCGAAGGGGGCAGCCACGAGCCATCCATTCTCGTTCAAAAACAACTGATGTACGCGCACGAGATGCCCATAGGTTCCATCGTTGAACTTTGTGTGGTAGACCAGATAGGTCCGACCATCCTTGGCTGCAATTACCGAGTTATGGCCTTGTGCACACTCGCCTACGGTCTGGAAGCCCCATTGGTTGTAGCTACTCATGAGCAACTGACCTCGGTTCGATGTGTTCGGTCCGAAATTCACTTGCCACGAGGTAAAAGTCGCTGGCTGGTTTCGGCAGTCCATGTAGGGTCCGTCTGGATTTTCTGAACGGAACACGCGCATCTGATAGCCACCGTCGGGGGCGAACCCACCGTAAGAAACAAAGAGGTAGTAGTACTGTCCGATGTGTTCTATATAGGGGCCTTCGCCCGAGACATAGCAACCTCCTGCCACGCGCTTGCCAAAGTAGGCATCGCTCGTCATGGCTTTTGTCGTGGCCGAATAGTCGGTGGGGTAGGTCACATCATAATCGCGCAGTCCGTTTTCCTTGTTCAACTTCAGCATCCAGATGCCGCCCGACCAAGAACCGTAGATCATCCAGAGTTCGCCTTGTTCGTCGAAGAATACGCTAGGATCAATGTTGTTGGGCCACCAATCGCCCCAATTCACACCATTGTTGTTGGTTGGTTTATTGTATCGTTCTGGCAGGGTTGATTGCTCGCCGATGACGAGTTCCAAATCAGTCAGCTTCCACGACACACGGGCATCAGTCTTTGTTCGGAAACCGCTATAGGCTACGGGTCCTTCATAAATCCACGGTCCCTCAATCTGACTGGCCGTCATGAGCACGATAACCGAGTTGCCGTTGAAGCCGTTGATGCCCATATACTGACACCACTTCTGCATGTGGGGGTTCCAGATGATGTCAGGAGCCCACATCACTCCATCAAGTCCCCATTCGTTGCCGTCGGCATCAGGCAATGCGCATGCCCATGCCACGGCATCGTAGTTGCCGAAAGCAATGGTTTCGCCACCTTTTGTCACCTGTTTGGTCTGATTGGTGCGGAAAACTCGCTCAATGTTCTTTTTGTTGCTTTCACTGTAGGTGATGGTTTCCACAGAGCCATCTGCCCTGACAACCCCGAACTTCTCAGTCAGCGAGGTCCAATTCTGCAAGTCGCGTGTGCGAGCCAGTCCGCGATGCGAGCCAATGATGTAGTAGTAGTCGGCAGATTCGTCGTAGACGATTGACGGATCGTGCACGCTTACGTGCTTCATCGTGATGTTTTTATAGAGCGTCTTGGCCTCTTGCGTGGTCAGCTCAGTGGTCTGAGCAGTAGTTGACAATGCAACAAAGTAACAAAACAACAAAGTAATGAGCCTTGCTACCTGTGCAGATGTATTCAATATGTTTATATTCTTCATAAATCCTTTTTAGTTACCTTGTTTCCTTGTCAATGTGTTACTTCGTTTTTGTGCTTCTGATAAAGTAGGCGATCAACAGCACGTAGGCAACGAGCGCACAGAACTCCGACATGGGATTGGCCAGCCACGACTCGTTGATGGGGTTGAAGCCGCCGAAGCGCAACAGGGCAGAAACGACACCCATCAAGGCACCGCCGGCAATGAAGCCAGAGGCGATGAGCGTGCCCTTCTCGCCACGTTCTTTGTTCACCTTCTCATCCTTCGAACGCGTGGTGACATACCAACTGACGGCACCGCCCACGAGCAGCGGCAGGTTCAGCTGGATGGGGATGAACATACCCAGTGCAAACGGCAAGGCTGGTACCTTGCAAAGCGTTAACACAATGGCGATGACTGCACCGATGGCATAGAGCAGCCACGGAGCGCCGACACCGTTCATGAGCGGATCAATCACGGCAGCCATGGCATTGGCCTGCGGTGCTGCAAGCTGACCTGTCGTGAAGCCGTAGGTCTCGTTGAGCAGCATCATCACGCCACCAACGGTAGCCGCCGAAACCAGCGTGCCGAGGAACTTCCACTGTTCCTGCTTGCGCGGTGTAGTGCCCAGCCAATAACCCACTTTCAGGTCGGTGATGAATGCTCCAGCCACAGCCAATGCCGTGCAGACGACGCCACCCATGATCAAAGCAGCCACCATGCCACTCGTTCCTTTCAGTCCGATGCCCACCATGACCACCGAAGCCAGGATGAGTGTCATGAGCGTCATACCACTCACGGGGTTCGAACCGACGATGGCGATGGCATTGGCGGCAACGGTCGTAAAGAGAAATGCGATGACTGTCACCAGTACGATAGCCACAAGGGCGAAGAACATGTTGCCGTCCATCACGCCAAACCAGAAGAACAGGAATGTGATCAGTATGGTTGCAATCGAAGCAATGGCAATAAACTTGAACGAGAGGTCCTTCTCCGTGCGCTTCGACACCGTTGCAGCACCGCTACCGCCCTTCATTTCCTGTGCAGCCAGTCCGACAGCGCTCTTGATGATGCCCCATGACTTGATGATACCGATGATACCTGCCATGGCAATGCCGCCAATACCAATCGACTTGCCATAGGAAGTAAATATCTGTTCGGGCGACATGTCGCCCAAAGCAGTCGTAATGGAAGGATCCCACTGGTTCATCACGGTGTCAGGGAACAGCAAGGCAAGTCCTGGGACAATGAGCCACCAGACTGAAAGGGAACCCAGACAGATGATCAGTGCATACTTGAAACCAATGATGTAGCCAAGACCCAGCACGGCGGCACCTGTGTTCACCTTCAGCACCAGCTTGGCGTGGTCTGCGATGTATTCACCCCAGCCCACCATGCGCGTCGTCACGTTCTCGTTCCACCAACCGAAGGTGGCCACGATGAAATCGTAAAGACCGCCAACGATACCTGCCAGCAGCAGCGGCTTGGCCTGATCGCCACCCTTTGCACCGCTTACGAGCACCTGTGTCGTTGCTGTAGCCTCGGGGAACGGATACTTTCCATGCATTTCCGATACAAAGTATTTACGGAACGGTATCAGGAACAAAATGCCGATGATACCGCCAAGGAGCGACGAGATGAAGATTTTCATGAACGAAGCCGACATCTCAGGATACTTTGCCTGCAGAATGTAGATGGCGGGCAACGTGAAGATGGCACCAGCCACCACGGCACCCGAGCAGGCACCAATCGACTGGATGATGACGTTCTCGCCCAAAGCCTTCGAACGCTTGGCAGCAGTCGACACGCCAACGGCAATGATGGCAATAGGGATGGCAGCCTCGAACACCTGACCTACCTTCAGTCCGAGATAGGCGGCAGCAGCCGAGAAGAGCATGGCCATTACCACGCCCCATGTTACCGACCAGGCGTTTACTTCGGGATAATTACTATCCGGCGACATCAGCGGTTCGTACTGTTCGCCGTCCTTCAACTCTCTAAAAGCATTCTCCGGCAGTCCCGCTGCCAGTCTTTCTTTCTCTTCCATTCAATGATTTGTTTAAGTTTTTTTATCGTTTCTTCTGTCTGCAAAGATAGCAGAAATTCAGCTAACTACAAAATAACTCAGGGCTTTTTTGTTACTCTTGCAAAAAAAGTGTAACTTTGCAATGGAATCATTCAGCAAACAATCAATACGAAACGACTATGTTGAAAATTGGAGACAAAGCCCCCGAACTGTTGGGCAAAGACGAGAATGGTAACGAGTTGCACGTGAGCGATTTTGCCGGTCGAAAGCTTGTGCTTTATTTTTACCCGAAGGACAATACGCCTGGTTGTACCAACGAAGCCTGTAACCTGCGCGACAACTACGAACAACTGTTGAAGCGTGGTTTTGCAGTGGTTGGCGTGAGCGTTCAGGACGAGAAGTCGCACCTGAAGTTCAAAGAGAAGTTTCAGCTGCCCTTCCCACTGATTGCCGACACCGACCATCAACTCGTAGAGGCCTTTGGCGTGTGGCAGGAGAAGAAGATGGCCGGCCGCACCTATATGGGCACCGTCCGCACTACGTTCGTCATCGACGAGCAGGGCATCATTGCTGAAGTCTATAGTGCCAAGCAGATCAAGGTGAAGGAGCACGCCCAGCAGCTGCTGGGGTAAAAGGACGGCTATAGCACTCACTCACATGGCAGGGACGTGGCATAACGCGTTACTTGGTTAGTCATTCGCTAATCTGGTAACACGGTGCGACACGTCCCTACCTTATTTTAATAGTCCCTTCTTTTCTACTCGGCTTAAAGCCCGTTCCTTTGAATTGCATTTTAATCTTTTTGTACCCTATTTAGTAAATTTGCTAAAATAATAGCCAACAATTAAATCTTTTTCGTCTAATTGAGGTCTTTATGGTAGATGCATCTGAACATTAAACAACGGAACAATGAAAAATGAAAATGTAATAATCCAAAAAGAACTCGCAGAAGTGTTCAAGGCAGAAAGACCGTATCTGTTGAGGTATGCCTGTTACAGACTCGGCAATGAAGACGATGCTAAGGATGTGTTGCAAGAGGTATTCTTAAAATTGCATACACGAATTTCTGAAACAGACAATCTTCAAATAAACAATTTGCGGAGCTACCTCTTTCGAACGCTTGCAAACGCCTGTGCAAAATGGCAGTCAAATTCCAATCGTCTCAAAACCATTCCCTTGGACTTGAAGATGGACGTAGCCGAAAATAGTACTGAGGCGAGGAACGAGACCGATTACCAACGTATCATCCGCTTGCTGGCCGAGATTCCTGACGGACAGGCCGAGGTTATCCGTCTCCGCATCTACGGCGACAATAGCTTTGCCGAAATCGCCGAGATTCTTTCTCAACCTCTCCCGACGGTAAAATCCCGCTTCCTTTATGGGTTGGATAAGCTTAGAACAGGTATGAAACAAAAACATTAAGAACAATTATTAAAGTAAGTATATTATGAATTGCAATGAATTTAAGGAAAAGGTGGCAGACCTTTTCGACAAAAACATAGATATGCAGACACAGGTTCAGCTGAGCGAACATATGGATAATTGTCCTGAGTGCAAGGCTTATTACGAAGAATTGCGCGAGACGTTCAACCTCCTTCAACCCCAAGAGCCGGCCATTATGACAAAGGCTAAGAGTTCGCATAAACTCTGGCACTATGCAGCTGCAGCTGCCATCTTCGTGTTCGGTTTCGTTATTGGATGGAGCCATCTGTTCTCCACTCCCGCAGTAGCCGAGCGTACACGAATCACCTTCCTGCAACAAAGTATTATGAGCGTGCAGAATGTGGGTAGTTTCCAACTGGAAGTATATGCCCGTACTTCACCCCAAGGCAACTTCGCTTACTTCGATCCTGCAATGCCTTTCATAAAGACAGATATCCAACTACTGAGACAGAATGACTCTCTGTTCTATCGCGTAGAGAAAGAAAATGGACGAACAATCGTCTCGGACGGTAGCAACCAATATATGTGGATACCCAATGCACTCTATCTCAAAGGTTATCGTGGAGCAAACTTTTTAGAGCGATTCGCTAACCTGGTGTTCCCAGAACGCTTACTGAACATGCAGAAATCAGCCATTGTGCTTTCGAAGGAGAATAAAGTGAATCTGGCAGAGACCGACACTACTGTAGTACTAACCATTGAGGGCACAGAAAAATACAGTGACCTACAGCAACTGTTCGAAACGGGAAAGATGGATGACTGTCGCGTCATCATAGAGAACACATTTACCAAGAACGACGGTCTATTACGTTTCGTGAAACTGTGGATCATTAAGGATGGACAAAGAACTATGCTGCTTCACATTGACAACATCCGCTACAACGTGATTCTTAATAAGGCAGGAATTGTCAGCCTGCCTGATGCGGAATGGACAGATGTTGCCAAACAGGAATCCCTCTCTAGTGATCGCCTCGAACAATTACAAAACGAGTCTGCAGAACAAGCAGCTAAGCGCATCTTGGAAGCCATCATCAAGGGCAATGAAAAACAAGCTAGCGAAGCTCTTGTCTACTATAATTCCGTTTTCAATGCCCTTTCTATGAAGTTGAAGGACTGCAAAGCCTCTGACTACCAAGCTCGAAAAGAGTCCTCATACGCGGGTGTTTACGTCTTCTATACACTAACCTCTCCCAATGGGAAACAAGAGAAACGCCATGTCGCTCTCCGAAACGACAATCAGCAACACATTTGGATTCTGGATGGAGGCTTGTAAAAACATTATAACCACCCACAGTATTTTAATGATTGATTGCCTTCCGCTCGCCTGCTTATGATGGGCAGCGGAAGGCATTTGTAAGATACAAATTGCCAAGGCTACTGGACGAAGATATGGAGTTGCCTCCTTTATTGTTTTTGTAACTTTTACATTAGTCGAAATTGCTTTCGTTCGAAAATGAAATCAAAAACTTGAGTTTTTGTTTTGCATTTCGCACACTTATTTGTAATTTTGCGACAGGAAACGCCTTATTCTCATAAAGATGAAGAAACTTCTGTTAGTATTATCATGTGCGTTACTGCTGGTGGGGTGTACCTACTCATTGGCAGATAGGAAAAATGGGCAGGATTCTGAACTGTTGAGCAGTTGTCTTCATGGCGATACGCTTACCATTAAGCCCATGCAGGTTTCCTGCATGGCACCTTATCCGTTTAGTTTCGCGAATACGCTGGAAAACTTTCGACGAGTATTTCCATTCCTTTCTGAAGAGCATTTTACAAGTTACCAAGGCACTCAGGAGTATTACATCTATAAAAACGAGAGTAACCAAATAGTCGTAGAGTCGTTTGACGAAGATCGCTACCCAGTCATCTACGCCGACATCAGCGACGAAAGGATTAAGCTTGAACACAACATACATGCTGGACTCAAGCGCGAATTTGTATTGAAGAAGTTGCATGTACCCAACTATAGAATTGACATCAGAGTTCTTGAAGTGGAATGTTGTTATGAACGGACCACCTATTATTTCCAGAACGGATTGCTGCAACGCATATTGGTACAATCAGACAATCAGTCCATCTTCAATCCTCTACCGTCAGGCTATCGGGAGGCAGGCTATCTGCGCGGGTGGAAGGGCGAGAAACTATTTGCCGAGAAAGGAACCGAGTTTCTTCAGCCCGTAGCCTTCTTAAATGAAAGGGGCGACACCATCATTCCTCGGGGACGATACGAATACATCGGATGCGACTCGATTGCACCCATAGGTCTTGTAGCAGAACCTCATCACGGCATCGTGGCTTTGAACACACGTGGCGAGCGACTCTTCGAGGTCATGCAAATTGACAACTTTCAGCCCGATGTAGTCTTCGATGGTCGTTTCAGGATCATTGGCAAAAACAAACTGGTGGGATATGCCGACACGTTAGGAAACGTCATTGTTCAACCGCAGTTCCAATGTGCATTGCCTTTCAAGAACGGTCGTGCCCAAGTCGCTTATCACTGTTGGAAGAGCAGCGAGCAGGACGAACACTGGACGTGGATGAGCGATGAGTGGTTCTACATCGACACCCTTGGCCGCCGCCTGCCCGACAAGGCCGAGCAAGACAAGCGCTGACAGCAACACTATTAGAGTCATAATAACAATAAATACAGAAATATGGAACAAAAACGCTATGGTCATTTCGACGACCAACACCGTGAATACGTCATTACTGATCCACAGACGCCGTGGCCGTGGATCAATTATCTGGGCAACGAGGACTTCTTCTCGCTCATCTCGAATACCGCTGGTGGATACTCGTTCTACAAGGATGCGAAGTTCCGCCGTCTGACGCGTTATCGCTATAATGGCGTGCCGATGGATAACGGGGGTAGGTACTTCTATATTAAGGAGGAAGGTGAGTCTTCTGTATGGTCACCCGGTTGGAAGCCGTGCAAGACGCCGCTCGACTTCTATGAGTGTCGCCACGGCATGAACTACACACGCATCACCGGACGGAAGAACGACGTTGAATGCTCGGTGTTGTTCTTTGTGCCGCTGAAGACGTGGGCTGAGGTACAGAAACTGACGCTGAAAAATCTTTCGAATGACGTGAAACGGCTGAAGCTGTTCTCGTTCCAAGAGTGGTGCTTGTGGAATGCGGCTACCGACATGGAGAACTTCCAACGCAACTTCTCGACGGGTGAGGTGGAAGTGGAAAGCCCCACCCCTGGCCTCCCCAGCAGGGAGGGAGTCGCTACGGTGATTTATCACAAGACGGAATACAAGGAGCGTCGCAACCACTATGCCTACTATTCGGTGAACACGGCGGCTCAGGGCTTCGATACTGACCGTGAGTCGTTCGTCGGACTCTACAATGGCTTCGATGCACCTGAATGTGTCGTGGCTGGACAGCCGAAGAACTCCATTGCCCATGGCTGGAGCCCTATTGCCTCGCACTACATTGAGGTTGAGCTGCAACCTGGTGAGTCGAAGGACTACATTTTTGTGCTGGGCTATGTGGAGAATGAACAGGAAGAGAAATATGAGCGTGCCGAAGGCACTGTTCAAAGTTCAAATGCGCCTGCAGCGCGTTCAACAGTTCAAACCTCGCTGGGTGCTCTTGATCATACCATCGTCAACAAGCGGAAGGCGCATGAGACGATTGCGCGCTTCGACACTTCGGAGAAGGTGGACAAGGCGTTTGCGGAACTCAATCGTTATTGGGACGACCTCCTCAACATATATAAGGTTGAATCGGGCAATGCGAAGCTCGACAGAATGGTGAACATCTGGAACCAGTACCAATGCATGGTGACGTTCTGCATGAGCCGTTCGGCATCGTTCTTCGAGAGCGGTATCGGACGCGGCATGGGCTTCCGCGACTCCAATCAGGACCTCGTAGGCTTCGTGCATCAGATTCCGGAGCGTGCCCGCCAGCGCATCATCGACATCGCTTCGACACAGTTCCCCGACGGCGGTTGCTATCACCAGTATCAACCGTTGACGAAGCGTGGCAACAACGACATCGGCGGCGGCTTCAACGACGATCCTTGCTGGCTCATCTTCGGCACGATAGCCTATATTAAGGAGACGGGCGATTTCTCGATTCTCGATGAACAGGTTCCCTTCGACAACCAGCCTGGCACTGAAGTGACGCTTTTCGAGCATCTGCGCGTGTCGCTCAATCATGTCATCGAAAACCTTGGTCCTCACGGCCTGCCACTCATCGGGCGTGCCGACTGGAACGATTGCCTCAACCTGAACTGTTTCTCGTGGGATCCCAACGAGTCGTTCCAAACCACCGAGAACAAGAGCGAAGGTTCGAAGGCCGAGTCGCTGATGATAGCCGGTCTGTTCGTGGTGACCGCCAAGGATTATGCTGCGCTGTGCAAACGGATTGGAAAAGACGCTGAGGCCGAAAGAATGCAGCAAGCGGCTGATGCCATGGCCGAAGCTGTGAAGCTGTATGGTTGGGATGGCGAGTGGTTCCTGCGCGCCTACGATTTCTTCGGCAACAAGATTGGTTCTGCTGAGAACGAGGAAGGCAAGATTTTCATCGAGAGCCAGGGCTGGTGCACGATGGCTGGCATTGGACTCGAGGAAGGACTCGTTGCCCGTTCGCTCGACTCGGTGAAGAAATACCTTGACTGCGAACATGGAATCGTACTCAATAACCCAGCCTTCACCACCTATCATGTTGAGATGGGCGAGATTTCCAGTTATCCTGCCGGTTACAAAGAGAACGCAGGCATCTTCTGCCATAACAATCCTTGGGTGATTATTGGCGAGACCGTCGCGGCACGCGGCGACGACGCCTGGGCACACTACGCCAAGATTCTGCCTTCCTACGTGGAGGAAGACCGTCAGACACTGCATAAGGTGGAACCCTACGTGAACTGCCAGATGGTGGCCGGCAAGGATGCTGCACGCCCCGGCGAGGGCAAGAACTCGTGGCTCACGGGTACTGCTGCCTGGATGTGGCTCACGGTGTCGCAGTACATTCTTGGCATCAAGCCCGATTACGACGGCTTGCTTATCGATCCCTGTCTGCCTTCAACGGCCCGTGAGTACACTGTCTGCCGCCGCTTCCGTGGTGCTGACTATACCATTCATGTGGTGAACCCGCAGGGTGTGGCGAAGGGCGTGAAAACAATCACCCTCGACGGACAAGCCATCGAGGGCAATGTGATTCCCTTCAGCGAGGGTAACCATCAGGTGGAAGTCGTCATGGGTTAAGGCGTGCGTCACGCTTCTACCACGTTTCAACGACAACACGTTTCGCTTTTTTCAGGGCTGGGTCTTTCAGGAACCAGCCCTTTATTGTGCGCCCGTCGGCCGTGATGCGCTTGATGCGGCGTCCATTACCTAATCGTTGGATTTCAGTCGTATGGCCATTGGCAAATGTGATGTTCACGCTTGGGAAAAGTGGAACCGTGACGATGTACTCCGGATCGGCAGGCGAGTAGGTGTAGAGGCCGATGGCATTCAAGACATACCACGACGACATCTCGCCAGCATCGTCCATTCCTGCATAGGCCAGATGTTCGTGCCCCATGTCGTAGAAACGCTCCATGATGCTATCGACGACGGCCTGAGCTTTGTCCTGTCGGTCAACAAAGTAATAGACGTAGGGTAGGCTGTGGCCAGGCTGGTTACCGTGGCAGTAGTTGCCGATGAATCCTGTCATGTTGTGAGCTTCGTAGCCTCGCCACGGCTCAGAGAAAAGAGAGTCGAGTTTCAGTTCGGCAGCGCGTTTCGAGGGATAGAGCGCCACGGCTCCCTTTGGATCGTGGGGAGCGAAGAATAGCGAGTTCCACGCATTGGCCTCGCGATACTGATAAGCAAAGTAGGGATAGTAGGGACGGAAATCCTTGATCCACGAACCATCGGCAATTCGACCACGCCAGAAGCCTGTCTGCGCATCGAACAGTTTCTTGTAGTTCATGGAACGCCGCAGCAGTTCGCGTTCAGCCTTTCGGTCGCCCAGTTCGCCTGCAATGAGTGCAGTGGCGTAGTCGTCGTAGGCATATTCCACGGTTTTCGTCACGGCAGCCTTGTATTCATCCCACGTCGGCACATCTGTGGTGTCCTTTTCAGCTATCCAGCCTTGTCGCAGGTATTCGTCGAGATAGGGGCGGCCGCCCTGGCCAGGGCGGAAAGCATTGTTATGGAGCAGCGAATAGGCCCTTTGCAGGTCAAAACCCTGCACGCCACGCAGCCAGTTGCCTGCAACGACTGCCGAACCATGATCGCCGTGGAAGAACGTTGGGAAGTAGCCGCCGCGCTTTTCGCCACGGTCGATGCAACTGCTGATGACGTCCGACATGACGTCTGGTCGCAGCAGTCCCAACAGGATGTCCTTGTTGCGATAGTCGTCCCAGAACGACGGGTCGGTGTAGTAGCCGCCTTTGCACCTGGCCACCTGTCCGCGTACATCGCGATACTCGCCGTTTACGTCGCTGCGCAGCGATGGCCAAAGCAGTGAACGATAGAGTGTGGAGTAGAACAGACCTCGCTGGCGCTGAGTGCCACCTTCCACGCGTATTTTCTGCAGTTCCTTCTCCCACGTGACGTCAGCTTCGGTGCGTATCTCGTCGAAACTCTTGCCGAGCATTTCGGCCTCGAGGTTCAGCCTTGCATTCTCCACGCTGACAAACGAAAAGCCAACCTTCAGCAGCAGCGGTTCAGCCTTGCGGCTATCTGTGAACGTGATGTCGGTAATCACGTCTCCAGCGTTTTGCCTGTTCACGATGCTTGCGATGGGATAGTTGCACACGGCATAGAAGAAGATGCGCCCTTCGCCGTTCTGCGAGCCCGTGAAGGCATTCTCGCCATCGCGTTGGATGCTCCAGTCGCGCACGTCGTTGTTCGAGTGCGTCATGTCGCAGAGCAGGTGTTTTTCGTCCTCGGTGCGGAAGGTGTAGCGATGGAAGGCACAGCGCAGCGTGGAGGTCAGCTCGGCGTTTACGTTGTAGCGCTCCAGCCAAACCTGATAGTAGCCGGGATGTGCGCTTTCGCGTTCGTGGCTGTAGGGCGAGGCATAGTCGGTGGCCGAAAAGTGTCCTGTGGCAGGCAGCATCGGCACGTGCAGTCCGCCCCAATGGCCTTTGGCGGTGTGGCCGAAGCCGAGGATTGTCGGGTCCTCATACTGATAGCCTGCCCCGCTGTGATACATTGTCACGGGTGTTGGCTGCACCATGGCATTCGGCAGACAACTGCCTGGAAACACCTCGGCGCCCCACGTACGCTGTTTCCACGTGCGTACATAGCCTAAGTCCTCGGGTTCCCACAAAGTGGCTGTGCCAAGCAGTGGGTTGACGTAGGAAGTCAAATGGTTTTCTTGTGCATGGACATGGCAGGCGAGCGCCAATGCAAACATCGTTAACAAAGTCCTCATGTTAGTAAGCATATCGTTTTGTTTGTTTTTGTGAGAGTGAAAGTGCGTGAACAACCTTTGCCATCATTCAGTTTGAGTGTTGGATGGTTCGTGCTGGAGGATGAAGGACACGATGGACTGAACCTCGCCGTCAATCGCATCTTGGGTGACGACCTTTGCTGACGATTTCCCCTCAACGAAAACACCCGTCAGCGGATTGCGGATATGACGCCGTTCAGCGGTCGCATTCCCCGAAGTGGTCAGGCAGTGGCCCGATGGGATGTCGAGTGGCACATTGCCCAATGCCATGATGGAACTATTGCCAAGATTGACTACGGCATCGGTAATCCCCATTGTCGTCAGCAGCACGCGAAGTTGCTCCAAGGCATAGCCTTTCAGAATGCCTGAGAGGTCGAGGACAACATCTGCCGTGTGCAATCGGAGACAACCCTCGGGCGTCAGTTCGACAGATTCTGCCATTCCAGGCTTGAAAGCAGGCGAGTTCACCGTGATGTCGAACAACCCACCCGTTTGCCGTCGTGCTTCACGACAGCGGCTGAGCAGCGAGTAGAGTTCAGGACTCAAGCTGACGGGCCTCTCATGAGCCTGACGAACGGCCAGGGATAGTTCGCTTTGCGGATCGAACCGATTGCCCATTTGCTCAATCTCTTCGAGACGTTGCCTGACAGCCTCTTCCACCTCCAGAAACCTTTCTTCAGGGTAAGGTCCACAGAAAAGGAGATCTACACGTGTGTGCAGAGCTCCAAACCAGGCGTAATAGCGATGACAGCCTGTTGCCGTTGTGTTGAACAGGTGAGGCAAGGAAGAGTTGATAGTTGATAGTTTAGAGTTGAGAGTTATGAAAAAGGAACCTGCCGTGTCACGGCAGTTCCTTGATCTTGATGTTCTTGAAGCGCACCTCATCGCCATGATCCTGCAGCAGGATATGACCTTCGGCGGCATTGCCAAAGTTCGGCCAGTCGCGATACTTGCTGTAGGCCACCAACGCATTCCACTGCTGGCTGTCGCGGTCGTATTCGAGCAGTTTCACGCCGTTGAGCCAGTGCTCGACATGCTTGCCGCGAACAATGACGAGTGCCGTGTTGAAACGGTTGATGTCGAAAGGCTTCTGCTCGGGTGCCGGAATCAGGTCGTAAAGCGAACCGAGTTTGCGATTTCCCTTCACGCCAAGTTTTGCATCAGGGTGGCGCAGGTCATCGAGGATTTGGAATTCGCATCCGATGGCCGATCCAGCCCCCTTATTCATGCCGGGATCAACGAAATATTTGATGCCGCTGTTGGCTCCCTGCGTAATCTGGAAGTCAACGCTGAGCATGAAGTTGCGGTATTTCTTGGTGGTGACGATGTCGCCGCCGTTGGTGCTTTCGCCGCCGTTCCCCTTTTCAACGGTGAGGACGCCATCCTTGATGGTCCAGCCTTTCTCGGGGAAGATGTTCAGACGAGCACCTCGCCATCCTTCGCTTGTCTTTCCATCCCACAGCAGCTGCCATCCTTCAGCTTTCTCGCGAGGCGACAGCGCATTGTCAATGGCATTGACCTGAGGCGTGGCAAGCACTTCGGGCGAAGCATAGCTTGCGACATCCTCTGTACAGATGCGAATGTTGCGCCAAGCCACGGTCTTTCCTTCCTTCGATTGGTCCTTTCCAATGCCGTGTACCTGGAGAGCAATGAATCCGCTGAGGTCGGCATCGTCGAAGAGATCGGCACAAGCAATGCCGTTCACCCATGTCCGGATGCTTTTGCCAATGGCCTCCACGCGTGCTTGGTTCCAAACGCCCTTCTTAAAGGCTGGTTGTGCGGCTGGATTCTTCGTCAGCGGATAGAGCCAGGCACGTCGTGCCTCGTCGTAGAGGCCACCTGTCCAGGCCCTCGGGCTGGGGTCAATCTCGAACTGGTAGCCGTGTACCCTCCCGTTCATGTAGCTTTTCAGGCTGTGGCTGCGCAGTTGCACGCCCGAGTTCAAGTCGTCGTCGATGCGGAACTCAAACTCAAGAATGAAGTCGGCGTAGTCCTTTTTCGTGCAGAGGAATGAATTGTCGGTGTTCATCTTCGTATAGCCGACGATGGTTCCGTTTTCGACCTTATAGACAGCCTTTCCGCCGCGTTGGGTCCATCCACTCAGGTTCTTTCCATTGAAGAGACTTTGCCACTTTTGTGCATAGAGGGAAGACGAGGTCACGACCAGCAATAAGCAGGTGATGATGAATGATAGGCGATGGTATTTCATGTTGTTATAGTTCAATGTTCAATGTTCAAAGTTTTTTCCGCTGGGCTTCGAAAGCAACCCTTCTGGCCGAGCGCAATGTTAATTATCAATTATTAATTGTCAATTATCAATTCTCATTTTTCAATTCGATAGAACTCCTCCCATCCGCGCCTTGGAGGCAGACCGCCAGCCAGCAGGGCGTTGGCAAAGGCGTTGTTGGTGAACTGCTTGGTGCGTGGATCGAAGAAGAGCTGTGTGTTCAGTCGTTGTGCGATGACACCGAGACAGAACACCTGCGAGAGCACACCGTTGATTTCGAAGGGCGAGCGTGTCTTCTCTTGGCCCATGCACGCCAGGAGGAAGTTTTCTTGGTGGTTGCTGGGGCTTTTCGGAACTTCCGGCAGGTGTTTCTCCATTTCGCGGGCGCGTTCGCTGGGAATGATGCTGAGCGTGCTTCCATGGCTGCCACCCTTGAAAATCAGGTCGCGCGAATAGATAATCTTGCCAGGATTGAGCGTTGCCCTTGGTGTATCGCCTTGGTTTGTCGAGGGGATGTCGGCATTATACTCCGACTGCCCGTAGCCGGCAGGAAGTGGCGGTAGGTTGTCAAGTCCGTCGTACCATGTGATGTCAACTGGCGGCATGGCACCACGTGCACCGAAACGGAAGAGGATGGTTGACGAGTAGGGGAAGAAGAAGTCGTTGTGAGCCTTCTGGTTGAGCAGCGTGACCTCGTAGGGAAGTCCCAGGTCCAGGAACTCGTGGACGGTGTCCAGGATGTGAGCACCCCAGTCACCCAGTGCTCCCATACCGAAGTCGTACCACGACCGCCACTCGCCGTGATGGTATTTGGATGAATAGTCATGCCACTGGGCAGCTCCGAGCCATGTGTCCCAATCCATGCCGCGAGGCAGCGGTTCGGCTTCGGGCAGATGCTTGATGGCGGGGTCGAACTTATGCCAGCGGCGGCTGTTGTTCATGTGAGCGGTCACAGCGGTGACATCTTTGATGATGCCTGCTTCCTGCCAAGCCTTGAACTGGAAGTAGTTGGCCTCGGAGTGCCCCTGATTGCCCACCTGTGTGGCCAGTTCCGGATGACGGCGAGCCATTTGCATGAGCAGTTCGGCCTCAAGGAATGTGCGCACCATGGGCTTCTCCAGATAGATGTGCTTGCCATGCGCCAATGCCGCCATGGCAATGGGGAAATGGATGTGGTCGGGAACTGCCGCCACGACGGCATCGAAGTCGTTCGATACCTTTTCGAATAGGTCGCGGAAGTCGCGGAAACGCTTGGCTTTAGGAAAGCGGTTCAGCATCTTTTGGCACTGGTTACCATCGAGATCGACGTCGCAAAGGGCTGCTACTTCGACCATTTCGGTGCGCAGGAAGTCGTCGATGTCCTGTTCGCCACGGTTTCCAATGCCGATGAAGGCCACTCGCACTTTGTTGCGCTTCATGTTGGCGGTCTCGTGTGAGGTCATTAGTGCTGGTGCAGTGGCCTGCGCAAACGAAGGAAGGCTGCTGAGGGCTACTCCTGCCATGCCGGCGCCCATTGTCTTGAGGAAGTTTCTGCGGGAAGTCATGGGATTTATGATTTACGGATTTATGATTTACGGATTTACGATTTGCGGATTTACAGATTTACGATTTACGGATTTACGATTTACGATTGAAGAGTTTCTTGATGCCATAGGCAATCAGGCGAAGAAGTGTCCAGACGGCATAGAGGAACGCTGTCGCCATGAGCACATAGAGGATGGAAGTCCACAGTTCGCTGACGGGCGACTTGTAGTGGATGATGGCATAGACGTTGAGCGCAGTGGCAATCAGGAAACAAACTGCCAGCGAAATCAGTTCAATGCGTATGCGGCGGTGTGATATATAGATGTTTGGCATAGGCTATGGTGCTTTAGTTCCGTAAGGTGCATAGTCAATTTTCATCTCGTCGGGGAAAAGGAGGGGCTTGCCTTGTACGATGGCCTCGTGGCCAATCAGACTCAGCTGAGTGGCATAGTAGCCCTCCTCGGCAATGTGTGGCGGCTGCTTGCCCGTGCAGACCGACTCGACAAACGCCTCGGTGAGCAATGAGGAACCGTCGCTGTCGGGCGCTTTTCCAAGGATGTATTCGCCTGGATTGTTGCGTGCCACCTCGGGGTCCCAACTGCTTCCGGCAAACGTGTTGCTTCCCCAGATTTTGTCTTCCCATTCCATCAGCATCTGCACGAAAGCAGGTGCAGGTGCAGGGCCATAGTTCTCGAAATAGAACTTTCCGCGTTCGGGTTCGGCAGTGCCCAAATGTCCTAAGATTTGTTCCTCAAGGCCATAGAACTTGTTGCTGATCACGGATGCGTAAGTCATTTGCCGGCCATCGGCAAACTCGTAGATGCAGTGCACGTTGTCGAAGACTTCGCGACCGTCCTTCCAGTGGGTGATGGCACCGGAACCCATCACGCGGGTAGGTAGCTGGCGCATGGCCCAAGTGCCGACTTGCAACTGGTGGCAGGCCAGCTCGGTCATCAGTCCTTTCGAAGATTCGCGGTAGAGTCGCCAGTTGATCAATCGCTCCAGCTCAGGCGATGGCACCTCGCGCCGCCAGTCGCCGTTGCGATGCCAGAAGGCATGCACTGCGTTGACAGTACCGATGACTCCCTGATGGATCATCTCCATGATTTTGATGTATCGGGGGTCGAAGAGGCGTTGCTGACCAGTGAAGAACACGCGCCCCGTGGCAAGGTGCTTGCGATAGACGGCCAACGTCTCTTCCATCGTGTAGGCGACAGCCTTTTCGCAATAGACATGTTTGCCTGCATCGAAGGCATCCATGGCGATTTGGAAGTGCGTGTTGAGCGGTGTGGCTATGATGACGCCATCGATATTCTTGTCCTCCAGCAACTGGCGGTAGTCGGTGTAGGTCTTGGCTTTGGGAACGATCTTCAACGCCTCATCGAGCGATGGTTGGTAGATGTCGGCAAGGGCGGTGATTTCGCACTTGGGGTTCTCAGCCAGAAAGCCGAGCAGGAATCGTCCGCGCGAGCCAGGGCCTATCATGCCAAGCCTGCATCGTTCGCGAGCAGTTTCCTCGGTCGATGCGAAAGCCGTGAGCCAGGGGCTGGTTGCAGCCAGGGCACCAGCTCCCATCAGTCCAAGATTGCGAAGGAAATTTCTTCTGTCCATTGTTGAGTGATTCATGTAAGCCTACGTCGTAGATGCGTGCAGCAACAAGGTAGGCGGCGGTCGTTTTTGTATTGTAGCAATATCAGATGCAAAGTTACAAAAAAATGCGCACAACACAAAATGTTTTGCCGTTTTTTGGGAAAGAAATGTGTTCCGAGCTAATCCCAACCCTCGTCGTCGTTGTTCTCCATGTAGCGGCTCATGCCATTGTCGTCCATATCGTCCTCTGAGGCTGGGTCGAAACCGCGCATGTTGTCGGTTTCGCTGGCGGCTGGCTGCGTGCTGGCCGAAGTACTTGTGGCAGGAGTGCGATTGTTCTTGCCTGCAGGTCTTGTCTCGCCAGTTGCGGTAGAGTCGCTTAGCTTGTCGTTGCTGCTGTCTGTAGGCCACACAACGGCATCGAAGTTCGTCTCGTCAGGCGAAGAAGGGTGGTGACTCCTGCCGTTGCAGCTCAATAGTATGGCGGCAACGAAGGCGAAGAAGCCGATGAAGGAAAACTTCTTCAAAACGGCGTAAACGGCTGTAAGTAAGTCTCTTTCGTACTTCATCATTACTTTTCCTTTTGCTCTCGCTCTGCAAAGATAGGAAAAAATACTGCAAGAGCAAACGGACGGGTGCGAATTAACTATTTTCGTGGGTGTTTTTGAGTTGTTAATTTATGTTAATCAAGTGATAGAATACGACCTTGTTTTTTGAGCACACAAATCATTTTTTATAACTTTGCAGTACTTTTGAGTAAGGAATTCTTACAAAGCAAAAGAGATAAAGTCTTTACAAGTGACGCTTACTCATCTAATATTAAATTACTAATCTTTAATTTCATTTTAATAGAAGAATGAGACAGGATCATTCAAAGAAGACAACTAAAAGCGGTATGTCATTCGTCCTCTATGGCGACCAATGGCAGGCAATTGAAATGCTGAGCATGGAAGAGCGTGGCATGCTCTTCACTGCACTCTTTGAAGATGTGCTT
>CACYJV010000006.1 GCA_902774815.1 uncultured Prevotellaceae bacterium | reverse complement strand
AATAAACGCAAGACCAAGGGAAAAACTGAATTTCCTAACACCAAATGAGTGCTTTTATGAGAAAATCATATAAATTTGCACTTGCCTGTTGAATCCGCGTTTTAGCAACAGTCATATCGTTGGTTAAGGAATGTTATAAGTTTGACTGTAAAAATAAACAAACGACGCAAAGATGCGTCACATAACTATAAAAAGGATAATAATAAAAGACAAATTATGAATAGTTTTTCAAAAACAGCATTGTTGCTGCTACTTTCCATCAGTAGTTTTAGTGCAGCACATGCCCGCCAATGGACTTTGCGTGAATGTATTGATTACGCTCTTCAAAACAACATTACACTTCAGAAATCCCGAGTGGCGAAGTTGTCGGCTCAGGAAGACATCATGCAGAGCCAGGCTGCTTTGCTCCCGTCGCTCAGTGCATCGACAAGTCACAACGTATCCTACCAACCTTGGCCCGAGTCTGGTCGTGCATCTGTACAGAATGGCTATGTGCAGCAGAGCATTGACAAGGTGTATTATAACGGTTCCTATGGCGTCAGCTCAAACTGGACCGTGTGGAATGGCAACCGCAACCGCAACACCATCAAACTGAACGAAATGGCTGCCCAGCAAGCTGAGATTGACTCTGCAACCACGGCCAGTAACATCCAGGAACAGATAGCCCAGCTCTATGTCCAGATCCTTTTCTCATCCGAGGCCATCAACGTGCATAGGCAGAGCCTTGAAACCAGCAGGAAGAACGAACAGCGTGGCCAGGCTTTCGTTGAAGTTGGAAAGATGAGCCGTGCTGACCTTGCCCAACTGACAGCCCAACGTGCACAGGACGAATACAACATTGTGGAGTCCGAAAGCAATCTTAGCAACTACAAGCGTCAGTTGAAGCAATTGCTGCAAATCATTGATGATGAAGAGTTTGACGTTGTTGTACCGACTACAACCGATGAGATGGCACTGCAACTCATTCCTGCGCTGCAAGAGGTCTATGGTGCAGCACTCGAACAACGTCCTGAAATCAGGAATGCCAAGCTTGGCATCGAGACCAGCGAGCTGAACATCAAGATGGCAAAGGCACAACGTCTGCCAACTGTAGGCGTCAGCGCGAGTGCCATCACCAATACCACCTCAATGAGCAGCAACGCATGGGGTTCGCAACTGAAGAACAATTTCAACCTTGGTGCTGGTTTCAACGTGAGCATCCCAATCCTCGACAACCGTACAACCAAGACTGCCGTCAACAAGGCACGACTGCAGAAGGAAAACTATGAACTGGACCTGCGCGACAAGCAGACAGCCCTCTACTCCACCATTGAGAACTATTGGCTACAGGCCGTCACTAATCAGGAGAAGTTCAAGGCCGCCAAAGTGGCTACGCAAAGTGCACAGACCAGCTACGACATGCTCAGTGGAAAGTTCGAGCAGAAGCTCATCAACATCGTTGAACTCATGCAAGGTCGCGATGCTTTGCTGCAGGCCCAGCAGAACGAGTTGCAGAGCAAGTACCTGACGATACTGAACATCGACATGCTCCGCTTCTATGAAACAGGCGAATTACGGTAGTCTTATTCAAAGGATAACAATAAATAATAATAAGGTATATGAAAAAGATATCAAAGAAAACGTGGTTCATCCTATTGGCTCTCGTTGTCGTTGGCATCGCCATCTGGCTGCTGACGGGCAAGAAGGAGAAGAGTGTGGTGACTTTCCAAACCGAAAAGGCAACAATAACCAACATCCAGAACTCCATTACGGCAACCGGCACCATCGAGCCTGTGACATCTGTCACGGTGGGTACCCAGGTGAGTGGCATCGTGGCAAAACTCTATGTGGACTACAACAGCGAGGTTCGCAAAGGTCAAGTCATTGCTGAGCTCGACAAGACAAACCTCATGAGCGAACTGAATACTGCCAAGGCCAACCTCAACAGTGTGCAGAGTGCGCTGAACTATCAGTCGGCAAACTTCAACCGCTATAAGACACTTTTTGAGAAAGGTCTTGTCTCAGCCGACGAGTTCGAGAGTGCCCGCCTCTCCTATCAGCAGGCCAACCAGCAGGTGGCACAGGCACGCGAGACTGTTCGCCGTGCACAGACCAACCTTGGCTATGCCACTATCACATCGCCCATCGATGGCATTGTGCTTTCCAAATCCGTTGAAGAAGGTCAGACCGTTGCTGCCTCTTTCTCCACACCTGAGCTGTTCACCATTGCCCAAGACCTGACCAACATGCAGGTGATTGCCGACATTGACGAGGCTGACATCGGCGGTGTGAAGGCAGGCCAGCGCGTGACATTCACTGTTGATGCCTTCCCCGACGACACTTTCCAGGGTTCGGTCAAGCAGGTACGTCAGCAAGCTACTACCGAGAGCAATGTCGTGACCTACGAAGTGGTGATTTCCGCGCCCAACAACGACTTGAAGCTGAAGCCAGGCCTGACCGCCAACGTCACCATCTTTACTTTGGAGAAGAACCAAGTGCTGGCCGTACCTTCAAAGGCTCTGCGCTTCACACCTAATGCCGCCATCCTCACTGAGGAGCAGACCATTGTCGATTGCGAGGGTGATCATAAGGTATGGACACGCGAAGGCAACACCTTCAAGGCCCATCGCGTTGAGATAGGTACTGCCAATGGCATGCTGACCGAGATCATCACTGGCATCAAGGAAGGAACCGAGGTGCTGACGGACTTCAGCATGTCGGGTGGTGCCGATGAGGCTGAGGCTCAGCAAGCCGGCAACCCCTTCATGCCAAGGCCCCGCAATAACAACCGAAACCAGAACAACAAGACCACCAAGTAGCCAACCACTATGACTGAAGACAACAGAAAAGTCGTCATCGAACTGCAGAACGTGAAGCGCTACTTTCAGGTTGGAAGTGAGACTGTGAAGGCATTGCGCGGCGTTTCTTTCAAGATTTACGAGGGCGAGTTTGTCACCATACAAGGCACGTCAGGCTCAGGCAAGTCGACATTGCTCAACCAGTTGGGCTGCCTTGACACACCCACGAGTGGTGAATACTACCTCGACGGCATCTCAGTCCGCACCATGTCGAAGACACAGCGTGCCCACTTGCGCAACAGGAAGATTGGCTTTGTGTTCCAGAACTACAACCTCCTGCCCAAGACAACGGCCATTGAGAACGTGGAATTGCCCCTCATGTACAACTCTGAGATATCGGCCAAGGAACGCCGTGAGCGTGCCATCAATGCACTGAAGGCTGTTGGTTTGGGCGACCGACTGGAGCATAAGTCCAACCAGATGTCTGGCGGACAGATGCAGCGTGTGGCCATTGCCCGTGCATTGGTCAACGATCCTGCCGTGTTGCTGGCCGATGAGGCAACGGGTAACCTCGACACCAGGACATCCTTTGAAATGCTCGTGCTCTTTCAGGAACTCTACAAGCAGGGCCATACCATCATCTTCGTGACCCACAACCCTGAGATTGCCGAATATGCAAGCCGCAACATCAATCTGCGCGATGGCAAGATTCGCGAGGACACACTGAACACTAACATCAAGTCGGCAGCAGAGGCACTTGCCGCGTTACCGATGCCACAAGACGACTAACATCCAATCATGAACATACTGAATTTATTCAAAGTAAGCCTGAAGGCCGTGGCCAACAACAAGATGCGCTCGTTCCTCTCGATGTTGGGCATCATCATTGGCGTTGCTGCCGTGATCATCATGATGGCCATCGGTCAGGGTTCGAAGGAGAGCATACGTGCCGAGCTCTCTACCATGGGCACCAATCTGCTGACCATCCGTCCAGGTGCTGACATGCGTGGTGGAGTCCGACAGGATCCATCGAGCATGCAGACGCTGAAGATGGCCGACTATGAGCGCATCCTTCGCGAGAAGAAGTTTGTCACAAAGGTGTCGCCAGAGGTCACGGCCAGTGGTCAGGTCATCTATGGCAACAACAATACGACCACGACTGTCTATGGCGAGTCCACCGACTACCTGGACATCAAGCAGTGGAATATCGAGGAAGGTGAATGTTTCACAGAGGACGACATCAAGAAGGCCGCCAAGAAAGTGGTGGTAGGAAAGACCATTGTCACGGAACTGTTTGGCAATGGCGTCGATCCCATTGGCAAGACCATCCGTTTCAAGTCGATACCCGTGACCATCGTAGGCGTGCTGAAGTCCAAGGGTTACAACTCGTGGGGTATGGACCAGGACAACGTCATCATTGCCCCCTACACCACCGTGATGAAGCGCATAGCAGCGCAGACTTGGTTCACCAGCATCAACTGTTCGGCCATTACCGAGGAACTCTCCGATGCTGCCATTGAGGAGTTGACACAGATGCTGCGCGACAATCACAAGCTAAAGGACGAGGCCGTCGATGACTTCACCATCCGTTCACAGGCAGAGATGATGGAGACCATGTCGACAACCATGGACACCGTTACCATCATCCTTGTCGTTGCTGCAGCCTTCTCGCTGCTGGTGGCAGGCATAGGCATCATGAACATCATGCTGGTCAGCGTCACCGAGCGCACCAAGGAGATAGGCCTGCGCATGGCAGTAGGTGCCACGGGACCTGTCATTTCGCTTCAGTTCCTGATTGAGTCGGTGCTGATATCGCTGACAGGCGGACTACTTGGCATCTTTGTGGGATGCACAGCCAGCGAGTTCATTGTGCCTTTGTTCGGCATGCCTTCGAGCGTTCCCATGTGGAGCATCTATGTCTCGTTCATGGTTTGCGTGTTCATCGGCATACTCTTTGGCTACATACCGGCACAAAAGGCTGCCAACATGGATCCCATCGAGGCCATACGCCATGAGTAATACTATTCCCATTAAATCATCAACAACTCACTGGGTGTCTCGGCGAAAGTCGTAGCACCATGTTCTAAGAGAAACTCCCTACTGCGGAATCCCCATAGCACACTGATGCAAGGGATTTCGCAGTTTTTTGCGGTGACAATGTCCACGTCGCTGTCACCTACATAGACCGTATTCTCAGCATCAGCCCCCAGTCGGCGCATGGCCTCAAGTACAGTGTCAGGTGCAGGTTTCTTTCTGATTCCAGCAGCCTCGTTTTCGCCGATGGCCACATGGATGTAGTCGCCGAAGAAGTGGGCAATGAGGCTTTCTGTGGCTTGGCTGAACTTATTGCTCACCACAGCCAGTCCTTTGCCCTGCGACTTCATGGCCTTGAGCATGTCTGCAATTCCATCGTATGGGCGTGTAGTGTCCAGGCTGTGTTGCCCGTAGTGTTGGCGGAAAGTGGCCAGAACATCCTCTGCAAGGGCATTCTCCGTACCCTCAGGCACAGCCCGCAGGATGAGCTTACGCACACCATTGCCGACAAACAAGCGGACTTCGTCAACAGTCCTCTCAGGCATTCCATGCTTATGAAGGGCATAGTTGCAACTCGTTGCCAAGTCGGCCAATGTGTCGAGCAGTGTTCCGTCGAGATCAAAAATGTAGTTGTCGTATTTCATATTGTCTGGCAAAGGTACGAAAAAACATATGCAGGACAAAAAGAAAAGCCAATTTCTTTTTGCATTTCACTCACTTATTCTTCGCTCGGCTACGTTAGGAGACGCTTTCATAACGCAGTGGAGAAAGAACTTTGGCTCCGCCGAAATTCCTCTCGTTCGGAAATGAAAACAAAAACTTTGGTTTTTGCTTTGCATTTCACTCACTTATTCGTAACTTTGCAGCATGAAAAAGATTTATGCCCTTTCGGTTGCAGCCTGTGTGTTGTTCATTCTGGGCGCAGCCTATTTCTATTTCATCTCGCCACTGAGCAAGAGTGGTGAGAAACCATTTAGTGTCTATGTCGATACCGACGACACCATCGACTCCATCTACCGTCAGCTCACTCCTCATGTGCGCAGTTTTCAACTGTCAGGACTGAAGACATTGGAGCGCCATAGCCATCTGGCTGACAATCTGCGCCAAGGCCGCTATGTCGTCGATAGCAAGGATGGTGCTTTCTCATTGTTCCGCCGGCTGAAGAACGGTCAGCAGACACCCCTCAACCTGACCATTCCTACCGTCCGCACCACTGACCGCCTTGCTGCTGAGCTGGGACGCAGGCTCATGGTGGACAGTGCTGAGATCATGGCGGCACTTACCTCACCCGAGGTGTGCAAGCAATATGGCTATGACACGGCAACCATCATCAGCATGTTCATCCCCAACACCTATCAGATATACTGGAACACCACCACAGAACGCCTCCTCGACCGCATGCAGAAGGAGAGCAACAACTTCTGGACACCTGAGCGACAGCAGAAGGCCAAGAAGGCTGGCTTGACACCCGTCGAGGTCATCACCCTTGCCAGTATCATCGACGAGGAGACAGCCAATGATGCCGAGAAGCCCATGATAGCAGGCATGTACATCAACCGACTGAACTTGCGCACGGGTGAATACTCCAAGGGCATGCCCCTGCAGGCCGATCCTACCATCAAGTTTGCGTGGAAGAAGTTCGAGTTGCGCCGCATCTACAACAGTCTGCTCAGCATCGACAGCCCGTACAACACCTACCGCTATGCAGGTCTGCCCCCAGGTCCCATTCGCATCCCCACTGTGGCAGGCATCGATGCCGTGCTTGACTACACGCATCACAACTATCTGTACATGTGTGCAAAGGAGGACTTCAGCGGCACTCACAACTTTGCCGCCACCTACTCCGAACACCTGCAGAATGCAGCCAAGTATGCCCGTGCACTCAATGAACGCGGTGTTAAATAAGTGAACTGTCCGATGCGCAAACTCCTGCTATTGGCACTCCACCTGGCACTTGTGCTTTGCCCTTCATGCGTGCTGGCACAGGCCTTGCCCACCGATGGTCCACTCACTGTCCGTCCATTGCTGCAGCAGCTGGGCGAACGACTGCTCCAAGGCAAGCGTGGCTCCATCGTGGCCATCCGCCCTGCCACGGGCGAGATCATCTGTCTGGCCACCAACACGCCATCTGGCTACGACGTCAGGCAGGCCATAGCACGTCCTCATGCACCTGGTTCTACGTTCAAGGTGGCCCAGGCATTGGTCATGCTCACCGAGGGTGTCATCAGCGAGGAGACAACTGTTGAGTGCCACGACGGCTATACCGAAGGCAACATCCGCGTGGGATGCCATCACCATGCCTCGCCATTGCCCCTGGTCAGCGCCATTGCCCAGTCGTGCAACACATGGTTCCTCACCACGTTTGCCTCCATGATCAACGACACGTTCATGTACGAAACCCCTACCGAGGCCATCAACGTCTGGTGCAAGCACATGCGCAGCATGGGGTTAGGTGGTCCTCTTGGCATCGACATCGAAGGCGAGAAGAACGGACTACTGCCCACAGCCAGCTATCTGAACCGCCGCTATGAAGGTCGTTGGACTGGGAACACCATTCAGTGGGCAGGCATGGGACAAGGCGACATCACGCTGACACCCCTGCAGCTGTGCAATCTCGCTGCTGTCATAGCCAATCGCGGGTGGTACATAACGCCACACATCCACCAGGCCACAGCCGAGCGCCCACTGGCACAACGCTACACCCAGAAGCGGCAGTCCACCATCAGTCCCGAGGCATTCTCCCCTGTCGTCAAGGGCATGCGCCAGGCTGTCATCAACGGCACCTGCCGTAGCATCAACACCACCTACCCTATCTGTGGCAAGACAGGGACGGCCGAGAATGCAGGTGCCGACCACTCGGCATTCATCGGGTTTGCCCCCATGGACAATCCGCAGATTGCCATCGCCGTCTATGTGGAACATGGCGGATTTGGTGCCGACATGGCTGCACCCATGGCATCGCTCATCATCGAGGAGTTCCTGAAGGGAAAACTCTCACAACAGTCTGAACAGCTGGCCCGTCGCATGGCCAAGACCACGGTGATGAAGCCATGAGGTGCCCTGGCGACAAACAAAAAAAACCGAGTAACAAATCAGAATATCAACCCAAAACATCGCAAAAACATGAAAGAACTGAAAGGAACAAAGACCGAGCGCAACCTCCAGGAGGCTTTCGCCGGCGAGAGTCAGGCACGCAACAAGTACAGCTACTGGGCTTCAAAGGCTAAGAAAGACGGCTACCAGCAGATTGCCGCCATCTTCGAGGAGACCGCTGCCAACGAGAAAGAGCATGCCAAGATGTGGTTCAAACTGCTTGAGGGCGGTTCCATCAAGTCCACACCCGAGAACCTGAAGGCTGCTGCCGATGGTGAGAACTTCGAGTGGACCGACATGTACGACCGTATGGCTCGTGAGGCTGATGAGGAAGGCTTCCCCGAGATTGCCGAGAAGTTCCGTGGTGTGGCCAAGATTGAGCGTGCCCACGAGGAGCGCTATCGCAAGTTGCTGCAGAACATCGAGGACGAGGTAGTGTTCTCACGCGATGGTGATCGCATCTGGCAGTGCCGCAACTGTGGCCACATCGTTGTTGGTCCCAAGGCTCCTGAGGTATGCCCCGTCTGCGATCATCCCCAGGCTTACTTCGAGCTGAAGGCCGAGAACTACTAAGCCTTTGCCCGTCACTCCCCTCTGAATTAGGTTGGGAAGGCAAAGAAATTAAAGAAGTAAAGGAAGGCAGGTCCCCGTCGTGGAGGCCTGCCTTCGTTTGTTGCTAAAATCATATAAATGTCTACTTTCCTCTTTTCCGCTTTTCTGCTTAACAACATTTCATTTCGAAAAAATTGATTTCGTGCTTTTCCACATTTACAGTTCAGAAACCAGCTTCTTGTAGACCCCTCGTCTCGTACGCTTCACGGCTTTGTCGGCAATCAGACGGTGATGGATTTTCAAATAGATTTTCTAAAGATTTTGAGGCCGCTGGCCGACCAAGTAAGATTTTCGTCCTTTTCGGTGTTTATGGTGTTTTCGGAATAAACCTGCTGAGGAACGGGCAGACACAGGAGTCTGCCCCTACGGTGTGGGGATATTCAAGCTGCAGAGGGGTGCATCTGAGGGATTAGAGCAATGCTTGAAAGGGCATAAAACAAGGCTTTGCAGGGCATAAAACAATGCTTCGCCACCTAAAAAGCAAGGCTCTTCAAGCGACGAAGCAATGATAGTGCGGGACAAACTCAATGATTTAATCAGGACTAACCCAATGGTTTAATCAGGGAAAAACTATGATTTAGTCGGGACAATCCCATTGGTTTCATCGGGGCAAGCCCTGTGGGTTAATGATTCTCGAATAGTGCGGCGCCACCCATGTTGCGGACAATCTCGCTCATCTTCTGGACGGTGCTGACACGAGTGGGCACAAGGGGGAGTCGGAGCTCATTCTCGATGAAGCCCATTTCGTGGAGCAATGCCTTCACACCGGCAGGATTTCCATCGACAAAGAGCAGTTTGTAGAGCTCGGTGAACTGGTGATGGATGTGGCGGGCAGGCTCGTATTCACCACGGAACTCCAGTCGGATCATGCGCGAGAACTCACGTGGCAGGGCATTGCCAATGACGGAGATGACACCAGCGGCACCACTTGCTATCATGGGGAATGTCAGGGCATCGTCACCACTGAGCACATCGAAGCGGTCGGGCTTCAGCTTGATGATTTCATCGACCTGTTCGAGTGAACCGCTGGCTTCCTTGATGGCCACGATGTCGGGGCAGTCGGCAGCCAGGCGTACTGTGGTCTCGGCCTTGAGGTTGATGCCTGTGCGGCCAGGCACGTTGTAGAGCACCACTGGCAATGGTGAAGCCTCGGCAACAGCACGGAAATGGCGGTAGAGACCTTCTTGCGACGGCTTGTTGTAGTATGGGCAGACGCTGAGCACGCCATCAATGCCACGGAAGTCGGTGTTGTGGAGCTCTTGAACGAGTGCAGCCGTGTTGTTGCTGCCACATCCCATGAGGATGGGAACCTGCGCAGCCACCTTATCGACTACGAACTCCTTGATCTGGTGCTTCTCCTCGGCCGTGAGGCAGGGTGTCTCGCCTGTCGTGGCAAGGATGCAGAAGAAATCAGTGCCATTGGAAAGCTGATAGTCAATGAGACGATCGAGGGCCTCATAGTCAATGGAGCCATCGGAATGGAACGGTGTAACGAGGGCAATACCCAGTCCTCTGAAGATATTTGCTGCCATACTTGCTGTTATTTTTTGCAAAGATACGAATAAGTGAGCGAAACACCAAATTTATTTGAGTTTTTCCGAACGAAAGTATTTTCGGCGAAGCCAAAGTTCTTTCTCCACTGCGTTATGAAAGCGTCTCCTTACGTCGCCGAGCGACGAATAAGTGTGCGAAAAACCAAATTTGTTTCGTCTGTTCCGTTGTTAAAAGGAATGGTTCGCTACGCTCAAAATCATTCAAAAATTGAATCAAAATCATTCAAACAGACAATGATAGATTTTCGAAATGATTTTCTATTGATTTTGAGGCCAAGGGCCGACCAAGGAAGTTTTTCGTGGTTTCGGTGTTTAGGGCGTTTTCGGAATATAACCCACAGATGTTCGGGCAGACACGGGAGTCTGCCCCTACACGTGGGGATGCCCTTCAGTTTGGCACAAAATTCTTGAGGGAATATCACCGGCTTCCCAAGTACAGGAACAGCATGCCGAGGAGCACGAGGGCCAGGTCGAGGGCTTTGCTGCGGAGGTTCTTCTCATGGAAGAACCATGCCCCGATGAGGAAGCTGACGGCCACTGAACTGCGCCTGACCATGCTGACGACGCTGATGAGGGCACCAGGCAGGCTGAGGGAATAGAAGTAGAGGAAGTCGGCCGTGCTCAGGAATATGCTGACCAACGGAATGCTCCACGTCCATCGGAAGGGTGTCGTGCGATGGTGTGCCGGCCACCAAAGGATGACCAGCATGGCTGCCATCATGAGCGTCTGATAGATGTTGTACCAGCTTTGCACCAGCATGCGGTCGAGCCCTACCCCACCATCGGCAGGCGAAGCCATGAGGTACTTGTCGTAGAGTCCGCTGATGGCGCCCAGCATGGCAGCCAGCAATGTGCAGACAATCCAGCGGTTATGGCGGAAGTCGATGCCCTCCTTCTTGCCGGTATGGCTCAGCAACAGAAACGACACCACGGCAAGCCACACACCTATCCACTGGTAGAGGTTCAGCCGTTCGCCAAACACCAGCAGGGCACCTACAAGCACCATGACAGGCCGTGTGGCGTTGATGGGACCGACGATGGTCAGGGGGAGATGCTTCATGCCGAAATAGCCAAACAGCCACGACGAGAGCACGATGGCACTCTTCAGCAGGATGTACTTGTGCTCATGCCATGTGCCCGTGGCCACGTGGAAGATGCTGCCGTCGAGGGCTGAGGTGAATTGCGACAGGAGGATGAACGGAATGAAGATGAGCGAGCAGAACACCGTGTTCAGCAGCAACACGGGAATGACTGCATTGTTGTCGAGCGCGTTTTTCTTGAAACTGTCATAAATGCCCAGCAAGACTGCTGAGATGAATGCGAAGATGAGCCAGAACATTTTCTTTTACTAACTAAACTTTTGGAAGTTAAGGAAGATAAAGGAAGTTATCGCTTCGCTCAGAAGTCAAAGGACAACACTCTTTGTTCTTAAAACTCCATAATGGAACCCCAAGTGACCGGGCTAATGTCCTTAACTTCATTAACTTCTATAACTTCTTTAACTTCTATAATTCTATAACTTCTTTAACTTCTAAATATTTAATACTGAATATCTACCAGATAGAGCGCGTGGGCAGGCATGCTCTCGCCTGCTTTCGTACGGCTATGGCTGAGAACCACCTGATGGAACTGCGACAGGGACATGCGGTGGCGCCCCACCTCAACCAGCGTACCCACTACGGCACGCACCATGTTGCGAAGGAAGCGGTTGGCTGTGATCTCAAAACGCCACTCTGTGGGCGACAGCTGGTGCCACTGGGCATGGGTGAGATGGCAGATGGTGGTCTTGACGTCGGCACCTGTCTTGCAGAAGGCAGCGAAGTCGTCCTGGCTGAGCAGCCATTGGGCAGCCTCGTTCATGAGTGGGAAGTCCAAGTCGTAGTGTGTCTCCCACGAGCGATTGTGCAAGAAAGGGTCCTTGGTCGTATGAAGATAATAGTGATATGTGCGCGAGGTGGCACTGAAGCGGGCATGCATGTCGGGAGCCACCAGCTCGACTTTCTGGACAGCAATGTCGCAGGGCAGGATTCGGTTCAGGCGATAAGCCATCTGACGGGCATCGAGCACACTGGCATCAGCACAGAGCGACGGATCAACATCAGCATGGGCCACCATCATCCGGGCATGGACACCTGCATCAGTACGACCAGCTCCGACAACCTCTATGGGCTGACGGAGCAGTGTGGTTAGCGCCTGTTGCAGTTGCTCCTGCACAGTTGTACCATTGGGCTGAACCTGCCATCCATGGTATCGGGCGCCATCGAAAGAGAGTGTGATGAAATAGCGTTGCATTGAGGAATCCATTCTACGGCCTGAACTGCGGCCTTGCCATGCGGCGGAATGCCTGCCGATGGAACTTCTCCTCGGCACGGAGAATCTTGAAAACCTTGCCTTCGGGCAGTATCTTCATGAACTTATTGTGATACTCTTGTTGAATCTCCTTGATCTGGATGTCGAGCTTGTCCTGATGCTCAATGGCATCACGGCAGGCAGCATCATCGCTGGTGTCACGATGGCGGTAGCGGCGCATCTGGTCGAACAGCACACGCTCCTTGCGCAACATCTCACGATAGACAGGGAAAAAGGCCGATGCCTGCTGCGGTGAAAGGCAAGCCTCGGTGGTGATGAATTGCTCAAGATCGGCATCGAACTTGGCGGGGTCGAACTTGGGTTGCTGTGCACTGACGCAGATAGACGTCAGCAAGAGCAATGAAAGGATGATGGTCTTCTTCATTTCTTCTACTCTCTTAATAGCCTGACGGTCGGTTCGTGTTTAATAGCCAGATACATAGGCATAGATGTCGCCATTGTCCATCATGGCATAGTCGGCAGCCTGGTCGATGGCGGTGTTGTAGTTGGAGGAGGCAAACTGGTCGGCATCAGCCGCACCCGTAGCCTTTGGCGATTCGCCTTGGAATGCCCACATGCCAGCACCTGCCAAGGCAACGGCCAGACATGCGGCAGCAGCCCAATGGCGCAGGCGGCTCCAACGGGAATGTGAATCCAATCTGACAACGACAGCTTCTTCCTCGCGCTCAGGAAGATTCTCCATGAACTGCGAGGCAAACTGGTCGAAGTAGCCCTCAGGAACGCTGAATGGCTGCTTCTTGCCAAATCGGTCGACGAGATATTTTTCTTCTTTAATCATCGTAATGGTTTCTTTTGTTATTGTTATGACGAGTCAAGACCATAAAGGTTTAACCCATCTTCACTTTTTTATTATTATTCGCGTGCGCGTACATATTCTGAGATTTTCTTCACCGCAAGATGGTAGCTGGCCTTCAATGCACCCTCGCTGGTAGTCAGCAGACGGCTCATCTCGGAGTACTTCATCTCGTCGTAGTAGCGGAGTGTGAAAACAGTGCGCTGAACATCGGGCAGACGTGAGATGGCCTCCTGCAGCAAGGCCTGGGCCTCGTCGCCATCGAAGTACTCATCGGCCATCAGCCTGTTGCCCACCATGATGTCTTCGTCGGCACTGACCATGGAGGCTGTCTTCTGTCGGCGCAGGAAGTCGAGTGACTCATTGACGGCTATGCGATAGAGCCAGGTGGAAATCTTTGACTTCTGCTGGAAGTCGCCAAGATTGTTCCATGCCTTCAGGAACACGTTCTGCAGCACATCGTTGGCATCGTCATGGTTCAAGACGATACGACGAATCTTCCAGTAGAGCGGTTCGCTGTACTGGCTGACTACCATGGAGAAAGCCTGACGCTGCTTCTTCGGGTCGGATAGCATCTGCGTGATGGTCTTATCGTCGTAGTTCACTGTATGTAGGACTTGATGTTTTTGTAGATGACTCGGTCGAAGCCATAGACGTCGGCATACTTGTGAAGTGAGCCGTCAGGGGTTTCGAAGAGCGTGAAATAGGTGAGGAAGATGGGCACTTCGGGCTTCACCTCGCAATGACTGATGAGGCGTGAGCGGTCGAGGGTGTCCAAGGGGGGCACATAGTCTTCGTCATCAGCATAGCTGCGACGCCTGTTGCTGCCCAACACACTGACGTCTGCCTTCATCGAGTAGCCTATCTTGTCAATCAGTTCCCCGTCATTCTGCCCAAGCAGGAACTTGGCAAGGTCGAAGGGCTGCTGGACTCGCACACAGCCATGCGACACAGCCCTTTCGTTGCGGCTGAAGAAACCTGGTGTCGAAGTGTCGTGCAGATAGACGGAGAAGTTGTTGTCGAAACGGAAAATGATACGGCCCAGTGAATTGCCTGCCCCACCCTCCTGTATGACCAGGTAGTTCTTGTCCATGAGCATCGACCAGGTGACGTTCTCCAAAGGAACGTTCTTGCCAGTCCTCCTGTTGCGCACAAAGTAGTGCCTGCGCTCAAAATAGGAGTAGTCGCCCACATGGCGGACAATGTCCTTCTCGATGATGCTGCGCGGAATGACCCACTGGGGATTGACCTCCAGGCGCTTGATGTGGCTGCTCAGCAAGGGAGTCTTGGTCTTCGAAGTGCCACATCCCACACGCATGGTCAGTATGCTGTCGCCATCGACGGCCCACAGGCGGTAGGCAGGAATGTTGACAAGCACATACTTGCGGTGCTCATAGGGCTGATCGGCCAGACGCCAACGGCAGCGCTCCATGTTGCAGAGTATCTTTGGACGGTCCTTGGCATCAAGGCTGTCGTCGTTGAGCATGGTCAGCAAGCGGTGATAAAAGGGGTTTCGGGGCTGTAGGTCGTGCAGGAATGGCGAAATGCTGTCGTGCCGAACCTTGCCATAGGCACGCTCATAGAAGGATTCGTCGGCAAACTTCATGGGAATATCGAACAGCCTGTGATAGGTCACGTGTACTGAATCGCTGTCCTTCACGTCGAAGTGGTTGAGCACGGCACGTGGGTTCATGAAGCCAAACCCCTGTCCTACAGCATAGTTCAGGTAGGCTTTGGTGAGGTTGTACTCAAGGCGAGCCAGCACGGTGTTCAGGGGATGGGCATCTGAGAAGTCAAGCTGCCGCAGGCGCTGAAGGTCTTTGGTGATCTGCTTCACACGGAACCGCTGCTCGCTGAAGCCCATCTTAGCCACATCGTCGAGGAAGGCAAGCATGGTGTCGGCTCGCTGGTCAGCCCCCAGACGGTCAACCCACAGCAGAGGACGGCCTGCACCATAATAGCGACGTGCATAGCGGTCAGCCTGAGCCGAGTCATTGTCAGCACGTACAAAACGCGAAATGGAGTGCCTGATGGCAGCTTCGTTCAGAATAAGGGAGGAATCTCGCAACGACAACAAATCGCTCATCGACAGGTGTATGCCCGAATGAGAATCGTCTTCATGGCACGACTGCAAAAAAATAGCCACAAAGAACAGGAGAATAAGTAGTCGATACTTTCTCAAGTTGTGTGTTGCCGTTAAGTCATTTCAACAGGACGAACGCCCTGAAGGGACCCGTCCTGTCAAAGGAGGATGTGTGTAAGTCTTGCGATAAAGAGACAGCAGCCTTTTATCGGATGGAAACCTTGCGTACCGTCTTGCCAACCTTCAGGATGTAGCAACCCTTGGGAAGATTCAGGTCGAAACGCTTGTCGTCGCCATCAATCCTAATGCTCTTCACGCGAACACCTGCCACGTTGTAGACATAGAGGACTTCGCCAGCAGCACCGGTGACATGTACCGTTGATTCTTCAACACTGATACCAATGCTCTGGAAGTCGTTGTCGATAATCTCAACGGCAGGTGCAGCTGCGACTGACACAGATACGCCCATGACAAGAAGGCCTGCTAATGAAATCTTAAGTAAAGTTTTTACCATATTACGTATACGTTATTTCACTATAGTTTTGGCAAAGATAGTCATATTTTCCGTAAAAACGATGCGCTGACGAGGGGATTAAATGCATTATTAAGATTATTTAACGCATAAATCCAATATTCAGGTACATTTGCAGCAATTTTACATCACTTCGACGACTTGCCCTTCATCGCTCAGGTAGCTCTCAGGGAACACAGCGCGGGCTTCCTTCAACAGCTTCTCCTCGTCCTCATAGCGGGCACTATAGTGTCCAAGCAGCAGGCGTCCTACATGGGCATCGCGAGCCACACAAGCAGCATCGTAGGCCGTGCTGTGCCAGTATTTGCGTGCACGTTCAATGTTCTCCTGGTCGTATGTGCTTTCATGATACAGGACGTTGGCACCGGCAACGAGCTCATGGAGCGTGGGGATGTAGCGGGTGTCGGAGCAATAAGCATAGCTGCGTGGCTCATCTGCCGGGGTGGTCAGACGGCTGTTGGGTACCACCTCCCCATCGTCGGTGGTCCAGTCGGCCCCAGCCTTGATGTTGTTGATTTGGCTGACGGGAATGTCGTAGGCATCAATCATGTCACGTCGGATATGTGGCAACGTTGGCTTTTCACGAAACAGGAAGCCACAACAGGGTACGCGGTGCTCAAGGGGCAGGCTCTCGACAGTCAGCGAGCGGTCTTCATAGATGACCTGATGGCGCGTTGTGTCAACGGCATGGAACACCACCTCGAACTCCAATCCGAAGCAGAACATGCGCATCTGCTCCTGCAACAATGGCTCAAGGGCAGCAGGTGCATAGACATGAAGCGTGGCAGTACGTCCCAGCAGACCGAATGTCGAGATCATCCCTATGAGCCCAAAGCAATGGTCGCCATGCAAATGGGAAATGAATACGGCACTGATCTTCGTAAAACTGATGTGCGAACGGCGCAACAACACCTGTGTGCCCTCACCACAATCGACAAGGAAGAGCTTGCCGCGAATCTCGACAACCTGTGCTGAAGAGTTGTGCTTCAACGTGGGGAGAGCACTTCCACAACCCAAAATGTGTACGCGAAAAGGCTCCATCAGATGGCTCTTTTATAGACGAAAATGCCTTTGTCGTTTTCAATGTAGAGGCTGTCGGCACCCAGTTCGACAATATCGAACGTATCGGTGTTCAGCAGCAGGTGGCCATTCAGGATTTTCCACGACACCCAAGGATTGCTCTCGGCCTCGACATTGGAGTTGACAAGTCCTCCTTCAACTATCTCGAAGTTCTTGTCGAGGCTCGTCCACTTGCCCAGAAGCGTCGTGAGGTTGATCATCTTCTTTGCCACAAGTCCATGATCGTCGGTCTTACCCATCACAGCCAGGCGGTCGCCCACCATCAGACCACCGATGACATCGGCATCTTCTTCCACCTGATAGGTGTAGTAGAGTGTGTCGCCACCGTCGGTGACCAGTTCAAGTGTGTGCATGGCAGTACCTTCGCCGCATACACCATAGACTGTTGAATCGACTTCAATAAACGTGTCGAGGGGCACGATGGTATCGGAATCAACGGCGACTTCTTGGGCCGCAGGTGTCTGCCGACAACCTGTCGTGGCAAACATCATGGCAGCAAAGACCACAACGGCAAAACACAGTTTTTTCATATCTTCATCGTTTTAATTTCATGTTATTCACGCTCCTGGCGCTTGGCTTCATTCCAAAGTTCATCCATTTCCTGTAACGTCATCTCTGTCAGAGGTTTACCAGAGCGAATGGAATGTTCCTCAACATAGTTGAATCGACGGATGAATTTCTGGTTTGTATGCTCCAAGGCATTGTCTGGATTCAGCTTATACAGGCGGGCTGCGTTGATGACAGAAAAGAGGAAATCGCCCAACTCACGTGTTGACTTCTCACGGTCGTCCTTCTGCAGTTCGGCTTCCAGTTCATCCAGCTCCTCGCGCACTTTCTTCCACACGTCCTGACGGTCCTCCCAGTCGAAGCCCACGTTGCGGGCCTTGTCCTGAATGCGATAGGCCTTGATGAGCGATGGAAGCGAATTGGGAACACCCGACAGCACACGCTTGTTTCCATCCTTCTCCTTCAGCTTGATTTGTTCCCAGTTTTCAAGCACCTGGTTCACCGTCTTAGCCTTCGAAAAGCCCTCGGTTTCGGCATCAGACTCACCATCTTCAGGCACGTAAGGCAGTGGTTTCGGATGCTCGGCACCCACCTGCGAGGGATGATAGACGTGAGGATGGCGGAAGATGAGCTTATCGGCAGAGCGGTTGCAAACGTCGACAATATCGAAATCACCCTGTTCTTCACCGATGCGTGCATAGAAGCAGATGTGCAGCAACACGTCGCCCAGTTCCTTGCAAATTTCGTTTTTATCGTCCTTCATCAAGGCATCTGCCAGTTCAAAAGTTTCTTCAATCGTGTTTGGGCGCAAGCTTTCGTTTGTCTGCTTCTTATCCCACGGACAGTTCTCACGTAAGGCATCCAAAACATCGAGATAGCGCCCGAAAGCCGCCATTTTTTCTTCTTTTGTGTGCATAACATAAATTTTAACAATGCAAAAGTACACATTTTCCATGAATTTTTCGTAATTTTGCAACGTTTTTTATTGAATAAGACTATAAATAGGAATAAACCAAGATGGAATTAGCAACAAAGTACGACCCGAAAGAGGTCGAATCGAAATGGTATCAGTACTGGTTAGACAATAAACTCTTCAGCTCGAAGCCCGATGGACGTGAGCCTTACACCATCGTCATTCCCCCACCAAACGTGACGGGTGTGCTCCACATGGGCCACATGCTGAACAACACCATACAGGACATCCTCGTTCGCCGTGCCCGCATGGAGGGCAAGAACGCTTGCTGGGTGCCCGGCACCGACCATGCATCAATTGCTACCGAAGCCAAGGTGGTGAAGAAACTGGCCGCACAAGGAATCAAGAAGCACGACCTGACACGCGAGGAGTTCCTGAAGCATGCCTGGGACTGGACCGACGAGCACGGTGGAATCATCCTGAAGCAGTTGCGCAGACTGGGTGCTTCGTGCGACTGGGACCGCACTGCCTTCACCATGGACGAGAAGCGCTCGGCAAGTGTCATCAAGGTGTTTGTCGACCTATATCGCAAGGGCTACATCTACCGTGGCCTGCGCATGGTGAACTGGGACCCCAAGGCACTGACTGCACTCTCCGACGAGGAAGTTGTCTACAAGGAAGAACACTCGAAGCTCTACCACCTGAAGTATTATGTTGACGGACTCACCCAGCTCGACGACGAGGAAAAACTCATAGAGGAAGGCAATGTCATCCATAAGGACGCGAAAGGCTATTATGCAGTGGTGGCAACGACTCGTCCGGAGACCATCATGGGCGATACTGCCATGTGCATCAACCCCAAGGACCCGAAGAACCAGTGGCTGAAAGGCCGCAAGGTGATTGTTCCGCTTGTAGGACGTGTCATCGACGTGATTGAAGACCGCTATGTCGAGATTGAGTTTGGTACAGGTTGCCTGAAGGTGACACCTGCCCACGACAAGAACGACAATATGCTGGGCAAGACGCATAATCTGGAAACCATTGACATCTTCAACGCCGATGGCACCATCAGCGACCAGTCGCCTATCTATGTGGGTATGGATCGCTTCGACTGCCGTAAGCAGATCACCAAAGACCTCGAAGCAGCCGGTCTGATGGAGAAGGTCGAGGAATATATGAACAAGGTGGGCTACTCGGAGCGCAATCCTGATACTGCCATCGAGCCACGCCTCTCCCTGCAATGGTTCCTGCGCATGCAACACTTTGCCGACATCGCCCTGCCTCCCGTCATGAACGGTGAGCTGAAGTTCTATCCGCAGAAGTATGTCAACACCTACAAAAACTGGCTTGAGAACATTCAGGACTGGTGCATCTCGCGTCAGCTGTGGTGGGGTCATCGCATTCCTGCCTACTACTATGGCGAGGAGCAGTTCGTCGTGGCCGAGACTGCCGAGGAGGCTCTTGAGCTGGCACGCAAGGAGAGCGGCAATGCCAACCTGCAGCTGAGCGACCTGAAGCAAGACGAGGATGCACTTGACACGTGGTTCTCATCCTGGCTGTGGCCCATTTCGCTGTTCGACGGCATCAATAACCCCGACAACGAGGAAATCAAGTATTACTACCCCACCAGCGACCTCGTGACAGGTCCCGACATCATCTTCTTCTGGGTGGCACGCATGATCATGGCTGGCGAGGAATACATGGGCAAGTTCCCGTTCAAGAACGTCTATTTCACAGGTATTGTGCGCGACAAGCTGGGCCGCAAGATGTCCAAGTCGCTTGGCAACTCGCCCGATCCCATTGAACTCATCGACAAGTATGGTGCCGATGGCGTGCGCATGGGCATGATGCTTTCTGCCCCTGCCGGCAATGACATTCTCTTCGACGAGGCTCTTTGCGAGCAAGGCCGCAACTTCAATAACAAGATCTGGAATGCCTTCCGTCTGGTGAAGGGCTGGCAGGTTGCTGACATTGAGCAGCCTCTGGCCTCCAAGACTGCCACTGCATGGTTCGAAGCCAAGCTGAAGCAGGTGAACGAAGAGCTTGCCGACCTGTTCTCGAAGTATCGCATCTCCGAAGCCCTGATGGCCGTCTACAAGCTGTTCTGGGACGAGTTCTCGTCGTGGTATCTTGAGATGGTTAAGCCAGCCTACGTCAATGGTCAGCCCCAACCCATCGACAAGGTCACTTATGCCCAGACACTCCACTTCTTCGACGTGCTGCTGAAGATGCTCCACCCCTTCATGCCGTTCATCACCGAAGCACTCTGGCAGGCACTCTGCGAGCGCAACAGCGGCGACAGCATCATGCGCGAGAAGCTTAAACTGACAGCTCCCACATCCGAGGAGACGTCGCTGGCTGAAGCCATTGAGCAGGTGAAGCAGGTGGTGAGTGGTGTGCGCATGGTCCGTTCTCAGCGCAACATTGCCCCCAAGAATGCCCTCGACCTGCAGGTCATAGGACAGAATCCTTACGAAGCCTACAGCGATGTCATCAAGAAGATGGCCAACGTTGAGAACATCGTGGTGCTCAGCGAGAAGACTCCCGATGCCTCAGCCTTCATGGTGGGCACGCAGGAGTTTGCCGTTCCCTTGGGGTCGCTCATCGATGTGAAGGCCGAACTGGAGAAGGCACAGACCCAGTTGCAGCATCTCGAAGGCTTCCTTGCCGGCGTCATGAAGAAGCTCAGCAACGAACGCTTTGTGCAGAACGCTCCTGAAGCCGTCGTAGCCATGGAACGCAAAAAGCAAAGCGATGCTGAGGAGAAGATTGCGGCCCTGAAGGAAACCATCGCCGAACTGGGAAAAATCAAGTAAGTACAGCAACAACCCCAACAACGAAATGATATGAAAAAACTAACGACATTGTTCATAGTGCTCTTGGCCTCGCTCTCCACATGGGGCGTGAAGGTCAACCCCGAGCCTGCCATCATCACGCAGGCTGACGGCACACAACTGACTGTCATTGGCTATGGCGACGAAGATGCCCACTGGTTTACGACCACCGATGGTGTCCTACTTGCCCATGTGGGCTACAACTACTACGTGGCCAGCATCAATGCCGACGGACTGCTCATGCCTACGAAGCAACTGGCACACGAGAAATCACTGCGCTCCGAGGCTGAGAAGCAGCTCGTGGCAGCACAAGATCGGCAGTTATTCATCGAGAAAGTGGCTGCTCGCCGTCAGGCTGCACGCCAACAGCGCATAGGCATTGGTACAATGACACCTGCCTACTTCCCCCACACGGGCTCGCCGAAGGCCATGGTGATACTTGTACAGTTTGCTGACACCACCTTCAGCGTGACCGATCCCGTTGTCTCTTTCAATGAGTATCTGAACAACGAGGGGCCCCTGCCCGACAGAGGTCTGCGCGAGAATCGCAACACAGGTAGTGTCCGTCAGTATTTTGCCGACATGAGCCAGGGACTCTACACACCACAGTTCGACGTCTTTGGACCTGTCACCACGAAGAAGGGATGGGCCTACTATGGCGAGAACCCCACCGCTGGTTCCCACGACATGGGCAGCCGCATTCAAGAACTCGTCAAGGAAGCCTGTGCAGCTATCGATGACACCGTTGACTTCTCGCAATACGATGCCAACAACGACGGCTATGTGGACCTTGTCTATGTCATCTATGCCGGCTATGGTGAGAACACTTCGGGCAACTCGTCCTATTGCATCTGGCCAAAGTCGGGTTTGCTCTCAGGTGGCACTTACGATGGCAAGAGCGTGAGCCGCTATGGACTGCATTGCGAGCTCAACTATACCCCCAAGAAGAAACTCAGCGAGGCACCTTGGAAGCGCATCAACGGCATCGGCTTGTTCTGCCATGAGTTTTCGCATACGCTTGGTTTGCCCGACATGTACCCCAACACTAGGGCCGCACAGAGCGTCGACAATCAGACCATGGAGTATTGGGACCTGATGGATGGCGGTGAATATACCGACAACAGCTACACTCCGACACCCTACACACCGTGGGAACGTCAGGTCATGGAATGGACCGACATCGCCGAGCTCAGCGACACGGCACAGGTGACGCTCAACCACGACGAGTTTGTCCGCATCAGCTCGGACACCAACGATGAATACGTCATCCTGCAAAACATCCAGAACGAAGGATGGTACAGCAAAGTGCTGGGAGGACATGGCATGCTCATCTATCGTGTTGACTACGGCAAGCCATCTGTCAATCTGAGCGACTACCCCAACAGCACCGCTGGCAAGCCAGGCATGACGCTTGTGCCTGCCGACGGACTCCTCATCAACTACTATCGTGTCTACGCTGCCGACAGCCTGAAGTCCGACCAGAAACCTTACAGCATGGCGGAATACCAAGACAGCCACTATGGAGATCCCTTCCCCGGAACAAGCGGTGTCACTGAGCTGCTGAGCATGAAACTCAACGGATGTACGCTTGAAAAGCCTCTCTTTAACATCAAGGAAGAGAACGGTGTAATCACCTTCGACTACCTGAAGGACTCCACGCTGGGCATCGACTTGAATGCGATAGAGAATGTCGGCCAGACTGACCGCCGCATCTTCACCCTCGATGGACGACTTGTGGCAACAGATGGCAAACAACTTCCCAAGGGTGTCTATATACAGAACCATCAGAAGTTTGTGGTGAAGTAAAAACTGACCAAAAACAGGCCCTCAGCCCGTCATTACTGAAACACCTTTAGCAGTTCCGCAATGCCCTGAATATACGTGTCAAGGCTTTGCGGAACTTTTTATTCGTAAACATTGGTAGTGTGGAAATCATTTTGCTGCTGTTCTGTGCCTATGAGATCGGATGCAACATGTAGGGGCAGACTCCCGTGTCTGCCCGAACAGATGGACGCGATAATGGTGCAAAAGCATTGCTATTCTACCTAAAGAGCATTGCCATTCTACCTATAGAGCATTGCTATTCTACCTGTAGAGCATTGCTATTTTACCTATAGAGCATTGCTGTTCTACCTATAGAAGAATGATATTGAGGCTTCATATGTTCGAACTCAGAGAGTTTGGTTGACATCCACAACGACACAATCGTCAAATGAATCGTCAAATCCCAGTAGGCGCCCAGCGCTTGCTGGGGGTTATTTTTTGGGGGGAATGATAGAGTATTTGGCAAAAGAAAACCCACCATAAGACTCCAATGGAAGCAAACAGTATATAATTGCTGAAATAAAAAAAAACGGAAGACTACAACGGTTCTTCCAAAAGATAACGCTTGACGGACATCGTGGGATGTTTCTTCATGAAACGGTCGGCCTTGCGCACATGGTCGGTCTTGTAAAAATCGGTATCCAAGGCCTTGTTGGCCACCCACATGACACGGCCTATGTGCTCGTCGCGCTGCTGTTGCGAGCAGCTGTCGAAATTCTTCAGCGGATACAAGCTGAGCAGATAGAACACCAGACAGTCGGGAACAATATAGCGACGCTCCATCGACTGCCGCTGGACCTCGTCATAGAAATTGGCGTAGAGGGGATAGTCCTTACCAAGGTACTTGTCGAGCGAGATGCCCACGATGCCCTCGCCAACAACGATGCTCTGCCCCAGTGCTCCTATCTGCGAATAGACCAGCGGCACCTGCACTTCGGGAAGCATCTTGAGCAGACGACGGAATGACTGCTGCAACTGATGATCAACATCGCTCATGTCAGCATATTGCGCCTGCACATCGCTGATGACCATCTGCAGAAGAGTGTCCTGATAGAAATACAAGAAACGCGCATTGATGGTCGGATCATTGACCTCGCCAAGCTGAAGCATGTCTTCCAGTAGTGTGCGAGTCTCAATGGAATAGTCTGTGTTCATCTGTTGCAACGCAGCAAAGTCACCCGTGGTCAAATAACGGCTTTCCAGGCGGTCGTAGCGCTGCACATGCATCTGCCACACCTGATCGCCCTCCTCACTTGGCTTGAGGCGGAACTCGCAAGCCACACAGGCAACAGCCATCACAAGAGTGAGAAAATAGAAGAACGCCGTTAGTCTTTTCATGTTGCTGGGGTTGATGACGCTACAAAATTACTAATTTTTATTTAATTTGCCAAGCATTTAGCAAAAAAAGTTAAAATATTGGGCAAAATTTATAGAATTAACTTTATTTTTTTGAAAATTAAGTAAGTTTGTATTCACAAATCAATAATGATACTTCATCATGAAAAGAACTACCCTGATAGCAATCCTGTTTATCGTTACGACCATCGTGGCCCATGCCGCATCAATCAGCGTTGAAGTGAAGAACCCTTCAAACTTCAAGCGGACAAGCGTCCCTGTGGTGATGAGTTTGAGTGAATATGGAACGGTTCGCTCAGCCTTGGTCAGCGATGCCGGCAACAACACAGCCGTGGCCTGCCAGCTGGACGACCTGAACCAAGATGGACTGATGGACGAGCTGTGCTTCCTCGTCGATTTGTCGGCAAAAGAGAAGCGCACGTTTACAGTAACTATGAGCGAAGGCTATGATTTGGCATCTGCCAATGGCAGCAAACCGACAACACCGGCAGGCGTCTATGTGGAGATGTTGCTGTCGAACAAGAAAGTGAAGGAAGAAAACAAGCACGACTTGTACATCTCGCAGCTGACCGTTGACCGTGGCGTAAATCCATATAACCAACTCCATCATCACGGTGCAGCCTTCGAAAACGAGCTGGTGGCCTATCGCATCTACTTTGACCATAGGCAGACGGTGGACATCTACGGAAAGTATCACCGCCAGTTGGAACTACGCCAAACGCAGTTCTATCCTGATGAGACACAGAAGCAGACAGGCTTTGGCGACGACGTGCTCTGGGTGGGAAATACCTTCGGACTGGGCACCCTGTGTGGCTACGATGGCCAGCAGCCAACCATGCTCTACGACGTGCTGCATCGTTCACAGCGCATCTTGGCACGAGGTCCCCTTCGCACCATCGTTGAGGTGACGGACGAAGGATGGCTGCCGAATGCACCTGCCCCCTCGCCCACCGAAATAGCTGACGCACAACTCCTTCAGATGGAACAGCGTGTCACGCTCACCACACGCTACACACTCTATGCAAACCGTCGCGACTGCTTTGTGGAAGTCGAGGTGAAGCCCTTGATGGCGAAACAGAAAACCACCCTGCCCCGTTTCTCGACGGGCATCATCAACGTGAAAGAATCTGAGGAATTCAGCGATCACCATGGGCTACGTGGCTGCTGGGGTACCGATTGGCCAGTCTCAGCTAAAGATTCCGTAGGACACAAGCGAGAAACGGTAGGACTAGGCATCTGCCTGCCGGCAGAAAACATCGTTGGCGAGTGGCCTGCCGACAAAGACAACTACGGCTATGAAATCAGCATGAGCTATGGCCGAAAGCTATGCTATGCCATCAGCTTCTGTTCCGACAACGAAGACTTCGGCTACCACTCAGCCACAGAGTGGTTCGACTACTTGAAGCAATGGAAGCGTGAACTGGCGAAGGCGGTTGAGATCAGGATAAAGCCTACCCCATCCCTACCAAAGGGAGGGGGCTTAGAATAGCCTTGGAGAAAGTGGGTACACATTAACATGTAGGGGCAGACTCCTGTGTCTGCCCCTATATTTGTTGTGTCCCTACATATTCGGAATCAAATTCAATATAATTCCCCCAAATACTTCCTCTCAACTCAAGATACCAGGAAGCCAACGGCAACAAGCACGCCAAAGAACAGCATGTTGCGTGCAGTCTTGCCAAGGACGCGGTTCAGCTGCGGGCCCTTGCCGATGCGATGCATCTCGAGAGCAGTAGCCACATGGAAGGGGAGATAGCCAATCGTTGGCAGCCAACCAGCCCAATTATGACCGCAAGCAGTGAAATAGTCGCAAAGGAAACAGGCAGCCACGCCAAGGAAGAAATAAAGGAGTTTCCCTTCGCGGGCACCAATGAGCACAATCAGCGTGCGCTTTCCTGACTTCCGGTCATTATCGATGTCGCGATAATTATTGACGACAAGCAGCGTATCGATGACCAAGCCACATGCAAAAGCTGCCACCCAACATTCAGTAGTGATGCTTTGGGCACCCTCAGGCATCGACAGGTAGTACGTCAACGTGACGGGAACAAGTCCAAAGAACACCAGCACCAGTACATCGCCCAATGCCACGTACGACAAGGTGGTGGTATAGAGGAAGCAGAACAACACACAGGCGACACCAACTGCTATCATCGTCCAACCACCATAGAGCACCAGGGGCAAGCCAATGAGGCATGCCACGCCCGTGGTCAGCACGAGTGCCCATCGCATGGCCCGTGGAGTAACCCACCCTTCAGTGCAAGCCCGCTTTGGACCTAAGCGCTCAACACCATCATTGCCCTTCAGGTAGTCGAAATAGTCGTTCACGAAGTTGGCGTCAATCTGCATCACCAAAGCAAACAACATGCATAACACCAATGGCAGCCACCGCACGTCGCCATGAGCATTGGCATAGGCCAAGGCACCGCCAATGAGCACTGGAACAGCAGCTCCCGTCAGCGTCTTAGGACGTGCAGCAAGCAGCCAGGCTTTCGGTGAATTTTGTCTTACTTCGTCGTTCATTTCTTCATTCCGTCGTTCGTTCCCTACTCGTCCAAGCACTTGTCCAACTCGCGCGTGATGGCTTCACGGTCCAGATGCTGGCCTATGAACACCAACTTCTGCATACGGTCGCCATAGAGGTCGTCCCAGTCGCGCTGCAAGCCTGGATTCTGCTCCATGAACAGCTTCAGGTCATGCTCAGGCATCGTGGCATACCATTGCCCGGCATTACGCAGCGACACTTGCTTGCCAGCCTGTTCAAAGACGTAGCAGATGTCACGCTCATCGTGGAACCAGCAGATGCCCTTGGCACGAATGACGTTCTTGGGCCAACGACGGGCCACAAATTCATCGAACAAACCAAGATTCAGTGGTGCACGACGATAGTAGACGAACGTTCCAATGCCATACTCCTCGGCCTCGCCTTCATCGTCGTGGTGATGATGGTGATGATGGTGGTGGTGATGCTCATGCTCGTCTTCATGCTCTTCATCATGATCATGGTGATGGTGGTGGTGCTCATCTTTGTCTTCGTCGTGATGGTTGTGCTCATCTTCGTGCTCATGATGATGGTGTTCTTTGTGGTCATGGTCGTCGTCATCATCCTCATCATGTTCGTCCTCCTCATCTCCATGATGATTCTCAATCTCGTTAATCCATGCTGCCGAAGTAGCCACACGGTCGAAATCGAACATACCAGTGTTCAAAATCTTCTCGAAAGGCACATCGCAATAGTTTGTCTCAATGATCTCTGCCTTTGGCTGAATGGCTCGTATGATCTGGCGTATGCGGCCAAGCTCAGAGGCACTCACCTCTGCGGCTTTGTTCAGCAAGATGATGTTGCAGAACTCTATCTGCTGAATCACCAAGTTCTCGATGTCCTCCTCCTCGATGTTGTCGCGCATCAACAGGTCACCGCTGCCAAACTCGTCCTTCATGCGAAGGGCATCGACGACAGTCACGATGCTATCGACGACAGGCACTCCGTCGTAGACATATTCAAGTCCCATCGTAGGCATCGAGCAAATGGTCTGAGCGATGGGAGCAGGCTCGCAGATGCCACTGGCTTCAATCACGATGTAGTCGAAACGATGCTGGCGTGTGATGTCGCGCAACTGTTCCACGAGGTCCATTTTCAGCGTGCAGCAAATGCAACCGTTCTGCAAGGCCACGAGGCTCTCTTCCTTCTGCCCCACGACTCCGCCTTTCTCTATCAGGCCGGCATCAATGTTCACTTCGCCAATATCGTTGACGATGACAGCAAACTTTATACCTCTCTTATTATTGAGAATACGATTCAGCAACGTGGTCTTTCCGCTGCCCAGATAACCCGTGAGCAGCAAAACGGGTATTTCTTTCATTTCCATAAAAACTTTCTTGCTTTTTGTTTTTGTCGCGCAAAGGTATACATTTTTTCTGAAACAAAAGGCTCAAATGCCAAACTTTTTTCATAACTTTGCACATAGAACAGATTACAACGACAAATCAACAACAACACTATGGCAAAGATTGCATTAAGTCTTTCAGGAGGAGGATTCCGAGCTGCCGCCTATCACTTAGGCTTGCTCTCCTACCTGAACCATCTGAAAACCAATGACAACACACCCTTGCTCGACCACGTCAGCGCCGTGTCCACCATATCAGGAGGAACGCTCACGGGCCTCTGGCTCATCCTTGGCAAAGTCCGTGGAATGACCAACGACCAGAGTCTGCATGCCCTCTACGAGCTGCTTCTCAACAGCGACATCTGCGGTCGGGGAAGCCGTGAATTCTTCTGTGGAAAGAACAAGAACAATTCGCTCATCCGCGAGATGACAGAAATATACGATGAGGAAATCTTCCATGGAGCCACGATGGGTGATCTGATGAAGGCCATCGATAGCATCAGCATCGACGATTTCTCGGCCAATGCCACTGAGTTCAGTAACGCAACAGGATTCCGCTTCCAGGTTGGAAAGAAACAGAAGACCGATAAGGGAGGTACCTCGCAAGGCACCATCGGCAATGCGTTCTACAAAATTCCTCGCGATGTGGCCTCACAGATACGTCTTTCGGAGGTGTTTGCTGCTTCGTCGTGCTTCCCGGGTGGCTTTGAGCCGTTGTTCTTCCCGCGTGATTTTAAGCTGAGCCAGAATCCAGCCAATGCCGACTACATAGCAAAAGCTGAATCTTTGGCTCTCATGGATGGAGGCATCGTTGACAATCAGGGCATCGAACCCATCGTCTTGCTGCGCAAACGTCGCGACATAGACCTATTCATCATCTCTGATGCCGGACGTGGACAGGACAAACCCTTTGGCTACGAGGAGAGCAACGTCATGGACAGCCTGACGGTACATAAAGTGAATGTCGGTCTCAATGTGGCCATCCTGGCCCTTGCACAATTCCTGCTTTGGGTTCCCAAAGGATTCTGGTTCGGATTCTTCCTCGCACTGACCATCGTCTTCCTCTCGATGCGCCTGGCTACGGCACTTACCACTCGCCATCTGCTTAACCGCTATTCGCAGCTCGTACCTTTCTCGTTCCATTGGAAAGGACTGCTCCGGATTTCATTCTCGAAGTACATTAACCTGATTGCGTCGAGAGCCAAGTCAATGTACCAACTCACTAACAAGGTCTTCCTGAAGCATATCCGTTCGCTTAACTATGCCACCGTCTATGGCGACGACGCATGGCAAAACCGCCGCATCATGAATGCCCTTTACGAACTGTGTACGGGAAAGAACTGGGGCAAACACCTGACAGCAGACGAAGAGGTGCTCATGGCTCCCAGCGAAGCCATCTTGGCAGCATCCGACAAGGCAGCCAGCATGAACACAACGCTATGGTGGAGCGAGAAAGACCGCGCTGAAGGAAAGCCCGAGGCGCTGATGGCTACAGGCCAATACAACATCTGCTGGAACCTTTTGGAGTTCATCTACCGCCTGCGCCGCAACAACGAAAACCTCGGTGTAGGTAGCAACGTCATCATCGAACTGCAAGAAAAACTCGAGGCCGACTGGCAACGCTTCAAGGACGATCCCTACTGGATGCTCAAGGAACTCTGCAAAGTTGAATAGTAAGCATTAGAAAGGCCCTCACTTCGTGCTGACCAGCAGGTACAGCCGATGTTGAAGGCCTTCTTCATTTCAGAGAGAGGGTGCGACTTAACGGGCTCTCTTTCTGTTTTTCTTTTTTCCCTTTCCCAGTTTCTGGTAGTATTCCTCCAGCGTTGAACGGGGCACTCCTAATGCGACGAGGCGGTCAAGGTCCTCTTCCGCATCAGCTTTCCTCTTCAGTTGCAGGCGCAGGTTGGCACGTGCCAACAGCCAATCACACTGGTCTGGCTGCAGCGTAAGTGCCTTTGAATAGTCATACTCGGCCAGTTCTAACATCTTCCGCTCGCTTTCAAGGCCAGCCCTTGCCGCAAACACGACAGCACTATCGGGATGGATTTCGGCCAGCAGATTCAGCTGATTATAAGCTTCTGTGTAGTGCATATCTTTCTGATTGAGCAGGGCAAGTCCAAGTTGTGCCTCGAAATTGCCAGGAACCAGCTGCAGCAATGCCTCATAGTCAAGCCTTGCAAAGTGGTAGCGTCGCAGTTTCTCATTGGCATAGGCGCGGAAATAGAGTGCCGCAGGGTTCTTTGGATCGAGGCGAAGCACATAGTCGTATTCGTCCTTTGCCAACTGCCATTGCTCAAGCAACAAGTTGATGCCAGCCTTTTTCAGTCTGAGGTCTGCCGAGTCGGGATGATACTCCATCTCGTTGGTGGCACGCCGCAGCGAATCACGCAGCTGTTCAAAGCTTTGTGCCTGCAGACAAGTAGTCAGAAGCACAAAGCCCATGAGTAAATATAATCTTCTCATTTGTGAGGTAACAATCAGAATCAGTTGTTACGAATGTAGTCAACAATCCAACTACCCACCTCGCGAGTGCCATAATGGGCACCACCTTCCACCTGAATCTCAGGCGTGCGCACATTGTTCTCAAGGCTTGCATCGACAGCCTTGCGTATAGCGGCACCCTCATCCATCAGGCCGAAGTGTTCCAAGAGCATGGCTGCTGAAAGAATCTGGGCTAACGGATTGGCGAGGTTCTGTCCCGCAGCCTGCGGCCATGAGCCATGGACGGGCTCGAAGAGTGGAGTATGTAAGCCCAGGCTTGACGATGGCTGCAGTCCCATAGAACCGGTGATGCACGATGTCTCGTCGGTCAAGATGTCGCCAAAGGTGTTCTCGGTAACAATCACGTCGAAGAAACGCGGCTCGGTAAGCACTCGCATCGAAGCATTGTCGATGAACATATAATCGGTCTTCACGTCAGGATACAGCGGCTCCATCTCCTTGGCAATCTGCCGCCACAAACGCGATGAAGCCAGAACATTGGCCTTGTCGACCACCGTCAGGTGCTTCCTGCGCTTCTGGGCATACTCAAAGCTGACCTTCAGGATGCGCTCTATCTCAGGGCGGGTATAGATATCCGTATCGTAAGCCATGTCGTTGTCCTGATGTTTCTCACCGAAATACATGCCTCCCGTAAGCTCGCGAATCACAATGAAGTCGGCACCTCGCAGCAGTTCGTCCTTCAAAGGACTCTTATGGATCAAGCAGTCGAAGGTGGCAACAGGACGGATGTTGGCAAAGAGGCCAAGCTTCTTGCGCATGGCCAACAATCCCTGTTCAGGACGTACGGGGGAAGTCGGGTCATTGTCGTAGCGCAAATCACCTACGGCAGCAAACAGCACGGCATCGGCACGCATGCAAACATCGTGCGTGGCATCAGGATAGGGATTTCCCACCGCGTCGATGGCATGTGCACCACAGAGGGCTTCTTCGTATTTGAACTCATGATTGTATTTCTCAGCGATGGCATTCAGCACGTCAACGGCTTGTGCCATGACTTCTGGACCAATGCCGTCGCCGGCAAGAATGGCAATTTTCAGTTCCATTGTTTTTCAGTTTTATAAGGTACTAATTGATGGCTTGTCGATTGATAGTTAAACTGCCGATGCCCAGAAGGGCACCATAGAAATGCTAACAGCCAGTATGATTGCGTTCCCACTGCTCAGTCTTGTCCTGATTAGCCACCAGGAAATCGATGTCGTCAAGACCGTTCATGAGGCAGTGCTTCTTGTAGGCGTTGATTTCAAACTGCTCAGACCTACCCGTCGAAAGGTTGGTAACGGTTTGTCGAGGCAGGTCAACTTCAACCTGCGTCTGGTGGTCGGCTGCAATGGTGCGGAACAATTCCTGCAGGAAACCGTCGCTGACGACAACAGGAAGCACGAAGTTGTTGAGCTCGTTGTTTTTATGGATGTCGGCAAAGAACGAACTGATGACAACGCGGAAACCATAGTCGGCAATAGCCCATGCGGCATGTTCACGGCTGGAGCCGTTTCCAAAGTTCTTGCCAGCCACCAGGATGACGCCCGAATAACTGGGATCATTCAGCACGAAATCTTCACGCAACGAGCCGTCTTCCTTGTAACGCCAATCGCGAAACAAATATTCGCCCATGCCCTCCTTGTCAGTAGCTTTCAGGAAGCGGGCAGGAATGATTTGGTCGGTATCCACGTTCTCGAGTGGCAACGGCACGCAGGTTGATGTGATGATGTCGAATTTCTGTTTCATGTATCGCTCAGATGTGATAATCTTATGACATTAGTTCTCGGGGATCGGTGATGCGCCCCGTGACGGCAGCTGCAGCAGCGACTAGAGGACTTGCAAGGATGGTGCGTGCACCAGGTCCCTGACGGCCTTCAAAGTTGCGGTTGCTAGTCGAGACACAGAGCTTTCCCGCTGGTATTTTATCATCGTTCATTGCCAGGCAAGCCGAACAGCTGGGCTGACGAATTTCAAAGCCTGCAGCATGAATAACTTCGTCCAAGTGTTCTTCTTTTATTTGTTGAAGAACATGCCATGAACCTGGTACTAACCAAACAGTTACGCCACTTGCCTTCTTTCTTCCAGCAACGATGGAGGCAAATGCACGGAAATCCTCAATACGTCCGTTAGTGCAAGCACCAAGGAACACATAGTCGACAGGTTTGCCAACGAGTTTCTCGCCTGGATGGAACTGCATGTACGCAAGGCTCTTCTTGAACTGAAGGCGGGCTGCTGAGTGCACCTGTTCCGTTTTGGGAATCGATTCGCTGATGCCGATGCCCATGCCAGGATTGGTGCCATAGGTGATGCGAGGCTCAATGTCGGCTGCATCGAAGGTTACTTCGCGGTCGAACACGGCATCGTCGTCGCTGTGCAGTGTTTTCCAATAGGCCACTGCCCTCTCCCACTCTTCGCCTTTCGGGGCATACTCGCGCCCTTTCACATAGTTGAACGTGACCTCATCGGGAGCCACAAGACCGCCACGTGCACCCATCTCGATGGACAGGTTGCACAGCGTCAGGCGTCCCTCCATCGTAAGTTCTCGAATGGCTTGTCCGGCATATTCAACAAAATAGCCCGTGGCACCCGACGTCGTCAGCTTGGCCATGAGGAACAAGGCCACATCCTTTGACGTGACACCCCGTTGCAGCGAACCATTGATGGTGATACGCATGGTCTTGGGCTTCTGCTGCAGGATGCATTGCGAAGCCATGACCATTTCCACCTCTGTCGTACCTATGCCAAATGCAATGGCACCAACGGCACCGTGCGTACTGGTGTGAGAGTCGCCGCAGACGATTGTCATGCCAGGCAGCGAGAGTCCTTTCTCGGGACCTACGACATGGACAATGCCATTATCGGGTGTGTTCATAGGGAAATGAGTCAGCCCGAACTCCTTGCAATTAGCTGCCAATAGGTCAACTTGACGCTTCGACACCTCGTCGGCTATGGGCTTGTCTTGATCGTGCGAGGGAGTGTTGTGGTCGGGCATACAGATGATCTGCTTGGGGCGGAAACACCCAATACCCCTGCGCCGAAGGCCCTCGAAGGCCTGTGGCGACGTCACTTCGTGCGCATATAGGCGGTCAATATAAAGTTGTGTAGGTCCGTCCTCGACTACCTGCACAACGTGGCGATCCCATATTTTGTCGAATAGCGTGTTCATTGCGTTTCTATTTCTTGAACTTGTTGATACAATCGATGTAGGCCTCTACCGAAGCCGTGACGATATCGGTGTTGGCACCGAAGCCATAGTAGAGTTGGCCGTCGTATTCCACCTGCATATGCACCTTACCCACATCGTCGGAACCTTTCGAGATGGCCTGGATGGTGAACTCCTTCAGCGTCATCTGCTTCAGGATAATCTTCTTCAGGGCCTTGATGGCAGCATCTACAGGACCATTACCCGTCGAAGCAGCTTCGAACTTTTGTCCGCTGATGTCGAGGCCCAGGCTGGCTACGCTCCTGACGCCCATTCCCGTAGTAACCTGCAGGAAGTCGAGCTTCACGGCATGTGTGTCGGCTATGTCGGCACCAGCCAGCATCAGGATGTCGGCATCGCCAATCTCCTTCTTCTTGTCGGCCAGCTCAAGGAACTTCTGATAGATCTTGTCGAGCTTGGCGTCGTCCTCAATATCCACGCCATTGACGTGTAGGCGGTGCTTCAGTGCGGCACGTCCGCTACGAGCTGTCAGCACAATGGAGTTGTCGACAAGTCCGATGTCATGAGGCGACATGATCTCGTAGGTCTCCACGTTCTTCAGTACACCGTCCTGGTGGATTCCACTTGAGTGGGCAAAGGCGTTGCGGCCCACAATGGCCTTATTAGGCTGCACCGGCATATTCATCAGGCTCGACACCAGGCGACTCGTAGGATATATCCTGCGCGTGTTGATGTTGGTCTCTATGTCGAGGCCCTTGTGGCACTTCAGGATCATGGCTATCTCTTCGAGCGACGTGTTGCCGGCACGTTCACCGATACCATTGATGGTCACCTCCACCTGGCGAGCACCATTGAGCACACCGCTCAGCGTGTTGGCCGTGGCCATGCCCAGGTCGTTGTGGCAATGGGTGGACAGGATGGCGCGATCTACGCCGTCGACATGTTCCATCAGGTACTTGATCTTTGCACCGAACTCATCGGGCAGACAGTAACCCGTGGTGTCGGGAATGTTCACCACTGTGGCACCAGCCTTGATCACAGCTTCGACGACACGAGCCAGATACTCGTTCTCCGTACGACCTGCATCTTCGGCATAGAACTCCACATCGTCCACATAACGCTTGGCATACTTTACGGCAGCCACGGCACGCTCAATGATCTCCTCGCGTGTTGAGTTGAACTTGTAGCGAATGTGGAAGTCGCTCGTTCCAATACCCGTGTGGATGCGCTTGTGCTTGGCATATCGCAGCGACTCGAAGGCCACGTCAATATCTTTTTCAACGGCACGCGTAAGCGCACAGACAGTAGGCCATGTGACGGCCTTCGAAATTTCAATCACGGAGTTGAAATCGCCTGGACTCGAGATGGGAAATCCCGCTTCTATCACATCGACTCCCAGAAGCTCGAGCTTCTTGGCTACTTGGATTTTCTCGACCGTGTTGAGTTGGCATCCTGGTACTTGTTCACCATCGCGAAGCGTGGTGTCAAAAACATACAATCTTTCGCTCATAATTATCCTTTTACCTATTGAGACGACAAAGGTAATGATAAAAAACGAGACGGGCAAGAAAATTGTAAGTTATTTGTTGTTTTTAACGACAATTCGAAAGAAAACACCATCAATCAGCTGCCATTTCGACACGTCGAGAGAATAAAAAGGCCATATCAACGCTGCCCTCCATGAACCCAAGTATTTGGAATGTAGGCATCAGAAGCCAGCACTCTCAGGTGGTGGGAACGAACTTTCGAATGGATCGCCACCGTTGACTTTGCTGACGATAATCTCGCCTCCCGACGGTGAGACAGGTGCAATGTAGGAGTCCTCGGGATTTTCAAAGCGCGTGAATTCGCCACGGAACTTCAGGTTGACGTCGCCCGTTCCACCCTTACGGTGCTTTGCGATGAGCACCTGAGCCACGCCGTGCATGTCGTTGCCCTTCTCATCCTGATAGATGCGGTAGTACTCAGGACGGTGGACAAAGAGCACCATGTCGGCATCTTGCTCGATGGCACCCGACTCGCGCAGGTCGCTCAGCTGAGGACGCTTGCCTTCGTTGCCCTCACGGTTTTCCACTCCACGGTTCAGCTGCGAGAGTGCCAGGATGGGGATGTTCAGCTCCTTGGCTAGTCCCTTCAGCGAACGCGAAATGGTGGAGACCTCCTCCTGGCGGCTGCCGAAGCGCATGCCATTGGCATTCATCAGCTGCAGATAGTCAATCATGATGATCTGCACGCCCTTCTCACGGTGCAGACGGCGGGCCTTGGTGCGCAGTTCGAACACCGACAGGCCGGCAGTGTCGTCCACATAGATGGGGGCACCGTGCAGCTTGCCAATGTTCTTGTCAAAGCGCTCCCACTCGTCCTGCGACAGCTGACCATTCAGAAGCTTCTGGCCTGGCACGCTGCAAGTGTTGGAGATGAGGCGCTGCACCAGCTGGTCATTGCTCATTTCGAGCGAGAAGAAGGCGATGGGGATGCGGTAGTCCACAGCTATGTTCTTAGCCAGCGACAGCGCAAACGAGGTCTTACCCATGGCAGGGCGTCCGGCAATAATCACAAGGTCGCTCTTCTGCCAGCCACTGGTGTACTTGTCGAGCTCCGTATAGCCCGTCGGCACACCCGTCATGCCTCCACTGTTGGTGGCGGCAATCTGCAGCTGCTCCGTCACACGCTTGATGACTGGGTCAATCTGCGTGTAGTCGGTCTTCATGTTCTTCTGCGAGATTTCAAACAGTTGGCCCTCGGCATCCTGCATCAACACGTCGGGGTCGATGGTTTCGTCGAAAGCTTTTTCCTGAATGCGGCTGCTGAAGGAGATGAGTTGGCGTGCCAGGAACTTCTGGGCAAGGATGTGGGCATGATATTCGATGTGGGCCGATGATGCCACACGCGACGTCAGTTCAACGATATAAGGTGCACCGCCGACGCTGTCCAGGTCACCCTGACGCTTCAGTTCCTCGATGACCGTCATGAAATCAACGGGCTTCTCCGACAGGTTCAGTGCCTGAATGGCCTCGTAGATTTTCTGGTTGCGGGGCTCATAGAACGTCTCTGGACGAACTAGCTCGGAGATGATGGAGAAAGCATCCTTGTCGATCATCAGCGCGCCAAGCACCACGCGTTCTATCTCGGTTGCCTGAGGTTGCAAATGGCCGTAATTCGGGTCTATGGGAGCTGATTTTCTCTGCGATTTATTATTGTCTTGTGCCATATTCGAAAATGTTTAGGGGGATGCAAAGATACGAATAAGAAATCTAACTACAAAATGAAAAACAAAATTTATTTTCAAATACACTTGTGCTTTCGAGGGTGGCATCAATCGCAACAATATGAATATGAAGGAGAAAGGCAAATAGATAAATAAATATTTTTTCGGTTCGCTTTTTTTTCGTAATTTTGCACATCAACAAAACCCATACGAACAATAATCAAACTGTTATGATAACGTTTCCCTGTGCAAAAATCAACCTCGGACTCAACATCGTGAAGCGCCGACCCGATGGCTACCACAATCTCGAAACCGTGTTCTACCCCATCCCGCTTTGCGATGCTCTCGAAGTTTGCCCGATGGACGAACTGTTCCCAGCCATGCATCCTTGCGACCTGAAGGTGACGGGCAATGCCATCGACTGCGATGAGCAGAAAAACCTCGTCATGAAGGCCTACTACCTGCTGGCTGCCGACCACAAGCTGCCCCGGCTGCACGTACACCTGCACAAGCAGATTCCCTCGCAGGCAGGCCTGGGAGGCGGCTCAAGCGACTGTGCTGCCATGATTACCCTGATTAACGAGCATTGCAAACTTGGGCTGACCACGGAGCAGATGCAGGCCTATGCGACTTCCCTAGGTGCCGACTGCCCATTCTTCATCACGGGCAAGCCTGCCTATGCCACTGGTATTGGCGAAGTGCTGACGCCCATTGAAGGTGTTGCTGAGCAACTGCAGGGACGTTTCATAGCTGTTGTGAAGCCTCCTGTGGCCGTTTCTACAAAAGAGGCCTATGCCGCCATCACGCCAAGAAAGCCTGAGCGTTGCTGCCGCGATATCGTCAGCCAGCCTATAAAAACGTGGCGCGATGCACTTGTCAACGACTTCGAGGCACCGTTGTTTGCCCTCCATCCCCAGCTTTCGGACATTAAGGAATCGCTCTACCGCCTTGGAGCCATCTATGCCCAGATGAGTGGCAGCGGAAGCGCCCTGTTCGGCATCTTCAACGACAAGCCCGAGAGCGTCAGCACCCTCTTCCCCGACTGCCAGACCTACATTGTCAGGCTGTGACGGCATTGTTTGCATCGGCTGTTTGCCCTACCCCTCTGTGAAATCATATTCTCATACTACATAGCATTGCTCCTGTACCTGTGAAGCAATGGTATGTAGCTAATAAACCATAGCTCTGCAACATATAAAGCATCGCTCCATAGCCAGCATAGCATTGCTCCATAGCCTTTGAATGATAGCTCCATAGCATACATATCAATGCTCTTGCAGAATGACGGCAATACAGTATTGACGCATCAGCGAAGCACTTCTTCTCGTAATAATCATTATATCAATCATTTACGATTATTCCAAGTTTCTTAAGTCTCCTTTCTTCCTTTCCAGCTTTCTCTATCAACCTCTTACGACAAGCATGATCGCTCAACTAAACAACCTGCTAGCATAACCGATAGAGCAGGAAGGACAAATGTCGTTAGCCACAAACAAAATCAAAAGGCAATATTATAACAGAGGCACAAATGACGCCCAAAGGGGGAAAATCATCATAAAGGTGCTGCCCTTGCAAGGCGCTGTCAGGTTGCGGCTCTCATCCCAGGCCTTGCCCTGAGCTATGTGATGCAGGCCTTACAGGCCGTCATTGTACCATCTCCTAAACCATTCCAAAACATCCCTAAACCATTCCCAAACCATTCCCAAACAAAAAGGCCGCAACTTCGTGTTGCAGCCTTTGTGTTTATGTTGTTAATGATATGTGATTAGTTCTTGAAGAAGTCTTTCACGTCCTCATTGGGAACCATCTGCTCATCGAAAATGTAAGCACCGGTCTTGGGGCTCTTCACCATTTTAATAACCTTTGTGTAAGCGCGACCATCCTTCGAACCTTCGTGGAGGGTAGCAACGGTTTTCTTTGCCATATTCTAACGTTCTTAATGGTTGATGATAAATGAAGCTTACTTAATCTCCTTATGAACCGTCATCTTCTTGAGGATGGGATTGTACTTCTTGAGCTCCATGCGCTCAGGAGTGTTTTTGCGGTTCTTCGTGGTCACATAGCGGCTTGTGCCGGGCAGACCGCTTGCTTTCATTTCGGTGCACTCGAGAATGACCTGCACTCTGTTGCCTTTTACTTTCTTAGCCATGATTCAATTATTCTCCTATAACTTTAATGTCCTTCCAATCGACATAGCCCTTTGCAACAGCCTGCTTGAGGGCGGCGTCGAGACCTACCTTATTGATGAGACGAAGACCAGCGGCACTGATCTTAAGGCTAATCCAGCATTGCTCTTCTACATAGTAGAATTTCTTGCTGAACAGATTGACGTCAAAGCTTCTCTTTGTGCGGTGCTTTGAGTGAGACACATTATTTCCAATCTGTGCCTTCTTTCCTGTAATCTGACAAATTTTCGACATCGCTATCTAAATTTTTGTTTTGTTTTTTTGATACTTATTCCAAACAGGGTGCAAAATTACAATTATTTCTCGAATAAACAAAATATTTCTTAAAAGAATATTAAGAATTAAGGATTTTTTTGTTTTTTACTCCTCAATTTTGTCTAATTCGAGCTCTTTCAAGTAATTAAGGAACAATTTCAGTGCTGTTCGCGTTGCCACGGCGAGGTTCAAGTCGCGACCTTCGTCGTCGGTCAACTTGTAGGTACGGACGTCGTCTTTGCTGCCATAACCCAGCCAGATGGTGCCAACGGGTATCTCGGGTGTGCCGCCACCAGGACCTGCAATGCCTGTGGCTGAAATGGCGTAGTCCACGTCGAGTGCATCGCAGACTCCCTGAACCATCTGCCGGGCCACTTCCTCACAGACGGCCGTCTGCTCCTCGAGCACCTTCGGATCGACATGGAGCAGGCGCTCCTTCACTTCGTTGGTATAGGAGATGATGCCTCCCTTGAAATAGTTTGAGGCGCCAGGCACGGCAATGATGGCTTCGGCTATGCGCCCGCCAGTACAGCTCTCAGCCGTTGCAAGAGTCTTGCCTTGGTCGTAGAGACATTGCTGAATCTCCTTGCTAATGATTTTGATTTCTAAACTCATCTTCTATGTTTGTTTTTGATTTATTGATTCAATTTCGCAGAAACGGAGGTGCGGAGGGACGAAGGTCAACCTCTTCGAGGCCGAGGATACGTGATTAGCTCGCCTCTAGCATGAATACATCAAGGTAGCTACCCAATGAAAATAGCAATCTCGTACCTCCGTACGACTGTGCCACCATATCACCGAATAAATGTGTGAGGCTTCAGTCGAACGTCACCTTCGAGAAGGCAGGTGCATCGATGGGACAGAACTGCCCGTCGAGGAACTTGTAGTAGCCCGTGATGCCTATCATGGCAGCGTTGTCGGTGGTGTAGCTGAACTTTGGTATGTAGATGGTCCAGCCATATCGGCGTGCATGATCGTGGAACGCATTGCGCAACCCGTTGTTGGCGGAGACGCCTCCTGCCACAGCCACATGCTTGATGCCCGTCTGCTTGACAGCCAGGCGGAGCTTCTTCATCAAAATGTCGACGATGGTAAACTCCAGGCTTGCAGCAAGGTCCTCCTTGTGGTGCTCGATGAAGTCGGGATCGTCGGCTATCCATTTGCGCAGACTGTAGAGGAACGAGGTCTTCAAGCCTGAGAAACTGTAGTCGAGCCCTGGTATGTGGGGTTCGGAAAACTTATAGGCATGAGGATTGCCCTGACGCGCCAGCCGGTCGATGATGGGGCCACCAGGGTAGCCCAGTCCCATGACTTTCGAACACTTGTCGATGGCTTCGCCAGCTGCGTCGTCGATGGTCTGCCCCAGCACTTCCATGTCGTTATAGGCTTTCACACGCACAATCTGCGAGTTGCCACCACTCACCAGCAGGCACAGGAATGGCAGAGGAGGTATGTGCGACTGCTCTTCAGCACCATCAGCCCCATCAGACGGGGTGCGGATGAAGTGCGCCATGACGTGTCCTTGCAGGTGGTTGACGTCGATGAGAGGGATGCCCAGCGCACGTGCAAAGCCCTTTGCAAAGCTCACTCCTACGAGCAGAGAGCCCATGAGGCCAGGCCCTCGCGTGAAGGCCACGGCCGAAAGCTGTTCCTTGGCCACACCGGCACGCTTCAGTGCCTGGTCGACCACGGGCACCACATTCTGCTGATGGGCACGCGAAGCCAACTCAGGCACCACGCCACCATAGGCTTCGTGTACTGCCTGCGAGGCTGTGACATTGCTCAGCAGGTAGCCGTTGCGAAGAACGGCTGCCGAGGTGTCGTCACACGAGCTTTCTATACCTAATATGTAAATATCCTTATCCATACAGAATGAAGAGCGCAAACTAATAAGTAAGAATCTCAACGCCATGCTCGGTCATGAGCAAGGTGTGCTCCCACTGGGCTGATGGCAGTTCGTCCTCGGATATGACTTCCCATCCAAACGGGTCATCGCTGTCGATGAAGACTCGCCATGTGCCCATGTTAATCATAGGTTCAATGGTAAAGACCATGCCTGGAACAAGCAACATGCCGGTGCCTTTCTTGCCGTAGTGGGCAACATCGGGTTCCTCGTGGAACTTCAACCCTACCCCATGGCCGCACAAATCGCGGACGACACCATAGTTGTAGCGCTTGCAATGCTTCTCAATAGCGGCACCAATGTCGCCGACAAAACTCCAGGGCTTGGCCACCTCCATGCCAATCTCGAGGCATTCCTTGGCCACACGCACAAGCTGTTCCTTCTCGGGTGTGGTCTGGCCAATGATGAACATACGCGATGCATCGGCATAATAGCCGTCGAGAATCGTGGTGAAGTCGACGTTGATGATGTCACCTTCCTGCAGGATGTCCGTAGCTTTGGGTATGCCATGGCATACCACCTCGTTGATGCTCGTGCAGACACTCTTCGGGAAGCCTTCGTAGTTCAGGCAGGCAGGTGTGGCATTGTGGCGCTTACAATAATCCATGCAGATATCATCGATCTCAAGTGTCGACATGCCGGCATGGATGTGCTTTGCCACTTCGTCGAGAACACCGGTATTGACGACACCGGCACGACGGATTCCTTCAATCTGCTCGGGTGTCTTGATAAGGTCGCGAGTGGGCACAAGATGGCCCTTGCTCTCGATGTTCATGATCTTACGGTCAAACTCAGTAGGCTGTTGGCCAGGCAGACAGTGCCAACGTCTTTTCTTCATAAAACCCATAATCTATCTCGGTTTGTATTGTTGTGTCTTGTTTGTCTAAATGTTTTCAGCATGCAAAGGTACGACAAAAAAATGACTTGTGCGAACCTCCATGCTCCTTTTTTCATGTTTACGGTATCAACAGCGACGAGTCGCCATAGCTCAGGAAACGGAAATCGTGGCCGAGAGCATAGTCGTAGATGCTGCGCCAATTACCGCCGACAAAGGCGCTGACCAACAGCAGGAGCGTCGACTGTGGCTGATGGAAATTCGTGATGAGCATGCGCACGATTTTGTAGTCATAGCCTGGGGCAATGATGATCTGCGTACTGGTGTGAAGAGCGTCAAGTTCATTGCGACGGAGCCAGTCGTCGATGGCCTGCAAGGCTTCCACAGCAGTGGGTGCTGAAGACACCAACGAAATGCCATCAGCTACATTCGTTTCGTAGGGTTCCCACTGGGCGACATGGAGTTGGTCTTCGGTGATGTCGCTGTTGGCCAATATCTTCAGACCGATGTAGTAGAGACTTTCAAGCGTGCGTACACTGGTGGTACCCACGGCAATGGCCTGGGCATCATGGGCAAGCAGCCTTTCGATGGTGCTGCGGCGCACACAGATGTACTCGCTGTGCATCTCGTGTCCCTCTATGCGTTCGCTCTTGACAGGCTTGAAGGTACCTGCTCCGACGTGAAGCGTCACCTCCTCGCGCTCTATGCCACGCTCGTCGATGGCATGAAGCACATCGTCGGTAAAGTGAAGGCCTGCCGTGGGGGCAGCAACGCTGCCCTTGATGCGCGAGTAAACGGTCTGGTAGGTGGTCTTGTCGCTCTCCTCCGTCTTGCGATTAAGATAGGGAGGAATGGGCAGTTCACCCACAGCATCGAGCACCTCGGCAAAAGACAGGGGTTGGAGCTGCGTGGCTTCAGCTTCAGAAGCGGGTTGTTCAGCATAGCTCCAGGACAGAGTGACTATCTGCGGAGTCTCGGCATTGCGGATAGCTGTCAGCACCACGTCGGCAGCATCGGTATGGATGATGCGCTGAAGCGTTCCCTCCTTCCACTTCTTGGCATTGCCTACAAGACATTGCCACTGGCACGAATGGCGTGTCTGGAATATCTGTTCATAGTCGGCAGGCTGATGGGGTTCCAAGAGGAACACCTCGATGAGCGCACCCGTAGACTTGCGGAAATGGAGTCGGGCCTGGATGACGCGGGTGTTGTTGTAGACCATCAATGCCCCTTCGGGCAGATAGGATGGAAGGTGGTAGAACACATCGTCGCTGATCTCGCCATGCCGATAGACAAGCAACTTGGAGTGGTCGCGCTGGCTAATGGGGAATTTCGCAATTCGCTCATCGGGCAGCGGATAGTTATAATCGCTAATTTGTATGTTTTTCGGATTCATCGTATGTCGTTTATAAGCTAAAGCGGATGCCTCCCCAAACAACGACATAGGCCAAAACAAGGCACATCACAAACATTACGATGTCGATGTCGTCGTGGCTATAGCCCGTCGAGGTGTAATGGGAGGACACATAGTTGAGTTTCGGACTTATCTTGAAATAGACCTTCAGGAATAGGAAGTACATGGCAATGCCAACGACGACTCCCCACACCAAGCCCACAAGGATGTCGGAAGGATAGTGGACACCCAGGTAGAGGCGGGTCCAACAATTGAGCAGCGACCACGTCACGAGGGCGAAAGTGAACACTTTGTTGCGTACCAAGAGGCATAGAAATACGGCCAGCGACATGGTATTTGCGGCATGGGCCGAGAAGAAGCCGAACGAATTCTCACGGTAGTTGTTCACCACGTCAATGGTATACTTGATGACCGGGTCGTTGGTAGGTCGCCATCTGCCCACCAAAGGCTTCACAATGTAGTCGGAAAGACCGTCGGCCAAGAAGATGCAGCCGAGTGCACAGCCAATGATGAGGAATATCTGGCTCATGTTTTCGTTGTTCTTGATGACCAGATAGATGAGTGCAACGTAGAGCGGTGCCCAGGTCAAGCCTGACGTAAACGTCATGGCAACGCCGTCAAGGAACAAGGAGTCGCTTCCATTGAAGAAGTCGAGCACCAGTCGGTCGATATTTTGAAGGAATGAGAAGTCCACCTTATTATATATATAGAGTATTCGTTACGAATGTTGATTGAACGGGACGAATGGTTTACAGGACGTAGGGCATCAGATTTCCTCGACTGAAGCTACGGGTATCCAGCCTTCGCGACCATCGTCGAGACGCACACCAAGCCAACTCTTGATGCTGGTGTCGGTGATGTTGACGCGCGTTCCCTCATGAATGACAAAGCCATCCTTGCCCTGCTGGTCAGGCGTGCGCTTCACTCCCACCGAGGGAGTCACCACGACGGCACCTCGATGCTCGGCATGCTGACGCTTCTGCTGATAGGCAAAGAGATTGCTAAAGGCAAAGAGCATCAGGAAAAAGATGGCACCATAGAACCCAATCTGGCGTAGCTCCACCCGCGAACCAAAGAGGAAGAGCAGCACAAGGATCAGCATGAGCACTACGGAGAACACTGCCGTGCGTGCCCAGTTGTCGACTGACGTGAAGTTGACCAGCGACCTGTACCACGAGAAGAAGAACATCTCGCTCTCAGGGGTGATCTTGTCGATGGTCTTGCTGCGAGCAAACTCAAGGTTGTAGCGTATGTCGTTGTCGGCCGGCTTCATCTGCAAGGCACGCTCATAGGCAATAATGGCCTGTGTGATGTTGTCGGTTCGGAAGTAGGCATTGCCCAGATTATAGTAGAGACTGGACGAAGGCTGCACCTTGAGCAGTTCTTCGTAGTCCTTGATGGCCTGCACGTAGTTGCCTTTGCGGTACTCATCGTCAGCAGCCTGCTTGGTGACGGCTTGGGCACAGAGAGGCGTCAGCAACATGAAAGCCAGTATCAGCAACATGGCCTGAGGCTTCTTTTTCTTACTCTTCTTCATAGTCGATTCTATTTGCTCAATAGCCATCATCGCAGCACTGAACGTCTTGTTCATATTGCCTGCTGCGTCGCCTGGAGCATAGCGCTCAAACTCACACTCGTCAAGGGCACCGATGAACTGGTTGACGGTACTCTCGTCAACATGCTGGGCAAGGAGTTTGTCGGAAATGTTCTCGCGGGAAAGGTCAGTAACGGGCATGTTCAGCTTATCGCCCACATAGCCCCAGAGGGCACGCAGCACCTCGTCGTAGAATGCTGAGGGCTGTCCCTTCTCCATCAGTTGGCGAGCCTTGCGCAGACGGCGCGTGGCCACCTTGTTGGCTTTCTTACCCCGCATCTTGCTCAGGTCGGCATTGTCAATGGCACGTTTGCGGAAGATGATGAGCAGGGCGATGAATGCGATGAGCGGCAGGAGCATGCTCACCCAATAGGTGGTACTGCCGAAGAAGGTCTCGCTCATGAGGTGTCCGCCGTCATTGTCAGTCTTGATGGTGCGGATGTCCTTGTCTTTCTCCACACTATAGTCAGCCACAGTCGAAGACTTCCCATCGCCAGGAGCCACCTCGATATTGAAAGACTGTGTCTTAACAGTTCGGTAGTCGTTGGCAGATGTGTCGTAGTAAACCAGTTCAATGGCAGGAATGGTGTATTTGCCATGGTTTCTGGGTACGGCCAGGAAGTCGTAAACCATGTTTCCCTCAACGCCGTTTGCCGTCAGCTTGGTCTTGTCTGTCACCTTAGCATCGTACTTGTCGAAGTCTTTGGGGAACTCGACGACAGGCTGCTTGATAAGTTTCAGGTTACCATTGCCTCCCACCACGACACGAAGCGAGATGGGTTCGCCTGCCTTCACTTCCGTCTTATCGAGCTGGGCAGAAATGTTGAGGTGCCCCACTCCACCCGAGAAATTAGACGGACGGGCAGGAAGCGGATCTACCTGAATGGTGAGTCCAGGTGCAACGATGTCGCGCTTTACCTCCACATAGCCCGAGCCGCCGTTGAAGAAAGCCTCGAAGGGGTCGACATTCCGATTCTGCTGAACCACGATACCCTTGAAGGTGATGCTTGGAATCTCGAGTTTGCCCGTCATCTGTGGATACATGACGTACTGGCTCCACGTGACACAACGATATGGACGGCCGTTCACTTGCTCGACGTGGAAACTCTTCTGCTGAGGCAGGGGAATCTCCTGCGTGTGGAAACCTGTCAGATCGGGCATCTTACCATTGAGCTGAGTCAGTTCAACCAACGTGTAGACTTTATAAGTGAGGAGGATGGGTTCCTGCTCGTGAACGCGCTTCTTGTTGGCACTCACCTTGATGAAGAGGTCGTTGCCTGAAATCTTTGAGCCAGCAGCACGCAACTGCGGCTCCTGATCCTGATGCATATTGGGCGAGCCACCCGTTCCCTTGGCTGTGCCAGAAACAACGATTTTGGTGGGTGCAGAATGGATGGTCTTGCCGCCTACCGTAGCTTGTGCGGCTGGAATGTTGAATGTTCCGCTCTTCTGGGCATAGAGCGTATAAGTATAGGTGATGGATGACGACGACGAGGTGTGGCCGTTGACCATCTGGAAACTCGACTGAGAGGACGTGTAGGGGCCTGCAATGATTTCAGCCACGTCGGACGAATGGATGCCCGAACGGAAATCCTGAACGTCCTGAGTGGTGACGGTATAGGCTATTCGGAAGTTCTCCCCAGCCGAAACATGCGACGGTGCCGACACCGAAATGGTCTGGGCATTGACTCCCAAGGCCGCAAAGAAACACAGCAGCAGTGGTAAAAACCATGCCGCCATGATGCCTTCTGGAAGGGCAACACTACTGTTTATGTCGTTGTTTATTCTCATTGTCAAATCGATTCAGATGCTTTTGTTAACCACGTTACATTCTTTTTCAGACAGGAAGAGACCATTACCAATTCTTCTGCAACTGCTTGCGATTGGGATGTTGCATGGCTTTCTTCATACGCTGCTGTGTGGCTTTCTCTTCTTGAACGGCAGCATTGAGCAGCTGTTCGGCATTCTCCTTGCTCATCTGATCCTTGGGCTGGCGCTTCTGCTGGTCCTGCTGATCCTTTTGCTGCTGGTTCTGCTGGTCTTTCTGGTTCTTATCTTTGTCCTTGTCCTTATTGTCCTTGTCGTTATTGCCGCCGCCATTCTGCTGCTGTTGCTTCTGCTGGCGCTGACAAAGGGCCAAGTTGTAGCGTGTCTCTTCGTCGGTCGGATTGTTGCGAAGGCTTTCCTTGTAGGCTTCGATGGCCTCTGCATACATCTGATGGCGCTGGCAGATCCAGCCAATGTTGTGGTAGGCCATCGACTTACGCTTCTTGTTCGTCTGCAACTTGCCGGCATTCTCAAACTGAACGACGGCAGCTGAGTCCTTCTGCTGCATCATCATGGCACAGCCGAGATTATAGATGGCCTGCGGATTGCGCTGGTTGGCAGCCAGTGCCTTCTGGTATTCCACCTCAGCCTTGGCATATTCCTCCTGATGGTAGAGCTTGTTTCCCTGGCGTATATGCTGACGGTCGGCCTGTGCATAGATTCCCTGCAATGCCATGAGGCAAAGCAACAAGGCCGTCAGCCTTGTTAATGGCAGCCCAGCAGGGAAAAGATGTACGGACAATATGTTACTGATAGTTCTCATGATTGTTTCGTCTTTTTGTTGCGTTTGAAGAGCGACCACTTCTGGGTGAGCGGGTTCTTGCTCTCCAAGATGATTGTCTCGATGATGAGCAAAAGCAGCACAAGGATGCCAAAGGCCTGGAACTGCTCATCGTACTCGCTATAGACAACGCTGTCAGTTTCGCCTTTCTGCAGGCGGATGAGCTCGTCGTTGAGGGCTTCCTGCGCGTCGCTGGTGTTATCTACGTGGATATACTTGCCACTACCTGCCTGGGCAATTTGCTGACACATGTCCTCGTTGAGTGCCGTCATGACGATATTGCCGGCAGCATCACGCATATAGCCACCTTGTCCGTCGGGTATAGGACTGCCCTTCGTGTCGCCAACGCCGAGGATGAACACGTTCATGCCCTTCTTCTTGGCTGCCTGAGCGGCCTCGAGTGCACCACCTTCGTGGTCCTCACCATCGGTAATGACGATGATGGCACGGCCAATCTTCTCCAGTTGGGTGAAGCAATTGCTGGCCATGGACAAGGCTCGGGCGATGTCGGTGCCCTGCATGTCGATGAGCGAGGGCTCAATGCTCTGCAGGAACATCTTGGCCGAGACGTAGTCGCTGGTAATGGGAAGCTGGACGAAGGCATCGCCTGCAAAGACAATGAGGCCAATCTTATCGTTGGTGAAATGGTCAACGAGATTTTCGACAAGCATCTTGCTCTTCTGCAGACGCGAAGGAACCACATCCTGAGCCAGCATGGAGTTGCTGATGTCAAGGCAGATGATGGTTTCGATGCCATTGCGCTTCTCGCGCGAAATCTTCGTTCCCATCTGTGGACGTGCCAGCATCACGATGAGCAAGGCAAGTGCTGCCTGAAGCAACCAGAACTTCACCGTGGGACGATACTTCGATACGTCGGGCATCAGTTCCTTGAGCAAGGCTGGATCACCAAACTTGCGGAGCTTGCGTCGGCGTTGCCGCCATCCCCAGAACCTGATGAGTGCCAGCAGGGGAACGACCAGTAACAGCCAGAGATATAGTGGGTTTTCGAATCTAAACATGTTCTTTCTTTATTGAAATGATGTCTGTTGCGAACTACACATCAGGGAATTCGCCGCAAGACAGTTGTGCGAAGCAAAATCTCCAGGAGCAGGAGCACAAACGCAGCAATGGCAAACGGCATGTAAGCCTCGTAGCGTTTGGAGAACTTGGTGACGCTCATCTTGCTCTTCTCCAGCTTGTCGATGTCCTTATAGATTTGCTTCAGCTCGTTATTGTTGGTGGCCCGATAGAAGTTGCCCTCGGTAGCGGCAGCAATATCGGAGAGTGTCTTTGTGTCAATTTCAACGGGAATGTTGACGTATTGCACACCTCCAGCCACAGGCATTGGGTAAGGTGCCGCCTTATTAGTGCCCACACCGACGGTATAGACGCGTATGCCAAGGCTCTTGGCTATCTGCGCACTGGTCATCGGCGACAGGTCGCCCATGTTGTTGGAACCGTCGGTAAGCAGGATGACCACCTTCGACTTGGCCTTTGAATTCTTCAGTCGCGACACGGCATTGGCCAGTCCCATGCCCACGGCAGTACCATCGCTCATGAGTCCACGAGTGATAATGTCGGTGCGAACACCTTGCAGCAGGTTCAGCAACGAAGCATGGTCAGTCGTCATAGGGCACTGGGTGAATGCCTCACCCGCAAAGATGGTCAGTCCAATGTTGTCGTTGGGACGACCGGAAATGAACTCTGCTGCCACGTTCTTGGCTGCCTCCATGCGGTTAGGCTTCAGGTCTTCGGCCAACATCGACGTCGAGACGTCCATGGCCAGCATGATGTCGATGCCCTCGGTGGTGCGCTTGTCCCACGAGTTGTGGGTTTGTGGACGTGCAAGTACAATGACCAACAGCACAAAAGTGGCCAGCCGTAGGAGCATAGGCAGATGGAGCATACGCATACGAAGGCTCTTCGGAGCGTTGCGATAGGCATAGGTGTCGCTCATCTGCATGGTTGGCTCGCTCTTTTTCCGATAGCCGAAATACCAAATCAAGTATGGTATCAGCAGCAGGAGCAGCAGGAAATATTCTTTATTGGCAAATTCCACTTTCTTTTATGATTTACTATTTACGTTTTATCACCATCTATCAATCACCGACAGGCACATTCCTACATCAACTGGAAGATGCTGTAAAGGATGTAGCTGAACAGGACTGCTTCGATGACGGCGATGGTCCAAATCAACACTTTGATGACGATACGAGTCTTGCGTGTACGTTCCTCGCCTTCAGTAAGTTTCGGCACGATGCGCTCCTCGGTGGGTTGTCCCTCGAGTTTCGTCAGGTCGATGAAGTTGATGGCATTGACAAGGTTCATGTCATTCTCGCCCATGAGCGTTGAATACTTGGCAAACTTCACGAGGTCGGCAGTCTCGAAGAGTTCCTTCAGCTCGCCTATCATGGTCTGGTCGCCTGACTCCTGCAGGTGGAAGATGATCTCCGGAGTGGTCATCTCCATGGCATTGAAGCCGAATCGCTCACGAATGTACTGGCGAAGCGTGTCAGTCAGTCGGGTGTAGTATTCCTTTTGGTCCTCTGAAGCGGTCATGTGTTCGGCCTTGATTTGGTCGATGGCCTTCATGGCACGCTGGTGAGGAAGTATCTTCTTGATGATGCGAATGCTCGCGATGATGGGCTTGTTTGCCTTCAACCGCAGGAAGAACCATACGGCCAGGAACAAAAGGGCGACGAAAAGCAGGCTCAGCAGGAAGGGAGTGCGCCACTCTGCCCAGAGGAAAGGATTCTTCTGCACATCCTTTGGCGGGAAGAATTGGTTGGGATGAACGGTGTCCACATCGACGGTAATGACCTTCAGCGCCAGCTGATTGCCCTTGTATGCCTTGCCGCCCACTTTCACTTCGACAGGCGGAAGCGGATAGAGATGCTCGTCGAAGCTGGTGATGGTGAGGCGCTTGCGAAACGTAGTCAGCCCATCGCCGGCATCAACAGTATCGGCATCAATGGCCAACAGCTCGACGCCAGGCACGAGATAGGTCAGCGGACGCCAATCGGGGAACTCCACCTGCGTGCCCTCCTTGGCCGTTACTCCAACGGTCATGTGGGCCTGCTGGCCAATGAAGATGCCATTGATGGAGTCGAGCGTCTGCTCAACCTGCACGCTTTGAGCCCGACAAGTGATGATGGCGAGCATGGCAAAGGCCGTGATGAATGCTAATCTTCGCATGATTCAGTTAATGTATTGACAGGACTTAAGCCGTTGTAACATTGTGAATTAAAGTCGTTGCTTAAAGAGTATCATGAGCGCTTTCACGTAGTCTTCGTTGGTAGCTACCGACGTCCAGTCGACATTCGTCTTGGCAAACGTCTCGCGAAGCAGCGCCTGACGCTCCATGAAGTAACGTGTGTGCGCAAGCCGGAGTTTCTTCGAGCTGGTGTCGATGACCATTTCATGACCTGTCTCGGCATCGCGCACCTTCATCAGACCTATGTCGGGAAGTGACTTGGCGCGTGGGTCGTAGACCTGAATGGCCACGATGTCGTGCTTCCGGTTACCAATGGTCAGCGCGTGTTCCAGATGTCTGCCGTCGCCAACCACGTCGGGTTGTTCGTAGAAGTCGCTCAACATGAAGGCCGTACAGCGCCGCTTCATCACTTGCGAGAGGAACTCCACGGCTTGGCTGACGTTGGTTCGCCGGCTCTCAGTCTTGAAGTCGAGCATCTCGCGGATGATATAGAGGATGTGCTTGCGGCCCTTCTTCGGAGGAATGTATTTCTCGATGCGGTCAGAGAAGAATACGACGCCTATCTTATCGTTGTTCTGTATGGCCGAGAAAGCCAGCGTTGCGGCAATCTCGGTGACCATGTCGCGCTTCATCTGGCGGGTAGTTCCAAAGTCGAGCGAGCCGCTGACGTCGACAAGAAGCATTACGGTCAGCTCGCGCTCCTCCTCGAACACCTTCACATAAGGACGGTGGAAACGGGCGGTAACGTTCCAGTCGATGTCGCGAACGTCGTCGCCAAACTGATACTCGCGCACCTCTGAGAAGGCCATACCACGTCCCTTGAAGGCCGAATGGTACTGACCTGCAAAGATGTTCGAGCTCAATCCGCGCGTCTTGATCTCAATCTTCCTGACTTTCTTGATTAAATCCTGAGTCTCCAATGTTTCTGTAAGTTGCTTCTAAATTGTCAATCTACAATTGTCAATTTCCAACTTTTCTTAGGGCACCTCGACCTTATTGATGATCTTCGAGACGATTTCCTCGCTCGTGATGTTGGCTGCCTCGGCCTCGTAGCTGAGTCCAATACGGTGGCGAAGCACATCGTGGGCCACGGCGCGCACATCTTCGGGCACCACATAGCCGCGACGTTTGATGAAGGCATAGGCACGGGCGGCCTTTGCCAGGTTGATGCTGGCACGTGGCGAGCCACCGAACGTGATCATGTCCTTCACCTCGGGCAGTCCATAACGGTCGGGATAGCGTGTGGCAAAGACGATGTCGGCAATGTACTGCTCAATCTTCTCGTCGATGTAAACGTCGCCGACAACACGACGGGCACGAAGGATTTCCTCTGCCGTTGTAACGGGACGAACTTCAGGAAGCGAACCAGCTAGGTTTTCGCGGATGATGAGTTTCTCCTCTTCCAGCGTGGGATAGCCGATGAGAACCTTCAACATGAAACGGTCGACCTGTGCTTCGGGCAACTGGTAAGTACCCTCCTGCTCTATTGGGTTCTGCGTAGCCATGACGAGGAAGGGGTTGGGAAGTGTGAACGTCTTTTCGCCAATGGTGACCTGATGCTCCTGCATAGCCTCGAGAAGTGCGCTCTGCACCTTGGCAGGAGCACGGTTGATTTCGTCGGCCAGCACAAAGTTGGCAAACACGGGACCGCGCTTCACCTGGAAGTTCTCTTCCTTCTGCGAGTAGATCATCGTACCGATGACGTCGGCAGGGAGCAGGTCTGGGGTAAACTGAATGCGGCTGTAGTCGGCGTCGATGAGCTGTGCCAAGGTCTTAATGGCCAGTGTCTTGGCCAGACCGGGCACACCTTCGAGCAGGATGTGACCATCGCTGAGCAATCCGATGAGCAATGAGTCCACCAGATGGCGCTGCCCTACGATGACGCGGTTCATGCCTGTCACCAGATTTGTGACGAAGCCGCTCTCTTGTTCAATCCGCATGTTCAATTCGCGGATGTCGATTGATTCTGCCATAGTTGTATTTTAGTCTAATGTTTGTTCTTTTCAAAATTCTGTGCAAAATTACAACAATCTCAGCAGAGAGGCGAATATTGCAAACTAAATAATATTAAAAAAGTTTCTAAAAACAAAAAACACCCGCAACAAATGGGATTGTTACCGTGGTTAAAGGTGTTTGATGGGGTTGGAATCCGCATGAAATATAGCTAAAAAGCATCGTGAATAGTGGAAGGAAGTAATAGGTTTTAAGTACATAGGACAATGACAATAAGCATATAAAGCATTGACATCAGAGGAACGAAGCAATGACTTTAGACTTAAAAAGCAATGCTCTGATACCTATAAAGCATTGACTTGTAACCTGCAAAGCAATGCTATTACACAATAAAAGCATAGCTTTATACCCCTATAAAGCATAGCTCCATATCGAATAAAGCTATGAGTTGTAAGGTATAAAGCTATGCTTCACGCCGTACCAAGGAAAGATTCTTGGCCGCTATTTACAAGCTTCTCTAAATCAAAGAGTTAGAGTTTATTCCGGCACACTGTATTTATCCCCCGTCTGACGGACGTAGTGGCGTGCATAAGGCGTGGGATAGCCAGGACGCGAAGGACGTGCACCAAGGCCCGTCTTTGTGCGGGTGAAATGGCCATTCTTCTCGGGTTTCACAATCATGTCGTTGTACTTCACGATGAGATACGTGGCCAACTGCTTCCAACGGGCAAGCATCTGCTGGGCTTTCTGGTTGCTGTAGTCGGTCAGGAACTCAATGGCTCGCGCCTGATTGATGTTGTAGATGTTCATGGCGGCCTCTTCTACAACGGCCTGACTATTGAAATAGTTCTGCTCAAGCGAGTCGCGGACAGCCTTGAGCGATGGGAACAGCTGGGAATAGCGCGGATATACCATGTTCGAAACCCAGTTGCACACCCAATAGGCGTTCTTGTCGGAGAACGTCACGGCATCGGCTCCCGGCGTATTATAGCACTCTGGCTGGACGGTATTGCCGCAATAGATGGGCGTATAGGCCACCATGTTGCCATCGTCATTACCGAACCAGAGGATGCCACCCACCTGACGAGGCAGCCAAGAGCGCATCTGCGAGACATAGGTAAAGCCCGTCTGCTGGGTGCTGGTGGGGCGTTCGTTGAAGTACTTCTTGCCATCGACCTCGAACGAAAGGGGCGTCGGACGATAGGGCATCTGCCAGATACCACCGCCAATGGTGGTTGAGTCGAGTGCGAGGGCGGTGCCTTCGTAGTGGTCGCGCATACATTCCTCGATGTCCTGTACGCTCACCTTGCGGTTGGGCTTAATCCAAAGGGGCATGTCCTCGGCATTGGGATCCTCGCCAAGTGCCCAGGGAAGATAGCGGTCGAAACCGTTATCGAAGTGGCGGAAGAACGACCAGACGCGTGCATCGCAATAGCGACGGCCGCCAAAGTCGGGTGCTGCGTAGGCCCATTTCCACGAGAAGTTCTGGTCGGAGCCTTCGTACCAACCCATCAAGCGGGCATAGCGCACGACGTCTTTCGAGTAGTAGAGCGTGGCATTATCGTCGGCTTTCACACTACCCTTCTCCATTTTGGGATAAAGGCCTTTGGCATTGACCTTCTTTCCCGTGATGAAGCGACCAATACGGCTCTGGTTGGCATGTCCACAAATGGCATCGTCGGGCACACGTTGGGCCACCCACACAACACGATTGAGCTTCTCGCGTGTGTTCAAAGCCTTGTCGCTGCCTGTTCCCATCATCTCGAGAATCCAGGCTTCGTTGGCATCGCAAATGGTAAAGGTCTCACCTTCGGAGTTGTAGCCGTAGGTTTCGGCAAGTTTGGTCATGATGTAGATGGCTTCACGAGCTGAGCGCGAGCGCTGGAGAGTGATGTAGATGAGTGAGCCATAATCGATGATGCCCGTCGTATCGACCATCTCCTCGCGACCGCCATAGGTGGTTTCGCCGATGGTGACCTGCCATTCGTTGATGTTGCCAATGACGTTGTAGGTCTCGGCAGCTTCAGGTATCTGTCCCTGATAGACGCCCGTGTCCCAATTCTTGACCTGGCGCATGGCTCCAGGAGCATGCTTCATGGCGGGATAGTGGCAGAGTCCTATGAACATGCCGTAGTCGTCGGCATTGTAAGAACAAATCACTGAACCGTCGGCAGAGGCTTTCTTGCCGACAATGAAGTTGGTGCAGGCATTGGCAAAGGTGCCGAAGCCAGTCAGCAACAGGATGGAAAGGATGAGTTTTTTCATTTGTCTTATGTTGTTGTTTCTTTTGTTTCGAACATGGGGATGTGTGTCCTAATAGGTGATTTGCGTGGTAAAGGTGCTTCGGTTGTGGCGTTGGTCCTCAGCCGTCAGGGAGAACGTGTGTTGGCGACCTGTGGGTTTCACCGAGGAATGGCGCAACCGGCACTCAAGAGTGTTCGACTTTGGCAACGGCTCAAGGAGCACAAACTGGCCGTCGATGGTTGCCTCGTAACGAAGAAGTCCACTCTTCGAATCGGTCAGGGCTACCCTTAGGAATGACTCACCACGCCAAGTGCCCATGCCCATGAAGTGGATTGTTGGAGGCTGGTCGTCGTAGTCGAGTTCATAGGTGGCACCCAGTTCGCGGGCATGTGCCCACACCCAACCGTCTTCATAGCGTCCACCCATGTATTTATCGGCTCCCCAATGGCAGACGACGTAAAGCTTTGATGGGTCTTCAACATCGGTTCGGTTCACGCGGATGGCCATGGCCTGGTAGTCAAAGAGCTGGAACGAGCGTTCCGTCAGCTGATAAGCATCTGAGTAATGGCCGGGTTGGCGTTTGACCTTAGGCTGATAGGGCGTGTTCTTACCTATCATCATCGGTCGTACAATGAGCTGAAGACCAGGCATCTGGACGTTGTTCAGCCTGTCGTGGCGAAGCATCTGAAGCTTGGAAAAGAGTGGTTGCGTGTTCAACTTGCTGGGCTTGCCCTCAACGGTGAAGCCATAGCGGCTCTGGTTACCCTTATAATCGGTAAGAACAAAGCAGAGGTGATAGGGCCGTTCCTCGTTGAAATAGACATAGCCGCGATGCTCGTCGGTCTTGAGAATGGGGAGGGTAATCCCAGGCTCGGCAAAGGCCTTCATGTACCAGACGTGTGAACGCAGATAGTGGTCATAGTCGCCCCATGCGTTCACCTGCATGTTTTGCTTGACGGGAATGCCGCTGACATCAGACGAAAACACCTCCCTGTCGTCAACAAACAACTGCATACGGCGGATGCCATAGTGGTTGTAGGTGGCCTCCATGTAGTCGTTTGCCCATAGGCCGAAGCCCACCTTACCCCAGGCAGAGTAGTGTCGGGGCAGTTCATGGGACGAGAGTCCGATGCTCTGCTGAATGCTTCCGCCCGCAAAAACACCCTCGCCCGGCTGAGGATAGACCATCAGCGCATGGCCTTGAGGGGGCTGACCATCAACGAGTTGATGACCGATGAAATCGAGGGGGTCGAGCATGCGCCATGTCTTCGTGTCGTGAATTTCGAGATGAAGATGTGGAGCCGTGGAGGCACCGGTGTTCCCGCTGACGGCTATGAATTGCCCTAGTGCAACGGGAAGTTCAAAGGGACGGAAATGAAACTCGCCCTCGGCCGAATGCCTGGCATACTGCTGCTTGCGGACAAGGGCCGCAATCTGGGGCGTGAAACGCTTCAGGTGGCAATAGACGCTGGTGTAGCCTTCGGGGTGATGGACGTAGACGGCATTGCCAAAGCCAAACATCCCGACGGTAACCATCGACACATATCCTCCGCCGATGGAGAAAATGGGCTTGCCTTCTACCCCACCCGTCTTGATGTCGACACCACCATGGAAATGGTTGGGACGAGGTTCGCCGAAGTTACCAGCCAACACCATCTCATAATTGACGGGCGAAGCATATTGCGGAAGCGTGGACATAGGAACTTCTTCTGCCGACAACTTCACGGCGGAAGCCATCAGCAGAAGGAGTGAAAGTAGCCGAAGACGACTACGAAATGTAATTGTTTGGAGGCGGATCAGCATGCCTTGAAACTCATGTCGAGGCCCTTCACCGAATGGGTAAGTGCACCAACGGAGATGAAGTCGACACCTGCCTCGGCATAGTCGCGAAGCGTGTCGAGGGTAATGCCGCCCGACGACTCGGTCTCATAGCGACCTGCTACCATCTCAACGGCCTTGCGCGTATCGTCAACGGTGAAGTTATCGAGCATGATGCGGTCGACACCTCCACGACGAAGCACACGCTCCAGCTCGTCGAAGTTGCGCACTTCAATCTCAATCTTCAGGTCAAGGCCCTTCTCGCGCAGGTAGGCATGGCAACGGTCGATGGCATTTTCAATGCCACCAGCAAAGTCAACGTGGTTGTCCTTCAACAGGATCATATCGAAAAGGCCTATGCGATGGTTGACGCCACCACCAATCTTCACGGCCTGCTTTTCGAGCATACGCATGCCGGGAGTGGTCTTTCGAGTGTCAAGCACGTGGGTATGGGTGCCCTCAAGACGCTCCACATAGCGATGCGTCATGGTGGCAATACCGCTCATGCGTTGCATGATGTTGAGCATGAGACGCTCGGTTTGGAGAAGGGAACGCACACGTCCTGAAACGATCATAGCCACATCGCCCACCTTCACGTGTGAGCCGTCGCCCATGAACACTTCGACCAGCATGTCGGGATCGAAGCGATGGAACACTTCCTTGGCTATTTCAACGCCGGCAAGGATACCCTCTTCCTTGATGAGAAGTTTCGAACGCCCCATGGCGTCCTCTGGGATGCAACACAAAGTGGTGTGGTCGCCATCGCCGATGTCTTCGGCAAATGACAAATCGATGAGTCGATCTACTAATTCGTTTACGCTAAGCATAGTGTTGTTAAATAGAATTTGAGGTGTTGATAAATGATAGTCGCTATTGAGATAAAAGCCTCTAAGCCGATGCCATCATACGTTTTGAAAACGTCATCAGCGTGAAAGGTGCCTGCCAGAAGGTGGCGGCAGAGATGCGCCTGGCGGCATATTGGGATTGCGACTCTGCAAGATGTCGTTCTTAGGAATTGGCTTTGGGGAAGTCTGGGGTTTCGCTCTGGAGGTGTCTAATTTTATGGGAGCATCGCTAGCCGCATCGATTTGTGCCGATGACTGGTTTTGCTTATCTTCGGCCTTGGTCTCGGCAATGTGCATGCGAAGCAACATTATATTATAAATAATGTGTAACTTGAGCGTTGTCTTTGAGTCACGATTGTCAAAAAGACTCCTATTCACGAGAAAATAGCCCGAGACTACCTTTACGCCCAACCGCTGAGGGTCGGCTATCTCAACCTTATAGTGCGATGCCTGCGACATATGAACATAGCGTGTGGCTACACTATCGTTGGAATACTTCACAAAGAGCATGGCCAAACCATCACGATGGCCGTCCTGATAGATAAATTGCGTGTCGAACGAAAGCTCAAACTTATCACCCTTGTGGAAAGAAGTGTCAGGATCGATACGGAAAGAAACATGATCGAAGCCCTTCTTTGGCGTGAGTACATAGGCCAGTTCGCCATTCCAGACATTAGCTGTGTCGCCATTGGCCGTAAAGGTGGTACGGGCAACGCTGCCCTCTGGCGTGCCATGAGCAACGGCATTATCGCTCAAACGTTTTGACAGGCGTTCGTAAATGTCCTGTAGTCGGTCGGAATGGCGCATGTAGTAGACCATAGACGAATCGAACTCAGCCTCTGTACGACCATATTTCTTCAAGATTGCGGCCTTATAGACGTGCATCCCGAGCGTGTCGCTATAGTTCTCGCGCGTTGAGTATACGGCATCGGCCAAATGATAGTCGTAGAGAATGTTTTCCATCTCGCCGGGAGAGATGTACTCCCTCGGAACCCTTGGCTTGCAACTCATGGCTAATAGCAACGCAAGTAAGCCAAGAAAAGCATGGAAAAGACGATGCGAACTGTTCAAATGGCGTTGTCCTCTTGTTTTTTGTCGTTTTGATGGGTAGAGTTTTCGGAGGGCTTCTCTGAAGTTGTTCCGGTCGAAAGGGTTGCAAGTTCACGCCTACAAAAGAGGAACAAAGCCACAACACTCACGCTTACGCATGCATCGGCGAAGTTGAAGACAGGACTGAAGAATACGAAATCCTCGCCTCCACAGAAGGGCATCCACTCAGGCCATGTGCTAACGATGAGCGGGAAGTAGAACATATCGACCACTTTTCCGGTGAGGAAGCTCGAGTAGCCATGGCCGAATGGCACGAAATAGCTGGCATAGCTTGGCGACGAAGCCGAGAACACCTCACCATAGAACATGCAATCGATAATGTTGCCCGCGGCTCCGGCAAGGAGCATCGACAACAAAACGATGTAGATAGTGCGTGCACCCTTCTTGATTTGTGCCCCCATATAGACGCCAATGATGGCCACCGCTACGATGCGGAAGATGGAGAGCACATACTTGTTGATGAACGAGAGGCCAAATGCCATGCCGTTGTTCTCGATGAAATGGATCTGGAACCAGTCGGCAATCCAGATGCTTTCATAGAGATGCATGTTCGTCTTTACCCAGATCTTAATGACTTGATCCGTGAGTAATAAGATGACGACAAGCACAACGGCCAGGCAGGCAGTTTTCTTCTTTGTCATTTTCGATGTTGATAGGTCGCTATAAACAGCGACATACGAAACTTACTTCTTGTCGCGAGCCTGCTTGGAAGCTACGCTCAGTGTGGCATGAGGCACGGCACGAAGGCGCTCCTTAGGAATCAGCTCGCCCGTGATGCGGTCAATACCATAGGTCTTGTTCTGAATGCGCACTAGGGCAGCTTCAAGACCCGTGATGAACTTCTGCTGGCGATTTGCCATGGCCACCAACTCTTCCTTAGACTGGGTAAGACTACCCTCTTCAAGAGCTTTATAGGTGGGTGACGTATCGTCGACATCATTACCGTCCTGGTTCATGATCTGACGCATCATGGCATCGTAGTCGCGACGAGCCAAACGTAGTTTCTCGTTGATGATGGCCTTGAACTCTTCAAGTTCCTCATCAGAATAGCGTTTTTTTTCTGACATGGTTCTATTAACTATTTAAGATTTACGATTTGCAGATTTACGAATTATAATTGATGATTATACTTTTTCAATCTTGATGTTGAGCTTGAAGTCGTCAAAGTCAATCTCGGCACCATCGTTTTCGGCCACGCTAAGCTTATCGGCAAGTACCTGCGATGAGATGTAGTCGGCGAAAGCGGCGATGGCTGCACCGGTCTGCTCAAACGGCGAAACGACGACGCTAATGTGGTCGGTAATCTCGAAGCCACTATCTTTGCGAAGGTTCTGAATACGGTTGATCAGCTCGCGAGCCATACCCTCCTGACGAAGTTCGTCGGTCAGTTCGACCTCGAGAGCCACGGTGAGGTTACCCTCGTTGGCGACGAGCCATCCAGGAATGTCTTCGCTGATGATTTCTACATCTTCCTTCTCAACCGTAACCTCCTGACCTTCAGCCATAAGAGTGATTGTGCCCGTCGTCTCAAGCAAGGCAATCTGCTCCTGCGAAAGCTCAGCTACGGCAGCAGCTACGGCCTTCATGAGCTTGCCGAACTTCTTACCCATCGTGCGGAAGTTGCACTTTACCTTCTTGACCAGGATACCCTGACCTTCGACAAAGGAGAGTTCCTTGACGTTCACCTCGTTCATAATGAGCTGCTTGACGGCTTCAATATGCTTCTGCTGCTCATCGTCGACGGCTGGAATCATGATCTTTTGAAGCGGTTGGCGCACCTTGATGTTTACTTTACGGCGCAAGGCAAGCACCATTGAGGTGATGCGCTGGGCCATCTCCATGCGTGCTTCGAGGTCGAGGTCGATAGCACCTTCGTCGGCCACAGGGAAGTTGTCAAGATGTACGCTATCGCACTGACCGCCAAGGTCCTTGTAGAGCTGGTCGGTATAGAAAGGTGCGAAGGGAGACAGCAGCTTAGCAACGGTCATAAGACAGGTATAGAGCGTCTCGTAAGCCGAGCGCTTGTCGTCGCTCATGTCCTTGCCCCAGAAGCGTTTGCGGTTGAGGCGAACATACCAGTTAGAGAGGTCGTCGTTGACGAACTGGTCGATGAGTCGGCCAGCACGTGTCGGATCAAAGTCATTGAGCTCTTTGTCGACAGCCTTGATGAGCGAGTTGACGCGCGAGAGAATCCAACGGTCGATCTCGGGCTTTTCTTGTTGCGATGACGTCGTAGCAGACAAAGCGGGTTCCCAACCATCAACGTTTGCGTAGAGGGCAAAGAAAGAGTAAGTATTATACAATGTGCCAAAAAGTTTGCGGCGTACCTCGTCAATACCCTCAGGGTCGAACTTCAGGTTGTCCCACGGCTCGGAGTTGGTCATCATGTAGAAGCGGACTGCATCAGAGCCATACTTTTCGATCATCTCGAAGGGGTTGACCACGTTACCTACGTGCTTCGACATCTTGTTGCCCTTGGCATCGAGCACAAGACCGGTAGAGATGACATTCTTGAAGGCAACAGAGTCGAACACCATCGTGGCAATAGCATGCAAGGTGAAGAACCAGCCGCGCGTCTGGTCGACGCCCTCGTTGATGAAGTCAGCGGGGAAGGCCAAGTTCTTATCGATAGCATCGGCATTTTCGAAGGGATAGTGTACTTGAGCATAAGGCATAGCACCCGAGTCGAACCACACGTCGATGAGGTCGCTCTCGCGGTGCATTGGCTTACCCTGATCGCTGACGAGCACGATATCGTCGACAAAAGGACGATGCAAGTCAATGCGGTCGTAGTTCTCCTTTGACATATCGCCAGGCACAAAGCCCTTGTCTTTCAGCGGGTTGCCAGACATGATGCCGGCAACCACGGCCTTCTCGATTTCGCTATAAAGTTCCTCAACGGAGCCGATGCACTTCTCGGCAGTGCCATCCTCGTCGCGCCAGATAGGCAGGGGTGTACCCCAGAAGCGCGAGCGTGAGAGGTTCCAGTCGTTCAGGTTCTCAAGCCAGTTGCCGAAACGACCAGTACCCGTCGATTCGGGATGCCAGCCGATAGTCTTATTGAGTTCCACCATGCGCTCCTTCTTGGCCGTAGAACGGATGAACCATGAGTCAAGCGGATAGTAGAGCACAGGCTTGTCGGTGCGCCAGCAATGGGGATAGTTGTGCACATGCTTCTCGATGCGCAGGGCTGTTCCCTCCTGCTTCATCTCCATGCAGATAACGATGTTCAGGTCCTCGGCCTTCGAGGCGGCCTTCTCGTCGTATTTTCCATCCACGTTGAACTCGGGAGCATAAGCGTTCTTCACGTAGTCACCAGCATGGTGGCTGTATTTCTCGACGTCGACACAAGCCTTCACGAAGTTTTCGTCAAGCTCGCTGACGACGTAATATTTTCCTTCGAGGTCGACCATAGGTCGAGTCTCGCCGCGCTTGTTGATGAGGAAGAGACCTGGCACCTCGGCATCCTTGGCCACTTTGGCGTCGTCAGCACCGAATGTGGGTGCGATATGGACGATACCCGTACCGTCTTCAGTGGTTACATAGTCGCCGGGGATGACGCGGAAGGCCTGACTAGCCATCTCAACGAACACGTCCTTGCCGTTCTCGCCATAGAACACCTTCTCTGGATGCTCCTCAGCATAGCGCTTCACGAAGTCGGCTGCGTTCTGGTCGACCTTAGCTGATGGCTTCACCCACGGCATGAGCTGGCGGAAGTGCAAGCCCACGAGGTCAGTGCCCTTGTAGTGGCCCACGATGCGGAAGGGAACCACCTTCTGGCCCTTCTCATAAGCAGGCATCTCGTCGCCCTCAGCCACGCGGCCATCGGGGTTCAGATAGGCCTCAACGCGAGCCTCGGCCATGATGATGGTCACAGGGCGTCCGTCGTAGGCGTTATAGGTCTCCACAGCCACGTAGTCAATCTTCGGGCCTACGCAGAGGGCCGTGTTCGAAGGTAATGTCCAGGGTGTTGTTGTCCAGGCCACGAAGTACGGTTTGCCCCAGCGCGTCCATTCTTTAAGAGGATCGCAAGCTTCGAACAGAGCCGTCACAGTGGTGTCCTTCACGTCGCGATAGCAGCCCGGCAGGTTCAGCTCGTGGCTAGAGAGGCCGGTGCCTGCAGCAGGGCTATAGGGCTGAATGGTGTAACCCTTGTAGAGCATATCGTTCTGGTAGAGCTGCTTCAGGAGCCACCAGAGGGTCTCGATGTACTTGTTGTCGTAGGTGATATAGGGGTTGTCGAGGTCGACAAAGTAGCCCATGCGCTCGGTCAGGTCGCGCCATTCCTGCGTGAACATCATCACATTCTCACGGCACTTGCGGTTGTACTCCTCTGTGGAGATGTATCGGGGCGACTCGTGGTTGTCAATGTCGGCCTTGGTGATGCCCAGCGCTTTCTCAACGCCCAGCTCCACGGGCAGTCCGTGTGTGTCCCAGCCAGCCTTGCGATGCACTTGGAAACCCTTCATCGTCTTATAGCGGTTGAACGTGTCCTTCAGCGCACGTCCCAGTACGTGGTGAATGCCAGGGTGGCCGTTAGCCGAGGGAGGACCCTCATAGAATACGAACTGCGGACAGCCCTCTCGTTCTGTGATACTGCGGTGGAAGATATCTTTCTCTTCCCACTCTTTGAGCACCTGCCGATTGGTCTCGGTCAGGTCCATCGCCTTGTGTTCGGCAAATCTCTTAGCCATTGTTTTTTTCTTATCGATTTTGTAAATATTTCGGTACTTCTTCTTAAAGACATGCAAAGGTACAAATAATAATTGAAACCACCAAATTTAGCATGCCCGTAACATGTTAAAAATTGTAGCCAACATGGATTATAATTAAAGTTGGCCTGCTCTGCCACACTACATCTTTGCCACATTTAGGGTGTGGAAAATCCAGGGATAAAGGTAGAGTTAGAAAAATTACAACTAAAATAATTAACTATTATATATAATAGTTACTATCATGCAAAGTCCCTGTATAGTTTGGAACACACGAAATGTGGCAAAGTGACGTTGTGGCAAAACGGAGAATGGGCAATGTTCAGCTGCCACCCTACCTCACGGTCATGTGGAAACACCCCTGCTTTACCTCGTACTTCACCCAGCAACGTCCCTCACGACGCAGATCGTCGAGCACCTCAGAAAGCACCTGCTTCAAGCGTACGTCGGCCACCGTATTCTGTTTTGAGTAAGGCTGGTCGTTCTCCTCAACCCGCAGGTAGCGATTATAGGCGATGTCGAACGTCGTTCCATACATGTGGCAGCTGTTCTCAGAGACGTTGCCGTTGTAGTGGCGCATGCGTGCAACCTCTTCCTTTGTGCGCATCACCGAGGTGACGATTATCTTATGAGCTGGCAAACCCTTAACCTGAAGGCTGTCAAGGAAGTTACGGCCAACATCCTGAAGCAATACTGAGGCACGCGGAACCAAATAAGGAATACTCCAATAAAGAGGCTCAATGAAGAAATAGGGATTGCTGCCTACATAGACCAGTTCCGACTTACGGCTCTCAGCCTCACCACGATTCTGGACAGGCTTGACTCCCCACTTCTGGGCCGACACAATCTGCAGGTCCTGCTGGTCGGGGAAGGCCTCGGCATAGCTCCTGACGCTGACGATACGATGGTGCGCCACGGTGCCGTCGGCATTAAAAAAACGGGAAGTAGCTCGAGCAGAATGATTAGCAACTTCAGAAGCACTTTCACCGCCCTTTGAGCGGTCAGCGAGGCGTTTTTGAACCTCTTTTTCTCGTTTTTCTGCCGCTTCACGTTCTGCCTTTTCACGTTTTTCCTGAGCGGCTTGTTCAGCCTCTACTTTCAATCTGAAAGCATTCTCCAACGAGTCACGAACGGCCTGAAGGGAGTCCTCGCGGTGCTGTAGCGAGTCTGCCACCCACTGAACGGAATCAGCCACCCAACGGGCAGAGTCGGCCAGACGGCGCTCCTCCACAGACATGCCAACACGTGGCACGACAGCCCGGATGATGCCCAAAACGATCACCACCAGACAAAACAGCTGCAAATATCGGTTTTTGTTTATTTTCACGATGCAAAAGTACAAAATAAATGTGACCTCGCCTTCAAAGAAGGCTATCGTTTACGACTCAAAAAGCGGCGGTTTATATTTTTTAAGAAATCGGCACAGGTTTCTTAACAGATTTTTACAACTTAGTTACGGCCATATTTTGCGAATTCCAAAGATTATTTGTAACTTTGCACACGTTTAATTATAAAAAGTACATTCTTCAATTAAAAACAAAAACATTGACAGAGAAACATATCGTCCTTGAAGACATCGACCCCGTCATGCTCTACGGAGCCGCTAACGGTCACCTCAACATCATCCAGTCGCTCTACCCTAAACTGCGCATCGTGGCCCGTGGAAACGTCTTGCGCGTTCTGGGCGACCAAGAGGAAATGGAACGCTTCGAACATACCATCGAGCAGATCAGGCAGCACCTGCTGAAGTACAACATCATCAGCGATGAGGACATCATCGACATCATAAACGGTCACAAGACTAAGGCAGACGGCGTGCAGGGAGTCATCGTCTACAGTATCAGCGGACGCCCCATCAAGGCACGGTCGGAGAACCAGCAGCGGCTCGTCGAGGCCTACGAGAAGGAAGACATGGTGTTCGCTATCGGACCTGCTGGAACAGGTAAGACCTACACGGCCATTGCACTTGCAGTGAAGGCGCTCAAGGAGAAGACGGCCCGAAAGATTATCCTCTGCCGCCCAGCCGTTGAAGCTGGTGAAAAACTGGGATTCCTTCCTGGCGACATGAAAGATAAGATTGACCCCTATCTGCAACCTCTCTATGACGCATTGGAGGACATGCTGCCTCAGGTGAAGCTTCAGGAGATGATGGAGCGCAAGGTCATCCAGATAGCCCCGCTGGCATTCATGAGAGGACGAACGCTCTCCGACGCGGTGGTCATCCTCGACGAGGCACAGAACACCACACCCGCACAGATACGTATGTTCCTGACGCGTATGGGATGGAACACGAAGATGATCGTCACAGGTGACCTGACGCAGGTGGACCTTCCAAAAGGTCAGCGTAGTGGACTCCGCGAGGCCTACGACCTGCTGCACGATATTGAGGGCATCAGCTTCATTGAGATGAACCAGAAGGACATCGTGCGCCATAAACTCGTCACACGCATCGTCAACGCCTACGAACGCTACGACCGCGACAGGCAGGACATCAAGCGGTATGAAATAGACCCGCACGATGTCGGGGCGTCGAAATCCCGTGAAAACGAATGATCTTAACACGATATCTCAAAACGAGTTAACGACAAAACAAATAAAACAAAAAAAAATGAAAGCTTTAACAACGACCAATTTCCACTTCGACGGACAAAAAAGTGTTTATCATGGTAAAGTTCGCGACGTCTACAACATCAACGACGACCTCATGGTGATGGTGGCCACCGACCGCATCTCGGCCTTCGACGTCATCCTGCCTAAGGGCATCCCCTTCAAAGGTCAGGTGCTGAACCAGATAGCCGCAAAGTTCCTCGACGCTACCAGCGACATCTGCCCCAACTGGAAACTGGCTACGCCTGACCCGATGGTCACCGTTGGACTGAAGTGCGAGGGATTCCGCGTGGAAATGATCATTCGAGGCATACTAACCGGCTCAGCCTGGCGCGACTACAAAAAGGGTGTTCGTGAAATTTGTGGCGTACGCCTGCCCGACGGCATGCGCGAGAACGAACGCTTCCCTGAGCCCATCATCACACCGACGACAAAGGCCGACGAAGGCCATGACCTGAACATCTCTCGCGAAGAGATCATCGCTCAGGGCATCGTCTCTGCTGAAGACTACGCCGTGATAGAGGACTACACACGCCAACTTTTTGCCCGTGGTCAGGAGATAGCCGCACGCCAGGGACTCATCCTCGTTGACACGAAATATGAGTTCGGCAAACGCGACGGAAAGGTCTATCTCATCGACGAGATCCACACGCCCGACTCCAGCCGCTACTTCTATGCCGACGGCTACGAAGAGAAGTTCCTTAATGGCGAACCCCAGCGCCAGCTCTCGAAAGAGTTCGTACGCCAGTGGCTCATTGAGCACAACTTCATGAACGAGCCCGGACAGGTGATGCCTGAGATTACCGACGAGTACGCCATGAGTGTCAGCGATCGTTACATCGAACTCTATGAGCACATCACGGGCGAACACTTTGACAAGGCCCAAGAGGAAGGCGACATCGCTGAACGCATCGAGAAGAATGTTAGCAGCTGGCTGGCCTCGCGTTGACGAGTCGGCATCCCCTTCCATATAGCTCTTCTACTCAATCTAGAAAAATGTATAAGCAAGAAACCATCAAACCCTACGGCCACGAAGGCGAAAAAACAAAGCAGGTGGAAGCGATGTTCGACAACATCGCACCCACCTACGACCAGTTGAACCACCGCCTCTCATGGAACATCGACCGCGGTTGGCGCAAGAAAGCCATTAAGGCACTTGCACCCTACAAGCCGCAGATGATGCTCGACATCGCCACGGGAACTGGCGACTTCGCCATTCTTGCAGCACAGATGCTTCATCCGAAGAAACTCATCGGTGCCGACATATCGGAGGGAATGATGGCCGTGGGGCGACAGAAGGTTGAACAGCTGGGACTCGCCGACGTCATCTCTTTCGAACGTGAAGATTGCCTCGCACTCTCCTATGCCGATGAATCGTTCGATGCTGTCACGGCGGCATTTGGTATACGCAACTTCCAAAATCTCGAGCAAGGGCTCAGCGAAATGTGCCGTGTGTTGCGCAAGGGTGGACACCTAAGCATCGCTGAACTCACCACGCCCGTTGCTTTCCCCATGAAGCAGCTCTTCCACGTCTATAGCCACACCGTACTCCCCCTCTATGGGCGACTTATCTCTCATGACAAAAGTGCCTACAGCTACCTCACGGCCACTATCGAAGCTTTCCCGCAAGGCGAACTGATGGTTGACATTCTCCAAAAGGTCGGCTTCTCTAAAGCCTCCTTCCGACGACTCACTTTCGGAATTTGCACCCTCTACTTCGCTCAGAAATAGTTCCCTGGCGTGCCATATGTAGCTACTCGGTTGCAACTTACCCTTCTTCATCACCCATCACCCACCACCCATCACCCCCATCAATATGGAAAAATACGGACTCATTGGTTACCCACTTGGCCACTCGTTCTCCATTGGCTACTTCAACGAGAAGTTCCAGAACGAGCACATCAACGCGCGCTATATGAACTTCGAGATTCCAACCATCGAAGACCTTCATGAAGTGCTCGACACCAACCCCGAGCTACGAGGACTTAACGTCACGATTCCCTACAAGCAGAAGGTCATCCCCTATCTCGACGAGGTGAGTCCTGAAGCACGTGCCATCGGGGCCGTAAACGTAATACGCGTTACCCGCAAGGGGAAAAATTTCCACTTGAAAGGCTTCAATAGCGACGTCATCGGCTTCACACAAAGCATCGAGCCCATGATACAGTCGTTCCACAAAAAAGCGCTCATCCTAGGCACCGGTGGTGCTTCCAAGGCCATCGACTACGGCTTAAGGTCGCTTGGATTGGAGACGGTCTTTGTGAGCCGCTATGAGCGCCCTGGAACCATTCAGTACAATAAGCTGACGGCCGACGACATCCGCGAGTACAACGTCATCGTCAATTGTACACCGCTCGGTATGTATCCGAAAGTCGAGACGTGCCCCGATCTCCCCTACGAGGCTATGGATCGTAACACGTTGCTCTACGACCTTATCTACAATCCCGATGAGACGCTCTTCATGAAGCGTGGACAGCAATATGGTGCCACTGTGAAGAACGGACTTGAGATGCTACTCCTCCAGGCTTTTGCCTCGTGGGAGTTCTGGCACTCAGAAGGGTAGCTACGTCTCTTTTAGTATGTATTCCGCTTCGTATGCTGCGATCCCATCGCAACCACAACAAAATAACCACCATGCCTACCAACAACCCTGACAATAACTCCAAGCAAGGAACGAGCGTGACAAGACTCCTCATTGGCGTCGTCATCGTTTCCTTTGTGCTCTGGATGCTCCCCATCTTCCTCGGCAATCACATACATGAGCGGCCTAACCCCGAGGCCATCTTCCGCGTGTTCATCATCGTTAGTGGCATCATCGTGGGATTGGGGTTGCTGGCCGACCTTTTCCTAAATCCCAACGACCGGCAAATCATTAGCGAGAAACGTTCAGGTCTCACGGCCATCGCTTCGAAATACAACCAGCAGGTGAAGGCCTTAGAGCGCGAATATGTCCAAGAGAAACAAGCAGCAACCCTTGCCGGTACGTTTAAGAAGCAATCGATGCTCAAGTCGTATTCCGCACGCTACGATGCTGTACGTGCCGAATACCTTCGTGAATACAAAGGGTTTGTCGAATATTGGTTGGATAGCCACAAGCGCTATGCTTTGTTTGGAAAAATCTGGGGATGGATTCTCGTCATCATACTATGTGGTGCCGTGTTCAGTTGCACCTATTCTATGGATGTGGCCGTGGACAATTGTCCTGACACTGAGGAGGCCGCGCCCACCTATTGGAATGCCTCCAACATCCCCCTGCCCCACCTTACCGACGGCACTCAGTACGTCTCCAATCCTGATAGCGTGCTTTCGCCGACAACGGTAAGCCGCATCAACGAGACCATGCTGAAGTTGGACAACGAGCTGGGCATCGAGACGGCCGTCATCGTAGTCAACCACATTGAGAACGACGACCCCTTCCGCCTCGCCCAGGACGTTGGTAATCGCTTTGGTGTAGGTCGCAACGACCGAGGACTTGTCATCGTCGTAGGCTATCAGGATCACTCTATCAACATGTCGCCAGGTCGCTCGCTCGAGGCCGACCTTACCGATGCCGAATGCTATCAACTTCAGCAACGCTATGTAGTACCAGGCATGAAGGCCGAGCAACCTGATAGTGCTATGCTCTATCTGGCTGAAGGCCTCTATGCATTCATGAAGAACAAGCCTCTTCCCGAGATGAACATTGAACGTCCTGTCAAAGACGAGTCAATGGCGCTTGGTCTCTTCTTCTGGTTCTTCGTTGGTTTCCTCGTGCTCACCATGTTCCTCGAACACAAGTTTGAGTGGTTTGGTGTCTATGGCACGATGGCCTTGATGGCCAATCCCTTCGTCGCGGCTCCCGTCTTTGTCAGCACGGGCAACGGAGGCTTTGGTGGCAACTCCCGCGGAGGCTTTGGCGGAGGAGGAAGTTTCGGAGGCGGAGGAGGCTTCGGAGGTGGCTATGGCGGAGGAAGCTTTGGAGGTGGAGGTGCCACGAGCCGTTGGTAGCGTTCACATTACTTCAATCATTCCCATCCACTCCTATCTCTCCCATTCGAATCATTAACAACTTAAAATAACATCATTATGAAAAAAGGTTTGATTATCGGAATCATCGCGGCCATCATCATCGTTGGTGCTTGGGCTGCAAGTGCTTACAATTCAATGGTCGACGTTCAGGAGAAGGCTACCACCGAACTTGCCAACGTTCAGTCGGCTTACCAGCGTCGTGCAGACCTTATCCCCAACCTCGTGGAGACCGTCAAGGGCTATGCCAAGCACGAGCAGGAGACGCTTGAAAACGTTGTCAACGCTCGCTCGAAAGCCACTCAGATCACCCTCGATGCCGAAACCCTCACACCTGAGAAGTTGAAGGAGTTCCAAGAGGCTCAGGGCGAACTCGGCTCAGCACTTGGCAAACTCATCGCCATTCAGGAGAACTATCCCGACCTGAAGGCCAACGAGAACTTCCAACAGCTTCAGGTTCAGCTCGAAGGAACGGAAAACCGCATCAACGAGGCACGCAACAAGTTCAACGCCGCCGTGCAGAACTACAACCTCGTCATCCGTTCGTTCCCGAAGAACATTCTGGCTGGCTTCTTCAACTTCGACAAGATGACCAAGTTCGAGGCTGATGCCGCTGCTCAGAAGGCACCCGAAGTAAAGTTCTAAGTTCCCGCATGTCGCTAAAACATAGCGACCCTCATTCCAGCATGTTGCTATATAGCAACACTTAGTTTCGTCTGTTGCGACCTAGTCGCAACCTAAAAGCAAAACAATGACCAACAACCGCTACATGCAGCGTGGCGTGTCTGCCGCTAAGGAGGACGTCCACGCTGCCATCAAAAACATCGACAAGGGACTCTATCCGCAGGCTTTTTGCAAGATAATCCCTGACATCCTCGGGGGCGACCCTGACTATTGCAACATTATGCATGCCGATGGTGCAGGCACGAAGTCGAGCCTTGCCTACATGTATTGGCGCGAGACGGGCGACCTCTCTGTTTGGAAGGGTATCGCACAAGATGCCATCGTGATGAACACCGACGACCTGTTGTGCGTAGGTGCCACCGACAACATCCTCGTATCCTCTACCATCGGGCGCAACAAAATGCTCGTCCCGGGCGAAGTCATCTCAGCCATCATCAATGGTACCGATGAACTCCTGGCCGAACTCCGCTCCATGGGCATCGGCATCTGGCCAACAGGTGGCGAGACGGCTGACGTGGGCGACCTCGTGCGCACCATCATCGTCGACTCAACTGTGACCTGCCGTATGCGACGCAAGGATGTCATCGACAATGCCAACATCCGTCCGGGCGATGTCATCGTAGGTCTTTCCTCAACAGGTCAGGCCACTTACGAGCATCGCTATAACGGCGGCATGGGCTCCAATGGCCTTACCTCTGCACGCCACGATGTCTTTGCCAAGTATCTGGCTGAGCGCTACCCCGAGAGTTTCGACCACGCCGTGCCCGACGATCTCGTCTATAGTGGAAAGTACCGCCTTACCGACTCCGTCCCGTATGCCGCAACCGAGTCGCAACCATTCACCTTGCCTGACATGGGCCAACTCGTCCTCTCTCCCACACGTACCTATGCACCAGTCATCAAGCGCTTGCTCGACGAACTTCGCCCCGAGGTTCATGGCATGGTGCATTGCACAGGTGGAGCACAGACCAAGGTACTCCATTTCGTGGGCGAGAACTGCCGCGTTGTGAAGGATAACATGTTCCCTGTTCCTCCACTCTTCCGAGCCATCCACGAATGTTCAGGCACCGACTGGCGCGAGATGTATCAGGTGTTCAACATGGGTCACCGCATGGAGATCTACGTCCGACCCGAAGTGGCCGAGCAAGTCATTGCCATCAGCCGTTCGTTTAACATCGACGCCCAGGTGATTGGCCACATCGAGGAAGGACCACGTTCGCTCACCATCCGCTCAGAGTTTGGCGAGTTCAATTATTAACCTCCGTAAACCATCAAAAGAAGAAGAACATGAAAAAGAATACTGCCGCCATCGCCATTGTCTTAGCAGCATTTCTGCTCGTTGCCAACCTGATTATCGCCTACGAAGGCATGCAGGCTGGCATCACCAAGTGGGGTAACATTTGTGGTGCTTTGTGCATGGTGTTCGTCATCGCCTTCACGTACTTCATTTACAAACAGAAGAAAGGAAAGGAATAAGAAACAGATATGATAGAAAACAACCGAATACTACAAAAGCTCGACGGCCTTGAAGCACGCTTCGAGGAAGTCTCCACACTTATTACTGACCCCGACGTCATCACCGACCAGCAGCGTTTCGTGAAGCTCACGAAGGAGTACAAGGACCTCTCCGACATCATGGACGTGCGCAAGCGCTACATAGCCTGTCTGAACTCCATCAGTGAGGCCAAGGATATCCTTGCCAACGAAACCGACCCGGAAATGAAGGAGATGGCGCGCGAGGAACTGGCCATGAACGAAGAACTTCAGCCGAAGCTCGAGGAGGAAATCAAGATTGCCCTTGTGCCGAAGGACCCTGAGGACGCCAAGAACGTTCAGATGGAAATCCGCGCTGGCACAGGTGGCGATGAAGCATGCCTCTTTGCCGGCGACCTTTTCAAGATGTATAAGAACTACTGCGAGTCGAAGGGCTGGCAACTCTCCGTCACCGACTTCAACGAAGGTGCCGTGGGAGGTTTCAAGGAGATAGACTTTGCCGTATCTGGTGTCGATGTCTATGGCACCTTGAAGTACGAGTCGGGCGTTCATCGTGTCCAGCGTGTACCTGTCACCGAGTCCAACGGCCGCATGCAGACCTCAGCCGCCACCGTGGCCGTCTTGCCCGAGGCCGACAAGTTCGAGGTGCACATCAACGAGGGCGAAATCAAGTGGGACACCTTCCGCTCATCGGGTGCAGGTGGCCAGAACGTGAACAAGGTGGAATCGGGTGTCCGTCTGCGCTACATGTGGAAGAACCCCAACACAGGCGAAACTGAAGAGATTCTCATCGAGTGCACTGAGACGCGAGACCAGCCGAAGAACAAGGAGCGTGCCCTCTCGCGTCTCTACACCTTCATCTACGACAAGGAACATCAGAAGTACGTCGACGACATTGCATCACGCCGAAAGAGCCTTGTCTCCACAGGCGACCGCTCGGCCAAGATTCGCACCTACAACTTCCCTCAAGGGCGCGTCACCGACCATCGCATCGGCTTCACCACCCACGACCTGCAGGGCTTCCTTGGCGGCGACATCCAGCCCATGATAGATGCCCTGACCGTTGCCGAGAATGCCGAGCGCATGAAAGATAGCGAACTCTAATAGTCCCGTCTGTTGTTATACCAAAACAACGACCAAAAAGAAAGAAAACCATGACCAGAGAACAACTCATCCAACAAATATTCGCAAAGAAATCGTTCCTTTGCGTAGGCCTCGACACCGATGCCAAGAAGATACCAGCCCACCTGCTCGACCTCCACGACCCCATCGTAGAGTTCAACAAGGCCATCATTGATGCCACGGCGCCCTACTGTGTGGCCTACAAGCCCAATCTGGCCTTCTACGAGGCACATGGCATTCATGGCATGACAGCCTTCAAGAAGACCGTCGAGTACATTCAGGAACATCATCCGCACCACTTCATCATTGCCGATGCCAAGCGTGGCGACATTGGTAATACTTCTAAAATGTACGCGCGTACCTTTTTTGATGAATACAACGTCGATGCCCTGACCGTTGCTCCCTACATGGGCGAGGACTCCGTCACGCCTTTCCTCGAGTACGAGGACCATTGGGTCGTCATGCTCGCACTGACCAGCAACAAGGGAAGCCTTGACTTCCAACTGATGCAGGACACCAATGGCGAGCGACTCTTCGAGAAAGTCATGCGCAAAGGCATGGAATGGGGAACGCCACAGAACATGATGTTCGTCGTAGGTGCTACGCGTGGCGAGATGTTCAAGGACGTCCGACGCGTGGCTCCGCGCCACTTCCTGCTCGTTCCTGGCGTTGGCGCCCAGGGCGGAAGCCTCGAAGAAGTGTGCCGTTATGGCATGACCAGCGATTGCGGATTGCTCGTCAACTCCTCGCGTGGCATCATCTATGCTTCCAATGGCGAGGACTTTGCCGAGATTGCCGCCAACAAGGCTCGTGAAATCCAGCAGCAAATGGCGGTTGAACTCGAACGCATCGTGTAACTCAAGACGTCGTGTTAAAACAAAAAGGCATAGCTCTGATTGATTCAAAGCTATGCCTTTATTCGTATAACGCATTGACTTACAACCAAGAAAGCATTGGTCTTAAACCTTCAAATCAATGATATGTAACCTACGAAGCATTGAGTTACAGGTCGTAAAGCAATGGGTTATAGGGGTACAAAGCATTGAGTTATAGCTCACGAAGCATTGGTTTGCAGGGTACAAAGCTATGCTTTCTTCAGCGAAAAGCCTTTGATCCAGAGAAACACTTCAATACTGCCGTTCGCCAAAGATGGTGGTTCCAACGCGGACAAGCGTGGCACCCGTCTCCACGGCGATGGGATAGTCGTGGCTCATGCCCCACGAACGTTCATCGAAATAGGGTTCGTCGGCAAAGTAATCGCGCTTGAGCTCATCAAAAAGATGGCGAGCCAAGAGCATCTCCTGACGTATCTGCTCGGTGTCGTCAGTAAACGACGCCATCATCATCAGTCCACGAATGCGCACATGCGAAAGTTCGCGCCACGCTCCACCAGCTATGAATTCGCGGCACGCCTCAGGCGAGAAGCCATACTTCGTTTCCTCTTCGGCGATGTGCAACTCAAGCAGCACGTCGATGACGCGTCCACATCGTGCGGCCTGCTTGTCGATTTCGCGAAGCAGATGTTCCGTGTCGACAGCATGAATCATGGCCACGTATGGGGCTATGTACTTCACCTTGTTGGTCTGCAGATGACCGATAAAATGCCACTCCACGTCGTTTGGCATCTCGGCGACTTTGCGCTGGAGTTCCTGCACATGGCTCTCGCCAAATATGCGCTGCCCTGCGTCGTAAGCCTCGCGAAGTGCCTCAATGGGATGAAACTTGCTGATAGCCACGAGTGTCACGCCATCGGGCAAGTCGGCTTTCACGCGTTGTAGGTTTTGTGCTATCGTGCTCATAGTTGTTTGGTGTTGGATGATGAATGATGGGTGTTGAACGTTTTGTGTCGAACGATAAGCTATTTATTGCTCGTACTCAGGCTTGTCGTCGGCCTTGTCCTGCTTGGTGGAGGCAGCATGCTCGTAGACGTCCATGATCTTTGTCTCCGAGATGTTGGCAATGACGTAGTCCAGCATGGTTCCACCCATGGCTTGCTCAATGTTCTTCACGGCTCCGTTGAAGGTAGATGCCTGCACCATGTAGGTCACCGTCGAGCGTTTCTCCTTCTCCGTCTTCTCGTCGATGGTGATGAACGACAGCTTGGCCTTGTACCAACGATCGTCGTTCGCATTCTCGCTGAAGAATATCTCGTGGTAGGCTGCAGGGTTGATGTTCTTCACTTCAAACTCGCCGCTGACGTAGGCCGTCATCTCGCGGGTGATGGCTTCCTCGGCTTCTCCAAAGCTGAGGGCGTCCACCACGTAGAGTTCGTTGACCTTCTTCGTCATGCCGTCTTCTATCTGGCGCTCGTAGCGCACCGTGCATTCATACCAGTTAGCTGTTCTGCTTCTCATTTCTTAATAATCTTGTTTTAAGTTCGATGTTTCAATTCGGAATGCAAAGGTACAAAGAAATGTTCAAAGTTCAAAGTTCAAATCTTCAAAAGTTTGCCGAATGAGACGTTAAAGAAGTTAAAGGACATGCCATTTACTAAAAAAACTATTGCCGATAACTTGAAACTCAAAAGTTTTTTGTACCTTTGCACATTAAATAAATAGTAATCAATCAACAGAAACAATGCCTGAAATATCTGTACGCGGGCAGATGATGCCCGAATCACCCATCAGAAAACTTGCCCCGCTGGCTACAGCCGCTAAGGAGAGAGGCATCCATGTCTACCATCTGAACATCGGACAGCCCGACCTCCCCACTCCGCAAGTTGGCCTTGATGCCTTGAAAAACATCGATCGTAAAGTGCTGGAATACTCGCCATCACAGGGCATTCGCACCTATCGCGAGAAGCAGGTGGAGTACTACAAGCGCTTCAACATCAACGTGACGGCCGACGACATCATCGTCACCTCGGGCGGTTCCGAGGCTGTGCTCTTTGCCTTCCTCAGCTGTCTGAATCCTGGCGACGAGATCATCATCCCTGAGCCTGCCTACGCCAACTACATTTCGTTTGCCATCTCGGCAGGTGCCGTCATCCGTACCATTGCCTCGACCATCGAGGAAGGATTCTCGTTGCCGAAAGTCGAGAAGTTCGAGGAACTCATCAACGAGCACACCCGTGCCATCCTCATCTGCAATCCCAACAACCCAACGGGCTATCTCTACACCCGCAGGGAGATGAACCAGATACGCGACCTCGTGAAGAAGTACGACCTCTACCTGTTCTCTGACGAGGTCTATCGCGAGTATATCTATACCGGTTCGCCCTATATATCGGCCTTCCACTTGGAAGGACTCGAGCAGAACGTCATCCTCATCGACTCCGTCTCGAAGCGTTACTCCGAGTGCGGCATTCGTATCGGCGCCCTCGTGACTAAGAACGAGAAGGTGAAAGCTGCCGTGATGAAACTCTGCCAGGCACGTCTGTCGCCGCCTCTGCTGGGACAAATCGTGGCCGAAGCATCGTGCGACGCCCCTGAAAGCTACTATCGCGACGTCTACGACGAGTACGTAGAGCGCCGTAAGTGCCTCATCGACGGGCTCAACCGCATCCCTGGCGTCTATTCGCCCATCCCCATGGGAGCCTTCTACACGGTGGCCAAGCTGCCCGTTGACGATGCCGAGGACTTCTGCCGTTGGTGCCTCGAGGAGTTTTCCTATGAGGGCCAGACCGTGATGCTGGCTCCCGCAGCAGGCTTCTACACCACACCAGGCGCAGGCCGCAATCAGGTTCGTATTGCCTACGTCCTGAAAGTCGAGGACCTGAAGCATGCCCTTGTAGTGCTTCGCAAGGCCATCGAAGCCTATCCCGGCCGCATCGTAGAGTAAATCTGAGTCAACAACATGAACTTCCCCCTGTTCATTGCACGACGTATCTATGGCGAGAGCGATGCCCGACAGATGGTGTCGCGTCCCGCCATTCGTATTGCCACGGCCGGCGTGGCGATAGGCCTTGCCGTGATGATTGTCTCGGTGAGCGTCGTCTTCGGCTTCAAGCACACCATCCGCGACAAGGTGGTGGGCTTCGGCAGCCACATTCAGGTGGGCAACTTCATGACGCTTCAGGCGGGTGAGCAATACCCTGTTCAGATGCGCGACTCCATGATGACGGCACTCCGCAACACTCAAGGCGTCAGCCACGTGCAACGCTTTGCCATGAAGCAAGGCATCCTGAAGACCGACAACGACTTCCTCGGCGTGGCCTTTAAGGGCGTCGGACCTGAATTCGACTCCACCTTCATCCACCAGAACATGGTGGAAGGCACCATTCCGGCCTTCTCTGATTCGGCAAGCTCCAATCGCCTGCTCATCTCGAAGCCCATGGCCGACAAGCTGAGGCTGAAGACCGGCGAGCGCATCTTTGCCTATTTCATCGACGAGAACGGCGTTCGTGCCCGACGCTTCACCATCAGCGGTATCTACCAGACCAACCTTTCGCAGTACGACGACATCATTTGCTACACCGACCTCTACACGACTGTACGCCTCAACGGATGGAAATCCGACCAGGTGAGCGGCGCTGAGGTGTCGGTAAGCGACTTCGATCGTGTGGACGAAACCGAGTCTATATATATAAATAAGGTGAACCGTCAGACCGACGCTTATGGCGAAACCTACTCGACCAAGACCATCCGCGAGCTAAATCCGCAAATCTTCTCTTGGCTCGACCTGCTCGACATGAACGTGTGGATCATCCTTGCGCTCATGACAGCCGTTGCCGCCGTCACCATGATCAGCGGCCTGCTCATCATCATTCTCGAGCGGACCACTATGATTGGCGTGCTGAAAGCCCTTGGTGCACGCAACAAGACCATACGCCATACGTTTCTTTGGTTTGCTGTGTTCATGATTGGCCGTGGACTCATCATCGGCAACATTCTGGGCATAGGACTCGTCTTCCTGCAACGGCTGACGGGACTCGTCAAGCTCGATGCTGACACCTATTACGTCAGCACTGTGCCCGTTGAGCTGAACCTGCCTATCATTCTTCTGCTCAACATCGCCACGCTCATCATCAGCGTGCTCGTGCTCATAGGTCCCAGCTACCTCATCTCGCACATCCATCCAGCCAAGTCGATGAGGTACGAGTAAGAGATTGTTTCTTGAAATGGCATTAGGAAAAAATGAACACTTTTCCTGCTTTATGGACAAGCAAATGATGCTTTCAAGAAAAAATATCAAGAAAAAACACATTTTGTTGAAATAAATTGCACATTTTTTTTTGAAATGAGCAAATAAGTTATTACCTTTGCACAATAATTTGAAAATTGTGCAATGACATCTATTCCAAGTTTCAATTCTTACATTGAGAAAACCATTATCAGCAATTGGGAGAAAGACGCGTTGACTGACTACAAGGGAGCCACCTTGCAATACCATGACGTGGCTCGTATTGTAGAAAAGCTGCACATCGTCTTTGAACATAGCGGCGTAAAGAAAGGTGATAAGATAGCCTTGTGCGGACGAAACAGTTCGCATTGGGGCGTTACATTCCTGGCTACGCTGACCTATGGTGCCATCGCAGTTCCCATTCTTCATGAGTTTACACCCGACCAGGTGCATAACATCGTCAATCATTCCGAGGCTAAATTGCTCTTCGTTGGCGACGTCGTGGCTAAGACCATCGATCCCGACCAGATGCCCAATCTGGAGGCCATCGTCCATCTGCCCGACTTCTCACTCATCGTTTCACGCAAGGAAGCCATCACTTATGCCCGTGAGCATCTGAACCAACTCTTTGGCGACAAGTACCCCAAGTACTTCCGCAAGGAGCACGTCCACTACTATCAGGACAGCCCCGAAGAACTGGCTCTCATCAACTACACCAGCGGCACGACGGGCTTCTCCAAAGGTGTGATGCTTCCCTATCGTGCCTTGTGGGGCAATCTGGACTTCGCGTTGACCGAACTGGGCAACATCGTCAAGACGGGCACCAACATGGTGGCCATCCTGCCCATGGCCCACATGTACGGTTTGGCGTTCGAGTTCATCTTCCCCTTCTGCCATGGCATCCACACCTACTACCTTACCCGCCTACCGAGTCCCTCGCTCATCGCACAGGCCTATGCCGAGATACAACCTTCGCTCGTCATCGCCGTGCCCATGATTGTGGAGAAAATCATCCGCAAGCGCGTGTTCCCGAAGATTCAGAACAACAGCGTGCGCCTGCTACTGAAGATGCCAGTGGTCAACAAAAAGGTGAAGCAGATGATTTGCGAGCAGGTCTACAACGCATTTGGCGGCAAAGCCTATGAGATCATCATCGGAGGTGCAGCCCTGAATCAGGAGGTTGAAGAGTTCCTCAAGAACATCGAGTTCCCCTTCACCGTTGGCTTTGGTGCCACGGAATGTGCACCGCTCATCAGCTATCGCGACCACAAGGAGTTCGTGCCTAAATCGTGCGGACGCGCCATCTACAACATGGAGGTCAAGATTGACAGTCGCGACCCACAGAACATCCCGGGTGAGATTCTTGCACGCGGTACCAACGTCATGCTGGGCTACTTCAAGAACGAAGAAGCCACCGAGCAGGCCCTCGATGCCGAGGGATGGTACCACACGGGCGACCTGGGACTCATCGACTACGATGGCAACATCTTTATCAAGGGACGCTCGAAGAACATGCTTCTTGGTTCGAATGGCCAAAATATCTATCCCGAGGAGATCGAGGACAAGCTTGCCTCCATGGCCATGGTCTCCGAGTGTGTCGTCGTACAGAAGGGCGACCAGCTTGTAGCCCTTGTCTATCCCGATATGGAAGAGGCTCAGAACATGGGCTTCACGCAGGAAGACCTCGAAAACATCATGGAACAGAACCGCGTGGAACTGAATGCACAACTGCCGCCGTTCAGCAAGATCTCGGCCATGGTGCTACGCGAAGAAGAGTTCGAGAAAACGCCAAAGAAGAGCATCAAACGTTATTTATACCAGAACAGCATATAAACCAATCTTATGGAATCTATACCAAGTTTCAACGCTCTCATCGAAAAGAGCATGATCGACAATTGGGACCGCGACGCGCTGACCGACTTCAGGGGTGCGACACTACAATATCATGACGTGGCCCGCAAGATTGAGAAACTGCACATCATGTTCGAGAACAGCGGAGTCGTAAAGGGCGATAAGATAGCTCTCTGCGGACGTAACTGTGCCAACTGGGCTGCTGCCTATCTGGCCGTTCTCACCTATGGCGCCGTTGCCGTGCCGATCCTCCACGAATTCATACCCGACCAGGTTCACAACATCGTCAACCACAGCGACTCGAAACTGCTCTTTGTGGGCGATGTCGTGGCCACCACCATCGATGCCACGAAAATGCCTGGATTGGAGGGTATCATCAATATTCCCGACTATTCGCTCTACCTCTCGCGTACCGATAAGCTGACCTATGCCCGCGAGCACCTGAACGAGATGTTTGGCAAGAAATACCCCAAATACTTCCGCAGGGAGCACATCAAATACTATCACGAAGAGAGTCCCGACCAGCTGGCACTCATCAACTACACCAGCGGTACGACGGGTTTCTCGAAGGGTGTGATGATCCCCTATCGTGCGCTTTGGAGCAACTTCGACTTTGCCTGCAAGGTCATGGGCAAGCATCTGGAGAAGAACAACAACATCATCAGCATCCTGCCGTTGGCCCACATGTACGGCATGGCCTTCGAGTTCATCTACGAAATCCTGCAGGGAAAACACGTGTTCTTCCTTACCCGCATACCGAGCCCAAGCATCATCGCTCAAGCTTTTACCGAGATCAAGCCGGCCATCATCATTGCCGTTCCTCTCATCATCGAGAAGATCATTCGCAAGCGCGTGTTCCCCAAGATTCAAAACAATCGTATGCGCCTGCTGCTGAACATGCCTGTCATCAATCGTAAGGTGAACGAAAGGATATGCGAAGAGGTGAAGAAAGCCTTCGGTGGCCAGTTCTACGAGATCATCGTCGGTGGTGCCGCCTTCAATCAGGAGGTGGAGAACTTCCTGAAGCGCATCAACTTCCCATATACCGTCGGCTATGGTGCCACCGAGTGTGCACCCATCATCTGCTATGCTCCTTGGGAGGAGTTCGTTGAGGGTTCCTGCGGTAAGGCTGCGCTCCACATGGAAGTGAAGATCAAGAGTCCTGATCCCGAGAACGTCCCTGGCGAAATCCTTGCCCGCGGCCTGAACGTTATGCTGGGCTACTACAAGAACGAGGAAGCCACGCGCGAGACCCTCGACAAAGACGGCTGGTATCACACTGGCGACCTGGGACTGATGGATGCCGAAGGCAACGTCTACATCAAGGGACGCTCGAAGAACATGCTGCTCAGCTCTAATGGCCAAAACATCTATCCGGAGGAAATCGAAGACAAGCTCAACTCCATGACACTCGTCAGCGAGAGCGTGGTCATCCAGAAGGAAGACAAGCTCATTGGACTGGTCCATCCCGACTACGACGAGGCAAAGAGCATGAATTTCAGCAATGCCGACCTTGAGAACATCATGGAGCAGAACCGCCAGGAGCTCAACGAGGTGCTTCCTGCCTACAGCAAGCTTTCAGCCATTCGCATTCACGAAGAGGAGTTTGCCAAGACACCGAAGAAGAGTATCAAGCGCTATCTCTATACTGAATAGGAATAGGTAAACAAGATTACTCTTACCCGGATAACACCAAAAAAGCCTCATCTCAACGATGGGGCTTTTCTTATGAGAATATTTATAGATGAGGTCCAACACCTCTGAGAGGTCGGACGTTCACTCCTTAACCCTTTGTCAGTCGTCGTAGAGCGAAGCTGCACGCACGCGGCTCAACGTCTCGGGCGTCATTTGCAGATAGTTGGCGATATACACCAGCGGGGCACGCATGGCAACCTGCGGATTCTGCTTACACAACTTTTTGTAGCGTTCCTGGGCCGACTCGAAACGCATTAGGTCGGCATGAATCTGCGAGATGATGAGTGACTCCTCGAGAATCTTACGATACATCATCTGAATATTGACGTTGTGCAGGGCTATCTGCTCCAGCTTCTGCTTCGGCATGGCATAGACCACCGTCTGCTCCAAGGCCTCCACTTGCAAGCGCGTGGGCTCCTCCTTGAACAGACTTTCTATGCACATGAAGATGGTGTGGTCTTCGCCAAGATGCTCCGTCACCTCTTTCCCTTTCTTGTGGTAATACTGTCTGATCAGTCCATGATCGATGAAGTAGATGTTCTTACAGATGTCACCTTCCTTCAGTATCATTTCGCCCTTTGCAAACTTCATAGGAACCAGTATGCTCTCCAGGGCATCCAGTTCGTCGTGCGTCATCGTGCTATAGCGTCGTGCCAATTCACGAGCTATATCGCGCGGAGTATTTACCAATCCTTTCATTTTTCCTAATTTCCTTTCTGTCCTATCAATAATTGCGGTTAGTATTCAAAAAATAAAGTGAGCCGTCGTAATAAGTTCATCAATCGAGTTTCAATACAGCTAGGAATGCTTTCTGCGGTACCTCCACATTACCTATCTGCTTCATTCGTTTCTTGCCTCGTTTCTGCTTCTCCAGCAACTTGCGTTTACGGCTGACGTCGCCACCATAACACTTGGCCGTCACGTCCTTGCGTACCTGCTTGATGGTTTCGCGGGCAATAATCTTCGCACCGATGGCAGCCTGAATGGCGATGTCAAACTGCTGGCGCGGAATGAGTTCCTTCAGCTTCTCGCACATCCGTCGGCCCAGCGTCACGGCATTGTCCTGATGCGTCAGCGTAGACAGCGCATCCACAGGTTCGCCGTTCAGCAGGATATCGAGCTTGGCCAGTTTCGACGGGCGGAACGAGTCGATGTGATAGTCGAACGAGGCATAGCCCTTCGAGATGGACTTCAGCTTGTCGTAGAAGTCGATAACGATCTCGCCGAGAGGGATGTAGAAGTGCAGTTCCACACGGTTTCCACTGACAAACTCCTGCTTGATGAGTTCACCGCGCTTGTCGAGGCATAGCTTCATGATGGGACCAATGAACGTAGTCGTCGTGATGATGCTTGCGCGGATGTAAGGTTCTTCGATATGGTCTATCATGGTCAGTTCGGGCAGACCTGAAGGGTTGTGCACCTCTTTCTCCTCACCCTGCTTGGTATAAACCATGTACGAGACGTTGGGCACCGTCGTGATGACGTCCATATTGAACTCGCGGTCCAGTCGTTCCTGCACGATTTCCATGTGCAACAGTCCGAGGAATCCACAACGGAAGCCGAAGCCAAGGGCCACCGACGACTCAGGCTGGAACGTCAGCGAGGCATCATTCAACTGTAGTTTCTCGAGCGAGGCACGCAGGTTTTCGTACTCTGTGGGATCTATGGGATACACGCCGGCAAACACCATGGGCTTCACCTCTTGGAATCCGGCAATGGCCTTGTCGCATGGACGGGACACATGTGTGATGGTATCGCCCACCTTCACTTCCTTTGCATCCTTGATGCCAGAGATGATATAGCCCACCTCGCCCGTCTTCAGTTCCTGCCGTGGTATCATGTCCATCCTCAACACGCCCACCTCGTCGGCTTCATACTCCATGCCGGTGTTGTAGAACTTCACCTTGTCGCCTTTGCGAATCACGCCGTTTTCAATCTTGAAATAGGCAATGATGCCACGGAATGAGTTGAACACCGAGTCGAAAATCAGAGCTTGCAGCGGAGCCTCCGCGTCGCCCGTGGGATGTGGTATGCGTTCCACCACAGCCCGCAGGATGTCGTCCACTCCCTCGCCTGTCTTACCGCTGGCACGCAGTATCTCCTCGCGCTTGCAGCCCAGCAGCTCCACGATTTCGTCTTCCACCTCGTCGGGCATGGCACTCGGCATGTCAATCTTGTTGATTACGGGAATGATCTCCAGGTCATGCTCGATGGCCATATAGAGGTTCGAGATGGTCTGCGCCTGCACACCCTGCGTGGCATCGACCACGAGCAGAGCCCCTTCGCAGGCAGCTATGGAGCGCGACACCTCGTATGAGAAGTCAACGTGTCCCGGGGTGTCAATCAGATTCAGTATGTATTTGCCTTTCGTCAGGTCGGAGTCAGCGTCGGCAGGCTCATATTCGTACTCCATCTGAATGGCATGGCTCTTGATGGTAATGCCACGTTCCTTCTCCAGATCCATGTCGTCGAGCATCTGCCCTTCAGTGATCTGGATGGTATTCGTGCGCTCCAACAACCTGTCGGCGATGGTCGACTTGCCATGGTCGATGTGTGCGATGATACAGAAATTTCTAATATTGTTCATGTCTGAGCTTTCTCTTAAAGATGCAAAGATACAAAAAAAATGCGAAAAACGACTGCATACCCCATTAGATTTTTATTTTTTAACGACATTTTTTCCGTTTTTATTTATATCTTTGGCTCAGCCTAAGTTACTTTCGCTCGGAAATGAAATCAAAAAAATGCTTTTTTGCTTTGCATTTTGCTCACTTATTCGTAATTTTGCACAAAATCTATTTGCTAAATATGAAGAAACTACTATTTTGCGCCATTGCCGCCATAGCTATGACGTCGTGCCAGAAGAGCATCGACGAGCGGGCGGCACAGGAGGCAGCCGACTACACACTCAAGTGCTGCCCCACACCCGTCTATAACTACACGCGAACCGACAGCCTGACTTTCGATAAGTCGACGCACACCTTCGTCTATCACAGCACGCTCAGCGGACCGATGGACAACGATTCCATCATCGCCCAGAACCAGTCGATGATTCGCGAGGCGCTGGTCAAGGAGGTGCGTCAGTCCACCAACCTGAAGGTCTATAAGGATGCCGGTATGGGCTTCCGCTACGTCCTCCGCTCGGCCACTAATCCCAAGAAGGTGCTGTTCACCACCGACATCACGCCGAAGGACTACGAGTCGATGTAAACAACCCAGCAGAAAACCATACACAATAACGTCATGAAGAAAATACTAACCTTGATGCTTAGCAGCATCTTTGCCTTGAATGTGATGGCTCAAGAGAGCCATTTCATTAGCGACCAGGCTTATCGCGAAAAAGTAGAGAAAGCCTTTACCGAGAAAATACAACTCGTTGGCCAACAGTTCTTTAACGCCGATGGACTGAACCTTAACAGCGAGGAGATGCAGGCCCTGCATTTCCTCTATGCCTACATGGCCTTGGCCGACATTACCGACTATCCCACAGCCTTCCATGCAGCCAACGTGCGCTCGGCTTTCCAGGCACGTCGTGAGATGGCTTGGGGCAGCAAGGTGCCCGAACTGCTCTTCCGCCATTTCGTGCTCCCTGAACGCGTTAACAATGAACCGCTCGACGACTCGCGCCAAGTGTTCTACAAGGATCTGAAGCGCCGTGTCGAAGGACTCAGCATGAAGGATGCCATCTTGGAGGTGAACCATTGGTGCCACGAGCACGTCACCTACCAGCCCAGCGACGGTCGCACCCTGTCGCCGTTGGCATGCGTGAAGACGGCCATCGGACGCTGTGGCGAGGAGTCGACGTTTACCGTCACCGCCCTACGTTCCGTCGGCATTCCTGCACGTCAGGTCTATACGCCGCGTTGGGCACATACCGACGACAACCACGCATGGGTGGAAGCCTGGGCCGACGGAGAGTGGTACTTCTTGGGTGCCTGCGAGCCCGAAGCAGTGCTCAACCTAGGCTGGTTCAACGCGCCTGCTTCGCGCGCCATGCTCATGCATACGCGTGCCTTCGGCGACTACAATGGTCCTGAGGAGGTCATGCTGCGCACGTCGAACTTCACTGAGATCAACCTCATCGACAACTATGGAACGACGGGCCGTACAGACTTCCGCATCGTCGACCGCAAGGGAAAGGCCGTCGACGGAGCCCGTGTGGACTTCAAGATCTATAACTATGCCGAGTTCTACACTGCCGTGACCAAGTACACCGACGAGCGCGGCCGCACCTTCCTCACGGCCGGACTGGGCGACATGCTCGTATGGGCATCGAAGGACGGTTGGTATGGCTATGCCAAGGCTTCGTTTGGCAAGGACAAGCTAGTCACCATCAAGCTCGAGAACAACATCCAGAAGCCCACGAAGAAGGCTCGTGAGGTGGTCGACATCAACATCGTACCGCCACCCGAGAAGGTAACCATGCCCGAGGTTTCGCCCGCCATGGCTGCCCACAACAAGGCTCGTTTCGCTGCCGAGGACTCCATCCGCAAGGCCTACGAGGCCACGTTCCTCAGCAAGGACGAAGCCGAACATATCTACCCTGCCGCAGCCGATCTGCTGGCCATGTCGCGCGGCAACTGGCGCACCCTACTCGACTTCCTCTATCGCCACGCCGATCAGGAGGAGCGTGCGCTGAAACTGCTCCGTTCGCTCAGCAACAAAGACTTGCGCGACATGCCCACAGAGATTCTCGAGGACAACATCTCGGCCGAGAGCGACCAACTCTGCCCACGTGTGGAGACCGAGATGATCATCCTGCCCTTCAAGCAGTTCTTCCAGAACGAGATGAAGAATGGCCGTTGGACGCTTGCCGACGGCTCGATGGTCACGAAGGAGAAGTTCCAGCAAGACCCGTCGCTGCTGGTGCGTTGGGTGAAGGAGCAAATACGCATCTATCCCGACCAGAAGGCCCTGCGCATTGCCCAGACACCTGTAGGCGTATGGCGTTCACGCATCACCGATCCCCGCTCGCGCGACATCTTCTTCGTCGACTTGGCCCGCTCGCTGGGCATCGAGGCTCAAAAGGACGTCGTCACGGGCAAGGTGCAGTACAAGCGCAGTGGTTCCGACTCGTGGATTGACGTCGACTTCGACGCCACTGAGCAGCTGACGGCCAAGACGGGCACGCTGGTGCTCGACTATGAGCCCACGAAGTTCCTCGACGACCCGAAGTACTACAGCCACTTCAGCATCGCTCGCATCCTTGACAACGGCACTACGCAGCTGCTTAACTTCGAAGAAGGGCAGGTGGACATGGGCGGCGGCACCAGTTGGAACAACACCTTCCGTCAGGGCACACCGCTCGATGCAGGCACCTACATGCTCACAACGGGCACACGTCTGGCCAATGGCAGCGTGCTGGCCACCAATCAGGAGTTTGTCGTCAACGAGGGACAAACCACTCGTCTGCCGCTGAAGATGCGCCAGAACACCAACGAGGTGAGCGTCATCGGATCGTTCGACTCTGAGTCGAAGTTCAATCTCATCACCGACATCAAGCAGCCTACAGCATCGCAGCAGGTGTCGGTACTCTCGCAGACAGGCCGTGGCTACTTCGTCGTTGGCATCCTCGGCGTAGGACAAGAGCCTACCAACCACGCCATGCGCGACATTGCCCGTGCACACACCGACCTCGACAAGTGGGGACGTCCCCTCGTACTGCTCTTCGAGAGTGAGGCCGATGCCCGCAAGTACGCCCAGGAAGACTTCGGCCAGCTGCCCAAGAATGTTGTCTACGGCATCGACACCGATGGCAGCATACGCCGCCAGATAGCCACACAGATGAAGATGCAGGGCAACGGCCAGCTGCCCCTGTTCATCATTGCCGACACGTTTAATCGCGTCGTCTTCTCCTCTGAGGGCTACACCATCGGCCTCGGAGAACAGATGCAGAAGATCATCAGCAAGCTGTAGGCGATAGCAACGGCTTCATACAGATTTATACAAGCAACCAGAGAAGGCAGGCTCCATACAAGTGGACTTGCCTTCTCTGCTGTTACTGTGACAATGACTCACAAGGAACGAACAATAGCTATGCCATAGGAGTGTGCAACGAACTGCGCCAGGGGCTCGGGGTCCTCGTAGGGAAGTAAGTGTTACTGGGCTGCTGTTACAGTTACAGTTGTTACACTTAAAAATTGCGTAACAATACCCCCTTCTAAAGATTATATAACTAATTGATATATAGATAGTTATATATATATTCCGGGAGTTTGGATACCTCAAAATAATAACTGTAACAACTGTAACTGTAACGCTTTACCAGCTCATTTTTACCTAAGAGGCTGATTATCAGCAAAGTACGATGTCCCTCCTCCTGTAGCACCAGCGATGCCTAACCTCTATAAAGGCAAAAAATGCATTAAAAACCTGCTTTTACGTGCATAAAAAGGCATGTCTAAACCCAAATTTAATCGATTTCACCGTTCATAGTGCTCACTTGATTTGCTTAGAAAAACCAAATATAAACCTCAATTTGAAATAAATGCATGGTCAAATGGTCATTTTTGTGACCGAAAATAGGGTTTTTGAGTCCAAACATGAGAGTTTTGTAACATGTTGAAATGTGGTGAGAAACCATTACGAGTAGCGACATCGCGAGGTTTTATGGTGCATGAGTCATACTTGGAAAGGCAGTGAAGCTACGTTCAAGGGCTGTGGAGCTATGAAATGATGCAGCAAGAGCTATGCTGTAGTGCCTACGGAGCGGTGCTATGAGGGTTATGAAAGTATGCTATTAAAATGCAAAAGCTATGCTCTTATGGTGGTAAGAGCATAGCTTTTATTGGGAAAAAGCATTGTCTTTGTGCTGCACGAGCTATGCTATAGTGGTGGCAAAAGCAGAACTGTGTCACCCGAGCATATAGTTCTACACTTTCCGCACTATCACAAACAGACGCTGACAGGATTCTATGGGAATATTCCACATCTTTTCGAACAAAGGAATTTCCACCGACCTGTTGAAGTTATTGCAGTCGTCAACATTCCTATACTCGTCTACGGAATCTTGGATGAAAAAGTGATCCACGTCGTAGCCCACCACAGGCACATAATGCAAGGTTTTCCCGTTGAAAAGCAACACGATGACGGGTATTCCCTTGCTGACGGCATTCTTCAGGTCGTCGGTAGTGCCCGTGTAGTACTCTGCTGTGTAGTTGCCGTATTGTTCTTCAAAAAGCACCTTGAAGCATTTGGGATAGGCTCCCTCGCTGTGTTTACAGGGAAAAGACGGCTGGTTGAACAATTCAACTCCGTTGACGCTCTCACCGTAGAAACGCAACAGATAGGCACTGGAGCATCCTGAACACTCGCAGGTGGACTGAGTGTCGGGGGCAGGGTTTGGAGAGATGACATACGACGACGGATGGTCGTGCTGATTTACGTAAGCCTCGGGTGCCACCAGCCAATTTGCACGGGCATACGCCTTCTGCTCATCAGTCATCTTGTCAAGCATAACCATCAACTTGCTTAACGAATTGCCTTGAGTGCCAAGTTGTCCTTCCTGATTCTGTGCGGAAACGACTGTCCCAAAAGAGAGCATCACAACGACCAACAAGTTCTTAACCATTATCATTTCATTTCTTCTTTAATTAAAAACTGCTGCAAATATAATAATATTTTTCGATTGCTATATTATTCCGAATAAAAAAAGAGAAGAAATCTGTTGCGACTTCTTCTCTTCTTAGCGGAAGGTGAGGGATTCAAACCCCCGATACCCGAAAGGGGTATACCGGATTTCGAGTCCAGCGCGATCGATCACTCTGCCAACCTTCCTTTCTTGTTTGCGGGTGCAAAATTACAAATATTTTTTGATTGCGCCAAATATTATGGGAGTTTTTTGTTGAAGAACTCAAAAAAAAAGGTGAAGGATGAAAGATGAAGGATGAAGGATTTAGAAAGACAACTTGGCAAGGCGGGCACGAAGGCGGTCGGCTTCACTTCGACGGATGGCGAGTCGGATGGTGCAGGTGTTGTCGTAGGTTTGGGCAACGATGCGGGGCGACATCTCCTTGACGATGCGCATGACGTCGTTCATCATAGGATAGGAGAAGGAGTAGTCGACGATTTCCTCGACTAGGCGCGTCTCCACTTGTGCATGGGCGATGGCATCGGCTGCAGCCTCTCGATAAGCGACAATAAGTCCGCTGGTGCCGAGATTAACGCCGCCATAGTATCGAATGACGACGATAAGGATGTCGGTGAGCTCGTTGGAGTTGATTTGTCCGAGGATGGGCTTGCCTGCCGTCGACGAGGGTTCGCCGTCGTCGTTGGCGCGGAACTCCTCCCTACCCGCCCCCAACATGTAGGCATAGCAGACGTGGCGCGCGTCGAAATACTTCTTGCGATATTGCGCCAGGAGTTCCTTCACCTCATCGACGTTCTCGACATGATGGGCAAAGGCGAAGAACTTACTCCGCTTCTCAGAGTAGAATCCTTCGCCTATGTGAGAGGTTATCGTCTTGTATTCGTCAGTCATGTGTTGATTAGCTGAGCTTATGGATGACGAGACCCGAACGGAGCTTCGGCTCGAACCATGTTGCCTTCGGAGGCATGATCTTGCCGCTGTCGGCGATGTCCATGATCTGCTTCATCGAGACGGGATAGAGGGCCAGGGCGGCACGCATCTCACCTGAATCGACGCGGCGCTTCAGTTCGACAAGTCCGCGGAGTCCACCTACGAAGTCGATGCGCTTTGACGAGCGGAGGTCGCCAATCTTCAGGATTTCATCGAGGATGAGTCGCGACGAGATGTCAACGTCGAGCACGCCGATGGGATCGTTGTTGTCGTAGGTGCCTTCCTTGGCTGTGAGGGCGAACCAGTGGCCATCGAGATAGAGCGAGAACTCGTGCAGGCGGGCAGGCTTGTAAATGTCGATGCCCTTGTCCTCGACGATGAAGTTCTTGCGAAGTGCATCGAGGAACTGTGCACTGGTGAGTCCATTGAGGTCCTTGACGACGCGGTTGTAATCGAGCACGGTGAGCTGGGAAGCCTGGAAGGCTACAGCCATGAAGTAATTATACTCCTCGTCGCCGCGGTGGTTGGGGTTCTGCTTGGCCTTCTCGGCGCCTACAAGTGCGGCAGCTGCCGAACGGTGGTGCCCGTCGGCAATATAAAGTGCGGGCATCTTGCTAAACTCCTCGGTGATGGTCTTAATATCAGCCTCGTCGGAGACAATCCAGAACTTGTGGCCGAAGCCGTCGATGGGAGCGATGAAGTCGTACACGGGCTCGGTAGCAGCATAGCGCATGATGAGTTTATCGAGCACCTCGTTGTCGGGATAGGCGAAGAACACAGGCTCGATGTTGGCGTTATTGACGCGTACGTGCTTCATGCGGTCTTCCTCCTTGTCGCGGCGCGTCAGCTCGTGCTTCTTGATGGTGCCGTTCATGTAGTCGTCGACGTAGGCACCGATGACGAGTCCATACTGCGTCTTGCCGTTCATGGTCTGGGCGTAGATGTAGTAGTTCTCCTTGTCGTCCTGTACGAGCCAGCCTTTGTCCTGGAACTTCTGGAAGTTCTCGGCAGCCTTCTCGTAAACGCGTGGATCGTACTCGCTGGTTCCCTCAGGGAAGTCAATCTCGGGCTTGATGATATGGTAGAGGCTCATTTCGTTGTCGCCAGCCTCGGCGCGGGCCTCGTCGCTCTCGAGCACGTCGTAGGGACGGCTCTCAACTCGTTCTACAAGTTCTTTCGGCGGACGGATACCGCGAAATGGTTTGATCGTTGCCATTTGTATAGTCTGCTTATTCTATTAGGTTAAGGCACTACGGCGATTTTTGGCGCCGTAATGCCGTAATCGGTTTACCTGTTCACCTGGAAGCGCGTGTCGCCATCTTTGAAGAATGAGTTGATCTGGCGTGCAGCTGCGATACCGGCATTGATGTTAGCCTCGGCAGTCTGGGCACCCATCTTCTTAGGTGTGGAGAAGTAGCGTCCCTCGAACTTCTGGAACTCGTCGTGGGCATCGGGCATGATGTCGGTGACGAACTTCAGGTCGTCGCGCTCGGCCATGAGCTTCAGCAGTCCGGGCTCGTCGATGACCTCCTTGCGGGCTGTGTTGACGAGGATGCCACCCTTGTGCATCTTGCCCACCAACTCGTAGTTGATGCTCTGGCGCGTTTCGTTGGTAGCGGGGATGTGGAGCGAAACGACGTCGCACTTCTCAAAGAGAGCGTCCTGATTGGGCACGGCATGCACACCGGCAGCCACGATGACATCAGCGGGGCAATAGGCGTCGTAGGCATAGACCTCCATGCCAAAGCCCTCGGCGATACGGGCCACGTTGCGACCCACATTACCAAATGCCAGGATACCGAGCTTTTTGCCCTTCAGTTCAGAACCCGACTTTCCGTTAAAGAAGTTGCGCACGGCATAGACCAGCAGACCGAAAACAAGCTCGGCGACGGCGTTGGAGTTCTGTCCAGGGGTGTTCTCGGCCACCACCCCATGGGCAGTGGCAGCAGCCAGGTCGATGTTGTCGAAGCCAGCACCGGCACGTACTACGATCTTCAGCTGCTTGGCAGCGTCGAGGACCTCGGCATCGGCCTTGTCAGAACGGATGATCATGGCATCGACATCCTTCACGGCGTCGAGAAGTTGAGCTTTCTCCGTGTATTTCTCTAGCAGCACCAACTCGTGGCCTGCACCTTCAATTTCCTTACGTATGCCCTCGACAGCTGCTGCTGCGAAGGGCTTCTCTGTTGCTACTAATACTTTCATGTTATTATTTTATAGAATTTAAGGAAGTTAATGAATTGGAAGAAAGTCAAAGGACGATAGACTTGCAAATAGAAACTCTGGAGAGAGATTGCATGTGGCAGGGTTTATGTCCTCAGACTGCTTTCACTTCATCAACTTCCGAATGTTAAGTATTTCACACTAAACGCTAAACAGAATTAGTGCATGGCCTCGAATTCCTTCATGCAAGCCACAAGAGCCTTGCAGCCTTCGATGGTCTGAGCGTTGTAGCAGCTGGCGCGGAATCCGCCGACAGAGCGGTGGCCCTTGATGCCGACCATGCCCTTGGAAGTGGCAAACTCCATGAACTCCTTCTCCAGCTCGGCATATTCGTCCTTCATGACGAAGCAGAGGTTCATGAGCGAGCGGTCCTCCTCGGCTACGGTGCCGCGGAACAGCTTATTGCGGTCGATCTCGCCATAGACGATCTCGGCACGCTCCTTGGCCAGCTTCTCCATGGCCTTCACGCCACCCTGAGCCTTCATCCAGCGCATGTTCTCCAAGGCGGTGTAGATGGGCACCACAGGAGGTGTATTGAACATCGAGCCCTTCTCGACGTGTGTGCGATAGTCGAGCATGGTGGGGATGGGGCGGTCGACCTTGCCCAGGGCGTCGTTCTTCACGATGACAATTGTTACGCCAGCCATGGAGAGGTTCTTCTGTGCGCCGCCATAGATAGCCGTGTACTTAGACACGTCAACAGGACGCGAGAAGATGTCGGACGACATATCGGCTATCACAGGCACCTTCAGGTCGAAGTCCTTGCGAATTTCGGTGCCGTATATGGTATTGTTGGTGGTGAAGTGGAAGTAGTCGACATCCTCAGGAACTGTCCATCCCTTCGGGATAAACGTATAGTTGGCATCGGCCGACGATGCTACCTCAACAACCTCACCAAAAAGTTTAGCTTCCTTCATGGCCTTCTTTGCCCATACACCCGTGTTCAGGTAGGCAGCCTTCTTGTTCAGGAAGTTGTAGGGAATCATGCAGAACTCCAGCGATGCGCCTCCACCAAGGAAGAGCACCGAGTAGCCCTCGGGCACGTCGAGTAATTCTTTTACGAGTGCTTCAGCTTCGTCGATGACGGGCTGAAAGTCCTTGGAACGGTGGCTGATCTCAGCGAGTGACAATCCGATACCGTTGAAATCCAAGATAGCTTCAGCTGTTTTTTCGATTACCGAACGGTCGAGAATGCAGGGGCCTGCATTGAAATTGTACTTTTTCATAGGCAAAATGTGTGATTAAAATGAAATAAGTTGTTACTAATTTTGGGCAAAGTTACGAATAAATCTCCAAACAAAAAAATTCTTTTGCCAAAATAATTGATTTGGAGGGAAAAAGGGGAAAGCAAATTGGTGAAAGGTAATAGGTAATAGGTATTAGGTGATAGGTGATAGGTGATAGGTGATAGGTAATGAAAGATTGGGCCGCGTCACTACGGGGGTTAGTATGAATCATCAATAGTGCAGTTAAAATAAAAATATGTGCGAAGAAAAACACCCACGAAAAGAAGAAAAAAGGCTTTTAATTGTTTTTAACCTACGCCAAAAATCACTTTTTCGGGAAAAGGTTTGCTATTCTCATTTTTTTTTGCTTATTTTGCATCAAAGTATTCATCAACTAAAAAACTTAGGCTATTATGAACACTACAGAAACAGCGAATCTCTGTGGCCTGAAGCGCGAAGATTTTCAGACCACTGTCAACGGTAAGCAAACCGATCTCTACATTCTCAAGAACAGTCTCGGCAACGAAGTTGCCATTACCAACTATGGTGGTGCACTCGTAGCCATTATGGTTCCCGACCGCGATGGTAATTACGCAAACGTCATTCAGGGACACGACACCATCGACGGCGTTATCAACAGTCCCGAACCCTATCTCTCAACACTTATTGGCCGCTATGGCAACCGTATCTGCCGGGGTAAATTCCAGCTGAACGGCAAGAAGTACGAGCTGGCCATCAACAACGGTCCCAACGCTCTGCATGGTGGACTGAAAGGTTGGAATGCCAAGGTGTGGGAAGCTCTTCAGATGAACGACCAGACGCTGGTGCTGAAGTATGTCAGCCCCTATGGCGAGGAAGGCTATACCGGCGAGATGAAAGTGACTGTTGTCTACACCTTCAACGACGAGAACGAGCTGGTCATCGAGTACATGGCCCAGACCAACAAGAAGACCATCCTCAACCTGACGAGCCACGGATTCTTCTCGCTGCAGGGCATCGCCAACCCCACCCCAACCATTGACGACCAGATCTGCCAAATCAATGCCGACTACTACCTGCCCATCGACGACACCTCGATTCCTACAGGCGAAATCCGCTTCGTGAAGGGCACTCCCTTCGACTTCCGCGAGCCAAAGGCCGTGGGCAAGGACATAGATGCCGACGACGAGCAGATCAAGAATGGTGCCGGCTACGACCATTGCTACGTGCTGAACAAGGCCGAAGAAGGCGAACTGAGCTTTGCCGCACGCCTCGTTGAGCCCAAGAGCGGACGCACCATGGAGGTATATACCACCGAGCCGGGTGTTCAGCTCTATACAGACAACTGGGCCGACGGCTACGAGGGTCAGCATGGCGCTACGTTCCCGCGTCGTTCGGGCATCTGTTTCGAGTGCCAGCACTTCCCCGACAGTCCCAACCACCCCTACTTCCCCAGCGTGATCCTGCGTCCAGGCGAGGAATATCGCCAGAAGACTATCTATAAGTTTGGCGTGGAAATCTAAACAAGGGACCAACAAAAAAAGGAAAATCTAATCAACAATTTTAATCTTATTTTTTAATTTTATCAGTATGGATATTGAATTCGTAAGAAGTCGCTTCATCAAGCACTTCGATGGCAAGACCGGTAACATCTACGCTTCGCCGGGTCGTATTAACCTTATTGGTGAGCACACCGACTATAATGGCGGTTTCGTATTCCCAGGTGCCGTCGACAAAGGCATCATGGCTGAAATGCGCCCCAATGGCACAGAGAGCACCATCCGCGCCTACTCTATCGACCTGAAGGACCGCGTTGACTTCGACTTCCACGACGGTCAGGGCCCCCGCGCATCTTGGGCTCGCTACATCTACGGCATCACGCTCGAGATGGAGAAACTCGGCGTTCCCGTGAAGGGCTACAACATTGCCTTCGCTGGTGACGTGCCCCTCGGAGCAGGTATGTCGTCGTCGGCTGCCATGGAGAGCTGCTTTGCATGCGGCTTGAACGACCTCTTCGGCGACAACAAGGTCTCGAAGTGGGATATGGTGCTTGCCGGACAGGCTACCGAGCACAACTACTGCGGTGTGAACTGCGGCATCATGGACCAGTTCGCTTCGGTATTCGGACAGGCTGGAAAGCTCATGCGCCTTGACTGCCGTTCGCGTGAATTCGAATACTTCCCCTTCAACCCACAGGGCTACAAACTCGTTCTGCTCAACTCATGCGTGAAGCACGAGCTGGCTGGATCGCCTTACAACGACCGTCGCAACTCATGCGAGAACGTCGTGAAGCACATCGCCGCCAAGCATCCGGAAGGAAAGTTCGAGACACTGCGCGACTGCACTTGGGAGCAGCTTGAGGAGGTTCGTCAGGAAGTTGGCGAAGAGGACTACAAGCGTGCACACTTCGTGCTCGGCGAGAAGGACCGCGTGCTGGCTGTTTGCGACGCCCTGGTTGCAGGCGACTACGAGACCGTAGGTAAGAAGATGTACGAGACTCACGACGGACTGTCGAAGGAGTATGAGGTGAGCTGCGAAGAGCTTGACTTCCTTAACGACATTGCCAAGGAGTGCGGTGTGACCGGTTCACGTATCATGGGTGGTGGCTTCGGCGGCTGCACCATCAACCTAGTGAAGGACGAACTCTACGAACCGTTCATCAAGACTGCCTGTCAGAAGTACTACGAGAAGTACGGCAAGGCTCCGAAGGTCTACGACGTGGTCATCAGCGACGGTTCGCGCAAGATCTGCTAAGAATAGAAATCAAATTGTAAATTCGTAATTCGTAATCTTATACAATGGGTACAAATAAAAATACCAACCTCGTGGCGATTATCACCATGTGTTTCATCTTTGCGATGATCAGCTTCGTCACGAACATGGGAGCTCCCTTTGGCAACATCTGGGGCTTCAAATATGAGTTTGCCGCCTCATGGGGTAACCTGATGAACTTCGTGGCCTACCTGTTCATGGGTATTCCCTCGGGTATGCTGCTGAAGAAAATCGGCTATAAGAAGACTGCCCTGGCAGCCCTGCTCGTGGGTATCGTCGGTCTGGCCCTTCAGTACCTTTCCAGCATCTATGGCGATGACATCAAGGTGAACGAAGTTGGCGGAACCGTCGTTGCGCTCAACCTCTACATCTACCTGCTCGGTGCTCTGGTGTGCGGCTTCTGCGTCTGCATGCTGAACACTGTCGTCAACCCCATGCTGAACATGCTTGGTGGCGGTGGCAACAAGGGTAATCAGCTCATCCAGATTGGTGGCACGCTGAACTCCCTGACCGCTACGCTCACCCCGCTGCTCGCAGGCGTACTCGTAGGTACCGTTACCGAGAAGACCTCAATGACCGACGTGTCGCCCCTGCTCTTCATCGGTATGGCTGTATTCGCCATTTCCTTCCTCATCATCAGCCGCGTCGAGATTCCCGAGCCTAATTTCGGAAAGGCCGAATCGCTGATGGATTCGATGAAGGGTGCACTCCGCTTCCGTCACCTCGTGCTTGGCGTCATCGCCATCTTCTTCTACGTGGGTGTGGAAATCGGTATTCCTATGGAACTCAACTTCTACGTGACCAACATGGGCTTCGACGGTTCTGCCGCACTCGGTGGAACACTCGCTGCCAGCTATTGGTTCATGATGCTCATCGGACGTTTCTCCTCAACCCTGATTTCGGGTAAGGTAAGCACCAAGACGCAGATGACATGCGTGGCAACGGTTGCCATCATCCTTCTGCTCATCGCAATCTTCCTGCCTGAGAGCGTAGCTATGACTATTAAGGGTCACGCAGTTCCTATGAAGGTGTTCTTCATCGCTGCCTGTGGTCTCTGCACCTCCATCATGTGGGGTGGCATCTTCAACCTCTCAGTTGAAGGACTGGGCAAGTACACCGAAGCTGCTTCCGGTATCTTCATGATGATGGTTGTAGGTGGTGGTCTGATGCCTTGGCTGCAGGACATCATCGCCAAGTCGAGCGGTGCTATCACCAGCTACTGGTTGCAGGTGGCCATGGTAGCCTACATTCTGTTCTATGCCCTTATCGGTTGCAAGAACGTCAACAAGGACATCAAGGTCGACTAATCGGCAAACTGATCAAATTGATTGTTTCGAAAGCCCCTGCAAGGGGCGAAACTAATACATTATTTATATATGCGTCACCTCTACACTTTGGGGTGACGCATATTTATTCTAAAAATAAATAAACGTTAAAAATTGTCACAAAATAGTTAAAGTGAGAACAACGTAAGCATTTTTTTTGTAATTTTGCAGCACTTTTCGTGAAGAAATACACGTTATTAGCTTGATTTTCAAGCAGTTAGATGTTACTTAAGTAAGCAAAGGATAAGATTAAGATGAGACAGCTGAAGATTCAAAAAAGTATTACCAACCGTTCAAGCGAGGCTCTCGACAAGTACCTCGTTGAGATTGGACGTGCACCACTAATCAGTATTGACGAGGAAATCGAACTGGCACAGAAAATCAAAAAGGGTGGTCCTGAAGGCGAACGAGCCAAAGACAAACTCGTCACGGCCAACCTCCGATTTGTCGTTTCCGTTGCTAAGCAATACCAGCATCAGGGTCTCACGCTGACCGATCTCATCGACGAAGGTAATATAGGATTGATCAAGGCTGCACAGAAGTTTGATGAGACGCGTGGCTTCAAGTTTATCTCTTATGCCGTTTGGTGGATTCGCCAAAGTATCCTACAGGCCATCGCCGAGCAGAGTCGTATCGTCAGACTACCCCTCAACCAGGTGGGTTCGCTGAACAAAATCAACCACGAAATCAACAAGTTTGAGCAGGAAAACCAGCGCCACCCCTCTGTGTCGGAACTGGCTGAGGTAACGAAGCTCGACGAGGAGAAGATTGGTCAAAGCATGATGGCCGATGGTCACCACGTATCAATTGATGCTCCCTTCCAAGATGGCGAGGACAACTGTATGCTCGACGTGATGCCTTCAGGTGATGACAGTCGTACCGACCGTCAGGTTGACCACGAGTCGATGGCGCTTGAACTCAACTCGGTGCTGACAAAAGTGCTCAAGGATCGCGAAATTACTATCATCCGCGAATGCTTCGGCATTGGTTGCCACGAGAAGGGACTCGAGGAAATAGGCGACCAGCTGGGCTTGACACGTGAGCGTGTCCGCCAGATTCGTGAGAAGAGCATCGCTAAGCTCCGCGACAGTGGCAATGCCAGAATACTGATGAAGTATCTAGGGTAATTACCACCCTACTCTTTTTTCCCTGAAATTAGAAAAAGAAAATTTGTTTTTTTCATAATGAAATTGTATCTTTGCACATCGAAGAGATGTGCAAAGTTTTTTTTACCTATAGAGTCATCATAGTGCTTACCATATGGCTGGTTGCTACTGGCGATGCAGCAGCAAAGAAAGACACCTTGCTGCTGAGTCGCATGTATGGCTATGCCGAAACTATCGATACCGCCAATGTAGCCGGCTCGCACACTTTTGCATACCAACGCTTCTTCATCAAGACCGACCGCCGCAATGCACTTCTCATGGGAGTTCCAACCATGTGGGGTGTTGCCCATAGTGGTAATCGTGCCTTTGCAGGCGAAGCCTACGAGCGTGTCAACTTCTATGGAATTGGTCACTACGATACAGAACGGCTGCTGGGCGTCAATACAATTCCCCACCGACGCAACGCCATGCCCACCTTGCTAAAGTATCTTACACCCGAAATCTATAATTCAACCATCCTCAAAGACTTCCTACTATCGCCCTTTCATCGCAAAAATCGACGGTTTTATCGCTATCGGGTGACCTACGACAGCAATGGAACGGCCATCGTCTCTTTCCGTCCAAAGGTCGACAATACACAACTAGTAGCAGGTCAAGCCGTGGTCGATTTCCATTCAGGCCGTATCATTACCACCGAGCTCAATGGCGAATATGACATGATCAATTTTAAGTTGACACTTGAAATGGGCGATGAGGGCATCACAACGCTCCTGCCTGTTCGCTGCCAACTTGATACACATTTTAGCCTACTTGGTAACAGACTAATTGCCAATTACTTATGTTACTATGGCTTAACAACTGATGTAGAGTCAACAAACACCACCATTGAAGGTCCTGAAGCTGCCGATTCCTTCATGAAACTGGCTGCTTTACGACCAGAACCACTCGGATTGGAAGAGGAGACGGTCATCAACGAATACTTAGAAAATGAACGGCAGCATTGGCTCGACACGAAGGATGACACACTGCCCGCCCCTAAGAAAAAGCACAGTCTGGCTCGAACCATCTTCTGGGACGTTCTGGGCGACCATCTGTTGAACCGCGTTAAACAACGCTTTGGCCCAAACGATCAGGGATATCTACGAATCAACCCCATTCTGAACCCGCTCTATCTGGGCTACAGCAACCGCAAAGGTATCACCTATAAGTTCGACGTCCGCAGTTCCTACAACTTCACGCCCAACCGCGATATCTCGTTACGAATAAAGGCGGGCTACAGCTTCAAGCAACGACAGTTATTCCTCTATGTGCCACTACGCTTCAACTATAACAAGCGACGCCATGCGTTCTTTGCTATTGACCTCGACTATGGGCGCCACATTTACAATTCGGAGATTAGCAACGAGATCAATCCTATAACACGCGATACCCTGGAAATACAAGGGTTGCGACTCGACTACTTTCGTGACACTTATGTGCGCATCTACAACAACTACGACATATCAAGCAGGTTCAGTTTCAACGTCGGCTTCACCCTGCATAACAGGATGGCCCTGCATGCCAAAGCCTTTAAGCAATTGGGATTGAGGACGCAATATCGTTCGTTTGCACCACGGGCTGAGGTGCAGTACCGTCCCCAAGGTTGGAAAGGGCCAATCCTGACACTCGACTATGAGAGGGGCATCAAGGGGGTACTCAGTTCCAACACGGAATATGAACGCTGGGAAGCCGACGGTTCGTACATTCTGAATATGTCGCGCATGCAAGCTCTCTCCATGAGGCTTGGAGCAGGTATCTATTCCAAACGAGCCAAGCGTGAACGCTTCCTCGACTTCACCAACTTCCGCGACAACAACATGCCTGGTGGATGGAATGACGACTGGAGTGGTGAATTTGAGCTTCTACGCAGCGAATGGTACAATTCGTCACTCTACTACGTCAGAGCAAACACAACCTACGAGAGTCCATTGCTCATCATCAGCCGACTGCCACTTTTGGGCCATTTCATCGAGATGGAACGACTCTATTTCGGTGCCGTCATGGCCAAGGAAATGAAGCCCTACATTGAATTGGGCTATGGACTCACCACCCGACTGGTGTCGCTAGGTGCCTTCGTCGGCAACAAGAACGGACACTTCGAACGAGTTGGCGTACGCTTTGGCTTCGAATTGTTCCGGAAATGGTAAATCTTTATAATAACATATCTCACAATGACAAAACCGCTTACGGTATATAAAGCCAGTGCTGGATCTGGAAAAACATTCCGGCTGGCAGTTGAGTACATCAAACTACTCATCGATAATCCGAATGCTTATCGCAACATCCTTGCCGTGACCTTTACCAACAAGGCCACCGAGGAAATGAAGAATCGCATCCTCAGTCAGCTTTACGGCATCTGGAAACGGCTACCCGAGTCGCAGGACTACATGGAAAAGGTCACAAGCGAACTGAATGTCAATGAGGAGTTCGCATCTGAGAGGGCTCGTATCGCCTTGGGAAACCTCATCCATAACTATAGCTACTTCCGCGTCGAAACCATCGACACCTTCTTCCAAAGTGTTCTTAGAAACCTTGCCCGCGAACTCGACCTGACTGCCAACCTGCGCATTGAGCTCAACGACCAGCAAGTTGAACAGCAGGCTGTCGACGAACTCATCGAGAGCCTATCGCCCAGCAGCATAGAATTGGGGTGGATTCTCAGCTTCATTCGCGAAAATATCGAAGACGACAAGACGTGGAACGTTATCGGTCAAATGAAGAAATTTGGCGAGAACATCTTTAAGGACATCTATAAGGACGAACACGAGAAACTCAACAGTTTGTTCCGACAGGGTGACTTTTTCAAGAACTTCACCGGACGTCTTCGTACAATACGCGATGACGCACGCAAAAAACTCATGGAGCCAGCCCAGCAATTCCAACAGCATCTTAGCAACCACGGAATCGACGAGACCGCCTTCACACAAGGGAAGAAAGGGCCTGCTGGCTACTTCAAGAAGTTGCTTGAAGGCACCTTTGACGACGATAAATTGCTGAATACCTATGTGAAGGCTGCCCTCGAAGACCCGATGAAATGGCTAAAAAAAGCTGATCAGAACCCATCGACGCCCCTCGGCAGGCTCGTCGTAGAACACATAGCGCCACTACTCAGTAAATCCGAGCAACATAGGCCAAGCTTGTTGCATCTCTATAAATCAGCTGACCTGACGCTTCGTTATATGAACCAACTCCGACTTCTCAACAGTATTGATGAGCGTGTCAGGCAGATGAACAAGGATGCAAACCGCTTCCTTCTTAGCGACACGCAGACACTCCTCAACTCTCTTATTCAGGACAGCGACTCGCCATTTATTTTCGAGAAAATTGGCACACAACTACATCACGTCATGATCGACGAGTTTCAAGACACCAGCACCGTGCAATGGCAGAACTTCAAGGTGTTGCTAAAGGAGTGCATGAGTCAAGATGCCTCCCATGATCTCATCGTTGGCGATGTAAAACAGAGCATTTACCGCTGGCGCTCTGGCGATTGGAGACTGCTCAACGATATAGAGAGCCAATTCTCGCCAGCACAGATGCAGACCATTTCACTTCAGACCAATTACCGTTCGTCACGTAATATCATCAGTTTCAACAACGCGTTCTTCCAACAGGCACGCCAGGCGGAAATCAATTCACTCGCAGATAATGATCCCGAGGGAGCTAAACAACTCGAGCGTGCCTATAGTGACGTTATACAGGAATGTAAGGACGATGCTGATCCTAACGGCCTCATCCAGATTGAATTGCTACCTGCCCAAGACTATCAAGATGTAATGATGCAACGGCTTCACGAGACACTGTCCATGCTTTTCCAACAAGGTGTTGCAGCTAATGACATCGCTATTCTCGTCAGGTCGAACAATACCATACAAAGCATTGCCGAATACCTTACGAGAGAAATGCCTGAAGCCAAGTTGATTTCCGACGAAGCCTTCCGACTTGATGCCTCTTTAGCAGTAAATGTTCTTATCAAATCCATGAGGGCTCTTGCACATCCGGAGGACCTATTGACAAGAGCCGAACTGGCAAAAGCATACCAGACAAAGCTACTTTGCAACGACTTTCCCGACCAGGTCCTCTTTGCCGACATCAATTTGATAAACGACTTGCTACCAAAGGAGTTTACTGAATACGAAACCCAACTACAGGCCATGCCTCTTCATGATTTGGCAGAACGGCTCTACCGTATATTCGGACTAAATGTGTTGGAGAATGAGAGTGCCTACATTTGCGGTTTCTACGATCAGCTGGCTAAGTTCCTGACGGACAACGTGGCTGATATCGAGGCATTTCTAACAGCTTGGGAGGACAACATCCACCGTAAAACTATCCAAAGCGATGCATCTGACGGAATCAGGCTCTTGACCATTCACAAAAGCAAGGGCCTGGAGTACGATAACGTAATCATTCCCTTCTGCGATTGGAAACTGGAGAAAACGTCACTTATCTGGTGTAGGCCTGAAAGCGAAGAGAAACCATTTAATGAACTTCCCATCGTCCCTATTGACTTTAATGCGCGAAAGATGATGGGTACCATCTATGAGAGCGACTACCTACACGAACATCTCCAAAACACCGTTGACAACCTGAACCTACTCTACGTTGCATTTACTCGTGCCCGAAAGAATCTGTTTGTTTTTGGTCGACGCGGATTGGCTGGCACCCGCTCAAAACTCATCGAAGACGTACTGCCTCTGCTTAGTAGCGAGCTGCCAGACAGCACCATTGAAGGGTCAGGTGACAAAAACGACGAATCCATCGTGTTTTCGTTTGGCAACTTGGCATTGAGCGATAATAAAAAAGCCACGCCAAAAGCAAAGCCATCGGCCAACGTGTTCAATGCCGACGTATCTTCCATCACTATGCAAATCGACTCCTTCGAGAGCAACATAGAGTTTAGACAAAGCAATAAAAGTCGTGATTTCATCGAGGGTGATGAGGAAGAAGAACAACAGAAACGCTTTATTAAGACTGGCACCATTCTACACAATATATTCTCTACCATCAGAACGCGCGACGACGTAGGCCAAGCATTGCTCCAATTGGAAAATGACGGCATCCTTTATGACAGTGTCATCACGAAAGAACGACTGGTCAGCATGATAGAGAAACGATTGAACAGCGAAAAGGTATCTAATTGGTTCTCAGGAAGATGGCAACTTTATAACGAGTGTACCATCTTGGTAGAAGATCCATTGACACATGAAGTTCATGAATACCGTCCTGACCGCGTAATGACCAATGGTAAGGAAACAATTGTTGTTGACTTCAAGTTTGGTAAATCACGCCCCGAGTATCTTCTACAAGTAAAGCGCTATATGACATTGCTCAACGAGATGGGGCATACCAACGTGAAAGGTTTCCTGTGGTATGTTTATAATAATGTGATAGAAGAAGTAGACATGCATCAATAAGGTGGAGGAATAGAACAATGAAAAATAGTTTTTTAGAATACGTAGCACGTGACATCATCAGCAAGTGGGGAACCAATTTGGCACGAACAGCCATTGTATTTCCCAACAAACGAGCTTCGCTCTTCATGAACGAACACTTGGCAAGACTATCTGGACGTCCTATGTGGAGCCCTGCCTACATCACCATCAGCGATCTGTTTCGCAAACATTCACAACTCACCATTGCTGATCCAATTCAGTTGGTATGCGAGCTGCATAAAGTATTCACGACTATCACGGGAAAAGACGAGACGCTCGACCAATTCTATGGTTGGGGACAACTGCTACTCTCCGATTTCGACGATATCGACAAGAACATGGCCGATGCCGAGAAAGTGTTTGCCAACTTGCGCGATTTACGCGAGTTCGATGACGTTTCATTCTTGACCGACGACCAGAAGGAGATGCTCGCCCGATTCTTCAAGAACTTCACGGAACAGCACCAAAGCGTTCTTCGCAAGAACTTTCTGGAACTATGGAGTCGTCTCTACAACATATATACGGTCTTCAACGAGCGACTTCTTCAGCTGGGCATTGCTTACGAAGGAGCCCTTTACCGCCGCGTTGCCTCCGATGAAACCATCGATTTTAACTATGACAACTACATTTTTGTGGGGTTCAACATGGTGCAAAAAGTTGAACAACAGCTTTTCAGCCGTCTCATGAAGCAGGGACGTGCACACTTCTATTGGGATTTTGACGAGTACTACATGCGTTCTGGCAACGAAAGTGGCCATTTCATCGACAAATATCTAAAACTGTTCCCCAATGAACTCGACAACCACAATGCTGCAATCTACAGTCAGATGAGACAAAAGAAGGACATCGACTACATATCAGCGCCTACGCAGCATGTCCAAGCACGCTATGTCAGTCAATGGCTTCGCCAAAACAACCGTATTGCAGCGGGTCGCGACACCGCAATCGTGCTCTGCGATGAGTCGCTGCTCACTACAGTAGTTGCATCGTTACCACCTGAAGTCAAGAAGGTGAACATCACCACAGGCTACCCTCTATCACAATCACCTTTTGCCGCATTGGTTATTCAACTCATAACCTTGCAGACGGAAGGTTGTCAGCAAGGCACAGGTAAATATCGGCTGAGACAGGTCAGCCGCGTACTTCGGCATCCATATGCTCGCTACATCTCAGATCAGGCTAATGCCGTTTTGGCCGATTTCATCGAGCACAAGCAATACTACCCCACTCGTGAAATGCTAAGCGTAGACGAAGGAATGAGCCTGCTCTTTGGCGATATCAACACGGGAGCATCACTGACAGAAGACCTAACTACTTGGATGTGCAACGTTTTGACACACATCGGCACGCAGGCTCATGAAGAGCTCGACCCTTTTTTCCAAGAATCATTATTCAGGACGTATACGCTTGTCAATCGTCTTCGTGAACTTATTCACGAAGATATTCTCAATTGCGACGTTCCAACACTACGACGCCTGCTCACACAACTCATACAGTCGACATCCATTCCTTTCCATGGAGAACCTGCAGAAGGCATTCAGATCATGGGCGTACTAGAAACTCGAAATCTCGATTTCGAACACATTCTGGTACTATCGTGTAACGAAGGAAACATGCCGAAAGGATTAAATGACTCGTCGTTTATTCCCTACCACATCCGAAAGGCCTACGACCTGACCACCATTGACAACAAAGTTGCCATCTACGCGTACTATTTCCATTCCATGCTTCAGCGTGCTACAGACATATCACTCGTCTACAGCAATGCTACAGAGGACGGAAATCGCGGTGAAATGAGTCGTTTCATGCTGCAGTTGCTTGTCGAGAGTCCCCACTCCATCAGTCGCCACACACTACAGACAGGACAAACTGCGAAACAACAGCTACTAGTACCCATTCAAAAGAATCAACAAGTCATTGACAGGTTGAATGGTATCAAACTACTTTCACCCACGGCTATTACCACCTACCTGCGCTGCCAGAAACGTTTCTACTATCGTTTCGTGGCCGGCATAGCCGAACCCGATAATACCGATACCGATGAGATGGACAATCGCACCTTTGGCAACATATTTCATCGTGCTGCAGAATTAGCGTATCTTAAGATTGGCAATACAATAACAAAAAAAGACATCGAAGCCGTTCTTGGCGACCCTCACACAGTAGAGGAATTTGTCGACCAAGCTTTCCGTGAAGAACTCTTCCATGTCGAATCCCCGACGTTTCGGCCAGAGTACAATGGTTTACAAATCATTAACAGACGCGTTATCATTGACTATCTAAAGCAATTGCTAAGCATCGACAAGCAGTTGACGCCCTTCCGCATCATAAAACTGGAAGAAATGGTAACAGAGCCGTTGACCGCTGATGGCCAGCAAACCATCGGTGGAGTCATCGACCGCCTAGATGTTATAACCGACAAAGATGGGAAGGAGCGCATACGCGTCATTGATTATAAGACAGGCAACAATCCTCCGAAAGGACTGAAGTCCGTAGGGGAAGTGTTCGATCCTGCCATGGTGAGACTCTCGCATAGCGACTACTACTTCCAAACAATGCTCTATGCAAAGATTGTCGCCCGCCATAAAAAGTACAATCCTGACCAACTGCCCGTGAGCCCAGCACTTATTTTCATCCAGCATGCCTCCGCTAAAGACTATGACCCGACTCTGATCATGGACAAACACCCCATTAGCGATATTACAGTCTACGAACAAGAGTTCAATGAACATCTGGCCGAATTGCTGGCCGAAATCCACGACCCTTCATTGGGATTCGTGCCTACACCTGACAGGAAGCGTTGCACAAGTTGTCCATACCACGATTTATGTGCCATCTGACAACGCCTGATGCAGTTCAGACGAATGTCACCAATAGCTTGTTGATGATAAAAGTCAATAAAACCTCGTTACTTAAGAAAAAAATATAATAACAAAACACATAAGTCAGAAGTTTTGCTTAATTTTGCAGACAGAAGACATACAGAATACAAAGCAAACAATCATTATAAATAAAACAACAAAACAATGGACTGGTTAATCAATCTTTTTACAACGCAAGACTCGGTGGCACATATCGTGTTGCTCTATGCTGTTGTCATCAGCATTGGCGTCCTGCTTGGCAAAATCAAAATTGGAGGTGTCTCGCTAGGAGTCACATTCGTGCTGTTTGCCGGTATCCTTGCAGGACACATCGGATTTACTGCCCCGACGAGCATCCTCAACTTTGTGCAGGATTTCGGACTTATCCTGTTCGTATTCTGCATCGGTCTGCAAGTTGGTCCAGGCTTCTTTGAGAGTTTTCGAAAAGGAGGCGTTACCCTGAACCTGCTTGCCACGACTGCCATCATGCTCAACATCGCCGTGATGTTCGCATGCTACTTCTTGTTTTTCGACACTTCAAACGTCATTAACCTGCCTATGATGGTGGGTACGCTCTATGGTGCCGTTACTAACACGCCTGGTCTTGGTGCTGCCAATGAAGCCCTTGAATCGGTGTTTCCTAATGGAGCTCCTCAAATAGCCTCTGGCTATGCTTGCGCCTATCCTCTTGGTGTCGTTGGCATCATCGGTGCAACCATTGCAGTACGCTATCTCTGCGGCGTAAACCTTGAAGAGGAGGAGCAGAAACTCCAGGAGGCCGACGCCGAGAACCCACACGAGAAACCGCACCAGATGCGTCTGCGCGTGACCAACAAGTTCATCTGCGACCGCACTCTGATGCAGATCTCCGAGTTCCTGAATCGCGACATCGTCTGCACACGTGTGCTGCACGAAGGCCACATCAGCATTCCCAATCGCGACACGGTGTTCAACATGAACGATGAGGTGCTCGTGGTTTGCGCCGAGGCCGATGCCGAAGCCATTCAGGCTTTCATTGGTCCGCGGATTGATGAGCCTTGGGAGTATGAAGACCAGCAACAGCCAATGGTGTCGAAGCGTATCGTGGTGACGAACCCGAAGATGAACGGAAAGACACTGGGCAAGATGCACTTCTCAAGTGTCTATGGTGTCAACGTTACGCGCATTACACGTCAGGGCATCGAGTTGTTTGCCTCACGCAATCATCACTTCCACGTGGGCGATCGCATCATGGTTGTAGGTCCAGAGGATAACGTTAACCGCGTGGCCGAGCTCATGGGCAACAGCGTCCGCCGTCTGGACTCACCCAACATTGCCACCATTTTCATCGGTATCATCGTGGGTATCCTTTTTGGCAGTCTTCCCATTGCCATCCCCGGAATGCCTGTACCACTGAAATTAGGTCTGGCAGGTGGCCCGCTCATTATCGCCATCCTCATTGGCCGCTTCGGCTATCGTATGAAACTGGTCACTTATACTACTACTTCAGCCAATATGATGCTTCGCGAGATTGGTTTGGTACTATTCTTGGCCAGCGTGGGTGTCAAGGCAGGTGCGGGGTTCTGGGAGACAGTTATTGCAGGCGACGGCCTGAAATACGTCTATACAGGCTTCCTAATCACCATTATTCCCATACTCATCGTAGGAGTAGTGGCACGTCTACGCTATAAATTCGACTACTTCACCATCATGGGTATGCTGGCCGGTACGTACACCGACCCACCAGCACTTGCCTATGCCAATGCAAGTTGCTCGCGTGAGGCTCCTGCAGTAGGCTACTCAACGGTCTATCCGCTATCAATGTTCCTACGCATCTTTACGGCCCAACTTATTGTGTTGTTCTGTTGTGGAGCGTGACTAAAGTCGTTGCGCTACAATATATAATAAAGAGGGTGTGTCAAAATAGGCACATCCTCTTTTTTATCGCAAAGCCCCGACTTTCTCAAGCCAGGGCTTTGTTATGTCCAAGATTTTTTGTACCTTTGGA
>CACYJV010000005.1 GCA_902774815.1 uncultured Prevotellaceae bacterium | reverse complement strand
GACAAGGTGAATGGCTACGATGGTCTCCAGCCGATGACCAAGGTTCTCGCCCGCAAAGGCATTCTCGCGTTGGTCCATCATGGCCACGTCAACGGCATATACCTTTTCTTGGACAGAGCGTTGTTTGCTCTTTTGTGAATACTTCTGAATGCCCACCAGCATATAGGCTTCCTTCAAGTATTTCACGTAGTTCTTGGCCGTATGCTCCGACTTGAAATGGAATAAATCAGCCAGGTCAGTCGTGACAACGATGGCCGGCGATACGTTCAGGAGGTGATGAGCAAGGCTCTCAAAAGCAGCCTTGTAGGCTATCTTGTATCTCTGTTCGATGTCGCGCTTCAAAATGTTGTCCACCAATGAACTCACGTAGTTTCTGTTGTCGTCTATCATCAGCAATTCTGGGAAACCACCCTGCTTCAGGTACTCGTCGAAAGCTGCCCTGCGAAATGCCTCTGCCTTCGTGGTGCGACGTTCAGTATCTACCTCCTTCATCGTGCAGAACTCTCTGAAGGAGAACGGATAGAGCGATATTTCCTTGCTACGCCCAGAGAGGTGTGTGGCCAGTTCGCCACTGAGCAGTTTGGCATTAGAGCCTGTGATGATAACGTGCATTTTCTTTCTCAGCATACGATTGACGAACAGATGCCATCCTTCGACGTTTTGTATCTCATCGAGGAAAAGATACTGAAAGTCGCCGTATATTTTATACAGAATCTCCAACACGTCGTTCAGCTGGTCTGCCTTGAGATCAACCAACCGTTCATCATCGAAGTCAGCGTATGCGAACTTCAGTTTGTGATTGTGCATAGCCTGATAGCAAAGCGTTGATTTACCGCTTCGCCTGACACCAATGACTACCTGTGCCTGAGTGCTTTTGAAGTCAATCAGACTCTCTTCACGCCGCTGGCATAATACCTCTTCAGCTCTGCTTTCCATTTCCTCCTGCTGGTCAGTAAGGATGAATTCCAATGTCCTTTTGTCAACCATAACGATGATATTTGCACGTTTTCGCGTGCAAAGATACGAAGAAAATATCTAAAACGCGATATTTTACATAAAAACATGGCATCAGAATACGATATTTTACAAGAAATAACGTTTCAGAACGCGATATTTTACATAATAAAGCCACAATTTTAAAAATGTAGTTTTGACATTTATCATTGAAAAGTGTAGTTTTTTGCCATCAAAAGTTATTGAAAAGTGTAAAAAAAACTGCTGTAAGTGTTTTTCACTCTTTTCCCAACCCTAAATGTTCAAGTATCATGAATTCTTAATCCTCCTCATCAACAACCTCAAGACTCGTTTTAATATGGCATCCTGACAACAACTGCTTGAAGGCTTGGTTAAAGTTGGTCAGGAAAGAAATGGGGTTCTACTATTCATTACTGAATTGCAACTGTACACTACTTTCTTTTTAGCGTTCTCTCATCATCCACATCATAATGGCTATGCCCAACTTCCCATTCCCTGTTTTCATCATGACTACCTCCCACAACTTGCAGAAGATATTTGGCAGCAAACTTTTGTTTAAGTTGCTCACGTTCGGCAGCATTCTTGGCCTTGAGATAGTTGAGTGTCTCTTCTCGTGAAAGGAAAAACATCTCAGAACGATCATAGTCCTTATAAGAAACTCTAAGATAATGCTTGCCATTCTTATGCTTGGCAATACTGATGGAATCAACGTTCTTAGCTATGAAGGAATCATTGCCTCTTGACCCTATGACCTTTTGTCCCTTCCCCTTTTGTACTTTCTGCTGGACATCAATGAGATCTGGCAATTTCAGCACTTGGCTACCGTCAAATGCTGTCTTTGTTTTATGATCGACAATGCCATAGCCTCGCACGATACCATTCTTGTCTTTCTGCCAGTGGATGTCAATGCCCAATTTCTGCTTCACCTCTTTTACGAGCCATTTCATCTGTAGCCTCTCGTTCTCACCGAGAGGAGTTCCATCTTTGTGACAAAGTCCAGACAATGCAATTGTTTTCCTATCCTCCAGATCTGACTTTCTCTTAGCATGTCCTCTTGTGGATTCATAATGCCTCAGGAGACTTTGTTGGCGGTATTTCAGAAGAATGGCTTTCAGCTGTTTGGCACGCTGCTTCTTTCTCTCCAATGCTTGTTGGTTATCCTTCGTTATCATTCGCTTTCGAACTTCATCCTTCGATATCGAGAACTGTGGACTATGATTACGGAAAAGCGTGTAACATTCTATACCATCCACGACTTCAACCTTTGGATTATAGCCGCATGAACGGGCCACATTCAGGAACTGTCCTTCCGTCTTGAATCTGTAAGAGAAGACCTTCTGCCTTTCCTTGTCGGGAGTGATTCCTAAAATCTCGTCCGCCACATGTTGCATTCTCATCTTGTCAAAACTGTCACTGATGGCTATCCCAAAGCGATTGATACGGGTTGACAAGATGTGGACATGGTTGTTAGCCGTGTCATGGTGGAAATAGACGAAATACGGCTGTTGCCCATATCCCATTTTATCCATGAATGATTCTGCAAATTTGGCAAGCTCATATTTGTTCATTTCGTGCTCCTTGACGGACAGGGCCACATGGAATTGCTTGTTCTGCGTCTTGGAATTCCCGTAAGTGATGGAATGCTCTTTCATATAACGCTCCACCTCACCACTGGCATTGATTCCAACAACGTGCATGATGTCCAGCCGCCAAAGGAATTTCTTATCAACATTCCTGGCGACCAGCAATTCAGCAACGCCTTCCTGCACCTTCTCCTCATTATAGCCAGCGGCTGGAAAGCGACCACCACCTACTTGTCTCAGCTTCTTTACAATCATAGTTTCTTCACTACTTGTTTCAGGTTTTTAAGCCCTGTCCATATTCCATCTATACAATCAGAAACTTGTTCAGAGCATGTCTTTACAACCCATACATCACGTTGACTTACGCTATTTGCACCTGACTTTAGGGAAATGTTCATATTCCGGACTGCCTGATTGAGGTTTCCACCAATCTTTCCCATTTCGGCCTGCAAATCCCGAAATATGCTAAAAACGGCTTCCACTTGGTGGACAAAAGACAGGTTGGCAACCTCAACTGCCTGTCTTTGGCCGGATCCTTCTTCTGGCTTACCGACGTCTTGTTCCTGGCCAAAGTTCATTCTGTGAATAGCATATCGGAGAAAGCTGCTCTGGGTGAGACCACAGTTCTTGCTCTTCTTCTTCAGTACATTCATGGTGTCATGATCTATTCTGACATGTAGTTGAATTGTTTTGTTCTCTTTTCCCATAATATAGTATTAACATAAATGTATATTTCCATTTTTATATATTATCACAAAATGGTAATTGCATAATATGACAAATACATAAATAGTAATATTGTAAAACTCTAAAAATGCAAATGTTTCAAATCGTGTATTCTGGCTATTGGCTGCGAGTTTCGAGCTACCAAAATCCCATCCCTAATAGGGTGGGCAAGAGGTCGATGTGTACACAATCGACACATCTTGCCCCTCCCTCCCCACGCAATCAACAAGGAACCTGCGTTATCGTAAATTACGGAAGCGTATTCTCCTTTTCACCTAAGATATAAGATGAAGGATTTACTCCCACTCTCTTGCAGTATTCCTCGAAAGAGATGCATCGTGCTTTATGCTCGGCATCTTTCATCCTTCGTTCTTCTTCATCATGGATTTCCCATGCTCTTGCTCGATCCTGAATAAACTCTTGAAGACTCAACAAGATGGTTTGTGGGTCGAATCGACTAAAGAAACGCTCATAATAACCAGCCTTGAACCGAAAGAAGAACAGCATCAGTTCACTTGTTTTGAGCCAGTGAAAATCTGTTGCGATAACAACCGCGATGAATCTGAGCTGCTCTTTAGATGCATCCTCCTTCAATCCGCAGCACAGGCTAAGTTCTGCCAGTTGTGGCACCAACCAGGCCTCTGCACTGTTTTTCCCATAGGCATGATCGAGGATGCTTAATGTAGGTGCATCACCGAAAAAGCAAGTATCGGTATCCTTGCATATCTGTAATTGCACGGATGGATTGTTTGCTTTCATAAAGTCGCCGATAGAGCCATGCTTCTTAAGCAAAGACACACAATCCTCAGGCACCTGGCTGGTCGTCGTCGGCAAGCATTTCTCGCACAAGTTCTGATGCGTTCTGGATGGCAGACTGCCGTCTTGCTGCATCCGATTCATTATTTGTTCTATTTTCATTACTAAACCGTGTTAAAGGTTCTGTTTCCCAGACTCTTTGGGAAAGAAAATTCTCAAAGTTCTTACGATATCTGACCTCAGGACGAGATTCCACATAACGTGGAACATAATCATAGATGGCCGCCTTGTCAACTTCAGGAAGAAGATTCCACTTCTCCCTCAGTGTTTTCACATCACCTATTGGTTTGCCGTATAGTTCCCAGATGGTATCAAACGGATAGTTTCGGCCAATGACAGGCTTCATGGAAACAGAAGTTTCCAAGCCTTCATTTTCATTATCACTATCATTATCATTAAGGATAACGTCAGGCATCTGTTGCTTTCCATTGTTATCAATCGATGCCGGTGGATGTTTTCCTTCATCGGGAATACCATCAGCACCATAGCATTTCCGCTTATGTGAATTTTCCCTATTTTTCCTACATCGCTCTTCCCATTTCTCGTTTTCACGATCAATTTGAACCCGGAACATTTCAAACATGGCAGCAACTGCTGGATCCTCAGGTTTGGGAGAATCCATACCATTGACATACAAGAATATCAGCTTGAACAGTTTCCCGGCCTGTTCATCAGCCAGTGCGAGGACTGCAGCCATGAAATCAGCAAATAGGATAAAACTACTCTTCCTTATTTCAGCCATATCCTATCCCTCCATAATTTTCAAGTCTGACTCACGATAGTAAACCTTACCCCCCTCTTTCCTTTTGGTAAGGATTCCTGCCTTGCACCAGCGCCATAGGGTGGATTTGTCGACATTGTGCCTTTCGGCAAATTCCCTAGGGGAGTAATGAGGCTCTTCTTCCCTGCGGCCGTTACCGGCATTGATGACCTCGCTAGCAACAGACAGCGCAAATTCCTTTAAGTCCGCAGCCGTAACAACTAATTGCATGCCTGGGCTCATTCGCAGCAGCTCTTCGATTTTTACACCATTTTGTGTCATATTTTTTTTTAGATTAAAAGAAGGTGGTCTTGTGTCCGCTTAACAGGTAGCGTTTACCTTTCAAACCACCGCTTTATGCTGCGGCGCCTGTCATCATCCGCAGAAAGCTGACGCAAAATTATTGTTTTCTTAAATCGGATGCAAGAATCTGAAAGACTTCTTTGACAACCTAATATTGAAGTTGTCAAAGTTGTCAAAGTTGTCGTGCAAACCATTGCGAAGCCATACGTCCCTACAGTTTCTTAATTATAATATTGGGCGGAATCTTATTCTTGAATCTGGAGAATCCAGCCTTATCTACGACATTGGGGAATGCCATGTCAAACGCGCGGAAGGTGATGTCAGTACTGATGTTCCTGCCTAATTCCTGTAGGATGCATTCTTCCAGGGCTTTCTGCCCCCTCCTTCCCTCCATCTGCGCTTGTAGTTCCCGGATGTATGCAGCTTTGTCCGTTATGCCCTCCCCAATGACGAAGTCAATAATGGTTCGGTTGTCCTTGCTCTTCCCCGCTTTGAACTTACGGCAATATTCTGCAGGCTCTTCCTGTTTGGTATTTTCCAATACTTCCTGCGACTGGCTGTCTTCGCTTGCATGGCATGTTACGTCGTCATTTCTTTCAGCATCCATGGATCCATGGATTTCATCCCCTTCTGTGGGATGTGTCTTTTCCGTTTTTTTCCAGTCGAGATAGAACAGGATACTGCATATAAGGCCAACTGATAGTGGAATGTTTATTCCTATTGGCTTCCTTTGGTAGAGACAAACTATGAAGTATGTCGCGAAGATTGAGATGACGAAGAGCGCCAGGATATACTCCAGGCTTTTGTGTCCTTTTTTTAAGGCATACATGACGGAGACCATCCAAATCATGAATGTAGATGCCGGCCAAACGATTTCGTTAAATGCGCAGACCAACTCGTTAATAATGTTTAAGTATTCGTTCATAATAGATGCTTTGTTATTTCTGGAAACAATCGATATATATTAATTTTGTGATTCACTTGCTTAATCCCTACTTATTCCACGCATCTATATGGAGGAATGGGAATAGAAGCAGGGAACAGTAATAAGAAGTGCTTATTCTGGTCAGATGCCGGGTAGAAAAATTCGCTCTGGCATGCCAATCCCTGCCGTCAGAGCATTTTGATAATGTCCTTGAGCGTAGAGTCTTCAATCTTTCGGTAACGAGCGAATGCCTGGCTCCCTTCTACGTGACCGCTCATCTTCCCAATAAGGTTAGGGTCCTGTACCTTGAAGTATGCATTGCCTATAAAAGTCCTTCGTGCCAGATGGCTGCTTGCAATCTCGTTGATCGGCCGTAGCTCATTCTCACCAGTCAATGGGTTCCTTACTTCTACGTTCCTTGTTATTCCGGCCAGTCTGAAGACCACCTTGATGGCATCATTATATTTCTGCGCGGATATGAAGGGAAACAATCTCCCCTTAGGATCCATTCCTTTATATTTTTTAATAAGAGACAGTGCTTTGGGATGCAGTGGAACCCTGGCCTGCATGCCCTCTTCTCCGTCATCCTTGGTCTTGTGTGGGGTATATACCAAAATTCCGTCAACAATATACTTGCTGGTCATTTTGACCAGGTCGCCGACACGACATCCGATCAGGCAGTGGAAAACAAAAATATCCCTTTGTATCATAATGGTTTGGAGCGGCAACTTAATGGCCTTCCGCTCACTTGCCTCCATCTTCTCCCATTCTTTCTTAAGGTCAGTCTCTTCAATCCTGTTACGTTCCTCTATAGAGATATAATAAGGTGTTCCTACTTTAGCCGTACCGATCTTTATACCGTCAAAAGGATGATTTTTCGTAAAACCCTCCTCAACGAAGAACAGGAAGAGAGACTTTAGCCTGGTGCGCATCTTGATGACCGTGTTTTCTCCACGCTCCTGAATCATGTCCTTGCCTTTTTTTACACCTGCAGGGTAAGAACTCAGCAGTTTTTTGAAGATATTGGGATGCATGTCAGCTATTTGCTTCTCATTTCGAAGATAGTCAGATAGATTCTCGATGTCGTCACGTGTAATTCTGTCAATATCCCAAGTGAACGACCTCCTGCTCTTGTCTGTAGCACGTACGTATCCTTCGTATCTCGCTACGGCCCTGCTTAGGACCCGGAAAACCCTTGCATGTGATTCGACAATCTTCCGCTTAGTGATATAGAGTTCTACCAGTTCGTAGAACGACACCTTCTTTTCTTCTTTGGGAAGGTATTTTTGGGGATGATTATACTTGTCTATAATCTTCTTGAGCCACTTCTTATCGTGCATTTCCTGAGGCGTGGCTTCAAAGGATGTGGATATCAGCCTTTTTATCTGTTCAATGCGTTCCGCCTGTTTTTCGTGATATCTTACCTCCTCGTTCTTAATTCGTCGGTTACTGACAATGATAATCCCACTTTTTCGGAGGCTCCATCCGTTTTTTACAGCAGCGCTCAAAGGGGCGGTGATGGCATTGGCAGGCACGGGCTTCCGTGGATTGACAGTTTTCTTTCTGTCAATATAGTATTCAAAAAACTCGGGATTGATGAACACCTCGCTTCTAGCATAGATGTCAATACGGTAGTGAAAGAACCTTATCATAACCTCGGCTCTTCCAGTCTCTTTCTGAATCTTGTTTGATAATCTTAGTTCAATTGTAGCCATATTACTTTCTTTAAGGTTTAGATGCCGAAAAAAAGAAATATAGCTTATTTATCGGCATCGAATGGGATTCGAAAAAATAGATACTTTCACGCTCTGCGCTTCAATATCAACATCACCTCTCTCAATGGCCAATTCCAGGAATACAAAACCCGGGAGGGCGGGCCGATAAATAATGTTGCAAAGGTAATAATAATAGTTTTACCTTCCAAATTTTTTCCCGAGTTTTTCCCGAGTTAATCTCAATTACTTCAAATTTTAAACAATTTTAAGAAATCTTGATTTTTATGTAACATGCTGATAATCATGTGTTTACTTGCATTTGATTGCACTCGATTTTACCCCAGACTATCCGGGTACCCCAACATTTTTAGGCTGCCAAGTACTGATAATCAGTGCTTGGCAGTTTTTCTTTGTTCAAGTTTTGGCGTGTTATTAGCGTAATCATGAGGATTAAGTTTGCCGTCGATGAAAAATGTCCATCTAATTCTTCTCTGTTTCAGGCATTTTTGTTACTTTTGCAGCGCATTATCAGAGTCAATTCAATTTCATTATGAAAGCAATACAAATCACTCATCAGCAAGAACTGAATATTATCGACGTGGAGAAGCCTCGTGAACTGAAGGCAGGCGAGGTACTGCTGAAGTTGCAGTACGTAGGTTTCTGTGGTTCTGACCTCAATACCTTCATGGGACGGAACTCGATGGCCCTCAACCCGGTCATTCCTGGTCATGAAATAGGTGCCGTCATCGAGGCTGTCGGCAGCGATGTGCCCGAGGGGTTGAAACCTGGCATGGTCGTCACCTGCAACCCTTATACCAACTGCGGAAAGTGTGCGTCGTGTCGTAATGGTCGGGTAAACGCCTGCCAGCATAACGAGACGCTGGGCGTGCAGCGCGATGGTGCCATGAGGGAATTCATCGTCATGCCTTGGGAGAAAGTGATTCCTGCAGGTTTGTTATCGCCTAAGGAATGTGCCTTGGTCGAGCCGATGAGCGTAGGTTTCCATGCCGTAAGTCGGGCGCAGGTGACTGACATCGATGTGGTACTCGTTGTTGGATGTGGCATGGTGGGCATGGGTGCGATTGTACGCTCGTCGCTACGAGGTGCCACAGTGGTGGCTGCCGACATCGATGACGGCAAACTCGCACTTGCCCACCAGATGGGTGCATCCTATACCATCAATACCAAGACCGAGGATGTGCACAGCCGTTTGCTGGAGATGACTGGCGGCTTTGGTCCTGATGTGGTCATTGAGGCAGTCGGTAGTCCTGTTACCTATCAAATGGCTGTCGACGAGGTAAGTTTTACCGGACGTGTCGTGTGCATCGGCTATGCCAAGAGTGAGGTTTCTTTTCAAACTAAATACTTCGTGCAGAAAGAACTCGACATCAGGGGTTCCCGCAATGCTATGCCACAAGACTTCCGTGCCGTCATCCACTATCTGGAGCGCCACACGGGTCCTATCGATACGCTCATCACCAAGACTATACGACCGGAAGAAGCACTCTCAACCATGCGTTGGTGGAGCGAGAATCCTGGCAAGGTGTTCAGGGTATTGGTCGATTTCCAATAGCAAATCTTCCTTTGATGATTCGCAAGTCAATGCGATACGATAGAAAAAACGGGCGAAGCCAGATGCAATGGCTTCGCCCGTTTGGTTTATAATGGAGATTTGTTTTAAGCCTCCTCGTCGGCTGCATTTTCCTCGGCAGCGTTGGCGTCGTCGATAGCCTTGATCTTGTCGTAGGTCAGCTTCAGATCGTCCTTGAGCTTCTGCACCTTGCGGTTCATCTCGTCGATGAGTGAACTGCCCTTCTTCGAAGCGGCATTCAGGAAACCGAGGTTGTTCTCATAGGTCTGAATCTCTTGCTTCATCTGCTCATAGCGACGCATCAGGCGTGTACGCTCATTGTCGAGAGCATCTTCGCCGCGGCGTGCAACGTTCTTCAGGTTGGAGCGGAAGTTATCGAGACGACGTCGGGCCGTAGAGATGTTGAGCTCCTTGTAGAGTTTGTCGAGCACTTCGTGATACTCCTTATAGAGCTTGTCCTTCTCGCGGAAAGGCACGTGTCCGGCCTGCTGATACTGGTCAACAAGGTCTTGTACCTTTTCCTGGGCATTCTCAACAGCACCTTCAGCGATTTCCTTCAGCTGGGCAATGATGTTGCGTTTGGTCTCCAGATTGGCACGTTCCTCATTGCGAGTGCCAGCTGTTGCGGCATTGCGGGCCTCGAAGAATTTGTTGCAAGCAGTCAGGAACTCGTTCCAAAGTTGGTCGCCCAGACGCTTGGGAACCATGCCGATGGTCTTCCATTCCTTCTGAAGGGCGATGAGTTTGTCACCCGTCGACTTCCAATCGGTGCTGTCCTGAAGTTCCTTGGCCTTGGCCACGAGTGCGCGCTTCTTCTCGGCATTCTCAGCGAAACGGGCCTTCATGTCCTTAAAGTACTGGGCCTTGCGGCTGAAGAAGTCGTCGCAAGCAGCACGGAAACGCTCGAAGATCTTCACGTTCATCTTTTGTGGAGCGAAGCCGATGGTCTTCCATTCGTTCTGGAGTTCTATAATCTGCTTGGTGTGCTTCTCCCAATCATTAGCACCCTTGTTTTCCTCAGCGGCGATGGCTTCTACCTTTTCGCAGAGTTCGGTCTTACGCTTCAAGTTCTCCTCCTCATGAGCACGAAGGCTCTCGAAGTGCTGCTGGTGACGCTTGTTGATGATGGTCGATGCAGCCTTGAAGCGAGTCCATACCTCTTCGCGCAGATCCTTAGCTACGGGACCTATCTCTCTATACTGGGCATGCAGTTCCTGCAACTGGTGGAAAGCACTGATGACGTCGGTCTCCTCGGCCAGTTTTTCTGCAGCCTCGCAGAGCTTGGTCTTCAATTCCAAGTTCTTCTTGAAGTCATATTCACGGGCTTCGTTGTTGAGCTTCAGCAGGTCGTAGAACTGCTCTACGTAGAGCTGATAGTTGCGCCAGAGTTCGTTGGCACGTTCAGCAGGTACAGCCTTGATGTCGCGCCACTGCTGCTGCAACTCCTTGAACTGCTGGTAGGAGCGGTTGGCCTCGTCAGGTGAGGTAGCCATGGCTTTTATCTTCTCGATGATCTCAAGTTTCTTTTTCAGGTTCTCCTGCTTCTCAGCTTCCATAGCCTGGAACACCTTGGCACGCTTCTCCTTGATGACGTTCATCTCCACCTTGAACATCTCTTCCAAGTCGTCAGGGCGTACGACATAGCTGTCGGGATCGCCACCGCCATCGAGATATTCTTTCAGTTGCTGCTCGCGCTCGGCAATGTGCAACTTGTAGAAGATGGTCTTCAACAGGTCTACTTCGTCTTTCGAAGGTGCTTCTTCACCGTGAGCAATTTCCTTCACGCGGTCCAGCACTTCCTGCTTCGTCGTGTAGACTTTCTTTTCGGCCTCTTCCTCGGCAGGTTCTTCGGCAGCAGGTTCCTCAGCGGGTGCTTCCTCGGCTGCAGGCTCCTCAACAGCTGGTGCCTCATCTTCAGCGGCGGGTGTTTCTTCCACTGTAGGAGTTTCCTCAGCAACAGGCTCCTCAACGGCAGGCTCTTCTGCCACTGGCGCTTCCTCTGCGGACTCCTCTACGGTTGCTGGAGCGGGTTCTTCAGCGACGGGGATTTCAGCCTCAGGTGCTGCTTGGGGCGTTTCTTCTACTGCGTTCTGTACTTCAGCTGCGGCCTCGGCGGCAACTTGCTCTTCTGCTAACTTACCCTGTTCCAGGGCATTCTCTTGAGAGTTCATCATTTCACTGGTTTAAGTTGATGATTCGGTTTTTGTTTACATTCTTCTTGTCATATGGAAAAGGGCGTAATATCCCCTATCCATAATAGTTCAAGCTGCAAACTTAAACAAAAAAAACGGAATCTCCAAAAGAAATTCCGTTTTTTCAACTTTTTGTCGAATATTTTCTTGATAATGGTAGCTACAACGTGCTGATTCTTTCGCTCAAGGAACCTTGTCCCTTTGTTTACAGCAGTCGCTTATAACGTAGGAATGCCCACGTGATGCCCGAGACAAAGACGGAGATGACGAGTGCCATGAGGAATCCGAAGGGTGAATTCTCCATGCCGTTGATGAGGTTCATTCCGAACATCGAGGTGACCAGCGTCGGAATCATCAGAATGATGGTAACCGATGTCAGCGTACGCATCACAGTGTTCATGTTGTTGTTGATGATCGAGGAGTAAGTGTCCATGGTCGACTCCAAGATGTTCGAATAGATGGCAGTGGTTTCACGGGCCTGCGTCATCTCGATGTTGACGTCTTCGATGAGGTCGTCGTCAAGTTCATCCACCTGCAGCTTGAACTTCAGCTTCTGCAACAGGTTCTCGTTGCCACGGATGGAAGTGTTGAAGTAGGTCAGTGAGTCTTGCAGTCGGCTCAGTCCGATCAGGCTCTCGTTGTTCACCGTGTGGTCCAGGTTGTGCTTAGCCTTATCAATGAGGGCATTGATTTGCTTCAAACGCTTTAGGTACCATACTGCCGACGACAAGAAAAGACGGAAAGTCAGGTCAACATGGTCGATGAAGCCCACGCCACGCTTTTGGTGGAACGACACGAAGTCGAGCATCATGTTGGTTTCGTAGAAACAAACAGTAATGGTCACATCGCGTTTGTGGATGATACCAAGGGGTACGGTGGTATAGGGCGTGCGCGAACGTATCTCCTTCACGTAGGGAATACGCAAGATGATGAGCATCCAGCCATCGTCGTACTCGTAACGGGCACGCTCGTCGGTATCGCTGATGTCACTGATGAAATAGTCGGGAATGTTGAAGCGCTCCTCGAGTTCGCGCTGATCATCCTCTGTCGGACACGTCACCTGTATCCAACAATTCGGCTCCCACTCCTGCAGGTGGGACAACTTGCCAGTAGTGTTCCAGTATGTCTTCATTGTTGCTAATCCTCCATTGTTTGTGAGTTAAGCGAAGTGTAAAATGCCATTACGCCCAGAGGATTAGCCGCTTCAGTGGTGGCTATCCCCGGGCCTTGCGTTTGCAACTGTCCGCCGGATAATCGTCCATGATTGTTCTGATTTTAGTGAATACTGTAGCCGCAACAAAGTGTATACGGCCATTTTTCGAGTGCAAAGGTAAGAAAAAAAGTTCATAGTTCATAGCCAATAGTTCATATTTTTTTGATTTTTTATGTAGAAATCAGTAAAAAAGGATGAACTACGGGCTATGAACTATGTGTATTGACGTATCGAACGAGTGCTCGTTACTTCACAGGAATCTCCTCGAGGGCTTTCTTCAGTAACTGCCAGAAGGGCTCTACGGTGGCGATCAGTGCACGCTCGGTAGTGGTATGCGGACTCTTCATCGTCGGGCCGAGGCTTACCACATCAAGATGTGGGTACTTGCCCAGGATGACCGAGCACTCCAGACCGGCATGGTCCACTTGGATGATGCCATCTTCGCCGTTCAGCTCCTTGTAGATCTTCAGCAGCAGATGCAGCATCTCGCTGTCGGGGTTCGGATCCCAGCCGCCATACGAACCGGCAGTCTCCACCTTCATTCCTGCCATGTTGAAGCAGCTCTGTAGCGTGTTCACGATGACAGCCTTCATGTCCTCACGGCTCGAACGGGCCAGCACTTTCAAGGATGCCTTACCGTCTTCAATGTCGATGATGGCGAGATTGCTCGATGTCTCGACCACTTCGGGATAGCTGGGAATCATGCGCAGCACTCCGTTGTGGCAGCCATAGATGGCATCGACAAGGTTGTCCTGAATCTCTACTGGTACCTCAGTCTTCGGAGCTTCTACATCCTCGACTATCAGTTCTATACCACTCTCAATGTGCTTATACTGATCGGTGAAGTCGGCAAGATAATCCTCGGCAAGTTCCTTTAGGGCCGGAACATTCTCCTTCGGCAGTGTCAGCACCACCTCAGCCTTGAAGGGGATGGCATTGCGCATGTTGCCGCCATGCCAGGTAGCCAGACGGGCGTCGCACTCCTCAATGGCTTCGCGCACCAGCTGTACCATCATCTTGTTGGCATTGCCACGGCCCTCGTGGATCTCCAGTCCGCTATGACCACCACGCAGGCCCTTCAACGTAACCTTCACAGCTGCATCCTCAGGATCGGTTTCAGCTTCTTTGTAGTCGAGTGTAGCGGTGACGTCGATACCGCCAGCAGAGCCAATCACAAACTTACCCCATGTCTCAGAGTCGAGGTTCAGCAGGATATCGCCCTGGAGCATTTTCTCAGGCAGGTCGTTGGCACCGTACATACCAGTCTCCTCATCGGCGGTGATCAGTGCTTCCAGTGGACCATGTTTCAGGTCTTTGGCTTCCATCACAGCCAGGATAGCGGCTACACCCAGGCCATTGTCCGCACCCAGTGTCGTTCCTTTAGCCTTCACCCACTCGCCGTCAATCCAGGGCTGAATGGGATCTGTCTCGAAGTTGTGGGTGGACTCGGGAGTCTTCTGTGGCACCATGTCCATGTGTGCCTGCAGGATTACACCCTTACGGTCTTCCATTCCAGGAGTGGCGGGCTTGCGCATAACCACGTTGCGGCCTTCATCGATGAAGGCTTCTACGCCGGCTTCCTTGGCGAAGTCGAGCAGGAACTGTTGTACTTTTTCCAGATGTCCACTGGGACGTGGCACCTGCGTCAGTGCATAGAAGTTTTTCCAAATGCACTCAGGGCTCAATTTGCAAATTTCGTTCATATTGATAATTTTAAGGTTTGTGAATAGTTTTCTGTAAATAGAGTGCAATCCATGCATACACTCCCAACGCAACAACCAGCAGCGTCTGCACAGAGTGCACAATGAGCACGAAGTAAAGAGCATCGGTATCCTGCACCCCATAGAGAATGAGCATCGTCTTCACGGCAAAGTGCCACGGACCGGCACCATTAGGCGTTGGAACAATTACGGCAATCGATCCCACGATGAACGTCACCATGGCACACGACAGCCCAAGGCCTGCCGTAGCATCGAAGCAGAAGAAGGTCAGGTAGTAGTGCAGGAAATAACAGCTCCAGATGGCCAGGGTGTAGAAGATGAACAAGGGGATGTTCTTCACGTTGCGCAACGAAATCACGCCCTGCCAGATACCGGTCATCGACTCTCTTACCTTATTATATATATGAGATGTGTGAGGCTTGGAATCACTAGTTGTATCCTGTGCCTCGTCTCTTGCATCTTGTACTGCTGAGCTTTTCCCGTACCTCGTAATAAGGAACCATCCCAATATGACGATAGCCAATAAGCAAATGATGGTCACAACCCAACCAGCTGTGGTGAAACGATGCAGAATGGCGTCCATGCTGGTACCTGTCTCTTTGAAAAACGTCATGAACACGCGAAACTGGGTGACGAAGGTCAGTCCGGCAATGAGCAGCACCAACAGTGAGTCAATGGCTCGCTCGGTCACCACCGTGCCAAGAGCTTTAGGAAACGACACGTTGTCCTTCTGATGGAGCACGCCACAACGCACAAACTCACCGATACGAGGAATCAGCAGACTCGTCGCGTAACTCAGGAAAATACTATGCACACGTACCGATGTACGCGACTGTTCGCCTAGAGGTTCCAGTGTCTGTCGCCATCGCCAGCCACGAAACATCTGTGCCAGCACACCGAATGGGAACGACAGAAGCATCCATGTCCACGACATCTCGTGCAGGAGCACTTCACGCACTCGCCCGAAGTCGAAGCCACGGTACATCCAGTAGAGTATGGCGCCGCCCAATACAAGCGATGCCAACACATTCAGAGTGTCTTTGCCATGTTTTTTCATCGCATCGGCAAAATTACGAATAAATGAGCGAAAAGCAAAAGAAAAGACGTTTTTTTTCATTCTTTCGCACATTTATTAGTACCCTTGATATGTTGCCGAAGGCACTTCTGCTCGGAAAAACTCAAATAAATTTGGTTTTTCGCTCACTAAATCGTACCTTTGCACCCAATGAAACAAGTCAAACCCAAGAAGAGTCTAGGCCAGCATTTCCTGACTGACCTATCCATAGCACGTCGCATCGCTGACACCGTCGATGCCTGTCCCGACATCCCTGTTCTCGAGATTGGCCCCGGTATGGGTGTCCTTACACAATATCTCATCGAGAAACCACGCACAATCTGTGCTGTTGAGATTGATCGCGAGTCCACAGCCTATCTAAGCCAGCACTTTCCCGAATTCGCTACGCCCCTTGTTGTGGCTGAGGGAGCGGAGGGTATGTCTGCCCTTACTCTTGAAAAGGGAGTGACGGAGAGACTTCTCCTTGCCGGCGACTTTCTGCGTATGGATCTTCGTGAACTATTCCAAGGGCAACAGTTCGTGCTGACAGGCAATTATCCCTACGACATCTCGTCACAGATTTTTTTCAAGATGCTTGACAACCGCGACCTCATCCCCTGCTGCACAGGTATGATTCAACGGGAGGTGGCCCTGCGCATCGCTGCTCAACCGGGTTCGAAAACCTACGGCATCCTTTCCGTCCTCATCCAGGCTTGGTACGATGTCGAATATCTCTTCACCGTTGAACCGTCTGTTTTCAATCCACCACCAAAGGTGCAGTCGGCTGTCATCCGCATGGCTCGCAACGATGTCAATAGTCTTGGCTGCGACGAGCAGCTCTTCCGTCGCATCGTGAAGACTGTTTTCAACCAGCGTCGCAAGATGCTCCGTGTATCCCTGCGCCAGCTGCTCAGCGCCGATGCTATCGCCACCCTCAATGCTGACCTCACGCTTCGTCCTGAACAACTCACAATCCAGCAGTTTGTTGACCTCACCAACCTTATCTCTCCCTTATTGCCTGCATCGTAAGATTTTTCATAAAAAATAATTCTTATTCGAAAAATCTTTGTACCTTTGCACCCGTAATGAAATTGGAATAGGATTCTGCGAGACATTTCAATGATTCTCCAAGGCGGTGTCCTCGGTGCTGCTTGTCTTCAAGGATTGGCAGCAAAGTCCTTGTCCATCAGTGGACAAGGGGAAGATATTGCTATGCCCTCATGAGTCCTGTTTCAATATTTCATTACGCCCTATTTACATTTCATTACACTCTATTTTTTCATTACTTTACTTTATTATTTCTGCACCAACCTAAAACCGCTACGACATCAGCGGCCGACATAGCTGTCGACAGTCCGCTAACAAAACAGAAAACAAAAGGAACAAAAACAAAATGTCAGTCTTACGAACAGAAATGCTTCTGCGGCGCCTGTTTCTGCTACTTCTCTTTTGTGGTGGAATATGGGATGCTAATGCCACGTCTTTCGGTAATCAGAATGTCTGGAGCGAAAAGCCTCTTCCGCTGGTAGCTCACCGGGGATGTTGGTCGGGTGACAGTCTGCCACAAAACTCTTTGGCAGCCTTCCGAAAAGCTCTTCAGCAGGACATCTACGGAACAGAGTTCGATGTGCATCAAACGGCTGATGGAAAACTGGTGGTCAATCACGATGCAACTTTCAATGGTCTTGCTATCGCGCAAACCACTTATGCCGATCTCTGCCGGACAACACTGCCCAATGGAGAGACGATCCCTCTGCTTGAGCAATTTGTAAGGGCCTATTGCGAAATGCATTCCAGTGTGCTCATGGTAGTTGAGCTGAAAACCTGCAGTGTCGATGCCGTAGTCCGGTTGATTGAGCAGTACAACGTCCTTCCCCATTGCCTGTTCATATCCTTCTCCCGGCAGTATTGCTTAGAGCTCGTCGACAAGGGCCTCGGTCCCGTCACCGCTTATCTCAATGCCGACCTCACCCCTCAGCAACTCAAGGACGCCGGCATTGGTGGCATCAACTATCACTTCAGCCACTACCAGTCGCATCCCATCTGGATTCCCGAAGCCCATGCCCTCGGCCTCTGGACCGGCACCTGGACCGTCAACGATCCCGCCGTCAAGCAATCCTTCCTCGCCGACAGCGTCATCGTCACCACCGATAATGTGTTTACATCACAAGAATGATAAGAATGGATATATTAAGCATACAAGAATTAAAATCTATTCAACTGGATATACTAAAAGTTGTCCATACCTTTTGCCAGGAGAGCGATATCAAATACTCTATAGCATGTGGCACACTTTTAGGAGCTGTGCGGCACAAGGGATATATTCCATGGGATGATGACATCGATATTTACATGTATCGTACGGAGTATAACCGTTTTGTCCAAGAGTTTCCTGACGTATACAAAGGCAATTATAGACTCATATCCCTTGAAAGAGATACAAAGTGGGATATGCCTTATGCCAAAGTCTATGATGACAGAACCATTTTGAAGGAGAGGGCTTTGATGAATGTACAGATAGGAATCAATATCGATGTATTCCCTATTGATAATGTCCCTGATGATGAAGAAGAATGGATACAGTTTGATACAAAACGCAGAAAGATACACACCCTTTTACAACTACAACGAATAGATGTTGGTAAAAAGTGGTGGCGACTCCTCAAACACCCTTCCTTTTTAAAAGCTAGATTGATCTCTGTTTTTATGCCAAGGCGGAAAGTTGCGGAAAGAATGGATAGATTTATTCAGCAATATAAAAATAGGGAAACAAGTTTTGTTTTTGAAAGCTGTGGTGGTATACACGCAAAAAAAAGATTTTCAAAGACCGTGTTTGATACACTTGTTGATTTCTCTTTTGAAGGTCAAAAGTTTTATGGGTTTGAGCAATATGATGAGTATTTAAGCAAAATATACGGCAATTATATGCAACTGCCACCAGAGGAAAAACGGGTTACACATCATTCCTTTGAGGCTTACCGCAAGTAGGCCTGGGGGGGCTTAGCCATTCGGCTTATAAAATTGAGATGATGCAAGGGGCATCAATAACAACATGAACCAACGCCTTAACTGGATTGATTATATAAAAGTCCTTTGCATATCGTTAATGGTATTATGTCATGTAGGCATGAGGGGGTATGTACATCAGATGATATACGCTTTCCATATGCCTATGTTTTACTTGATATCAGGATATCTTTACAAACAAAAAGACTGGAAAATGACATTAAGGTGCTTTATGGTGCCAATAGTTGTCATTTCTTTTTTCCGTCTTATTTACACATGTGTAAGCGACTGCTTTTTGTTAGGAGGGGTTGATTTCTGGTCAGTCTTTAGTTATGAGAATTTCTATAAGTCGCATACAGGTAAGGCTAGCTTGTTTACTGGCCAATGGTTTGTAATAACGCTGATGCTGTGTAGATTTGTTCTTGGAGATGTTAAGCTAATTGGACGATATACATCAAATTATAAGTTTCTAGGCCTAGTTTGTTTGTTGTGGATGAGCATACAGCATATTATAGTTGGTGAAAGTGAATTCCAATATTATTATCCATACCTATGTTTGGCGGCTCTTCCCTTTATGTGTTTCGGACGGTGGTTGAAGGAAAGAGGATTAAGGAATATAACTACCCATAAATACACACTTGCCGCATTATTTATACTGTTCATTGTGATAGCGACTTGGAACGGAGAAGTAGATATGAGCATGAATATATATGGGAAAAACTATTTTTTCCTTTTTATGACAACGTTAACATCGTTTGTCTTGTTGGTATGGTTGTTTCAACGACTGCCACGAAACGGCATTATTGAAACTTATGCACAAGGGACGCTGGTTATCTTAGGAACACATTTGTTTATCTATAAAATATTTATCGACTTCATCCAAATTGTTCGATTATGCGTCCGTTAATTGTAACGATTGTTATCATGGCTCTTTCTTATCCATTCATCAAATGGGTTCAGAAACATGCCCCTTGGCTCTTAGGCCGATAGGATTATGTCAGCAGCATCGAGAGTAATTAAAAATACAGGCTATCTTTATCTGAAGATGGCTATTACGGTGTTCATCTCGTTATGGACAACGCGCATTGTACTGAACTCCTTAGGGGCTCTCGACTTCGGAACCTACAATATCGTAGGAGGGGCGATTGCCATGTTGGGCTTCTTAAATTCTACGATGACAAGTGCCACTCAGCGGTTTATGAATTATGCTGAGGGTCGTGGCGACAAAGAGCATCAGAAGAGTATTTTCAATGTTAGCATCCTGCTTCATTATGGGGTTGCTATTCTCTTTTGTCTCCTGCTCCTTCTTGCAGCCTATCCATTGTTTCATGGTGTGTTGACCATTCGCCCCGATCGGCTGTATGCTGCAAAAGTCGTTTATGTCAGTATGATGCTGAGCACGATGTTCAACGTGATGTCGGTTCCGTATAATGCTGCCATCAATGCCCATGAAAACATGAGGTATTTCGCTATAATTGGTGTTTTTGAGTCGTTATTGAAACTTCTGGTTGCTTTTGCTACTATATATGTGTTAGGTGATAAGCTGATAGTATATGGTATCTTGATGGCATGTATTCCTTTCGTAACGCTCACAATTCTCAGGATTTACTGCCATCGCCACTATGAGGAGTGTGTGGTTTCGTTGAGACGTTATTTTCGGAAAGATCTTTTCAGGGAGATGACATCTTTTGCTGGTTGGAATTTCCTTGGAAGCACATCTTCTCTCATTGGCAATTATGGAATGGGCGTCGTGCTAAATCATTTCTTTGGTACCCTCTTGAATGCAGCACAGGGCATTGCTAATCAGTTGAACGGACAACTGCTTTCTTTCTCTAACAACATGCTCAAGGCTGCAAGTCCATTGATAGCAAAAAATGAAGGAGCAGGCGACAGGAGCAGTATGTTACAGGTGTCGATGTTGGCTAATAAGTATTCTTTTTTCCTATTGGCAATCCTCGCTATCCCCGCAATTATTGAGATGCCTTTCCTGTTGAAAGTATGGTTGAAGAATGTTCCTGAATGGGCCGTCGTGTTTACCCAGTTACTGCTTTTTCGCTCCCTCATTGATCAATCTGTCGCAGTTTTCCATACCTCAATCGCTGCCGAGGGGCACATTGCCAAATATAATAAGTTGGTGGTGCTCTTTGATATTCTTCCTATCTTAGTCACTTGTTTGTTATTCGCAAATGGCTATTCTCCAGTCATGATGTATGTTGTTATGATTGTTATTATGGGATTTGGAAAAGGCGGGTTAAAGGTCTATTTCATGAAGAGAAATTGTGGCATGCGATTGTCTGAGTTTGTTCAACTAGTTTTAGTCCCAATATCCGTAGTATCATTTTTGGCTTTCTTTGCAGGTTTTATCATTTCTTATTCCTTTGATACAGGATGGATGCGCTTAGGTATTGTCCTATTATGTGAAGGAATAGTATTTTTGATCTCTACATGGTATTTTGGCATGACAGGCAAGGAACGAATTGCTGCGAGGAACATCGTGTCTCAAATTAAGACATTTCATATATAATGATATCTCAAAGAATTAGTAAAATCTATCTTCCTATACTGTTCCTCTTGTTGACATTCATAAGTGTCAACCAGTGGTCCGAACGGCCTATAGGAAATACTGCGACCACATTTGCTCTTGATTTCTTAATATTGGTCCTTCTCTTCCTTCAGATGAAGTACCAGCGGATTGCCTTTACAGAGAAAGGGTATATTGTTGTTTCCCTCTACCTGCTATGGGCTCTTTTTGGAATAGTCAGGGGTATGCGTGTCGCTGAGAATTATTGGGAGTATAAGAATCTTGTTCAAAACTCTTTTGTTCTCTTAGTTCCGCTTTGTGTCTATGCGTTTTCTTTCCCAAATCTTTTGAGAAATATATTGAGGGCATGGTATGTTTTTGCCATTCTTGCGTATGTTTTGTTTTTTTATTGGCAAGTCGGTATCTCTCAGTTCTATTTGGGACCGGTCTTTTTAGCATTGTCTTTTCTGCCTTTACTGAAGAAAAAGCTATGGATAGTAATTATTCTTTTGATCGGGATATTGCTTTTGACAGTCAACGTTTATGATGCAAGAAGTCAGCTGGTAAAAGCCGCCTTCTCGTTTGCTGTAGCCCTTGGCTGTTTGAAGGTGTTCCGTTTAAAAGACTTTTTTTTGAAGACGACCTATTGGATTCTCCTTGTCACACCCGCAGTTTTCCTCTATTTAGGTATTAGTGGGAAGTATAACATCTTCGACGAGTTGTGGACAGACTATGAGGGCGTTTATACTACCGTCAAATTCGATGATGAAAGTGGACTTGAGAAAGAGGTCGACCTGTCAAGCGATACCCGCACGTTTATCTATACAGAAGTTATTAACTCTGCAGTCGACAATGGATATGTGTTGTTCGGACGAACCCCTGCTCGTGGCAACGACACCAACTTCTTTTGGGATCTTGCTTATGACCTGACAGCCACCCGATTGGATTTTAATATCAAACATGAAAGATCAAAAAACGAGGTCTGTTTTCCAAACATATTCACTTGGTTGGGGCTCGTCGGAATGTTGCTGTATATAGCTATTTATGTATGGGCGGCTTATCTGGGGGTCTATCGTTCTAAGAACTATTATATCAAACTGGCAGGTCTGGTAGTAGCGTTTAATTTCCTATATGGATGGGTGGAAAACGTCACTTCGTTTGACATACTGAATTTCACCTATTGGACGTTCATTTCAATGTGCTTGTCGTCGCGTTTCCGCTCCATGACAGATCATGAGTTTAAGGAATGGTTCAACAGCCTTTTTGGTCTAAAAAAGAGTAGTACGAAATGGGAGATTCCCGTCAGTTAAGAGTACTTTGGCTATCATCAACCTCTGGGCTGTTTGATGCTACAGCCAATGTCAGTGGCTACTATGGTGGAGGTTGGATCTCGTCTTTGCAGAAAGCCGTGCAGGAGATCCCGTCAATATCGCTTGCACTGGCTTTCCCTCAACAGGAAAAGCGTACTAAGATAGTCAAAGATGCCACCACATATTATTGCCTCCATAAAAAGAGTCTTCATGGGGTAGCGAAGTTGCTTTATTATTATCGAGGTTATAGGTGTGAAGACACATCGGCTTTATTGAGTGAAATCTTATGGGCTATTGACGACTTTCGTCCTGATGTCATTCAGCTCTTCGGCATCGAGAGCGAACTGGCATGCATCTTAGGCCAGACCAATATTCCTGTTGTAGTCCATTTACAGGGATTGTTGGCTCCTTGTGATAACGCGTTCTTCCCAAGTGGAATCAACAAGTCTTCTTTTTTGTGGCCACCATCAGTGCGCGAATGGATCCTTAGGAATGGCTATATCTTTGCAAAGAAAAAAATCACGGTTCGCGGACAACGTGAGTCCGCGTTGTTTAAGAAAGTTCATTACCTGATGGGCCGGACGGCGTGGGATCGCCAAGTATCTCGTCTTTTGGCACCTCAGGCTTTTTATTTCCACGTGGACGAGATCCTCCGTGATGTGTTTTATGAATATGCCGGGCAGTGGCAACGCCCACAAGGTACAATCACCGTCGCGTCTACGATTTCCAATACGGTCTACAAAGGCTTGGATGTTGTCCTGAAAACAGCTAATCTTTTAAAGAAAGAAACCCAATTGAGTTTTGTATGGAAAGTATTTGGAATTAATACTGACGATGGCATAGTAAGTTTTTTTGAACGTGAGACCGATATTAAAGGTAGCGAGGTGAACGTTGTCTATTGTGGACCTAAGTCTCCCGTTGACTTATGTCATGAACTTTTAGATGCTCATGTTTACGTTCATCCCTCTTATATCGACAATAGCCCGAACAGTGTGTGTGAAGCTCAAATGCTAGGTCTTCCAGTTATAGCTACAAATGTAGGTGGCGTTTCTACAATTGTCGAACATCTGAAAACAGGTATACTTGTTCCTGCAAATGCCCCTTATGAATTGGCATACTATTTGACAGAAATAATAAATAACGAAACTTTGTCACAATCTCTAGGGGTGTCAGGTTCACATGTCGCAGCTCAACGGCATTCTAAGGAAGACATACTTGATGCAATTCACATGGTTTATAAGAATATGGTTCTCGAGAGATAGCCTTGTCCAATACTTAGCAGAAAACGTATATGAAGTATATAGCAGTCCTCCTTACAGTCCACAATCGTAAAGAGTGCACAGAGAAAGCTCTCAGTCATCTTTTTCAGAGTAAAATGCCTAATGATGTTACGCTTGATGTTTACCTGACTGACGATGGTTGTACGGACGGTACTGCTGAGATGATACAGCAGGAGTATCCATCTGTACGCGTTGTCAAGGGCGATGGTAATCTCTATTGGAATCGTGGTATGTATAAGGCGTGGAAAGAAGCCACCCTTGCAAAAGATTATGATTATTATCTTTGGCTCAATGATGATACTTACATCGAAGAATCTGCCATCCAAAGAATGTTAGATGATTCTCATTCAGCCAATGATAAGGCTATAATTGCCGGTGCCACACGAAGTCTGGCAACGGGAGAGTGCACTTATGGTTTGCATGATGAAAAGACCGGGGCATTATTAGTTCCTAATGGTTCACTGCAAAGAGGAAAAAACTTAAATGGTAACTTCGTGTTAGTGCCCAGATACGTCTTTCAGATTCTTGGGAACCTTGATCCATACTATCATCATGCTGGTGGTGATACGGATTACGGCTTAAGAGCCAAAGAGTGCGGAATTGGTGTGCTGCTTTCTTCTTCTTATATAGGTTATTGCGAGCAACATCCAGTCTTGTCGATCTGGTGTAATCCTGATGTCCCCTTCCTGAAAAGGTGGAAGGCTCTAAACAGGCCGACAGGGATGCCATTAAAAATATTGTTTTATCATGAGAGGAGACATTACGGCTTTTTTGTCGCCGTGTTTCACGTCTGTACGACGATATTGCATTGTCTAATACCTCACATATGGAAATATCGATAGAATAATGGAAAAGGAGAAAAAGATTTATTTGTTAAGAAAATATAGTGCAGTTCTTTCGTGGGGCTATAGGCTGTTTCATAGGAATAGGTATCGAATCTCCAAAGGAGATAATAGGATATTTCTTGATGGCGTTTATTCCGCTTGGTCTACTTTCCGAATATCTGGTAAGGGAAATACCATAAGGGTTGCTCCTGGAATTACTCGATTTAAGGATTGTACTTTTACCATCAATGGAAATAATAATAGCATTATTATAGAAAAAGACTGTAATCTTAATAATTGTCATCTTTATATAGAAGACAATGGCGGATTTATCCATATTGGAGAGCACACGACAATTACGGGGAATACAGATATCGCAGTGATAGAAGGGTGTAAGGTTGAAATAGGTAAGGATTGCTTGTTATCTTCTGATATAGTTTTTCGGACTGGTGATAGCCATAGTGTGATAGATGCTAAAACAAAAGAGCGCGTTAATATGTCAATGGATATAACGATAGGCGAACATGTGTGGATTGGACATTCTGTAAAGGTACTAAAGGGTGTCAAGGTAGGAAATCATTCTATTATTGCAACAGGTGCTATTTTAACAAAAAGAGATTATCATGACAATGTAATTATTGGGGGTATAGGAGGAAAAGTACTTAGAGAAGGTATAGACTGGTGCTCCCAAAGACTTCCCTTTGTTAATTAATTTCTTGTAGTATTACCCAAATAATTGTTTTCCCATTTTATTGTCATGTCTAACGTTTTCTTTAGAACCAGCATAGCACCGTATAGGATAGATACATACAATAGCATTCATGAAATGTTAGATTGTGAAATGTATTTCTATTGGAAGCACGACGCATCCCAAGCATTTGATGAAGATATCATTGAATCTAAGTGCAAGTTCGTCCCTAACTATTTAAAGGGCATCCGATTAGGACGGCAATCTAGGAAATTGTGCACTGAAGTATGGAAAATCCTGAAGGAAAACTCCCCAAAATTTGTTATAGTACCTGAGTTCCAGATTTTAACAATTCAGGTATTGCTTTACAAATGGCTATATAGAAAAGATTTTAAGGTGATTTCTATGTGCGATGATAGCTATGATATGGTTGCTAATCATAATGATTTTTCTAAAATTCATCGTGTAGCTCGCAGATTGATAACCCCTATGTTAGATGATCTGATACTTGTAGATTCAAGAGTGTGTGAATGGTATCAGAAGAATTATGGCAAGGGAGTTTGGATGCCTATTATAATGGACGATGAAAAATCGAAATTATATTATAGTCAGCTTTTACAGAAAAGTTCCGAGCTGGCATCCACATATGCGTTGAAGGGGAAAAAGATACTTCTTTATGTTGGGCGCTTAGTAGAATTAAAAAATCTCACAAGGTTATTAGAAGCATTTAAAAACATTACGTCTGATGCTACTCTTGTCATCGTAGGTGATGGGCCAGAAAGGAAAAGACTAGAGGAGCAGGCCAAACTAATAGACAAGGAAATCTTGTTTACCGGAAGGTTTGATGGTGACGATCTGTATGCTTGGTACAATCTTGCCAGCACGTTAATATTGGCAAGTGTTCAGGAAGCGTTTGGAGCTGTGACTGGTGAAGCATTGTTAGCAGGTTGTCGAGTGATCGTCTCTCAAAGAGCAGGATCATCCTGCTTGGTATGCAAGGAAAACGGGGAAATCATAGATCCATTTGATGTTCAGGGTATAACTACTGCAATAGAGAGGCAGTTGTCTTTAGGAAACATCCCGGATCTATCGAAAGCTCGTGATAGTCTTTTGCCAGTTAAATTTAGTGAACGAATGGACAATCTTAAGGAAAAAATAAAAACACTTTGATAAATGGCAAGCATACAAACTCCTCAGGGGAAACTATACTATAAACCCGTAAACCTCTATCTTGGAATAAAACAGATTGATCGTGATGTGGCCTACAAGAATTTGGTGATATTGCTTAACGTAATGGAGCAAAATAAGATTCTTGTAAGCCCAGCTTACGGCACTCTTCTTGGAATCGTTCGAGAGAACAATTTTATTGAATGGGATGAGGACATCGACCTTTTTGTATTAGAAGAGGATAAGCAAAAATTGCTCAACGTATTTTGGGAATTGAAAAAAGTGGGCTTTGAACTTGTGCGTGTTGATCGTGGCGGTTTGTTGTATTCGGTGATGAGGCATGGCGAGTATATTGATTTCTATATTATGCAGAAACTTACGCCTGAAATACGTTATTCCGGAGGTGGCTTTATGTTGGACCGACATTTGACAGAAGTTACAGATTGGACATTTAGGGATGTAAACGTAAAAATCCCGAAAGATTACAATGAGTGCCTTACATTGTTGTATGGCGATTGGAAAACACCGGTAAAGTACGCCGATTTCCACTTAAGCAAGCAAAAGGTATTTATGATTAAGATAATCAATAAAATTAAAATGAGCCTGCCTGATAAGATTTCATTGTGGTTAGTAAAAAAATATCATAGAAAAGATTTTGTTAAGTTCATGCATCGGTGTAAGAAATGTGGAATAGTTTTTAAATATCCAGTTTATTATTGATAATAAATAGACTATGACAACTGACAACATGCCATTCAAACCTTTGTTGATGTTGTTTCTGCTTATTCTCTTATCATCATTCAAGAGTGTTGATGAGACAAGTGGAATAACGCTTACGGTTGAAAGCGATAAAACGATACCTGCCCATGGCTCCCAAATAGTTATTCGTTCTGACTATGATTTAGAGAATAAAACTTTAGAGTTGCAAGAGGGCTCATCCATAGTGATCGAGGACGGATGCATTAGAAATGGGATGATTCGATTAGCATCTAATTGTAGCCTCGTTGATAAAAGAGTGAACAAAAAGGAATGTCGCAACCTGGAGCTGAGAGTGGTTGGGAGGGATGTCCGTATAGAAAATATTGACATCTCAAATGACCATGGTGTCACCATACTTTCCAATGCTGATTGTAGCAATTTGTTGATCAGTGGTTGCAGCATCACCTCATCAGCAAATAATGCTGTAAAAATAGTCGCTGACAATTTGAATGGAGTCGTCAGAAACGTTCAAATTCTAAATAGCACTATTTGTTATAAAAGGATGGGGATTGAGATTCAAAATCACGGGAATAAGTCTTTCAAGTTTAATGGCATACACATCAGTGGGTGCACTTTTAATATGTTGCCTTCTCCTCAGTATGGTTTTGCCATATCATTGTCAGGATTCGGACGTAATGCTGTTGTTGAGAATAATCTGATAAAAGGTGGGGTGATTGGTGTTGAATTGGTTGATTTCTCTGATGTTTCTATTCTTTCCAATCGCATTCAGGATGTTTCCTCAAAAGTAATTGCAGCATCTACTAATGATAAGATTTCTAATATAGAGGTTCGTGGTAATTTCATCAATTGTGTCCAGGCAAAAATCCAGATGCTTAAAGCAAAGTCGGTTAAGTTTTCCAATAATGAGATGAAAATTGGATTTATTGAACTTGGAGGTTGCTCGCGTTCAACAATATCAAATAATGTAATCAATTCATTTGGACGTTATTCTGTTATGATAGATGGTAGTGGATCGGAAGCTCGTTACAACACAGTTGCAGATAATGTAATAATGCAGAATGGCGATAATTGGGCGGTTTTCCGCTGTTATGGCAATCATTCAAAGAATAATAAGTTTTTAAGGAATAAAGTTCAAAGAGCAAATACGAAAGGTACGCTTTTTGACCAACAGAAGGGTGCGGCAAAGAACCGTTTGGAATAGTGCCCCCAGGCAGTCATACCGCAGTGTTTTTTTATGTTTAGACTTTCTGAGTTAACAATCGTCGAGAACCGAGCTGCGCTGGCAGCAATCCCGGCAGGGAAGGTGCTCATCAACACCGTCAATGCACACTCGTATAACACGGCACAGAAAGATGCTCTGTTTGCTGAAAGCCTTACTCCCAACCCTGCACCGATAGGCGAGGGGAGTGGCGACGGCTGTGTCAGATATCTCATCCCCGACGGGGCAAGCATCGTGAAGGTATGCCGCTGGCTGAAGGCTGCGTCGCAGCCCACCGAGCGCATAGCGGGCTGGGATTTGTTTTGTTTCGAGATGGACCGTCTCAACAGAGAGAGTGAAAAGTTCTTGGACAAGCCTAGCGGCAAAGCCGGGCGAAAAGTGGAAAACGACAGCTCCTCGGCACGCCTCAAGGTGATGTTCATGGGATCGTCGGAGCGGGTGCTGGCGCTCATCCGCGAGCGGGCAGCCAAGGACTATCCGAATCTTGATGTTGTCACCTACTCTCCCCCCTACAAACCAAAGTTCTCTGATGCTGACAACCAGGCAATCATAGAGGCCATCAATCAGGCCAATCCTGATCTTCTGTGGATAGGCATGACGGCCCCGAAACAGGAGAAGTGGGCCTATGGCCATTGGGACGAACTCAACATCCACTGCCATGTGGGTACCATAGGGGCCGTGTTCGACTTCTTCGCCGGTACTGCCAAGCGTGCTCCTCAGTGGTGGCAGGACCATTCGTTGGAGTGGCTCTACAGGTTGGTCACAGAGCCAAAGCGCATGTGGCGCCGTTATGTCATCGGCAATCCACTCTTCCTGTGGAATATCCTGAAGGAGAAAATGAGTTCCCTCTAAATCTCACACAGATTCCAACCGTCTAAATAGAAATCATCCTTTTCGAAAATAATCTGTGAGATCAGTGAGATCTGTGTGACATCATGTTATAGCCTTTGAACGCAACTTCGCCACTCAAATATTACCTTGATTTCCTGCGCTTCTCGCTCAATGAAGAGACGGAGGTTCCTGTTGCTGCACGGCACATCAACTGGCATTCCCTGTTGCTCTTTGCGAAAGACCAGTCCTTAGTGGGCATCTATTGGATGGGTGTCCGTCGATTGGGCAGCCAAAAGGAAAACAAACCCACCGACGACGATGTCATGGAGTGGATGGCAGTATGTGGACAATTGGCACGGCGCAATGAGCACGTCACCGAGCGTTCAGCATGGGTGGCTCGAAACTTCCAGAAGGAAGGTTTCCTCTCCTGTCTGCTGAAAGGGCAGGGCAATGGTTTGTTGTATCCCGATCCTTCATTGCGCACCCCTGGCGACATTGATATCTGGGTAACGCCGAGCCCCACCCCGGCCCTCCCCCGTAGGGAGGGAGAGAGCCCTACCCCTAACCCCTCCCCCGTAGGGAAGGGAACCTGCCAAGGTGGGGTTTCCACTGTGATAGCCTATTGTCGGCAGTTTATACCCGATGCCAAGGCATGTTACCACCACATCGACTTCCTAAACGCTGGTGACATACCCGTGGAGGTGCACTATCGTCCGTCGTGGCTCAACAATCCATTCCACAACCACCGTCTGCAGAGCTACTTCCTTAAACATGCAGCAGAGCAGTTTGCCAACGAGCAGCCACAGGGATTTGCTGTTCCCACCTGGGATTTTAACGTCGTATTCCAACTCTGCCACATTGCCAATCACTTGCTGCATGAGGGCATTGGCCTGAGGCAGATAGTCGACTACTACTATTTGCTACGCAGCAACACCCAAAGGAAGGATATCAATGACTATGAGCAGGTGTTCCGCCATGTGGGACTTCTACCCTTTGCCCGCCCCCTCATGTGGGTGCTCGCTCAAGTACTGGGGCTCGACGAGCGTTTCCTCGTGGCACGACAGGATGAACGGCGTGGACGACTTTTGCTCAACGAGTTGTTGGCCAGTGGCGATTTGGGAAAGCATGATGATCGCGTGCTCAGTGGGACATATTCTTCACCTCTGAAAGCCAACCTGCAGCGTGTTGTCCGCGATCTCCGCATGGTTCGCTATTATCCCTCCGAGTGCTTTTGGGAACCCATATTCCGTATTAGGCATTTCTTCTGGCGTTGGCAACACAGGCCTCGCAGACAGTGATTCTTTCCGAGAATGCCGAAAATGGTTTTCGAATAGTTTCGGGATAAAATAAATGTAAATACAAATACTAATAACAAATTAATACTTAATTATCTCTATGAAAAGAGAAAGATACCATGGGAACGACATTATCCGGGCATTGACCATCCTCGGTGATTTCATCCTGCTCGACATCCTAGTATATCTATGTTTGCAGGAGTTCAGCGACTACACGCCGAAGTTCTTCATGGAACACAATCGCGTGGTGTTGCTGGCAGCCAATTTCGCCATGGTGGTGGCAGAGTATTTCTTCCACACCATCCTGCACCATCGTCGACTTAGCCTCTTCGACATTGTGGCACGCGTCTTCAAGTTATCTGTGTGCCAGTCGGTGCTCATGTTCTTCCTGCTGCGTGTCATCAGCGATGGTGGCGGTTTCTTCCGCTTCATGTTCGTCTTCGCGGCCCTTCTCTTCGTGGCGCTCTTCGTCGTCCGTTGCATAGAGTGGGCATTGGTGTCATATCTGCGCTCTAAAGGTAAGAACACGCAGACGATGCTCTTCATCGGTGACGACCCTGCCAACCTGATGCTCTATCAGGACATCCGCAACGAGTCGGCATCAGGCATCGTCGTCAAGGGCTATTACGCCGACCAGCAGATTGAGAACTGCCCCGAACAGTTCAGCTACCTTGGCACTCTTGCCGACCTTGATGCACAGATGGAAGCCGACCGCCTGCGCGTGAATACTCCCTTCGATGTCGTGTTCTGCTGCTTGTCACACGACGAGACGGAACTCATCAACCGCGTTATGAACTTCTGCGATAACCACGTCATACGTTTCTACTACGTACCGCGCATGATTGGAAACCTGCGTCTGAAGCTCATCCCTGAACTCTATGGCGATGTCATGCTCTTCACCAACCGGCGCGAGCCGCTGACGCAGATGTCTAACATCATACTGAAGCGTACCTTCGACATCGTCGTGAGCTTGCTCACCTGTCTGGTGCTCATCCCCTTCTTGCCCATCATAGCACTCATCATCAAGCTGCAGAGCCCCGGCCCTCTTTTCTTTGTGCAGCAACGCACCGGACTGAACGGACGCAATTTCAATTGTTATAAGTTCCGTTCCATGCACGTCAACAAACAGGCCGACATGTTGCAAGCCACGAAGAACGACCCTCGCAAGTTCCCGTTTGGGGAGTTCATGCGCAAGACCAATATCGACGAGTTCCCACAGTTCTTCAATGTGCTGAAGGGCGACATGAGCATCGTAGGACCGCGTCCTCATATGTTGCTGCACACCGAGCAGTACGGAACCCTCATCAACAAGTACATGGTGCGCCATTTCTGTCGTCCTGGCATCACTGGATGGGCCCAGGTGACAGGCTGTCGTGGTGAGACCAAGGAGCTCTGGCAAATGGAGGAACGCATCAAGCGCGACATCTGGTATCTAGAGAATTGGACCTTCTGGCTCGACATCAAGATCATCCTCAAGACCGCCCTGACCATCATCTGGCCGGACAAACAAGCGTATTAGAGAGAGGGGGCGGGCAGACACAGGAGTCTGCCCCTACACGTCTCCACTCGGTATGCAGAGAAACTTGCGTAGCAAGAACATTCTTAACAGACTATAAACCTTAAACACTCAACTTTAATACCCCTCAGGGGTTGGCTCTATGAACTTTTTTCAACGACTCACAAACTGGTATTTTAAGCGCGAGGCACTCCCTTATTGGTGTGTTTTCATCTTCGACTGTGCAGCTACCTTCTTGGCTGGTCTGATTGTCTTCTGGGCATACCACAAGACGCTCTACAACATTGCCCATTTCTGGGGCATTGTTCACACCATCTTCATCTACGTGTTTATTGCCATGATAGGTTTCCGCACGTTCAGAACCTATAGTGGCATCCTGCGCTATTCGTCATTTGTCGACCTTCAACACATTGCCTATGCCAACATCCTTTCGATGCTGATAGCCATCTTGGCACACTATCCGTTGTATGATCTGCCCAGGCCCATGTTCGAGCCCTTCCGCATCCGCCATCTCATCGTGATGTATGCTGTTGCCACAACAATCATGTGGGCAGGTCGTGTTCTCATCAAAGAACTCTACGACCTCAGTTTCATCACTAAGGGAATTGGTAACGCCCTCATCTATGGTGTAAAGGAAGGCGGTATAGGTTTGGCAAAAAACATTCGCAACGAGAAGCCTGTGAAGTTCAATCTTCGTGGATTCATCTCACACAATGGCGACCTTCGTGGACATCTCCTGATGGGCGTTAACGTCTATCAGGTCAATCAATTAGAAGACGTCATCTCTCGACTTCGTATTCAGGCTGTACTTGTTTCACCCCAGCGCAACAACGAGTTTCGTAACGACCAGACTTTGCAGCGCATCCTTACTGAGGCAGGTGTAAAAATCTTCATGACTGAAGGCTACACCGAGGGCGACAGCCACGATCAAGTCCGTCTGAAAGAAGTGAGTATCGACGACCTCCTGCCGCGCGATGAGATCAAGGTCGACCTGGAAGGCGTCAGCAAGATGCTCTCTGGTCAGCGCATCCTCATCACTGGCTCCGCCGGCTCCATCGGCAGCGAGATGGTGCGCCAGATAGCCCAGTTCGCCCCGGCCGAGATGATGCTCATCGACCAGGCCGAGACACCCCAGCACGACATTCGCCTGATGATGCGCCGCCAGTGGCCCGACATCAAGGTGCACACTCTGGTCACCAGCATCACCCATAAACAGCGCATGGAGAAAATCTTCTCAGAGTTCCGCCCCGACTACGTGTTCCATGCTGCCGCCTACAAGCATGTGCCGATGATGGAGGACAACCCCAGCGAGAGTGTCCAGAACAATGTCTATGGCACAAAGATTTTGGCTGACCTCAGTGTGAAGTATGGTGTGAAGAAGTTCGTCATGATCTCTACTGACAAGGCCGTCAATCCCACCAATGTCATGGGCTGCTCCAAGCGCATCTGCGAAATCTATGTGCAAAGTCTTGACAGGGAGTTAAAGAGCCCCACCCCGTCCCTCCCCAGTAGGGAGGGCGTAAGCCCTACCCCCAACCCCTCCCCAGTAGGGAGGGGAGAAAACCCTATCCAATCCTTCCCCCGCAGGGAGGGTGTAAGCCCTACCCCCAACTCCTCCCCAGTAGGGAGGGGAGAAAGCCCTATCCAATCCTTCCCCCGCAGGGAGGGTGAAAGTCCTTACATGACGGCCGATCCGGCATTATACGAGTTGTTAAAGGAATATTCGCGTGAAATGCGGAACAACCCAACCGATGCAGAGCGTGTTGCTTGGAATGTTTTGTCTGATAATAACTTAGGTTTTAAATTCAGAAGACAGCATATCATTGGCGATTACATAGTTGATTTTGTATGCCTTGAAAAGATGCTCGTCGTTGAAATAGATGGAGAGTATCATAACGAATGGGAACAGCAAATCAATGATCAGGAACGTACTGAGTGGCTTAACAAAAGAGGCTTTCATGTTCTCCGTTTCACAAATGCTGAGGTAATAGCTGCTCCAACACTCTTTGCCCAAAAAGTAAAATCCTCCTTAAATAGTTCCCTCCCTACCGGGGAGGGCCAGGGTGGGGCTATAGAAGCCTCCCCTACGGGGGGAGGTTTGGAGGGGGCTTCCCAAGTCTCCCCTACGGGGGGAGATTTAGAGGGGGCTCCCTGCCAGTTCGTCACCACTCGTTTCGGTAATGTGCTGGGCTCCAATGGTTCCGTCATTCCGCTCTTTGAACGTCAGATCAAGGAAGGCGGTCCCGTCACCGTCACCGATCCAAACATCATTCGCTACTTCATGCTCATCCCCGAGGCCTGTAAGCTTGTTCTCGAGGCAGGCGTCATGGGCAATGGTGGCGAGATCTTCGTGTTCGACATGGGCAAGCCAGTCCGCATCGCCGACTTGGCTAAGCGTATGATTCTGCTCAGCGGTGCCAAGAATGTCGAGATCAAGTACACCGGTCTGCGTCCTGGCGAGAAACTCTACGAGGAACTCCTTGCCACCGACGAGAACACAAAGCCTTCGTTCAACGAGAAGATACGCATAGCTACTGTCCGCGAGTACGATTACAAGAAGGTTTGCCGCGACATCGATGAACTCATCGCCATCAGCCAGCAATACGACGACATGGCTACTGTCCGTAAGATGAAGCAGATTGTACCTGAGTATATCAGCAACAACTCCATTTACTCCGCCCTCGACATCGAACGCCGTGAGTAACTTGGTATGATAGTGAAATCTCACACAGATCTTAACCATCTATACAGAACCTATTTTTCTTAAGATGATGTTTTTGCATGCAAAAGAACTTTATTCAACAATGTAACCATCATGTGAAGAAAAATCTGTGAGATCTGTGAGATCCGTGTGAGAAACCTATGACCTGTAACCCACAACCCATAGCTCTGTACCTTACACCCCAAAGCTCTGTAACCCCCAGAGCATAGCTCCAGCAGTCCGAAAGCATAGCTTTGTAATATGCAACACATAGCTTTAGACCATCCAGAGCATAATTCTAGCAGTTACAGAGCACTGTTTTGGAGGTTACGCATAGCTCTTCTTTAGAAAGAGAATTGATTCCTTGTAAATAGTTTACAAATTATATTAGTGAAGACAATTACAACCATCCTATTGACAGCGGTGCTCATGTGCATGCCGGCAGAGTCCATGCACAGCCGCCTGCATACAAAGTCCGTGCAGGACACCTATGTATATATCTGTACAGGTCCCCAGTCCAAACGTTACCATTCCAACAGCGATTGCCACGGCCTGAACAACTGCTCTGGCTACATCGAGAGAGTCACCATCGCTAAGGCCAAGGCCATGAAACGGACCGCTTGCAAGATTTGCTACAAATAGAGCGTGAGGACTACCTTCGCATCTCAGCAATACATGAAATTCACCATTGTAAATATCGATAAGCAATCCCCGCAGGGAAAGCAACGTTCCCTCAAAGAACGTACGCACGTAACGTTGCGTACGGCAGAATCTTTTATAGAAAAGATCAAGACCGACACAAAGGCCCGGCACATAGGTCGGTACCGCAGCCATCACTCTCAGCATGGTGGCGATGTCGAACTCTACCTTCGTCAGCATCCTCTCCCCAAGGTATACCCCTGTGCAGAGTTTAGCAAGGACGACACCGGTGCCCTCCATTTTCAAAAACTCACGGGCGTCATCCCACTCTGTGTGCCTCATTTGTTCTCGGCTGAAAACATCAGCAATGTCAAGCGAGTAGCCGCCAGCCTGCCGACGACCCTTGCTGCCTTCCTCGGAGCCGATGGCCAGAGCGTCGTCATCCTCGCCCTTGCCTCGCCCGACACAGGCACCCTTCCTGCTGATGAGGCCCTTGCCGACCAGTTCTGCAAGCTCGCCCACCAACGCATCGAGGCCGTCTATGGAGCCATCCTGCCAGCCGATGTGCAACATCAGGAAGTCACACTCCGCACCAGCTTCCTCCTGACCGTCGATCCCTCGCCATATTACTGTCCACAGGCAGTACCCCAGCAGGTTGACATCACTTCACTTGACAACATCAGCACAACACGCCCAACCGACGGAACGAGCATTGAGCGAAGCCAACAAAGCCAACAAGACCCTGACAGTGAACTCTACGCCCACTACGAGCGCATATACGAGCGTGCTGCCGAGGAAGCCTATGCAGAAGTGGCCGATGTCGTCGAAAGCCAACAACGAGAAGCCTATCTCACCGAGCTTGCCTACCGTCTTTTCAGCTATGGCTTGCCCGAAGAAGAAGCCGCCATCCACGTCATCAACCACCACTGCTACCACCGTCACTACAGCGAAAATCTCATCCGTGCCATCATAGCAGCCGTCTATGCCGAGCATCGCGCCCCTCGTCCGATGAGCGAGACCGTCGACATCAGCCTCGAGACGCAGCGGCTCATCCGGTTCCTCACAACACGCTACGTCTTCCGTTATAACACCGCCAAAGGCTGCTCCGAATACCGGCCCAACAACAGTTGGCATGTCGATTGGAAACCGTGCGACGAACATGCCGTCAACGGCATCACCATCCAGGCCCGCCTTGCCGGAGTCACCGCACGCGATAAAGATGTCCGACGCTACGTCAACTCCGATTTTGTGCGCGACGACGATCCTGTAAGCAGCTACCTCACCCATCTCTACAACCGATGGGATGGCGTCACCGACCATATCTCGCGCCTCGCCCGTTGCGTGCCGTGCAACGTTCCGCAATGGGAGCAGTGGTTCCGCAAGTGGTTCCTTGGCATGGTAGCCCAGTGGATGGGACGCACCGGACAGTATGGCAATGCCATCGTCCCCCTTCTCATCTCCTCCCAAGGAGCCGGAAAGTCCACGTTCTGTCGTATGCTCCTGCCCAAGGAACTCTCTTGGGGCTACACCGATAGCCTCTCCCTCAGCGAGCGCCGCCAGGTATTGCTCGCCATGAGCAACCTCCTCCTTATCAACCTCGACGAGTTCAATCAGATTTCGCCCAAGCTCCAGGAGGGATTTCTCAAGAACATACTCCAGCTTCCAGAGGTGAAAGTCAAGCGCCCCTATGCGCGCCAGCTCGAATCGTTGCCCCGCCGCGCCTCATTCATCGCCACCAGCAACGAAGTCAGTGTCCTCAGCGATCCTACAGGAAGCCGCCGCTTCATAGGCATCCAGCTCACCGGCCCCGTTGACACCAACTATCGTCCCAACTACGAGCAACTCTACGCCCAGGCCGTCACCCTCATCTGGGAACGCGAGCAGTACTGGTTCGATGCTGCCGACGTAGAGGCCGTCATGGACCACAACCGTCAGTTTGCCCAGCAACCCCCGGCGCTGCTCTTTTTCCATGAGTACTACGAAGTCGTTGCCGATGAGAAAGAAGGCCAGTGGCTGTCCCCCAGCGCCATATTCCTCACCCTTCGCAAGAAAGTCGGTGCCGCCCTCAATGTCAACAGTGTCAACCGTTTTGGCACCTTCCTGTCCAACATCCCAGGCATCCAGAAGCGGCGTATTTCCAATAGCTACCTCTACCTGGTCCGCCCGAAGGCCTAGTGTATAGTGATTCATTTCAAGTGTACACGAATATACACGAGTATACACATCTATATACATCGTCTAATCCATTGATAACAAATTCGTTAGCGTGTTTTGTGTATATAGTGTATATAAAATGAACAAAAAACATCTATCAATTATCATTTTTCAATTCTCAACATGCCTTCGGCACCATCTGTGCAATCTGTGTAATCTGTGGACACAAATCCTCGTGATCCTCGTGATCCGTGGAGACAGTTTTCGTGAATTTCGTCTTTTTCGGATGTTTTCGGAATATAATTCAAAAAGAAATTGTATCTTTGCACATTGAAAGTGATATGTTGGGATTCTGCGAGGTCCATCTGCAGCCTCTACAGCGGTGTCCATCCGTGCTGTCGTCCTTCGTTAACCGTTAGCCCGCTCTCAAGTCTTCTCCCGACCTGAGCACCCCCTCAACATCCCCACGTATCACCAATGGCAAGAATGTTAAAATCTACTAATTAGTCAACAATATAGAATAAAAGTTTTATTTTTGCGATGTAATTAGTCTATATGACAAATCATAAGAGCATACAAAAAAACGATCAAGAGGCAGTCCTTAGCAATGCAGGTGGCTTTTCCGCATTCAGCTTCGGAGGCTATAATATCCGCTTCAGGGCACCGTATAGTCTGGAACGATATGTGGATGTCGTGAAGTGGGAAGATGGCTATCTGGTTGTACTTGCCAAATATAGTCACAATGAAGAACCAGAGGAGGAATACATAGATCTTAAGCCAATATTGGAAAGTCTTTATATTGACTCCGATGCTTTTCTAAAACCAATAAAAAATGTCCGTATAGCTTATGCTTGATGTTAAGACCATTGCCGACAAGGCAGATGTCATTGTCAATGGCTATGCCTAAACTTCAGTTGTTACTTCGCCCATTCAAGGTGCTATCCTCATGCATCTCTCGTATCGTCACGTATTTATTGAAAGTGTCTATTGATAGTTTTCGGCTAGAAATCTGAAGCCCATTCTTTTCAGCAATATAATATTTGTAATCCGTGCGATCCGTGGAGACAAATCTGCGCCATCTCCCTCATCAGCGTCATCTGCGGCGATCAACGCGAGCTATGAATAATTAACGCCCCTTAACGGCAATAAATGTTGTGCCATAGATAAACGTATAATGACCATGTAATCGTCCATATAATTTGGCTATATAATTTTAATTAATGAACAATTAACGGTCAATTCATGGCAATTAATGTTGATAAATAATAATCTGTGCAATCTGTGTAATCTGTGGAGAAAAATTTTTCATTTTGCCTTCGGCACCATTCGTGCCTTTTTTGGTTGTAGCCTATGAGCCATCAAAATTGTAAATCGTTAATATTTTAATAGTAAGTATCATAAGGTGTTCAATTTAGATAAATTCATTTCCGATAGCGTTACCTTCCGCCCTGTCAGCATGTTTGCTGCCGATATAGAAGCAAACAAAGACACCTTGACACGCGAGATAAAAGGTAAGAGCGTTTGTGTAATCGGCGGCGCCGGTTCGATAGGCTCTTCATTCATTAAAGCCATTCTGCGCTTTGAACCGAAGAGCGTGGTGGTCGTTGACCTCAATGAGAATGGCCTCGCAGAACTTGTCCGCGATGTTCGCAGTACCGATGGGTTATATGTTCCCGATGAGTTCCGCTGCTACACGCTGAATTTTGCTGACCCCATCTTCGAGCGGATCTTCCGTGAGGAGAAAGGCTTTGACATCGTGGCAAACTTCTCGGCTCACAAGCATGTACGCTCGGAGAAAGACCGCTATAGTGTGCAGGCGCTCATTGAGAACAACGACATCAAGGCTAAGCGCCTGATGGATCTGTTGACGCTCTATCCGCCCAAGCATTTCTTCTGTGTTTCCACCGACAAAGCTGCCAACCCTGTCAATATCATGGGAGCCAGCAAGCGCATAATGGAAGACCTTGTGATGGCCTATAATGATAAGTTCAAGGTTACTACAGCCCGCTTTGCCAACGTCGCATTCAGCAACGGCTCCTTGCCTGACGGTTGGATACACCGCCTGCAGAAGCGCCAGCCTCTTGCAGCTCCCAGTGATGTGAAGCGTTACTTCGTGAGTCCAGAAGAAAGTGGTCAAATCTGTATGTTAGCGTGCATCCTTGGCAAGGGCGGAGAAGTATTCTTCCCGAAACTCGGTGAAGACCAGATGCTCACTTTCAGCAGTATCTGTGACAGTTTCGTCACTGCCAACGGTCTGGAGAAACGCGAATGCTCCTCTGATGCCGAAGCCAAACAACTTGCAGCGAGAATGAAAGTCTCCCCTACGGGGGGAGATTTAGAGGGGGCTTATCCCGTCGTCTATTTCACCTCCGACACCACTGGCGAGAAAGCCTACGAAGAATTCTACGTCCCTGGAGAGAAGATCAATATGGAACGTTTTCAAGCCCTTGGTGTAGTTGAGGAAACCACCCGTCGTCCCATGGTCGAAGTGAATGCTTTCTTTGATGAATTGGAATCCATCTTCCACCGTGACGACTTCACCAAAGCCCAGGTCGTGGATGCAATAAAACACTTTTTGCCCAATTTCCAGCATGAAGAAACGGGCAAAAACTTAGATCAAAAAATGTAACTATTCGAATACTCACATCATCATATTCAAATCGTAACTTGTAAATAATTAAATCGTAAATAAGTATATGGCATACAAAATTCCTCTTTTTAATCTTAATTTTGACGAGCGTGAGGCACAGGCTGCCTACGACACCATTAAGTCTGGCTGGATTTCCACAGGTCCCAAGAATGCCGAACTCGAACAGATGTTCATCGACATGTGGGGTGTGAAATATGCCGTCAGCATGTCAAACTGTACAAGTTCCCTACACACAGCATGCATGGTGTGCGGCTTCGGCCCCGGCGATGAAGTAATCTGTCCGTCCTTGACCTTTGCTGCTTCTTGCAACTGTATTCGTTACGTAGGTGCCACACCTGTCTTTGCAGATATCGTTGGACCTGACCACATCAATATCGATCCTGCTGACATTGAGCGGAAGATCACACCAAAGACCAAAGGCATTGTGGTAGTTCATATGGCTGGTTTCCCAGCCAAGATGGACGAGATTATGGCGATTGCTAAGAAGCATAGCCTCAAGGTGATTGAAGATGCCTGCCACGGTCCACTGTCAGAGTACAAGGGCAAGAAACTCGGAACCATTGGAGATTGCGCCTCGTTCAGTTTCTTCTCCAATAAGAACATCTCCACTGGCGAAGGTGGTATGTTTATCACCAACAACGAGGAGATGGCAGCCAAAGCCCGCCTTATCCGCAGTCACGGCATGAGCACTATGAGCTACCAACGTGCCAGCGGTCATGCCACTGAGTATGATATTACCTGCTTGGGCTACAACTTCCGAATGGATGACATCCGTGCAGCTATTGCCATCGAGCAGCTGAAGAAACTCCCCGGTGACTTAGAAACCCGTATCAAGGTACGCAAACAGTATGTTGACCGCCTGAGCAAAATAGACGGTGTGGTTGTTCCGTTTGCGGACAACACAGAGTTCGTGAGCAACTACATCCTACCCACCGTCCTGCTGAACAGCACAAAGGAGCGTCGCAACAAGATCCGTGAGTACATCCACGCTGCCGGCATCCAGACCAGTGTCCATTACCCAGCTTGTCATAAGTTTAGCACATATAGAGATCTTGGCGCAGTTCTTCCTCAGACGGAATATGTCACAGACAACGAAATTACCCTCCCGATGTACGCAGCGTTGACCTCAGAGCAAATAGACTTTATTTGCGATGTCTTCGAGCGAGCCATCAAGGAAATTCGATAATTACATTAATTATCGTTAATTGTCCGTATAATTTTTCGTTAATTATGCTTGACCTCTCCAAGTATTCCAATGTGGTTTATAAGATTATAGGTGCAGCTATGACTGTACACTCAGAACTTAACTGGGGTCTGCTTGAACCTGTTTATCAGGAGGCTTTGCACTTGGAATTGTTAGACAGAGGAATCGATAATGTTCGTGAACAGGAAGTTCCCGTGTACTACAAGGAGCATCTTCTCGAAAAGAAGTACCGAATGGATATTGTCGTCGGAGATATTATTGTTGAGCTAAAATCCGTCACCAAACTGGTTCCTGTCCATCGGGCACAGCTCTGCAACTATCTTCGTTTGACACGCAAGCCACTTGGGCTGTTGATTAATTTCGGTGAGGAGAGCTTGATTGGTGAAAGATGGGCCTATGATGCTGATACAAATGAGTGTTTTATTGTTGACCGCAATATGGAACCTCTTCCTGATGCAGATTATTCTTACTTGCTCGACGAGAATGACAATTAATGGATAATTACATGGCTGATTAATGGCAATTAACGTTGAAACAATGAAAGATAAAAAATCTATATTAGTGTTTGGTGTAGGTCCGCTTCAGCAGTCGATTATCAATCGGGCAAAATTGATGGGACTATACACCGTGGGCATTGATCCCTGCGAGGATGCTATTTGCAGGAATGATGTCGATGCCTTTGAGGTTGTTGGTGGCCAGGACTACGAGGGCACTTGTGCCGTAGTGGAGAAACACGGCATCGATGCCATCGTCACTGCCGCTACCGACAAGCCCCTTGTCATGATGGCCCGTATTGCCGAGAAGTATGGTTTCCCGTTCTTCTCAGTAGTGACTGCTCAGTGGAGCACCGACAAGTTCCAGATGAAGCAGCGCTTTGAACTCGGTGACGTTCCTCACGCTCGCGGCATTCTCCTCCGTTCAGAGGATATTGTCAATTTGAAGCTTCGCAGAAATCCATCAAAAATAGATTCAAAAATCGGAGGAAATGATTTTGTTATAGATTTTTCAGAGATTTCTGGCCAAAGGCCATCCCAAGAGTTGCACTTCCCTGTCATCGTAAAACCTCGTGACAACTCCGGAAGTCGTGGCGTGAAACTCTGCCGCACAAAAGAGGAACTGGAGCAGTCAATGACGGAAGCCCTGGAGTATTCCAAACTGGACTCTGTGTTGGTAGAGGAGTTTATTGATGGTCCGGAATACAGCATCGAAGGACTGCACTACGATGGAAAGAGCGAAGTCATTCAGTTCACCGAGAAGAAGACCACAGAGTTTCCTTACAATGTAGAGCTGGGACATATCCAACCTGCCAATATCAGCGAGGAAAATAAACATAAGATTCGTGAGATTGTGGCGAAGATTGGCAAGACACTGAAGTTTGAGAACTGCCCATCACACACGGAGTTGAAGATTAACGAACGAGGCATCTTTGTGATTGAGACCAGCCCGAGGCTGGGAGGTGACTATATCACCAGTACGCTCACTCCGCTTTCTACGGGCATCAATCTGGAAGACCAGTTACTGCATATTGCACTTGGAGAGAAGGTTAATACACAGACAGGACGGGTAGAGAAAGCCTCTGGCGTATGCTTTCTGAGCCTTCCTTGCGGCAAAGTGACGGCAATAGATCCTGCTATCAACGAGGTAAGCACTTGGCCGAATGTCTATAGCTTTGCAACGTCGCTGAAGGTCGGTGATGAGATACATCCGATTACAAGTAGTTTGAATCGGTATGGGCAGTTTATCGTGAAGGGGGAGACGAGAGAAGATGTAAAACATTTGCTGGACATTTATTCAAATAGAATTAATAACTTAATAACACTTATATAGAGTATTGATATGAAGAAGGTTGTTGTATTTGGAGCAACAGGCAAAGTCGGCTGTTATTCAGCCCTGCACCTTAAAAAAGTGGGATTTGATGTAGTGGCGGTAGGTCACCGCCCGAGTGATAACGGGTTCTTTGCTGACTACGGCATTAAGTATATCTCAATGGACATCCTCAAGGAGGATACTTTTGATAAACTTCCTCAATGTGATGTGTATGGTGTTATTCATTTCGCTGCTACACTTCCGGCTACGATGGATGGTTACCATCCCCGTGTGTTTGTAGAGTCGAACATATACGGAACAATGAACGTGTTGGACTATGCGGTGAAAGCCGGTGTGCAGCGTTTTATATTCGCTCGGACAGTAGCTGACGTTTATTACCTGTATGGTACGCAGAAGCCTATTCCGGCAGATGCTCCTAGTAAGTTCCCGTTGAACACAGATCACTCAATATATGCCATCACAAAAAATGCCGCCTGTGACATAGTTGCGCATTATGCGGCCAAGTATAATTTTAAGTACTATATCTTCCGCTTTGCAAATGTTTTTTGCTACCATCCCAACCCGACCTTCTTTAAAGACGGTCAGAAGAGATTGACTGGACAGCGAGCTATAATTGAACAGGCCAAGAAAGGTGAGGATATTGAACTTTGGGGTGATCCTGAATGCAAACGCGATGTGTTTTATGTGAAGGATTGCACGCAGATAGTAGAAAAGATGCTTACAGGAAACGGCGAGAGTGGCACATACAATATCGGGAATAATATGCCTGTGACCCGTATGGAACAGATACAAGGCATTATTGATGTGTTTGGACGTAAGGACAAACCGTCTAGAATCATTGTAAATAGAGACAAACCAAACTCTCCTAACTTCTGTCTGGATATATCTAAAACTATTGAACAGTTGGGCTACGAGCCTAAATACGACTATATTTCGTTTCTCAAAGATTTGAAACACGAAATGGAAGTTAACCGTTTCGAAAAGCTTTGGGGTAAAGAAAGTGATTATACACAAGGATTAGAATGATAGAAAAAATCAAACAAAGGGTCATCTCCCCCTCCGCCTCTCTCCTCGACGCAATGAAGCAGATGGATGAAGTAAAGGTGAAGATTCTCCTCGTGTTCAGCGGCGAACACTTTGAGGGACTTATCACCATTGGCGATATTCAGAGGGCTATCATCAAGAACATCGCCTTGAAGGAGCCGGTGAGCCGTATCCTGAATAAGAACAAGGTTTACGGCTACCAGTCGGAAGGAGAGGAGAGTATCCGCGAGAAGATGCGCCGGATGCGTGCAGAGGTGATGCCCATCCTCGATGAGCAAGGCGAGCTGGTGGACATATTGTTCTGGGGTGACCTTTTCAAGAAGGCCGAACTCTCTGAACGGGAGAAGATCAACCTGCCTGTGGTCATCATGGCCGGAGGCAAGGGCACCCGCCTAAAACCCATCACAAACGTCATCCCCAAGCCCCTCGTACCTATCGGCGACAAGACCATTCTTGAGACCATCCTCGACCAGTTCGAGGAGATTGGCTGTACGAAGTTCTATATGTCGGTCAACTACAAGGCTGACATTATGAAGTACTACCTCAGCCAGCTCGACCACAAGTACGACATCGAGTTCTTCCAGGAGGAGAAACCGCTGGGAACCATCGGCAGCGTGTCGCTGCTGAAAGGAAAAATCACCACGCCGTTTTTCGTGTCAAACTGTGATATCATTAATGATCAAGATTATCGTGATGTGTATGAATATCATGTGAGTAATCATAATGATTTGACAATTGTCACTGCAGTGAAAAGCATTAAGATTCCTTATGGAGTCATTGAGACTGGCGATGATGGTCTTATGACTGGCCTTCATGAAAAACCGGAGCAAACTTATATGATCAATACGGGTGTTTACATCCTCAATCCGGAACTGATTGATGAAATTCCCGAACGTCAGTTCTTCCACATCACCCATCTGATGGAGAAAATCAAAGCCCGCGGCGGCCGTATCGGCTGCTTCCCTGTTAGTGAAAATGCGTGGAAAGACATGGGTGAATGGCCGGAGTATCTGAAAATGATAAATGTATTATAGCTATGGCAATTGAATTATTTGTTCCTGGCCGTTTGTGCCTTTTTGGAGAGCATACTGATTGGGCTGGATTAGCGAAGACAAGATGCGCGAGTTGGCCAGGCCGATGTTGAAGAACCAGTATGGGCAGTACTTGCTGAAGGTTATTGATGAGATGAAAGAAGAGACCAACTCCAATTTCTTTCGTGACAAAGAGTTGGAGAAATAAGAATTAGAATAAGGAATTGATATAACGCGCTGATAATATGGCATTTACCGTCCATCCCCTCCTATATGAAAGAGCTGATAATCAAGTAAAGCAATCTGCAAAACCGCCACGTAGTTCTAATCTTGAGCTGTACCGCATTATCTGTATGCTGATGATTGTTGCTCATCACTATGTGGTCAGTTCTGGGTTGACGCTTCCGGATGGTCCATTATTCACTAATGGTTTCTCTCTGAAAAGCGGGTTCTTATGGCTATTTGGAATGTTCGGGAAGACAGGCATCAATTGCTTTATGATGATTACGGGGTATTTTATGTGTCAGAGCATAATAACAATAAGAAAGTTTCTAAAGCTATTCTTGGAAATCTACTTTTACAAGATTCTTATATACATAGTGTTCCTCATAACAGGATATGAATCCTTTAGTGCACTGAGAGCCGTAAAACTAATAATGCCTTTCTGGGAGTTCAAGAATGATTTTGTCAGTTGTTTCATCGTATTCTACCTGACGATACCATTTTGGTCTATTTTAGTTCACAATATGACACGACGCCAACATCAGTTGTTGCTAATACTGTTACTTTCTTGCTATACTTTGTGTGGTTCAATCCCTACGTTTGGCTTATCGTACAACTACATCACTTGGTTTGGAATCATCTTCTTGATGGCATCTTATTTTAGGATGTATCCTGCGCCTATATTCGAGAAAAAATCCTTGTGGGGATGGTTAACATTACTTTCAATACTTGTTGCAGTAGCCAGTGTGCTTTTCTTGTGGAGGTTTAATGCCTTGTATTGGTTCATGAGTGATTGCCACAAATTCTTCGCTGTTGTGATCGCAGTGTGTTCGTTCCTATGGTTCAAAAACTTGAAGATTAATTTTAGCAAGATTATCAATGCTTTCGGAGCTGCCACGTTTGGCGTCTTGCTGATTCACGCCAATTCACCGGCTATGCGAACCTGGTTGTGGAAAGACTTTGTGGATTGTGTAGGTCACTATTCATTGCCTTTGGGACAACTTGTGCTCTTTAGTGTTGGAGTTGTTATAGCAGTTTTTGTAGTATGCAATCTAATAGATCAGCTTCGGATAGCAACATTGGAGATGTGGTTTTTCAGATGGTACGATGAAAAGCTATCTGACAAAGCGGATCGCTTCTTCTTACGTTTGACAAATAGTTAAAATATAATTATATGAATCAGATTACCGTTACCTCGCCCTTGCTTCCCAATCTCGACGAGTTTAATGAGATGCTCAAGGAGATATGGAAAAGCAAGTGGATAACTAATATGGGACAGTTCCATATTCAGTTGGAGAAAGCTTTATGTGATTATTTAAAGGTTCCTTATATAAGCCTTTTTACTAACGGCACCCTGCCGCTGCTGACAGCCCTGCAGGCACTCCGCATCACAGGTGAGGTCATCACTACACCTTACAGCTTTGTTGCCACCACCCACAGCATCTGGTGGAACGGCTGTCGTCCCGTGTTCGTGGATATAGAGGAGAGTACCTGCGGCATAGACCCCGAGAAGATAGAAGCTGCCATCACACCCAAAACTACCGCCATTATGCCAGTGCATTGCTATGGCAAGCCTGTGAATATGGATGCTATCCAAGCCATTGCCGACAAGTATGGTCTGAAGGTCATCTACGATGCAGCTCATGCCTTCGGCGTTGAGGTGAACGGCGAGAGCGTGCTGAACCGTGGCGATATGTCCACTCTTAGCTTCCACGCCACCAAGGTCTATAACACCCTCGAAGGTGGAGCCCTCGTGATGCACGACGAGCAAACCAAAAAGCGCATCGACTACCTAAAAAACTTCGGCTTCGCCGGAGAAACCGAGGTAGTAGCTCCTGGCATCAACAGTAAAATGGATGAAGTGCGTGCTGCCTACGGACTGTTGAATCTCAAACAGGTGGATGCAGCCATCGAGAAGCGCCATCTGGTAGCCATCAAATATCGTGAAGCCCTGCGTAACGTCCCTGGCATCCGTTTCTTTGATGATATGCCCGATGTTCGTCACAATTACAGCTATTTCCCCATCTTCGTCAAAGCAGAGGAATACGGCAAAACCCGCGACCAACTCTACTTCGAGATGAGGGAGCAAGGTGTTTTGGGGCGTCGTTATTTCTTCCCGCTTATAAGCACCTTCAGCACGTATCGTGGTCTTCCCTCTGCGGCACCGGACAATCTTCCTGTAGCCACTCGCATTGCCAATGAGGTCATCTGTCTGCCAATGCATCACCAGTTGACGGATGAGGATATTGAAAGAACTCTTAATTGTATCTTAAAATGAGTACCAAGACATCCTCCTTTTTGTCGGATGCTGAGCTTGCAGAAATTGGCTTCAAAACCATAGGGAACGGCTGTTTAATAAGCAGATATGCCAGATTCTATGGTGCATCGGAGATGACCATAGGTAACAACGTCCGCATAGACGACTACTGCATTCTATCGGGTAAAATTACTCTGGGGAGTAATATTCATATTTCAGCTTATGTCGCGCTTTACGGGGCAATGGGGATTACTATAGATGACTACTCTGGTATCTCGGCAAGGAGCACTGTGTATTCAGCAATGGATGATTTCGGTGGTGATTATATGATTGGTCCGATGAGTCCAGAGGGTACTACAAATGTCACGGGAGGATTGGTACATCTTGGTAAGTTTGTTCAAATTGGAGCCCACTGTTTGGTGTTCCCTAATTTGACCATTTCAGAAGGAGCCGTTGTCGGAGCCGCCTCACTTGTGAGGGAAGACTTGGCCCCCTGGGGCATCTATTTCGGCACGCCAGCAAGATTTCATCGAGAGAGAAGTAAACAATTGTTGAACTTACTGCAGATTCACAATGAAAGATAACAAATATGCACCAGTAATAATCCCTACGCTAAATAGATTTGAGCATTTTAAAAGATGCTTGGAATCCCTTGAACATTGTACAGGAGCTGAATACACAGACGTGTATGTCGCATTGGATTATCCTCCGTCAGAATGTTATCGTGTAGGTTGGGAAATGATTAATTCATATCTTACGGAAAAGGAATCTGAACATGGTTTTAGTCATCTTTTTGTTATAAGACGCTCATCCAATTATGGAATATGTAAACAAGATGGTAATTATGAATTGATCTTAAAAGACTTAAGTAAAATATCTGATAGATATATTTTCACAGAAGATGATAACGAGTTTTCTACCAACTTTTTAGAATATTTGAATTGGGGATTAGAGACATATAAAGATGACATGTCTGTTTTTGCTATTTGCAGTTGTAAGGATATTGATACAAATGACATAAAAAACAATGTGTACAAGTTGAATACTATTTTTAATGCATGGGGATATGGTTCGTGGTTTAATAGATATAGCAAAATAACAAAGTTAGAAAACCGCTTGTTTTTGTTAAATAGTGTAAAAAAGGCGAACGTGGCTGATGTGTTCAAAAAGAAAGTTAAAAGGTATTCTTCTATGCTATATCAGGTCGCGCTTAATACTTTCCATTTTGATATGTTGGTCTCTTTGTTGCCTAAAGATGAAAAATGGTGTGTTTTCCCCAAAGTCAACAAAGTAAGAAACTGGGGATGGGATGGCACTGGAACGCATGGCGGTTCCCCGGAAGCATTTAAGAAGTATTCAACCCTTCCAATTGACAAAGATGAGCATTTCTCGCCGCTTATAGTAGAGGATTTATTTAATCCTATTGTCCTTGAGAGGTTTTATCAACGTTACAAAACTTCAACGAAATCATATGTTAGGGCAGCCGTTACGTTCCTATGCTATAAACTGACAGGATGTATTCCCGTTGCAAATAAAAAAAGCAAATGGTTAAAGGTCAAATTGCTAAAGGTGCAATAATTTCCTATATTGCTATATTCTTGAATATTGCAATTACCTTCTTCTATACGCCGTGGATGATACGGCAGATAGGAGTGTCGGACTATGGACTCTATAGTCTGGTGGGTACCTTTATCAGCTATTTTATCATCGATTTTGGCCTCTCTGGAGCTATCACGCGCTTCATTGCGAAGTATCGCGCAGAAGGCAATCAAAAAAAAGTGGAGAATATGCTTGGGCTGACCACCAAGGTATATCTATGTATAGATGCCGTTATTTTCTTGACACTTCTTGTATGTTATTTCTTCATCAAGGATATTTTCACAGGATTGACACCTGAGGAAATAGAAAAACTAAAAGTCTTATACGTCATAGCTGGTTGCTTTAGTGTACTATCCTTTGTATGGCACCCTATGAATGGAGCCATGATGGCGTATGAGTATTTTGTTGAGAATAAGCTGATGGACATGTTCCATAAAGTAGGAACAGTTGTCTTAATTGTCATCGCGTTACTTCTTGATGGTGGAGTATATGAGCTGGTGTTTATAACGGGCGCAGTCGGTTTCCTTTCTCAACTTTTCAAGTATCTTATATTCAAATACAAGTCACGTGTAAAGATCAATTGGTCCTATTTTGACAAGAAGGAAATGAAAGGGCTGTTGTCTTTCTCTGGTTGGGTTTTTATGACCAGCATGGCGCAGCGTTTCCGGCTTACTTTGATTCCCACAATTTTGGGCATTCTTGCAAATACAACAGAAATCTCTATTTTTGCGTTGGGAATGACTATTGAAGCAATGACCTACACGCTATCTTCAGCACTTAACGGGCTGTTTTTACCTAAGGTGACACGTATGCTCCACGCAGAAAACGGAGGCAAGGAGTTAACTAACCTTATGATTCGTGTGGGACGTATACAACTCTACATCATAGGCCTCATCATCATGGGTTTCTGGCTTGTAGGTAGTGAGTTCCTTCATTTATGGGTGGGCGACAAGTTTAGTAATAGCTATTATGTAGTTTTGTTGCTTACAGCTTTTAATATCGTGTCGCTCACTCAACACATAGCCAACGATGTTGTCTATGCTGAAAATAAGGTACGCTTCACAGCATCGCTTACATTTGTTTCTTCGGGTTTGAGCCTAGTAGGTTCCCTGCTACTGGCTTCTTCGCTTGGTGCCGTTGGATGTGCATTGGCATTCTGCTTGGCTATGACTCTCAATCAAGTCTGGCTCAATATATTCTATAGCCGCACGCTTCATTTGGAAATAGGACGTTTTTTTCGAGAGTGTCATGGACGCATAATACCATTATTGCTTGGACTTACAATTTTGGCATTTATTGTAAAGCATTATCTAGTTATTGATAGTTGGTTCACTCTCTTTACATTCATAGTGGCTTACACACTTGTGTATTTCATAATTGCATATAAGTTCCTTCTTAATGAGGATGAAAAAAAGCTAATTCTTTTACAATTTCACTTAAATGAATAATAAGAAGATTAAAATAGTTTGGTTATGTGCTTTTTCAAATAAGAGCATTCGTAGTCACTTGTCCTTCTCTTGGTGGTATTGGGGAAATATGTTGAGAAGAGCGCTGGGGATGAAGCAACATGTGGATTATGCCGTGTGGGATACGAATGCATTAGCGGAAATGAAACATTATACGGATAAAGTTGAGCTCCATGTTGTTGTCCCTCATAGTGGAATCGCAAAAATACATGAGTTTGAGGATTCTGGCATATTCTACCATGTATTTTGGCACGAATCGGATATCATTACCGAGAAGATAAAACGTAAGCTGAATCTAAGATCGGAGAAATCCTTTCCCAAAAATCGCAAAACCATTGCACGGTTGATAAATAAGATACAACCTGATATTGTCCATGTTATAGGCATTGAAAATAAGTTCCATTCTATGTCTGTTCTTGATATCCCAAAGGATATTCCCGTCATAGCACAATTGCAAACGCTGGTTAACGACCCACGTTTTAAAGCAAGTTGTGGCGTTTCTGAGAAGGAGTACGCTTATAATAGCGAAATGGAAAAACGAATCTTAATGCGTGCCGACTATATCGGGACACAAGTGACACGTTTCCGTGAGATAATTGCCAAAGAAATAAAACCTGATGCGATCTTCGTTGACACCTCTCTTGCACTATCGGAACCAGTTATTCAAGAAGAAGTAAAGAAAGAATTTGACTTTGTGTATTTTGCAGCAGACATAAGCAAAGCTGCTGATCTTGCAATAGAAGCGTTTGGGGTTGCTTATAAAGATAAACCCGATATAACACTTGATATAATTGGCGGTTATTCTTCGGAGTTGAAAAGTAGCCTTGACCATAGAATTTCAGAATTGGGAATAGGTGATAATGTCACGTTTGAGGGAAAATTAACTACTCACGATGATGTTATGCGCCAAATTAGAAAATCTCGTTTTGCGTTGCTCCCATTGAAGATAGATCTTGTGTCGGGGACTATTCGTGAATCAATGGCTTGTGGTCTTCCAGTAGTCTCAACTATAACTCCAGCCACTCCCAACCTAAACAAAAAGCGTGAATGCGTTCTACTTTCAGAGATGGGGAATCACAAAGCAATGGCTCAAAATATGTTACGTTTGGTTGAGAACCCTGAATACGCAAATTTATTACGTGAAAATTGTTTGCATACTACCAATGAACGTATTACGAACAAGGAGATAGTTGAGGACTACGTTAGTACTTATTATAATTGTTTAAGAGATTTTAATCAAAAGAATAGAGGGTAACAAATACAACTATGCATATAAACTTGATATTAATCCCGTTTGTTATCATTTTGGGATTACTATTCTCTTGGAATGATATCCGGCGAAGTCGTCGTAACTATATATTAGTATGTAGTGTGGCACTCTTGCTCGTGGCAGCTTTGAGAAGTCCGGAGTATATGACGAATACTTATAATATCGATACGCTTAATTATAGGGGTTATTTTGAACAGGTCTTCGATATGGATTGGAACGAGTTCCAGCGGCTCTTCTATCTGCGTTATTTTGCCGGAGCCGATGACTATGACGTGGGATTTGTTGCACTGAATAAGCTAATCAGTTTGTTTACTCACGAGTTCTGGATTTACTCTTTGATAGCCGACTTGCTTTTTTTTGTGCCGTTTGGAATCATTCTTTACCGCTATTGTACAAAATCGAGCCAGATTATGTTTGCTTTCGTATTCTACATTTCTCTAGTTCAGATTTTTTTCCTTGGTGGTGCCCGCCAGATGTTCTCTCTGGGTTTCGACCTAATGGCAATGTTGGCGGTTATCGACAAGAAGCGGATAAGGGCAATCATCTTCTTCCTAATCGGCATGACCATTCACTTCTCGTCATTGCTATTCGCCCTGCCACTTCTGGCTATCTGGTTTAATTTGAAACCAAGCCTTTTAAAGGTGTTGCACGCCATCTGCTTTATAGTGTTCCCCGTAGTTCTTGCTTTCCCAAATCAGACGATTCAGTTTATGGGGAACACTGTTGGTATGGAAAAATACGCCGAATATGGTGCAAATGCCGTTCAAGGAGGTTCGGAGACTTTCATTTTCTTGATAGAAGCATTGTCACTGTTCACTCTCTTAGCCATCAAGAACAAGGACTTGTTAGCCAACCGAAATGTCCGAATCTTCTATGTTATGGCACCACTTCTCACCTTCTTTGCTCCACTGATTATCAGTAATGGTTCGATGATTAGAATCTCGCTTTATTATCACCTATTTCTTGCATTGTTAGTGCCTTTCGCTATTGACTGTGCTTTCGGAAAGAAAAATAGTGGTGCAGTCTATGCAATCGCAATTGGTGCACTATCCTTTTTGACATTGGCCGGAGGAGGGGGAATTACATATTACTTCTTCTGGCAATAGCTGTTCGTTTTAACGATTCCCTTTATACTCAATTATTTTTGAACGTGAAAATACTTGTTATTACTCTCAATGCCTGGAATCTTTCCAATTCAACAGGCAACACCATTTCGAACCTTTTCTCTAAATTGGGAAATAATGACGAGGTCGCGAATGTTTATTGCCGGAACGAAGAAATTGACAATACAATTTGTCATCGTTATTTTAATGTTACAGAGTCAGATATCATAAAGAACATATTCACGCCAAACAAATGTGGGCGCGTAGTAAATAACGATTTAGCCAGGCAAAGAAAAGGAACTGTGCCGAATAAAGGTGGTTATGCCTTCTTAAAGAAACATCGTAACACAGTCCTCCTCTTTTTGCGTGAACTGATTTGGGCGGTCCCTGTATGGAAGAGCAAAAGACTAAAAGAGTTTGTAAGGAACTTTGCTCCTGATATTATCTATATGCATGGTCATTATAATCTGTATATGCATTGGATGCTTAGTTTTTGCCAGAAAGTAACAGGAGCAAAGATAGTGATGTATTGGGCGGACGATATGTACGGAAGGAAGTCAAAGAACCCTTTAGGCTTCTTTTATGAGAGTTTACTCAGAAAGCGCTTCAAAAAGTCAATTGAATCCTCGTCACTTTTGTTTGGTGGTTCTCTTCAGTTGTGCAAAGAGTATTCGTCCATTTTTAGAAAGGAATTTGTGCCCTTTTTCAAGGAGTGTAAGCAAATTCGTTTAGATGAAGATAAGACCGTTGGAAAGCCTTTGACTATAGTCTATGCAGGCAATTTGCTTTTCGGTCGGGAGGATATTATGGTTAGTTTCGTAAAAGCTATTGATAAAGTAAACAATAGTGCGTCGAACCGCTTATTTCTGAAGATATATTCTAATACAACACCCTCACAGGATTCGTTGTTGTATTTGGATGATAAGAAGAACAGCGTATTCTTAGGATGCAAACCATATTCTGAGGTTTGTGAAGAAATGGACAAAGCTGACATGGCATTGTTTATAGAGTCTTTTGAAAAAAGAAGTATTCTTTCTACCCGGTTATCGTTTTCCACAAAGATCATTGACTGTATGCAGTCAACGGCTGCTATTCTCGCAATCGGACCCAAAGAAATTGCATCAATTGATTATCTGTCGGACAATCAATTGGGCTACATTATTACAGACGTCAATGAGATGGATGAGAAATTAGTATATCTCGTGGACCATCCTGAGATGATTTGTTCAATGAATAAAAGAAAAGTTGAGTTTGCACTTAAGAACCACACAAACACATCAGAAAAAGCTCTTTCTGAAATAAGGAAATTGATATGAAGCAGATATTGATTATTCCAGGAAACACAGACTTAAACAGAGGCGATCAGGCTCTTGTCTGGGAGTCTGTGCGCTTGGCTGAAGATGTATATGGCAAAAACAATGTCACTTGTGTTTTAATGTCAGATTTAGAGGGCAAGAATTCATACCTTCAAAACAGGCAGACCAAAGAGTTGGGCTATGACTTCGTGGATTCATTGATAAAACATCCTGGACGTAAGTTTGATAATAAAGCAGAGGATAGCAAAAGCTATTCTAAGATGACGCTTTTGCAATGGGGAGGGCAGGCAATTATTGATTTTATTCATACAAGGCCCTTGCTTTCGAGATGGAGATTTGTGCGAACATTTGGTGAAATCTTTCTTAATCGAAGAGAAAAGGAGACACTTGATATGGTTAAGAATTGTGATGCCGTTTTCGTCAAAGGAGGAGGGTTTATACATTCATATGGTGGAGTTACAGATCCTTACTTTATTTATTACTTGACCTATCATATTAGACTGGCAACGGCATACGGCAAAAAAGTCTTTGTTCTCCCTAATTCAATAGGACCTCTGAAGAATAGATTAGCCAGAAGGATTGCATTGAAATCCTTAAGAGAGTGTGACCTTGTGACGGTACGCGAGAATATTTCCAAAGAATACCTCAATAATTTTCAGCTTGATACTGAGCTTTTCCCAGATTTAGGATTCTTCCTGAAACCAGTCGAAGATGATATGTGTGATTATCTCATAAGTCGTGGCGTTCCAATAGGACGTAAAAAGGTGGTATTGACATTACGCCCATATAGATTCCAGGGTTTTCAGCATTCTGACATCCTCTATAAGAATTATATAAATGGTTTTGTTAGTTTCGTTGAATACCTATGTAATCGGGGCTTTCATGTTACTTTTATGGCTCATACATTAGGACCAAGTAGCCACGAAGATGATAGAATCGCAATCAGAGAAGTGCTTGATGCTCTGCCCAACAAAGTCAGAGAAACTACTAGTTACCTTGAAGATTTTGATTTAACCTGTAAAGATGTTGAGAAGATATACTCGTATTATGATTATATGGTAGGCACACGCTTTCATTCAGTCATTTTCTCTTTGATTGTTGGTGTCCCATCCATTGCTATCGCTTATGGAGGCAATAAAGGGAAGGGTATAATGGAGGTATTAGGTAATGGTGGATTCTCTCTTGATATGGATAAAGTAAGTGGAGAAAAATTAATCAAAGCTTTCGAATCTTTGGAGACCAATAAATCCGAATATTTATCTAACTTAAATGCGAAAAAAGAAGAAATAAGGTCGATGAGAGACCTTTTAATAGATAGGATTCGAGGTCGTTTGTCCAACAGTTAGAATTTAGTTTTCTATAGAGTCAAACCATAATCTAAATCAATAGGGCAATTCGTAAGATTCAAATAAAATAGAATGGATAAGAAAAAGATTATCAGAGCATGCACTGTCCCACAATCTCTGGGTTTTGTCAAAGGGATGCTGCCTGATCTTTGCAAGAAATATGAAGTAGTGCTTTTGTCCTCGCCAGGGGAACAAATGAATGAAATCACCAAAGAGTATGGTATTAAAGGAATAGCTGTTCCGATGGAGAGGCATATTTCCGTGAAAAAGGATATTATATCTCTATGGCGACTTATAAAGGTGTTCCGAAAGGAGAAACCGACAATGGTACACTCGATGACGCCAAAGGCGGGATTGCTCTGCATGATGGCTGCATGGCTGACTAAGGTACCAGTACGTGTGCATACTTTTACTGGTTTGGTATGGCCTACGGAGAAGGGACTGAAGCGGAAGATATTGATGCTGACGGACAAGCTGACTTGTGCCTGTGCGACACATATAATCCCAGAAGGTGAGGGCGTGAAGAATGACCTTATAGCAGGAAAGATTACAAAGAAGCCTCTGAAAGTGCTGGGATATGGAAACGTGATGGGAGTTGACTTGACATACTTCGTGCGAAGTGAAGAGTTAAAAGTGAAGAGCGAAAAATTACGCTCAGACAGGTTTACATTCTTATTCGTAGGGCGAATAGTTAAGGATAAGGGTATTAACGAACTTTGCCAGGCATTTGATAAAATATCAAAAAAGACTCCTGTGAGGTTGGTGTTGGTTGGCAAATATGAGGATACTTTAGACCCAATATCGGATGCTTCAAGGGATATAATAAGGACTAACGCATTTATAGAATACGTAGGACCGCAATATGGTGAAGACCTGTTGGCATACTATGCAGCAGCAGACTGTTTCGTATTCCCAAGCTATAGAGAGGGTTTCCCTAATACGGTATTGGAGGCTGGGGCTATGGGCTTGCCAAGCATAGTTACGGATATCAATGGTTCAAGAGAGATTATAGTACAAGGTGAGAATGGTGTCATCGTTCCATCGAAGGATGCTGATGCATTGTTCCATGCAATGAAAGCGATGATCGACGACGAAGCTGAAAGGAAGGCTATGGCTGCGAAGGCAAGACCGTTGGTTGCTTATAGGTTTGAACAAGGATTTGTCCGTAAATGCCTCTACGATTTTTATAATGATGTGTTGAAATAGATTTCAAAGTAATATTTGAGGAATCCTTTTGTTTTTATGTGCGATATACTGATAACCTATTGCTGGAATAGGGTTGGATATAATATATTAAGGAGTTTGTCTTCAAAAGGATTGTCGGTGTGGGTCGCTGATACTTCTGCGAAGAATATCTGCACGATGTCAAGATATTGCGCAGGTAGTTTTGTGTACCCTGATCCATTTACGGAAGAAAGGGCTTTTATTGATGTATTGAAAAAGAGGGTTGAAGAATTGAAGCCTCGAGTTCTTTTGCCCACTCATGATGAGAGTATTATTATAATGAGGCATCGCGATGAATTCCCAAAGGAACTAATCATTCCTTACGATAGTGCTGATATGCTGCTGATGCTTAGTAGTAAGTCTGAGGCGACGAAATTGGCGGAACAGGCTGGTGTACCTATTCCCCAAATATTTAAGGCTGTTGATGATGTTCAGCATTATCCTGTGGTTTTTAAGACGGCTATTGGAAATTCGGCAAAGGGAGTATTCTTTCCCAAGACAAAGGAGGTTTTAAAAGGATTAACAGAGAAGTATCAAGGAACAGATTACCTGATACAAGAGAAGATAGGTGGTTCTGATTACAGCGTGGATTGCGTGCGATGGAATGGCTATTATCATTCTTCTGTATACAAAGCTTTGGTTACAAAGACTGAAGGGGGCGGCACAACAACGCAACGTGAGATCGTTGATGAACCTTTGTTAGAGCTGTATGCAAAAAAACTACTTGATTATGTAGATTTCAAGGGAGTCTGTGGAATAGACTTCCGCTATGATCCCCAAACAATGAAGGTGGCCTTTATTGAAGTAAATGCAAGGTTCACTGGAGGATTGGCAACGCCTATAGCAGCAGGTTTTGATATTCCGTGGGTTTTATACACTTTAGCGACAACAGGGAAATGTAATGACCACCAAAATGCTAAGATTGGCATCAAGACAAAATGGATATTAGGTGATGTAATCACACTTGTTGGGCGATTGATTTCATTACGCATTTCCATGTCGGAGATGAAGCAGGTATTCGCATTTAATGGTTTTGATGCCTATGATGATTATTACCCAGATGACAAGAAGGCAATCCTTGGTGAGATGAGGTATTATTTGGGCAAGTTAGTAAAGAATGGAAAGTTGAATCCCTAAGTATATAAAGCCTCTTCGAGACAGTTTCGAAAGACAACGTGGCCTCGTACCGCTCGGCCATATCAGCCAGCAACGTGAGGGTGGTCAAGGAGATGCCAGGGAATGAGGTGTATCTGGAGGTGGTTAATTGACGAAGAACGAAAGACGAAAGCCTTAAAGTATCGAGGATTATGTTAAAAATATCAAATAGGACTGTCGGAAACAGAAAAAGTCGTACTTTTGCAATGTAGATTGGGGAAGTGTTCCCTGAAAGTAACGGAGATATGTATTAAGAAACTGACATAATGAAAGCATCAAGCTAATATACAAAATGAAAAAGATTACCATACGGAATTTTGGGCCCATACGGGAGGCAGAAATCGAAATGGCAAGGATGAATGTCCTTGTAGGACCGCAAAGCATTGGGAAGAGTTGCATTCTGAAGATTGCCGCTTTTTTCTCGTGGCTTGAGAAGCGTGTCGAGTTGACCCAAGACCCGGAAGGCGTCACAAAGAATGCCTATAAGACGCATTTCATAGAATACTATGGTTTGTATGACTATGACCAGAAGGATACTTATATCAAGTATGAGACACAGCGGATGGTCATAGAATACAAGTCGCAGACAATGTCGACGGAGTGGAAAAAAGACCGTTGGGACTATCGCCGGTCGAAGATTTCCTATATCCCGTCGGAAAGGAATCTTATCGCAACCATCTCCAACTGGACTAAAGTGGACGTGAATGATTCGCTTCTGGAGTATTTCTCCGGATGGGACGAGGCCCGGAAATCACGTAGGAAAGGTCTTGACATTCTTTCAACAGGTGTGCAGTACTCATATAAGAAAGAGAGTGACTCGGACATCGTGAGGCTGAAAAACGGGAAGGACTTGCTCCTATCGGAGACTTCTAGCGGGTTCCAGTCGCTGGTTCCGCTGTTTGTTCACCTCAGTTATCTGCGCATCGGCCAGTATAACACAAACAGGAAGAGCAGCTATGCCTCTAAGGCGGAGAATGAGAGGCTCCTGCATCTGCTGATAGACAAACTTGCACAAGGCAAGGTGGACAAAGAGGTGATGGAGTCGATAGCACAGTTGCAGTATGTCGTGGAGTTTGGCGATAAGCGAAGGGCTGTGGTGGGAAGTGCTGAAATGCGGAAGCTCGCCCTGACTTACCGTAATTTTGTGAATACCAAGAGGAGCGACATCTTCCTTGAGGAGCCCGAAAACAACCTTTTCCCGCCCACGCAGGTGCAGCTTATGGAATGGTTGATTGAGATGTCGACAGACCGCTTCCGCAGGAACTCGATGTTTGTTGCAACGCACAGCCCGTATGTGGTTAACTGTTTTCTGGAACGGCCTCAGCGTGACTATAAACTTTTCATTGCTGCTCCTGTGGGCGATGAAGGGATGTCAGTCATCAGGGCTGCGAGTGATGATGACTTGCAGCAGATGTACGACTACGGCGTGGACGTGTTCTTTAACTACGAAACGTTTATGGGGTGATGGAGAAAGATTTGAGCGTTATACCCGAGTGTTATGTGGATACGAACCTTATCTCCAGCCTGCTCGGTGGCATTGGCGTGAACCATCAGAAGGGATGTACGCGAGTGACAGGGGTGATGGAGAAACAGTTGGCCAACCGGTTCGCCATAGGCGTGATTGATGCCGACAAAGTCACCCCGGGGTATCTGGAGAAGTTCCGTAAAGTGGCGGGGTTGCAGCATCTTAGTGTTTACAAGAGCGATGAACGGCCCCATTACATCATTACCATCCACAAGGCTGTGGAAGACTTTATCCTTGACGAGGCACACAAGGCTGGTGTCTCTTTGAGCGCATACAACTTGCCTGACACACTGGATTCTTTGAAAAAACTGACCAAAAAGGTTGGTTCTGACAAGGACGACCGATTCAAAGCATTGTTCAGAGACCTGGACAGTGTGGGGGAGATTGCGACATTGAAAGCATTGCTCCTTTACCTCAGAGGTGAAGGATATGCAGCACGGGAAGAGCAGATTGTGAGTATTCTTGAGGAGTGTAGTTAAAACTAAAGATTATGTCTAAAAACTTTTTTAAGCGAGTGCTGACCTTCAGCATCTCGCTGATGGCATTTCAGCTGATAGGAGCGTCTGGCACAAGAGAATGTAGCGGGAGCTTGAGATAGAAGCCCCTTAAAAGAATGTTATACAAAATCGCACATATACTAAGAGATAAACTCAGCTGGCTGTGGAATATCATTGAATGGATGAATGGAGTACTGTTCTCGCTGAGGTACGGAAAACGATTGAAGAGATTTGTCTTCACGATGGTTCCGGATGGGTATGATATGTTCCCATCAAGGATGTCCCTACAGAAAAGCTGGTGGATTTCTTCAAACGCCAGCCGGAGGAGGCTTATACTTATTTCCATCCGCATGGTTTTGATGAGAAAAGCATCCGGCGACTGCAGAAGAATGGGGCGTTCTTAGGTTATGTGCTGTTGGATAAAACGAACAAGCGGATAGCAGGCTATTGCTTCAATCGCTGCTTCTTCCATGGACAGGGGTTCCGTGGGCGTATGGTGGACATTGATTACCGTGGGAAGGGATTGGGAACGGCCATGAACAGGATCCTGAATGAGGTGGGCTTCGGAATAGGCTTGCGCCTCTTCGAGACGGTGTCGAAAGACAACGTGGCCTCGTACCGCTCCGCCATATCAGCCAGCAATGTGAGGGTGGTCAAGGAAATGCCTGGGAATGAGGTGTATCTGGAGGTTTTGCCTTGACCTGAGGAATCGCTTCGCGAGAAATCTTAAAAAATCTGATACAAAATTTTATAATAATAAATGGTGGTGAAGTTCCTTTTTGATCGTGTCGTTTCATTCATTGGTCTGTTCTTCTTGTGGCCAGTACTTATTGTTGTTGCGATATTGATAAAGATAAAGATGCCGGGCGGACCGGTGTTCTTTGTGCAGAAGAGGGTAGGGAAGGATGGAAGGTTGTTTAACTGCCATAAGTTCCGCACGATGAAAGCCCCACCCCAGCCCTCCCCCGTAGGGAGGGAGAACAAAAACGCCCCTGCCCTCCCCGAAGGAGAGGGAGATAGTCTCATTCCCGACGTTCCGTCGCCTACCCGTAGCCTTTCCCCTGAAGGGAAGGGGAGTATGGGATGGTCAACGGTGAGCGTGGCGGGGGATGCTCGCATCACGCCGTTCGGGGCGAAGTTGCGTCATTATAAGATAGATGAGCTGCCGGAATTGTGGGATGTACTCATCGGCAATATGTCGTTTGTGGGGCCTCGGCCTGATGTGCCAGGGTATGCAGATAAACTGGAGGGAGAGGACAGGGTGATTCTGAAGCTGCGGCCGGGAATTACTGGGCCAGCGACGCTGAAGTATAGGCTGGAGGACGAGATGATCGCGAACAAAGTTCGCGAAATTGAAAATGGAGAATTGATAATTGATAATTTGCCAAAAGACTTAGCCAAGGAGGAGTTGGCGGTGTGGTATAATGACAATATAATTTATCCGGATAAGGTGAGACTGAATAGATTTTACTACGAACACTACTCGTTCTGGAAGGATATTCAGATGATTGTCTGTACGGTGCTGGGGAAACAGATGGAGTACGCTGGAGAGGTGATTTGAAGAAAGGTATATGGTTATAACACAAGCAATATTGGATGAACTGACTGCGAGAGCAAAAGCATCGGAAAGGTTGAGGGCGAATCTGGATTTGAGAAATACACCTGATGACCAGTCGCAGCGCATGCTAAATGCGCTGGAGCCAGGAACGGTGATGCCTATACACCGACATAAGAGTACATCGGAGACTTGCGTATGCGTTCGTGGACACTTTGAGGAGTATTTCTATGACGAGGATGGCAACCTCATGGATACGATTGACATGGTGCCGGGGGGTGTTGTACTGAACATAGAGGCTGGCCAGTGGCATAGCCTGAAATGCCTGGAGAGTGGAACGGTGTTGTTGGAGGCTAAGGATGGAGCGTATGAGCCGCAGCGTCCAGAAGACGTGCTGTAGGTAATAGGTTATAGGTAATAGGTTGGTAATAGGTTTCCTCACACGGATCTCACAGATCTCACAGATTTCAGGGATTTCTGAAAAGGATGCGGCTTTATAAAGCCTTACAAACATGTTTTGCTGAGTTAATCAAACTCGTTTGTTAATCAGCAGAACTGTTTGTGCAGTCGTTTCGAAGAAACTCTTTATCCTTTTCATCATTCTTTTTGGGGTATTTAGTTTTTTCGATATTTTCGGAATATAATATAATCTGTTTAGATGGTTTAGATCTGTGTGAGAATGATATAGAATTTTTGGGCGTTTCGTGGTCTTAGATGTTTTCTGAATAAAATGAAACTGCGATAAATTTGAAACTATAATAGTATTAGATATAAGTGTATTTAAGGACATTTAGAGTCCCTTGATAAGGGACGGCTATAATGCAAGGATAAAAACTAAAATTCAATATTATGTCAGTATTTAAGAATAAAACCCTCCTAATAACAGGTGGAACGGGAAGTTTCGGTAATGCCGTGCTGCGCCGTTTCCTGGAGTCTGATATCAGAGAAATCAGAATCTTCTCGAGAGACGAGAAAAAACAGGACGATATGCGTCACGAATATCAGGCGAAGTATCCTGACGTTGCACATAAGATCAAGTTTTATATTGGCGATGTGCGCTCGCTGGAGTCCTGTCGCTCGGCGATGCCTGGCGTAGATTACATCTTCCATGCTGCCGCCCTGAAGCAGGTGCCATCGTGTGAGTTTTTCCCGATGGAGGCTGTACGCACAAACGTGATTGGTACAGATAATGTGCTCACGGCAGCCATCGAAAACCATGTGAAGTGCGTCATCTGCCTGTCGACGGACAAGGCGGCCTATCCGATCAATGCCATGGGTATCACGAAGGCGATAGAGGAGAAGATTGCCGTGGCGAAGTCACGCTATAGCGGTGACACGCGTATCTGTTGCACCCGCTATGGTAACGTGATGTGTTCACGTGGCTCGGTGATCCCCCTGTGGATAGACCAGATTCGGGAGGGAGCACCTATCACGCTGACTGAGCCGAAGATGACGCGTTTCATCATGTCGCTGGAAGAGGCCGTGGACCTGGTGCTCTTTGCCTTTGAACATGGGCAGAATGGTGATATTCTGGTGCAGAAGGCTCCGGCATGTACCATTCAGACACAGGCTGAGGCTGTGTGCGAGTTGTTTGGTGGACGGAAGGAGGACATCAAGGTGATAGGCATTCGTCATGGTGAGAAGATGTACGAGACGCTCCTGACAAAGGAGGAGTGTGCGAAGGCTGAAGATATGGGGAACTTCTACCGTGTGCCAGCTGATAACCGTGACCTGAACTACGATAAGTATTTCAAGGAGGGTGATGTAAAGCGGGCTACCATCGAGGAGTTTAACTCGGATAATACTCGCCGGCTAAACCTTGAAGAGACGAAGGAGAAGATTGCGAGCCTCGAATACATTCAGAATGAGCTAAGAGGTATTTCTAATTTAGTATAAATCAAGAATTAGAGAATTAGAGAATTGTTTCAAATGGCATTACTTTATCCTGAACTTAGTAAGAAGATTCTTGGAATTGCGATGCAATTGCATCGTGAAATGGGTTGCGGATTCAAAGAGAAAGTATATCAAGATGCTTTTGAGATACTCTTAAAAGAGAATAATATAAAATGCGAACGGGAAAAGCATATAAGTCTTGTGTTTCATGGTGTTGAACTTGAACATGATTTTTATTATGACTTTCTGATAGAGGATAAGATAGGAGTAGAGATAAAGGCTGTTTCAGAATTGTTAGGAGAATTTGAATCTCAGGTTATCAACTATTTGCATGTGAGTAATCACAAATTAGGCTTGTTGTTAAATTTCGGTTCTGCGAGCTTGGAGTATAAATGGTTCCCGAATGAGTGGCATTATCGTGACAAGGCTGAAATAGGATAATATAAAGTTAAGAATTAGAGAATTGTTCTTTGCATGAGTGGGAATTATTCTCGTCGCTTGCGACGAATTCTTGTCAATTCATTTGCATGAAGATAATTCTTTAATTCTCAAATTCTTGATAAAAAAAGTATAAATATGGAAGTAAAACATTTTAGGAATAATGGAAAACTGAAGCTGCTAATCATCGTGGGAACACGACCGGAGATTATTCGTCTGGCAGCTGTGATTAACAAGTGTAGGAAGTATTTCGATACATTGCTGGCGCATACAGGTCAGAACTACGACTACAACCTCAATGGGGTGTTCTTCAAGGATTTGAAGCTTGCCGATCCAGACATCTATATGGAGGCTGTGGGTGATGATCTGGGTGCTACCATGGGAAACATCATCGACAAGTCGTATAAGGTGATGGTGGAGACAAAGCCCGATGCCGTTCTGGTGCTGGGTGATACCAATTCGTGTCTGAGCGTGATAGGTGCAAAGCGACTGCACATTCCCATCTTCCACATGGAGGCTGGTAACAGATGCAAGGACGAGTGCCTGCCAGAGGAGACAAACCGTCGAATTGTCGACATCATCTCAGATGTGAACATGGCCTATTCGGAACATGCACGCCGCTATCTGGCAGATTGTGGTCTGCCCAAAGAGCGTACGTATGTGACAGGATCGCCGATGGCTGAGGTGTTGCATGAGAACCTGAAGGAGATAGAAAGTAGTAATGTGTTCGAGAAAATCAACTCTCAACTCTCAACACTCAACTCTCAACTGCGGCTTGAGCCGCATAAGTACATTCTGCTGTCGGCTCATCGTGAGGAAAATATCGATACGGAGAAGAACTTCCTGTCGTTGTTTACCGCTATCAACAAGATGGCGGCAAAATACGACATGCCGATTCTGTATAGCTGCCATCCACGTTCTAGGAAGCGTCTGGAGCAGACGGGATTCAAACTCGATGAGCGTGTGATTCAGCACGAGCCATTGGGATTCCATGATTACAACTGTCTGCAGATGAATGCTTTTGCCGTGGTCAGCGATAGCGGTACGTTGCCTGAGGAGAGCAGTTTCTTCACAAGTGTCGGTCATCCCTTCCCTGCAATCTGTATCCGTACCAGCACTGAGCGCCCGGAGGCATTGGACAAGGCCTGCTTTATCATTGCCGGCATTGATGAGACTTCGCTGCTACAGGCTGTAGATACGGCTGTAGAGATGAATCAAAATGGCGACTATGGCATTCCCGTACCAGACTACGTGGAGGAGAATGTCTCTACGAAGGTAGTGAAAATCATACAGAGTTACGTTGGAATAGTAAATAAGATGGTTTGGAGGAAGTTTTAGGTTAGTAGGTTAGATAGGTTAGTAGGTTAGTAGGTTAATGGGTTAATGGAGATGGTTGGGATTGAATATTCTTTTCAGAAACTGAAAGTGTGGCAGGAAGCCAAGAAACTGGTGGTTGATGTCTACCACTTGCTGGATGAATTTCCTAAGTTTGAGAAGTACGCCCTTTGTGACCAAATCCGCAGAGCGGTTGTCTCTGTTCCATCTAATATTGCTGAAGGAAGCGGACGTAAGTCGCTGAAGGAGCAAATTCATTTTTTGGAAATAGCCTATGGTTCACTGATGGAAACTTATAACCAACTGCTTATAGCCATTGAACTTACTTATATTACAGAAGAGTGTGTAGAGACTATAAAGCCTTCAATCGATGCGGTAGCAAAGATGATAAATGGTCTCAGTAACTCTTATACTGAAAAACTGGCAGGACAATCTACTAAGCGACTAAACAATTAAGCAATTAAGCTAACGATATGAAGATATTAATTACCGGTGCAAAAGGTTTTGTCGGCAAAAACCTTTGTGCCAATTTACGGAACATCAAAGACGGCAAGGACAGACGGTTTCCTGAGCTTGACATTGAAGAGATCTACGAGTATGACCTTGGGAATACTCCCGAGGAGCTCGATGCCTGGTGCCGGGATGCCGACTTCGTGTTCAACCTCGCCGGCGTGAACCGTCCGCAGAACCAGGAAGAGTTCATGCAGGGCAACTTCGGCTTTGCCAGCACCCTGCTCGAGACGCTGAAGAAGCACCATAACACATGCCCCGTGATGTTGTCCAGCTCGCAGCAGGCTTCGCTGACAGGACGCTTCGGCAATTCTGAGTATGGCCGTTCAAAGAAGGCGGGTGAAGACTTATTCTTGAAATACCAGGAAGAAACTGGTGCGAAAGTGCTCATCTATCGTTTTCCGAACCTGTTTGGTAAGTGGTGCCGTCCGAACTACAACTCGGCGGTGGCCACGTTCTGCAACAACATAGCCAATGACTTGCCCATCCAGGTGAATGACCCCAGCGTGGAATTGGAACTGCTCTACATCGACGATCTAGTTGACGAGATGATAGCTAGTCTCGAAGGCAAGGCTCATCAATGTGAGTTCGATGGCTTGGAGGTGTTACCGAAAGAGGATGGACGCTATTGCTACGTCCCTGTGACTCACAAGGTGACATTAGGGCGTATTGTGGAGCTTTTGCATGAGTTTGCTGAACAGCCGAAGACGTTGTTGATACCAGAAATCCCTTTCAATTCGTTCGAGAAGAAACTGTATTCAACCTATTTGAGTTATCTGCCGAAGGAGAAGGTGGCGTTTCCGCTGAAGATGAACGTTGACAACCGTGGTTCGTTTACGGAACTGGTTCATACGTTGAACTGCGGACAGGTGAGCATTAACATCTCGAAGCCAGGTATTACGAAAGGCCAGCATTGGCACAACACAAAATGGGAGTTCTTCATTGTTGTCAGCGGACATGGACTGATACAGATGAGAGCAATCAGCCCCCTCCCAACCTCCCCCTCAAGGGGAGTTAGCCCCCTCCCAACCTCCCCCTCAAGGGGAGTTAGCCCCCTCCCAACCTCCCCCTCAAGGGGAGGAGATAAGCCGTGGAGGACAGCCGATCCGAGCTTGTATGAGCAGTTAAAGGAGCATGCCGACCGTATGCGTAAGAAGCCTACTGAGGCCGAAGCTGCTTTGTGGGAGATGCTCAGAGGTAAGAACCTTGATGCTAAGTTCCGCAGACAATACGTTATTGGCGACTACATAGCCGACTTCGTTTGTTTAAAAAAGCAACTGATCATTGAAGTTGATGGAGAATATCATAATAGTCCCGAACAGCAGGTGATGGACAGGTGGCGTACAAACTTCCTACAGTCAAAGGGGTTCTCCGTCTTGCGCTTCACCAACAACGAAGTGCTTGCAGCCCCAGAAGAAACCATGACCATCATCCGCAATGCTCTTAAGTACCTCCCCCTTGAGGGGGGATCAGAGGGGGGCTGTTGGTTTGTCTCAGGTGACAACATTCAGTGTGTCCACATGTTGCCAGGCTATACCCATAATATCATTAACCTCTCAGAAACAGAGAACCTTGTGACGGTGATGTACTGCAATGAAATCTTCAATTCTGAGAAACCAGATACTTTTTTTGAAAAAGTATAACCTTGACATCGCAGCTGAAAAAAATAAAAACACAATATAATAATATGGCAGAAAGAAAAAGAATATATCTTTGTTTGGCTCACATGTCGGAGAATGGCATGGAGCAGAAATATGTGAAAGAGGCGTTTGACACGAACTGGGTGGTGCCCCTCGGGCCGAATGTGAATGGGTTTGAAAAAGATCTTGAAGAGTTTGTAAGCCCCACCTTAACCCTCCCCGGTAGGGAGGGAGAAAAACCTACCCCCGACCCCTCCCCAGTAGGGAGGGGGGAAAAGAGGGTGGTGGCGTTGTCGAGTGGTACGGCAGCGGTGCACTTAGGACTATTGGCTGCAGGTGTGAAGGCGGGCGATGAAGTTATCGTTCAGTCTTTTACATTCTGTGCTTCTTCTCACCCCATTACGTATCTAGGTGCGACACCGGTGTTCGTGGATTCCGAGAAGAATTCATGGAACATGGATCCAGAGCTGATGGAGATGGCTATCAAGGACAGAATTGCAGTGACAGGAAAGAAACCTGCTGCTATTGTTCCTGTGGCGTTGTATGGCATGCCGTATCAGATAGATCGTATCATGGAGATTGCCAACAGGTATGAGATTCCTGTGGTGGAGGATGCTGCGGAAGGCTTCGGCAGCCGCTGGAACGGACAGGTGTTGGGTACGTTTGGTAAATCGGGTGTTTTGTCGTTTAATGGCAACAAGATGATTACGACTTCCGGTGGCGGTGCATTGATTACTGCCAATGAGGATGAATGGCGGGAGATCATGATGTATGCCACACAGTATCGTGAGAGTTATCCATACTACCAACATGAGAAAATTGGGTATAACTACCGCATGTCGAATATCTGTGCAGGTATCGGCCGTGGACAGATGACGGTGCTGGAGGATCACATTACACATCATAAGCATGTGCAGAAGTTGTATGAGGAACTGCTGAAGGATGTACCGGGAATAGAGGTGCACGGGAATCCTGACAGTCGTTATGACTCTAATTTCTGGCTGTGTACTATTACGATAGACCCTTCTGTGAGGATTAAAGGGCAGGAGAATGCATATAAGACGATTGTGAAGGGTGCCGTGGGTGGTGCAGCAGGTGTTATTCACATGGCAGAGAGCGCAACAACTGATTGTCAACCGAATGACAATGTGGAGGCTCTGCGGGTGTTGTTGGATGAGGCACAGATTGAGGCTCGTCCGCTGTGGAAGCCTATGCATTGTCAGCCAGTGTACAAAGCCCCCCTAAATCCCCCCAGTATGGGGACTCCTATCTTTGTAGAAGATATGGGAAATGGTGTTGTGCGACAGACGTCGGCGACGAGTGTGGCGTATATCAATGGGGTGAGCGAGGAATTGTTCAAGGTGGGCATGTGCCTGCCAAGTGGCCCGATGGTGACAGATGAGGACGTGAGGTATATCGTTGCATGCATCAAGGGTGCAATTGAGTGATTAAGGTCACACGGAAACCACGGAAATCACGGAAAGGCGAATAAGGATAATTCTTACAACTGATAAGTTGGTTATATTTGAAGGCTCTTGCGGGAGAACTATAGATTGTTTCTATGATATCTGTGCTTTCAGTGTGAGATTTACAACTGATAAGTTGGTTATATTTGGAAGGCTCTTGCGGGAGAACTAAAGATTGTTTCTGTGATATCTGTGTTTTCGGTGTGAGATCAATCAATTAATGTCACACGGAAACCACGGAAACCACGGAAAGGCTAATAAGGATAATTCTTACAACTGATAAGTTGGTTATATTTGGAAGGCTCTCGCGGGAGAACTAAAGATTATTTCCGTGGTATCTGTGCTTTCTGTGTGAAATATTAACAATGTCTCAGTGTGAGATCAATCAATTAATGTCACACGGAAACCACGGAAATCACGGAAAGGCGAATAAGGATAATTCTTACATTACAACTGATAAGTTGGTTATATTTGGAAGGCTCTTGCGGGAGAACTAAAGATTGTTTCTGTGATATCTGTGTTTTCGGTGTGAGATCAATCAATTAAGGTCACACGGAAACCACGGAAATCACAGAAACGCAAATAAAGATAATTCTTTTAGATGATGAGTTGTTTTTATTTGGAAGACTCTTGAGAGAGAACAAAAATTATTTCCGTGGTATCTGTGCTTTCTGTGTGAAATATTAACAATGTCTCAGTGTGAGATAAAAGAGGGTGTCACACGGAAATCACGGAAAAACTGTTTGGTGGAGTGAAAGTCGATGAAAGAAATTTCTGTGATATCTGTGCTTTCGGTGTGAGATATAAAGATGAAAACATTTGAGAAGATATTAGCGCTGTTGAGGTGCGAGCTGTGGGGAGAGCCGCTGGCTTGCGAGATTGCAGCGGACGACATCGACGGGATTCTGGCGATGGCGGAGGAGCAGGGCGTGGGCGGACTGGTGGCAAATGCCATTCTGGCGAACGACTTGCCAATAGGGGCACTGAAGACGGTGGACGTGTGCACTGTGACGAGGCTGCATGAGCTGAAGAGCCGCGAGATGAACCGAAAGGTGGCACGGTTTGCCGGATTCCTGAACCGACGTAACCTGAAGTACGTCGTGATGAAAGGACAGACGATGGCTGCGCTGTATCCACATCCGATGATGCGTAGCTGTGGCGACATCGACTTCTACTGTCCGAAGGACTCGTTTGCAGAGGTGCAGAGGGTGATCGAGGAGCGCCTGGGCGTAACGATGCACCATAACTGGAGTGAGCGACATGATAACTTCGAGGTGAAGGGTGTTGAGTTCGAGATGCACTCGGACATGATGCTGCTCAGTGCGCCGAGTCACCGGAGGTACTGGGATTCGTTTATCGACAAGGCATTGGAGGAGGATCCCTGCACAGTGGCCATCGATGAGACAGAAGTAAAAACCTTGTCGCCGACATTGGATGCACTGTATATCTTTACCCATCTGTTCGGACACTTCACATCGGGCTGCAGTTTGAAACAGCTGTGTGACTGGGCGATGGTGTTGCATCGCTTTCGGAACGATATCAAGAAGGAGGAACTGGAGAAACATCTGCGAGGATTGGGCATGTGGCGCGCCTATCTGGCCATTGGTGCCTGGCTCGTCGAGAGGTTGGGGCTGCCCGAAGAGGCTTTCCCGTTTGCATTGAGTGATAATGATCGCCGATGGGTGGAGAGGCTGAACAAGAACTTTCAGAAGATGAGGGGAAAGAGTCTGGAATTGGACAAGAAGGTGGGAGGACATCACGTGAGCGTGATGCATACGCTGAAGACGGCCTCGCTGGTGGTACACCAGACGATGAGGTTCTTCCCGCTGGCTCCGAAGGAGTTGCTTTGGACGTTCCCTGCGATGGCTGCGTGGTCGGTGAGGAAGAGAGTGATAGGCCCCACCTCGACCCTCCCCAAAAAGGGAGGGAGCCACGTAGGGGTGACAGACACGGATCTCACAGATTTCAGGGAATTCTGAAAAGGATGCGGCTTTAGAAAGCCTTGCAAACATGTTGTGCTGAGTTAATCAAACGAGTTTGTTAATCAGCAAAACTGTTTGTGCAGCCGTTTCGAAGAAACTCTTTATCCTTTTCATCATTCTTTTCGGGTATTTGTTTTTTTCGATATTTTTGGAATATAATATAATCCGTTTAGATGATCTGCCATCTGAAAGTGAATAGATGATTCGAGTGATTCGTGTTCAAAACAAGAGTTTGGTTTTTGCCCACAGATTGCACGGATCTCACAGATTTCAGGGAATTCTGAAAAGGATGCGGCTTTATAAAGCCTTGCAAACATGTTGTGCTGCCTTAATCAAACGAGATTGTTAATCAGCAAAACTGTTTGTGCAGCCGTTTCGAAGAAACTCTTTATCCTTTTCATAATTCTTTTCGGGTATTTCGTGTTTCTGGGATGTTTTTGGAATAGAATAAAATCTGTTTAGATGGTTTAGATCTGTGTGAGAATAATAAAGAGTTTTAGGAAGTTTCGTGGTCTTGGTTGTTTTCGGAATAGAAAACGGTGATAAATACGGAACTTGAAATTTGGAACTTGGAACGAGAAACTAGAAACAATATATTTTAATGGAAAAGAGAAATGTTGCCTTGATAACAGGCATAACGGGCCAGGACGGATCGTTTCTGGCTGAGTTTTTAATTGAGAAAGGCTACGAGGTGCATGGCATCCTGCGTAGGAGTTCGTCGTTCAACACGGGACGCATTGAGCATCTGTATCTGGATGAGTGGGTGCGCGACATGAAGAAGAAACGTCTGGTGAACCTGCACTGGGGTGACATGACCGACTCGAGTTCGCTGATCCGTATTATCAGCGAGGTGAAGCCGACGGAGATCTATAACCTTGCTGCTCAGAGCCATGTGAAGGTGTCGTTCGACGTGCCGGAGTTCACGGCAGATGCCGATGCGATGGGTGTGCTGAGGCTGTTGGAAGCTGTGCGCATAGCAGGACTGGCCAAGGAGTGCCGCATCTACCAGGCTTCGACGTCGGAGTTGTTCGGACTGGTGCAGGAGGTACCGCAGAAGGAGACGACGCCGTTCTATCCGCGTAGCCCGTATGGTGTGGCGAAGCTCTATGGCTTCTGGATCATGAAGAACTACCGTGAGAGCTATGGCATGTACTGTTGCAACGGCATCCTGTTCAACCACGAGAGTGAGCGACGCGGTGAGACGTTCGTGACACGAAAGATCACGCTGGCTGCAGCACGTATCGCACAGGGCTATCAAGATAAGTTGTATCTGGGTAACCTGAACTCGCTGCGCGACTGGGGCTATGCAAAGGACTACGTGGAGTGCATGTGGCTGATGCTGCAACAGGAGCAGCCTGAGGACTACGTGATTGCCACGGGTGAGTATCACACGGTAAGGGAGTTCTGCACACTGGCATTCAAGGAGACGGGTATCGACCTACGCTGGGAAGGCGAGGGTGTCGACGAGAAAGGCATCGACGTAAAGACTGGTAAGGTGCTGGTGGAGGTAGATCCGAAGTACTTCCGTCCGGCAGAAGTGGACCAGCTGCTCGGTGATCCGACGAAGGCCCGCACGAAGCTTGGCTGGAATCCTAGAAAGACCAGTTTCCCGGAGCTGGTGAGGATCATGGTAGAGCATGACATGGGCAAGGTCCGGAAACTCTACAAGAGTTAGGGTGTAGTGTTTGGAGTTTAGAGTTTAGAGACAGTTTTTAGTTTAGAGTTTAGTGTTTAGAGTTTAGAGACAGTTATATAGTTTAGAGTTTAGTGTTTAGAGTTTAGAGACAGTTATATAGTTTAGAGTTTAGAGTTTAAAGAGCAATAAGTATGGAAGTGTTTGGATATAGGAAGTTGATTGCTTATCAAAAGGCAAGGGAGGTGGTCAAGAGGACTTATAAGCTGTTGAAGAAATTTCCGGCGGAAGAACGTTATGCTATGTGCGATCAGCTTAGAAGAGCTACAATATCGGTTACTTCCAATATTGCTGAAGGTGTAAACCGTTATTCTGTCAAAGACAAATCGCACTTCATTGAAATGGCCTATGGCTCTCTCATGGAAGTTTCATCACAGTTTGAGATAGCTGAAGAGCTTGGCTATATATGCTTCGAAGATCGTCTGAGCATGGACCAGCTTATTGAAGAGGTGGCACGCTTACTTTCAGGACTACAAAAAACTTACAAGACGTCAATTGATTCAACTGCCCCTGGGCACTAAGCCTTTCTACTCTCTTTGCTTAATGATCGTTGCGAAGTATGGATGGGCAAGAACTTTCTACTCTCAACTCATTTAACTGACTCTAAACTCTAAACTATCAACTATCAACTATTTTGAAGTATGGAACATAGTTCAAAGATATATGTTGCCGGGCACCGGGGAATGGTGGGATCGGCCATCGTGCGGGAACTGCAAAGGCAGGGATACACGAATATTGTGACGAGGACACACAAGGAATTGGACCTGACACGGCAGGAGGCTGTGGAGGCGTTCTTTGCAGAGGAGAAGCCGGAGTATGTGTTCCTGGCTGCCGCAAAGGTTGGCGGCATTGTGGCTAACCAGAATGCCTTGGCGGACTTCATGTATGAGAACATGGTGTTGGAGATGAACGTCATCCATGCCGCATGGAAAAACGGCTGCAAGAAACTGGAGTTCTTGGGCAGTAGTTGTATCTATCCGCGCATGGCTCCACAGCCGATGACGGAGAGTTGTCTGCTGACGGGCGAACTGGAGAAGACCAACGAGGCGTATGCGCTGGCGAAGATCTCGGGACTGAAATACTGCGAGTTCCTGAACAGGCAGTATGGGACAGACTATATCTCGGTGATGCCGACGAACCTCTACGGACCGAACGACAACTACCATCCTGAGCATAGCCATGTGCTGCCGGCTCTGATCCGTCGCTTCCACGAGGCGAAGGTGGCTGGACTGAAGGAGGTGACGTGCTGGGGCGACGGATCACCGTTGAGGGAGTTCCTGTACGTAGACGATTTGGCGAACCTGTGCGTATTCTTGATGAATAACTACTCGGGCAATGAGACTGTGAACGCCGGAACGGGTAAGGAGTTGACCATCAAGGCGCTGACGGAACTGGTGGCGAAGGTCGTCGGCTACGAGGGCGCTATCCTTTGGGACACAACACGCCCGAATGGTACGCCGAGGAAGTTGCTCGACGTGTCGAAGGCTACAGCCCTCGGCTGGACGTACAAGACGGAGTTGGAAGATGGCATTCGCCTGGCGTACGAGGACTTCCTGAACAACCCGATGCGGGCGGAGAGGTGAAAGCCGCTTTGCGGAGATAAATTGCCCTTTGGGCGGTTCAAGGGGTTCAATGCGCTTCAAGAAACATTTGGCCTGAAAGGTCAAATTCCGCATAGCCCAGGGCAACGCCCTGGGGGTATATGTACAATTATTCATTGCGCCCTGCAAGGGCAAAATCATTGAAAACTCAATGGCACAATCTCTTTGCAAAATCTATCTTCATATCATCTTTCATGTTAAGACCTGTAGCCCGAATATTGATGAGCAAGATCTTGAACATGTGCATAGCTATATTGGGCATCTTATAAATGTTGCTGGTTGCCAATCGATACGTGTTGGAGGCGTTTCAGATCATGTCCATGTGGTGTGTCTATTGTCACGGAATCAGACCGTTTCTCATTTGGTTGAGGAGATGAAACGAAATAGTAGCAGATGGATAAAGACGTTCAATCCCAAGTATCATGATTTTGCGTGGCAAGGTGGATATGCGGCATTTTCTGTTAGTCAGTCGGTTGTTGATAAAACTATTCAGTATGTGGAAAATCAACAAGAGCATCATCGGAAATTGTCGTTTCATGATGAATATTTGCAATTTTTGAAACTGTATGGGATTGAGTATGACGATAGGTTTGTGTTTAGTGATTGATAATGGTGTTGCCCTTGCAGGGCGCAGGTAATACGTGGTTGGCAATCACCCAGGGCGTTGCCCTGGGCTATGTGATTAAGCCCCTTCGGGGCATTTTGATTATTAAATTGGCAATGATGTTGGTGATGGCACAAGACGCCCCAAAGGGGCAGCTCGGCGACGATGGAGACGCTTTCTTTCACCACGCTGTTACGAAAGCGAACAAGTTCGTGCACGTAGCAAAGCGTAGAAAGAACATCTTTAGGACACGTTTGATGATTCTGCCCCTGTAGGGCGCAATTTCCTTTTATGTCACCCTATCTCCCAGGGCGTTGCCCTGGGCTGTGTGGCGCTGGCCTTGCAGGCCGATTCTGTGCCATCTGCTATGTCGTTGCATAAATAATTATATGGAAAAACGAGAAAAGTATGAACTGCTGTGTAAGCAGGTGGAGAGCCTCGTGGACGGCGAGACGAATGTCGTGGGGGTGCTGGCGAATGTGTCGGCAGCCATGAAGAGCATGTTCCCAGAGGAATACTTTTGGGTTGGATTTTATACAGTCGATCTCCCCTCCCTTCAGGGAGGGGCTGGGGGTAGGCTTCTTCTCGGTCCTTTCCAGGGTACGGTGGCATGCTATGAGATTCCTTATGGGAAGGGCGTGTGCGGCTCGGCATGGAAAGAGCGGAAGACGCTGGTGGTGCCTGACGTCGAGGAGTTCCCAGGACATATTGCGTGCTCGTCGCTGAGCCGTTCAGAGATTGTGGTGCCGATATTCGTGCAGACCGATGGGGATGACGAAAAAGAAGTATGGGGCGTCATCGATATCGACAGCACGGAGCTGAATACCTTTGATGAGGTGGATGCAATGTATCTCGAGAAGATAGCTGAAATTTTGTCTAAGAATATTTGGTAGTTTGGAGAACAAACACTATCTTTGCGTTTTGAATTGAAATGTAAAAACCTAAATAGACAGAAATTATGATAGACGTAAAGCAAACATTGGCTGGCGCCGAGGAGCGCATGGAGATGGCTGCGATGTTCCTTGAGGAATCGCTCAACCGCGTGCGTGCCGGTCGTGCCAACGTTGCCATCCTCGATGGCGTACGCGTGAATAGTTATGGTTCGATGGTACCCCTGAACCAAGTCGCTAATGTGTCGTGCCCCGATGCTCGCACGATTGCCATCCGTCCGTGGGACAAGAAGGCTATCCGTGACATTGAGAAGGCCATCATGGACAGTGACGTGGGTATTACTCCTGAGAACAACGGTGAGGTAATCCGTCTGGGCATTCCTCAGCCTACGGAGGAGCGTCGTAAGGAGTTGGTGAAGCAATGCAACAAGATTGGTGAGAAGGCCAAGGTGGAGGTGCGCAACGTGCGCGGCGAAATCAAGGAAAAGCTGAAGAAGGCCATTAAGGATGGTCTGTCGGAAGACAACGAGAAAGATGCCGAACTGGAGTTGCAGAAGATTCACGATAAGTACATCAAGAAACTCGATGATCTTCTTGCTGCCAAGCAGAAGGAGATCATGACGGTATAGAGGTGCGCCTGTGGCGCGTTCAAAGTCGCTTTGCGACGGTTTAAGTGCGACTTCGTCGCGGTTCAATGCTGCTTCGCAACGTTCAAAGGGTTAGGGCCTTTCGCCGTCGAACCGCGACGATGTCGCTTTGAACGATATTGAACTGGCCATAGGCCGTTGAACTGCGACCCTGTCGCATTGAACGTCGCAAGGCGACTTTTGAACTGCTGCGTAGCAGCATTGAACTTATGAAAGGACTCGTCATTAAGAATACGGGAAGCTGGTACACCGTCCTGACGGACGATGGACAGGTCGTTGACTGCAAGGTGAAGGGTAATTTTCGCTTAAAAGGTATCCGTAGCACCAATCCCGTGGCTGTGGGGGATCGGGTAAAAGCCTACCCCCAGCCCCTCCCTGAAGGGAAGGGAGAGCGAATGGTTGGGTTTATTACAGAGATTGAGGATCGACGTAACTATATCATTCGTAAGTCGTCGAACCTTTCGAAGCAGAGCCATATCATCGCGGCGAATGTCGATCAGGCATTCCTCGTCGTCACGGTAAACTATCCCGAGACTTCCACGACATTCATCGACCGTTTCCTGGCTTCGGCTGAGGCTTACCGTGTGCCTGTGGTGCTGGTGTTCAATAAACTTGATTTGCTCAACGAAGATGACCGCCATATCCAGGACTTGCTTATTACGCTCTATGAGAACATCGGCTATACCTGTGTGCCCGTGTCGGCACAGACGGGTGAGGGGGTAGAAAGGCTCTATGAACTGATGCGAGGGAAGATAACCCTGCTCAGCGGCAATAGTGGAGTGGGGAAGTCGACGCTCATCAATCGGTTGGTGCCAGGGGTGAACCTGCGAACGGCAGAGATCAGCGATGCCCATAACACAGGCATGCACACCACAACGTTCTCGGAGATGATTAACCTCTCCCCAGCCCTCCCCGAAGGGGAGGGAGCAAGCCCTACCCCAACCCTCCCCAGTAGGGAGGGAGAAAGCCCTACCCCGGCCCTCCCCAGTAGGGAGGGAGAAAGCCCTACCCCTAACCCCTCCCCCGTAGGGAGGGGAACATCATGGCTGATTGATACGCCAGGGATTAAGGGGTTCGGAACCTTTGACATGGAACCGGAGGAACTGACGAGCTATTTCCGTGAGATATTCCATTTCTCCAAAGACTGCCGCTTTTCGAATTGTACGCACACCCATGAGCCTGGCTGTGCCGTGCTCAAGGCTCTTGAAGAGCACTATATAGCACAGAGCCGCTATCAGTCGTACCTCTCGATGATGGAGGATAAGGACGAAGATAAGTACCGACCTGCGTATTGAGCTGCTGTGCAGCAGTTCAAGAGTCGCTTCGCGACGGTTCAAGGCAGCAGAGCTTCAGTTAAAAGGGTTCAAGGGTTCTTTCGCAGCTGCGTTACGCGCTGGTTCAAAAAGAAAAGTGCCGAAGGCACGATAGAGATCAATGATGATGCTCTGTCGTGCCTTCGGCTTTTTTGTGCGGTTATAATGTGCAGAGGGCGCTTGAGATGGTCACCATCCGAGGTTATGAAGCCATGTGACGATGTCGCTGAGGACTTCTTCAGAGATGGTCTCCTCGATGATTCCGTACTCGGTAGGAGCGCCCGTGGTGGCGTGTTGGAACAGGTGGTTGAGGGAAGGGTATAGTTTCGTTGAGAGTTTGGAGTTTAGCGTTGAGAGCTTTTTGATGGCAGAGAGATTACTTTCGGGTAGAACTTGGATGTCGAGTGAACCGTTGAGTGCAAGCACGGGGCATCGTGTAGCTGCGATGTCGGCTGCAGGGTCGTAGGAGGTGAAGAAGGTGTACCACGGATTTTGTGGCTGCAAGGCCATCGTCATGTGGAGTCGTTTGCGGTTCATGTTGGGTTGTTCTCCTCTGAGACGAAGCAGAGCGTTGCTTTGCTCAACAATCAACGTGTCGCCCTGAATGCCAGGTGCAGCGAGTGCAACGATGGCATCGACCAGTTGGCGTGCGCCGAGCATGAAGGCAATGGAGCCTCCCTCGCTATGGCCAAGTATGCCGATGTGCTTGAACTTTTTCAAAGAGCGGAGGTAGTCGATGGCGGCAGCAGCATCATCGGCGAAGTCGGCGGTGGTGCACTGAGCAGGGTCGCCAGTGGACTGCCCGAAACCTCGGTCGTCATAGCGCAAGGTGGCGATGCCGTTGCGAGCGAGGTAATCGGCAATGACAGCGAAGGGCTTGTGCTCGAAAAGTGTTTCGTCGCGGTCTTGCAGACCACTGCCCGTGACGAGGAGAAGGCAGAGGCCTACCCCCTTCCCCTCCCCAAGGGAGGGGGGCAGTGTGAGGGTGCCGGCGAGGGTGTGGCCCCCTTCCGTCTCCCCCCCATAGGGGGAGGGAACTGCGATCTTTACCTCGTGGGTTTCGTATGGGAAGGGAGGTTGAGGCGTTTGTGGACGCTGGCGTACGAGGGCACCAGGGGTGAGTGTGAGAGGGAGCTTGAAGCCGCGTTGGAGGAATGTCCCCACGAGTTGTCCCTCCTTCAATTCAGCTTCGTAGGCAGCCATGAGCAAGGGGAACACTACGTTTACCCTCTCAGAGGTGAGTTCCTTCACGGTGCCTTTAATTCCTGTGGCATCTTGGTCGGGGGAGTCGAGGGTGCAAGTGGTGTCATTGTCGAAATGGAACACCAGGTTAAGGTCAATGGAATTGAGTGACAATTGGCCATGCCATGTGCCGCTGATGAGGGATTGGGCTGCGATGCCATCGCAGCATATAAGACAAAAGGAGAGGAGGATGAGTTTTAGTTGATAGTTCATGGTTCTTTCTTCGATGTGCTACGAAAGTGTCCCCGCGTGCCGAGCGGAGAAGGGTTGAGGAGCTGAGAGATAACGAAAGGCACGGAACCACTAACACTGTTCCCATGCGTTCCGTGCCTTTCGATGTTTTGTATTATAACGGAGTGTTATCTGCGGATGACCTTCGTTACCTTGCCATTGGAATGGCGGACAATGTTCAGACCACGCTGAAGCTGCTGCTGGCGCATGCCGTTGGGAGAGAAGACAGCCGTAGCTGCGCTGTTGTCAGTATTTACCTGACTGATGCCGAGCGCAATGTCCTCCTCGGTGGTGCGGATGGTCCAGTAGAGAGCATGTGAGAGGTCGTTGTCGCTCATGACGAAGGCGGCAGTGCTTTCGCTGAAGTTTTCTACTCCAGCGGCATCGCTCAACACTGCGGCAGCATTGTCGAAGTGGTTGTTGTATGGAGCCTGAATCATGTAAACCGTCTTCCCGTCGTGCTCAACTTCTTGGATGTGGCACTCGGCGGCAGTTGAGCCCAGTGTCCAGAAACCGATTTCTGTGGGCGCACCTACATACTTGTCTGCCGTCTTGTCTTGCAGGGTAAACACGCCTTTTTTGTTGGCAACAGGCGAAATGACGAAGTCGTCCTTCAGGAGGTAGGCCGTTGTCAGTTTGCCGCTTTCCACCTCAGCCATGTAGCACTCATTAGCATCGAGGATGCGATAGGTCTCGGCAGCGTCGAAGGTCGGCGTGGTGCCCACTTTCACGATGTCCCAGATGAAGTGCTTGCCACCGGCAAGGTCGTAGGTGGCATTGCCCTCGCTGTCGGTGGTCCACCAGGCGTTGGAACCCCATGTAGCCTCCGTGGCGGCATTGGTGGCACGGACGGCATAGAGACCTTCCTCGTTGAGCAGGATGGCCTGAGCCTCCCAGTCGTTGCGGTTCTGCCAGTCGGTACGGATGTACTTCGTGTTGGTGGAGGCGTTGGTCGGGTTGGTGAACTGACCCGTCTTCCAGCCGTAGGCCTTGAAGCCACCCGAGAGAGCAGTCTTCTGGAAGGTGAAGTACTTAGCCTGATTGGCGTCGGTGGTCAGCGTGCCGTCAGCCTTCAGATAGTAGATGCCACGGACATGCTCGTCGTTGAGATAGCTGGTGGAGAAGTAGTAGACGCCACCATCCTCGAGCTTCGCCAGTGCACGCTCGTAGTCCTCGTCCTCGGTGTCGCCCTTCAGTGCGTCGTACATCTCCTTGATCTGCTCGGCGGTGATGGTGAGGAAGGTCTGGGCGTAGCCATTGCCAGCCGAATAGGACTCGTCCTCATAGAGGATGGCGAGGTCGCCATTGGTGAGGCGTACCATGGTGGAGTAGGCGCAGCCACCCGGCTGGATGTTCATCACGTCCGTCCAGTTCTGTCCCTGGTCGATGCTCATGGCCAGTGTGAGGTTCTGGCGCGAGCCCGTGTTCTTCAGATACGTGTGGAGCATGATGTCGCGCTCGTTGTCGATGGAGCGGCTGTAGTAGAGGATGTCGGCATTGCAGGCGTTGGCCGTGATCTGGCTGTTGCGCCACTGCGTGCCCCACTCGGTGCCGTCGGCATTACCCGTGTTGAAGCCGCGGGCGCCGCTCTGGCGCACTGAGATGAGCAGCGAGCCGTCGTTCATCTCCTCGAGCTTCGACTCGTCGCCGCCGGCATAGGCAGTTGCCGGGCCGAGCGTCCAGTGCTCACCCTCGTCGGTCGACGAGATGATGACGCAGTTGGATGTCGACGTGCCGGAAGAAGGCAGCGTGTTGGTGGTGAACATCACCGTTCCGTCGCGCTTGAGCAGTCCCTTGCCCGAAGTAGTAAAAATGCTCCAGAAGCCCAGCTGGTTGGTCAGGTTGTGTGTGGCATCGGTGAAGTTGCTCGTGGTGAGCTCGCGTACCGGTGTCCAGGTGACGCCGTTGTCGTCGCTGGTGCAGATGCCGATGTTGCGCATGCTGGAGAAGTAGCCGTTCTTGCCGGCAGCCATCAGGCAGACGATGCGTCCGTTGGCTGTGCGCACGAGTGCGGGGTCGCCATAGCCATAGGTGGCGCTGTTGCGTCCGTCGCCCACGGCGATGAGGTTCTGAGCACTCCATGTGCGTCCGCCATCGACACTGCGGCGAATCGACACGTCAATCTTATGATTGCCCAGGTCGGCATTGCTGCTGTAGCGGCGGTCGCTGGCCACGACGATGTTGCCCTCCTTGTCGAGCACCATGGCCGGGATGCGGTAGTAGCGGCAGTCGTCGGTGGTGGGCACATAGGCAAAGCTCTGCGTGGCGAAGATCTTAGCCTCGCCCTTCGGGTCGCCGAGTGAGGCATCGATGGCGATGTCCTCGGTGGTCTCGTTGAACGTGTAGTTGACCGATGTCAGGGCGGCGTCGACGAAGGCAGCCAGCGTGGCATCGTCCTTGATGTCGGCCGTCAGCCAGAGGTAGTTGGTGCCGTTCTTCAGGGTGAAGCCCTCGTTGAAGGTCAGCGTCATCTCATCGTTGTCGGGAGCTGTGGAGCCGAGCGATACGGGATTCTCGTCGGCATAGAACTCAGCGTTGTTCGACTGATAGACGGCCAGGCGCTCAATGTTCTCACGCGAGTTGCCTTTCAGCTTGACGCTGATGCTGTTGATGGTTGCGGCGATGTTGCCACTGATGCCGACGCGCAGCAGCACGGCGTTGTCGTTGTTGCGGCCCACCGTCTCGTAGCCCTGGCGTACGCTGATGTCGCGGTCGCTGAGCGAGGTGATGCCGTTGAGGATCTCGTTCTTCACCTCCTCGCTGACGGGCTGTCCTTTGACGAAGTAGAACGGCACGCCGCCATCGTTAGGAGCATAGTAGGAGATGAGCGGTCCGACGAAGGAGTTGCTCACCGACATGTAGACCTCGCTGTCGGTGGTGTGGAGTGCATAGTTGGTGTTGCTGAGCTGCTCGAGCGTGATGCCCACCTTGTTCTGCGTGAACACCCACGTCATCTTTGGCGAGTAGGAGTCGGTGGCAGTGGTCTGGTAGTTGCCCAGCTCGTTCGACGGCTCGATGTAAGCGCGGCGTCCGATGTTATAGAGGTTGTAGTCGCCGTTCTCCGTCTTCACGAACACCCACTGGTAGTTCTCGGCGCTGGTGTTGGAGTCGTTCTTACCCGTCGACCAGACGAAGTCGCTCGAGTGAGAGGGGCTGTAGTAGAGCATGCCACGGCCGTTGGCATTGATGATCTGATAGGCCGTGAACTCCTGGATCTCCTCCGGTGCCGACTCCTCGCCCAAGGTGACGGGGTAGAGCTGGTAGCACTGAGCAGAGCCCTCGGTGGAGTTGACTGACGTGTAGGAGTAAACGCCATAGCTGGCACGGTCGAGGCCGTAGGTAGTGCCGTCGACGGTGATGCGCGGGAACACATATCCGTTGTCGTTGAAGTTCCACGAATAGTTGCCTGCCGTCTCAGAGGTGTAGAGGTTGCCATTGCCCGTGGGCACGGGGAAGTAGCCACCCGTTGACGACTGGATCTGCCACGTGCCGTCGTCCTGCTTGAGGAGCTTGAACACATAGCTCGTCTTCGTGGAGCCGTTAAGGGCACTGTAGGACAGACCGTTGAGCATGAGCTTCAGGTCGGTGCCCTCCTCGATACAGGTGTTGTTGCGAGGTTGGTAGATGACGTAGAGGCCTCCGTCGACGAGGTCGGCCTCAGCCTTTACTTGTCCACCCACGGTGATCTGGTAGGTGGCATCGGTGATGGGCCACTGGATGTCGTCGTCAGCCGAAACGGTCAGTGCCGGCAGCAATGAAGCCAAGAATCCGAAAAACAGAAGTAGAATCTTGTTCATAGATGTTTGGTTTTTTGTTATGAAATAATTGGTTAGTAGATAAATTTGTGCCCAAAGATACGAAAAATAATCGTAAATAAGTCGCTTTTCAGGAATAAAAATGTAATTTTGCAGAAAATAGTTGGAATATGATCAATTACGAATCGCTGAAAGACAAACGCATTGCCGTGCTCCTCTCAGGAGGTGTGGACAGTGCCGTGGTGCTCTACGAACTGGTGAGTCATGGGCTGAAGCCCGACTGCTTCTACATCAAGATCGGTCCTAACGACGATGAGGGTGAATGGGACTGCTCGATGGAGGAGGATGTGGAGATGGCAACGGCGCTATGCCATAGGTTTGGCGTGACGTTGGAGATCGTGGACTGCCACCGAGACTACTGGGACGAGGTGACTCGCTACACGATGGAGTCGGTGCGTGCCGGTCGTACGCCTAATCCCGACGTGATGTGCAATCGGCTGATCAAGTTCGGTGCTTTCGACCGCAAGCGTGGACACGAATATGACCTCATCGCCACAGGGCACTATGCACAGACGGAGATAGAAGAGGTTGATGGAGAAGGGGGCAAGGAGCAGGTGAAGTGGCTTTGCACGAGTCCCGACCCCGTGAAGGATCAGACCGACTTTTTGGCACAGCTCTACGATTGGCAATTGAAAAAAGCACTGTTCCCGATTGGGCATATGCGGAAGGAGGAGGTGCGCGAGATCGCCGAGCGTGAGCATCTGGTAAATGCCAAGCGAAAGGATTCGCAGGGAATCTGCTTTCTTGGCAAACTGAACTACAACGACTACGTTCGTCGCTACTTAGGCGAACAGGAAGGCGACGTCATAGATATAGATACCGGTAAGGTGCTGGGTAAGCACAAGGGACATTGGTTCCACACCATCGGCCAACGCAAAGGACTTGGACTGGGCGGCGGTCCGTGGAATGTGGTAAAGAAAGACGTGGAAAACAACATCCTGTATGTTGTGAAAGGCTATGAGCCCATCAAGGCACATAAAAAGGAGTTCGTGATCAAGGATTTTCATTGGTTGACCAAGATACCTACCCCCCTTCCTCAAGAGGTTACTTTCAAGGTGCGGCATACACCCGACTATTTTATTGGTATTGCTGAGAACCTTGGTGACGGTCGTTACAGGATGCATACCGACCGTTGGGTGCAGGGCGTTGCACCCGGTCAGTTCTGCGTGGTCTATGACCGTGACTTCCACCGTTGCTATGGGTCGGGGGAGATTACAGTATAAGCCCACCCCTTTCCCCTCCCCAAGGGAGGGGCTTGTCATTACCTTTCTGCTGAGGAAACTAATAAAAAAAGGAATAATATACCAGTTGCTCCACCTTCAAAAGAAAAGAGACCTCGGAGAGGTCATAATTATAGGAAATCTTGTGTGGGGATATCGACTTCGAAGATGTCGTACGTTATGTTTATATAGCTAGATGCGACATCTCCGAAGTCTTTCAGCTTATAATAGGTCAACTCATATGTCATTCCCTAAAAAAATACCCCTCCTTTGGGGAGGGGCAGGAATTGGGTTCTCTTTATTTCTTTTTCTTCGGCATTTTCTGGAACTTATACGCCAGCGTCAGCAGGGCATAGCGTGGTATGCAGTTGTGCCAAGTCTCGGTGCGTCCCTGTGCGTTCACGCTGTACTGCGTGGATGACAGCTGGTGCAGGATGTCGAAGGCCATGAGTTTCGCGGTGAGCTTGCCTTTGAAGAACGAACGCGAAAGCGAGGCGTTCCATACGAGATCGTCGGTATTCATCATCTCTGAGTTATAGCCGCGACGTGAGAACATCTTCAGGTCGGTGGCAAGATCGACGTTCATCCATGGAATGGTGTATTTTGCCGTAACACCGTAGTTGTAGTCCCAGGCATTGATGGTCTGGAAGTTGTCGCTAGTGCCGCTACTGTGGCGCCAACTCACTTGTCCACTTGTCTGCAGGGTAAGTTTTCCTTTTTGATACTTTAGTTCCAGATGCTCGGTAGCGAAGGTCGTGTTGACTTTAGAGAGAACAGGCTCGCCCCAATCTCCATCTTCGGGTGAAGGCATCGTCGATGTCGCATCATACGAGAGAAGGTCAAAGTCCACACTGTGGGTATAGGTGAAGTTGAGATTGTTTTCAAAGGTGAAGAGACGAGCCTTGCCCAAAGGACGCTCATAGTCGATGGATACGCTGGCATTCCAGTTTCCGTTTACATTGTCCTGCATATAGGTGTAGGCACCTGTCTGCGTGTTGTAAGCCGAGCGTGTTCCCCAGGCGTTATGCGTCAGCGTAGCAGAGCCCCCTAGCGTGATGACTCGTGCCGTGGAGTCATTACGGAAGTTGAACGACGTGTAGAGGATGTGGTCGATTCGGTTCTTCAGGTGTGGGTTGTTGAACATATGAACCAGAGGATTCGTCGTATCATCGGTCGGCATGAGCGAAGCATAGTCAGGCTTTTCCATGCTCATGTTGTACTGGATCATTTTGAAATTCTTGCCCCAGCGGTACCATGAGAATCGAGGCGTGAACATCAGGTCGGAGCGGTGGGCAATGGTATCGAGGACGCCATCGTCGTAGTGCATGCGCTCGTGGACTTTCTCAATGGGTAGGGTTAACGACAGCCATCCCTCGTCGTCGCCCAGTTGTTTCGTGAAATATAGCCCTCCACGATAGCCTCGTTCGAAATGGGTGTGGGTATCGGAGTTGTCGGTATCGAGAACACTGAGCAGTAGTTCGTTGGAAGGCAACCAGCCGAGGGGAAATTGATAATTGATAATTGACAATTGATAATTATGATTTGTTTTCGTGACAAATGATTTTCCGTTGGATGGGTAATCATAATTATCAATTGTCAATTGTCCATTGTCAATTGACGAAAGCCTGTCCAAACGATAACTCATATTGTGTGATGAGCTGTAGGTCTGCTGGTACCTGAAGAAAGGAGTGATGCGCCAGCCGTTCAGCAGTGAAATGGCATAGTCGGTTACAACCGAATAGGTGTAGCTTTCGGAGTGGCTGTCAGTGTAGCGGTCGCGATAGTCGCTGTCGCCCGTCTGCAGGTATTCCGTCAGACTTCGACTGAACGAATCAGATGGTTTGTTGCGGTTATAACTGATATTGAACTGCATCGTGAAATTGTCTCCCCAGGGCAGTTTCTTGTACCAAGTGATATAATTACCTGTGTTAAACGTGCGATACTTGTTCAAGCCGCTGTTGAAAGTGCGGTTTGTCAGGCTGCTGCGCCATGTAGAGTCGTTGCTTTCCGACGTTCGGTTGCCGTTGCTGTAGCTCACGTTGTTGGAGAAGCGCAGTTTAATGGGAACGTTGAGCGTGATTTCATTTTCTGCCGAGAAACGGAAGTCCTTTTGGCGGCTCCACGACTCCGAACCACTGAAGATGTTGTTGCCATCGGCAGAAAAACGTTCGCTGTCGGTACGTGTCTGGTCGTCGGCATCGCTCCACGTGAAAGTGGTGTTGAAACTCTCCTCCCAGTTCTTATCTTGGTCCTCCGTGGTCAGGTTCAGGCCGACCTGCTTCGTGGAACGCAACCCTTGTGGTTGGTTGGCAGGCGTCCAATCACCCTCATAGCCTGGCTTGCGGTCTTCGTTGATGTTGTTGGTGTTGCCGAACATCGACAGACGCGTGTGATCGGTGTAGTAGAGTCCGAAGAAACGTCCCAGATAGCGGTCGTCGGTGCCCAGTCCACCCTCGATGTTGGCCAGCAACCCTCGGTTGTACTCACGTTTCAGGATCACGTCCATGACGTAGTCCTTCTTCTCCACCTCCTCGCCTTTCCACTCGCTGTCGTCCGACGACTTATCGTAGACCTCCACGTTCTGCACCGTGTAGTAAGGCAGGTTGTCGAGCATCACTTTGTTGTTGCCACGGAAGAAGTCCTTTCCGTTGAGCGTCAGGTAGTCAACCTTCTTTCCGTTGATGTAGATGTCGCCATTGTCCTTCAGTTCGGCACCTGGCATTTCGCGGACAAGTCCATCGAGCATGGAGCCCTCGGGAAGGTTAAAGGCCGACGCATTATAGACCACTGTATCGCCACGATAGGCAATCTTCACTTTTGTTCCCGTCACGACAACCCCTTCCAGGTTACCTTCGGCAAAGATGCCATCCTCTTCAGCCTTCTTCTTCAGCAACATACGTGGCATCTCGAACTCGCGATTGCGGGCTATGTAGCGCATGTCGTAGTTGATGTAGCCCGTGTGATAGCCATCGCACTCGGCTTTGATGATGAAGTGCTCAGGATGGCGCGGCACCTTGAACTCGTAGTACGAGTTGCTGGTTCCCCACGACCACACAAAACTTGTCGTGGTATCGACGACGGTAGAGTCGCGTCGCATCAGTGTGACGTGTGCTTTCAGTGGAGCTTTTGTAAACGAATCGTAGACTCTGCCGTACAGACGAATATGTTTCTTCGCCGTGGAGTCGTTCTTCTCCTTGTTAGGACTTCCACCGCCAATGAAAATAACATTTTGAGCCTGAATGGTGAGTACAGACAGTATGGTAAATAGGATGATGATGAATCGCTTCATGAGTGTTATGGCTTCTTCTCGAAGTGTTGATAGTCTTTCAGCGACCGCCAGTCGCCACCCCACGTGAAACCATGTTGAGCAAAGAGGCGATAGGCCAGGTCGTTGTGTGTGATTTTATATTTGAAGGTGCGTGCACGATTGACGTAGGGCCGTGCCGTTCGGGGCTGGATGAAGAGCGTGCCGTCCTTGCGCCGCTTTACGCATGGGTTTTGCAACGGGTTCAGGTCAATGGCCAGTCCACGGGCATGCATGGAGAGATGTTTCGAACCGTTTACGACCCGGTAGCAGAAGCACGAGGTGTTATTAGCCTGCATGGAGCGCTCGTCGTTGGCATCGAAGTCATCGATGGGACGTATCTGGGCGATAGGGTAGCGCTGTCGGTAGAGCTCACGGAAAATGTCGAGCAGGTCTTTGGCGATGGCCTTGTTGCAAATGATGACGCCATGACGCGTATTGCCTTGGAAATCGACATGAAGTACGCTGACCATACGCAGGTCGGAGCGGCTGATGGTGCATTCCTCAGGATAGGATTTGCCCTGCATGTGCTGAAAGAGTGCGTCGGAGATGGTATCGACGCGAAAATCCTCCTGTGCCCAAACCATAGAAGGCGACACGGGGAAGGCTATGAGCAGTATGAGCAGTAGCATGCGCATACGGCTGACGGGATGTAAGAGGGATGGCTTGGAAACGTTCAAAGTTGTTTTGATGTTTGAAGGGTCAGTCATCGAAATCGAAGAAGAGTTGCGATGAAGTCGGGGAAGACTTCTCCTGTTGTTCGTTATCCTGATCGAGCACTTGCTCTGGCGTTGGCGTAGTAGTTGGCGTAGCAGTTGGCTTATTGGCGTATTGGTGCTGATTGATACGTTGATACTTCTGGCATAGCTCCAGCAGATAGAGGAACTTTTCCTTGCGCTGTGGCGGCATCTTGTCGGCCGCCAGCAGCTTCTTGTTATATTTCAACCAGTTGACCAGGTCCCACTCTTCACTCTTGTATTTTGATGGACGGCGATGGCGGTTGCGCAGGAACGTTAGAAATGTCTCGTAATTGTCATTCCACATCGTCTGGAAGCTCTTGTGTCCTGCGACACCCTCTATGACTGTGCTTTCCCACATTCGGTTGAGCAGGTTCATGTGGGGGAACAGCAAGTCGGCACCCTCTTGGAGCAACTGCTCATCGGGCAGGGGACCCGTGTTGACGGCTATGGTGAAGCATTGGGCTGCTACGGCTGCTTGGATGCCTAACGGTGCATTTTCAACGACGATGGTCTGCCATGGCTGCAGATTGCCTAGCTTCTGCATCCCCATGAGATAGGGATCGGGGTTAGGTTTGCCGCGATTCACGTCGTAGGCAGTCACGATATGATCGTCAGTGAGGAACTCACGGAAGTCGGTCAATAGCCGTTGTAACAGCGGTCGTTGGCCACTGCCCGTAACTACGCCTATGAGCATGCCGCTATCGGTGATTTTCTGCATCAGGGCCTTCACGCCATAGAAGACGCGGGCTTCACCCATCTCATGAAAGAGTCGTGTCTTCGTGTCGTACATGGCTTGTGCTTCGTTGAGGCTGATGTCGCGCCCCTGCTGCTGAAGGACCATAGCACGGATGGTATCGATGCCCCTTGCACCCTCTGTGGCATAGGCATCTGCTGGCGTCATGGTGATGCCATACTGCGCCATGGCCTGTTGCCATGCCTGTGCATGATGAGGCATGGAGTCGTAGAGAACGCCATCCATGTCGAAGAGCACGGCTTTCGGGCGGAATTTCTGAAAGCCGTGCTTCGACAGGTATTTGCTGAAAGCTTCTTCCATAGTTGTTGATGCAGATAACCTAGGAATCCAATGGGGTAAAGGATTCCTAGGAAATCTGACGATACAAGTTTTCTTTGACTAATTACTCTTGGGCAAGTCGTTCCTGAATGGCTTTCGACTCAGCCTCGTAGCCAGGCTTGTTGAGCAGGGCAAACATATTCTTCTTGTATGCCTCTACGCCAGGCTGGTTGAACGGGTTCACACCGAGCACGTTGCCGCTAATGCCACAGCCAATCTCGAAGAAGTAGATGAGCTGACCAATGTAGTATTCATTCAGGCAAGGAACACTGATGCGGATGTTAGGCACGCCACCATCGACGTGAGCCAGACGAGTGCCGAGCTCGGCCATCTTGTTCACCTCGTCGACGCGTTTGCCAGCCAGGAAGTTCAGTCCGTCGAGGTTTTCCTCGTCGAAGGGGAAGTCAACCTGATGATCAGGTTGCTCAACGCTGATGACAGTCTCGAAGATGGTACGCTCGCCCTCCTGAATCCACTGGCCCATGGAGTGCAGGTCGGTCGTGAAGTCGCACGAAGCGGGGAAGATGCCCAGGTTGTCCTTGCCTTCCGATTCGCCATAGAGCTGTTTCCACCACTCAGCGATGAAATGCAGTTTCGGCTGGTAGTTCACCATGATCTCAATCTTCTTGCCGTTCTGGTAGAGACCGTTGCGCACGGCAGCATATTGAGCGGCGGGGTTCTCGTCGAAGGGCACGTCCTTGCCACAAGCACGCTCCATGTCCTGAGCTCCGAGCACGAGCTGTTTGATGTCGAAACCAGCGCAAGCGATGGGCAGCAGGCCTACCGGTGTGAGCACCGAGAAGCGACCTCCCACGTTGTCGGGGATGACGAACGACTTGTAGCCTTCCTTGTCGGCGCAGGTGCGGGCTGCACCACGCTTGGCATCGGTAACGGCCACGATGACATGCTTGGCCTCTTCCTTGCCCATCTGGGCCTCGCACTGCTTCTTCAGCAGGCGGAAGGTCAGGGCAGTCTCAGTAGTAGTGCCACTCTTCGAGATGTTGATGACGCCGAAGCGCTTGCCTTTCAGATATTCAGTGAGTTCGAACAGATAGTCCTCGCCAATGTTGTTGCCAGCGAAGAGGATGACTGGGTTTTTCCCGTCCTGAACCAGCCAGCCAAACGTGTTGCCGAGCGCTTCGATGACGGCGCGTGCGCCGAGATAGCTACCGCCGATGCCAGCCACAACGACCACTTCGCACTTTTCGCGCAATGTGTCAGCCACAGCCTGTACCTCGTCGAGGAATTCGGTCGTGATGCTGCTGGGCAGATGCAGCCATCCGAGGAAATCATTACCTGGGCACGTGCCGTTCTCCAATGCCTGCTGTGCCTCTTTAACCTTCGGCTCGAAAGCCTTCACTGCGCCTTCAGCGAGGAAGCACGCAGCCTTTGAGATGTCAAGTTTCAAGTTGTTCATATTGTAAACTAATTGATTTTATAAAATCTGGCATATAAAAAGCCGACTTGTCCACATGGTTAGCGGAACGAGTCGGTGAGGAGTTTGATTTCAATCTGTGGCGAGATGCGCTCGTAGAGGATGTTGTAGACAGCGTCAAGAATAGGCATGTTGACGTGCATACGTCGGTTGATTTCCTTCATGCACTTCGTGCCGAAGTAGCCCTCGGCTATCATTTCCATTTCAATCTGTGCAGACTTCACGGAGTAGCCCTTTCCGATCATCGTACCGAAGGTTCGGTTGCGCGAGAAGTTGGAATAGCCTGTCACGAGCAGGTCGCCCAGATAGACACTATCGTAGACACTACGCTCGATGGGGTGGATGGCGGTCATGAAGCGCGACATCTCCTGAACGGCATTGGCCATGAGCACTGCCTGGAAGTTGTCGCCATACTTCAGTCCCGAACAGATGCCGGCGGCGATGGCATAGACGTTCTTCAGCACCGACGAATATTCAATACCGATGACGTCGCTCGAGGTCTTGGTCTTGATGAATTCGCTCGTCAGCACGTCGGCAAAGGCTTGTGCCTTTTCCAGATCGGCACAGCCAATGGTGAGATACGACAGTCGCTCAAGGGCCACTTCCTCAGCATGAGAGGGTCCGCCAATGCAGGCAAGGTTCTCGTACGGCACGTCGAACACCTGATGGAAATACTCCGAGCACGACAGGTTCTCGTCGGGAACGATACCTTTGATGGCCGTGATGACAAACTTATCGCGCAGTCGTGTCTTCAGCTTTTTCAGGTGATTCTTCAGGTAGGGCGATGGCGTGACGAACACCAGCGTGTCGTAAGCCTGTGCAATCTTGTTCAGGTCGGACGAGAAGTAGATCTCATCGGTATTGAAGTGGACGCTGACCAGATAAGCAGGGTTGTGACCCAAACGCCGGAAGTCTTCGATGCGGTCGTCGCGTCGCATATACCACCCGATGTGGTGAGTGTGGCTCACCACAATCTTGGCAATGGCCGTAGCCCACGAGCCTCCGCCAATGATGGCTATCTTACCGCAGCTATACACGGGAGAGTTGGGAGTTTAGAGTTGAGAGTTTAGAGTTGAGAGCTGGGCTGAAGCGTCAATCCAGGCTTGGATGGCATCGAGGCTGGGACGCTCGTAACCGAGCTTGTACTTCTTGTTGATTTCGCCAATCTTCTGCTGCAAGCCCTGTGCTTTTTCTTTGGCGATGTCGCTGATGAGGTTGAAACCAGCCTTACGCAGCACGTAAGCCCAATCCTCGGGCACGCCGATGGCTTCCCATTCCTGGATGGTGCTCTGCGGCATCTTCTTCTCGGGCTTCATCTGTGGGAAGAACAGCACCTCCTGGATGAACGTCTTACCCGTCATAAGCATGACGAGGCGGTCGATGCCGATGCCGATACCTGAGGTGGGCGGCATGCCATACTGCAGGGCGCGCAGGAAGTCCTGGTCGATAATCATGGCCTCGTCGTCGCCCTTGTCGGCCAAACGCATCTGTTCGATGAAACGCTCCTCCTGGTCGATGGGGTCGTTCAGCTCGGAGTAGGCATTGGCCAGTTCCTTGCCGTTCACCATCAGTTCGAAACGCTCAGTCAGTCCGGGCTTCGAGCGGTGCATCTTCGTCAGCGGCGACATCTCAACGGGGTAGTCCGTGATAAAGGTCGGCTGGATGAAGGTGCCCTCACAGAACTCACCGAAGAGCTCATCGATAAGTTTGCCCTTGCCCATGGTCTCGTCGACGTCCATGCCCTTTTCCTTACAGAAGGCACGAATCTCCTCTTCAGACTTGCCGTCGCAGTCGAATCCCGTCTTCTCCTTGATGGCATCAAGGATGGGCAGACGGCGGTAAGGAGCCTTGAACGAGATGACTTGTCCGTCGATTTCGCGCTCGGGCTTGCCGTTGACGGCGATGCAGATGGTCTCGAGCAACTTTTCTGTGAACGACATCATCCAGTTGTAGTCCTTGTACTGCACGTAGAGTTCCATGCAGGTGAACTCTGGGTTGTGATTGCGGTCCATGCCTTCGTTGCGGAAGTTCTTTCCGATTTCATAGACACCCTCGAAACCACCCACGATGAGACGCTTCAGATAGAGTTCGGTGGCGATGCGCATGTACATGTCCTGGTTCAGGGCATTGAAATGCGTGATGAACGGACGTGCCGAAGCACCTCCTGCTATCATCTGCAGTGTCGGAGTCTCCACTTCGGTGTAGCCGGCCTCGTCGAGCACCTTGCGCATAGTACGCAGTACAGTGGCGCGCTGCAGGAACGTGTCCTTCACGCCCTCGTTCACTACGAGGTCGACATAACGCTGACGATAACGCAGTTCGGGATCGTCAAATTTGTCGTAGGCAACGCCATCCTTGTACTTCACGATGGGAAGGGGCTTCAGCGATTTCGACAGCAGCGTGAGTTCCTTGGCATGAACCGAGATTTCGCCCGTCTGTGTACGGAACACGTAACCCTTCACACCAATGAAATCGCCGATGTCGAGCAGGCGCTTGAACACCACGTTGTACATATCTTTGTTTTCGTCGGGACACAGTTCGTCGCGCGACACGTAGACTTGGATACGGCCTTTCGAGTCTTGTACCTCGGCAAAAGATGCCTTACCCATCACGCGGCGGCTCATCATGCGGCCTGCGATGCACACCTGTGGCAGCTGTTCGGCAGCCAGGGGCTCCTCGCCTTCGGCGACATCGATTTTCCACGTGCCATTCTCTACGTTATTTCTGATTTCTGTGCTGAAAGCATTCGTCGGATATTCTGCGGCAGGGTAGGGGTTGATGCCCATCTGACGCAGTTCCTGAAGACATTGTCTGCGAACAATCTCCTGTTCGCTCAGTTCAAGTATGTTCATAAAAATATAATAAGTACTTATAAGCAACTGCAAAGATACAAAGAAAAAGTGAAAAGAGAAAGGTTATTCAGAAAAAATGCTTAACTTTGCAGAAAAATAACTGCTAAAGCATGAATAAAAGACTACTGGTAGTGGCATCGCTGTTCATGACGGTGTTTGCTGGAGCATGGGCTTCCGACTTCGGGAAACCGGTAACATGGGATTCCTATAGCCTTATGATAGACGGGCAGCGCGTTTGTCCGGTGATGGGCGAGATACACTATTCGCGAGTGCCACAGGGCGAATGGCGGCAGGAAGTCAGGAAGATGAAAGATGGTGGCGTGACCATCATTGCCACGTATGTGTTCTGGAACCACATCGAGGAGCAGGAAGGCGTGTTCCGCTGGGACGGGCAACGCAACCTGCGTGCCTTCCTTGAGGTTTGCAAGGACGAGCAGATGCCTGTTGTACTGCGCATCGGTCCGTTCTGTCATGGTGAGGTGCGGTGTGGCGGTATCCCCGATTGGATGTGGAACCCCTCCCTAACCCTCCCCGAAGGAGAGGGGACTGGTAAGCCTATCCGCATGCGGTCCGAAGACCCGCGTTTCCTCTTCTATGTGGAGCGCCTTTATCGGCAGATCTTCACTCAGGTGCAGGGATTGCAATGGAAAGATGGCGGTCCTGTCATGGCCTGTCAGTTCGACAATGAATACCGTGGTCGCGGTTCTTACCTCATGGCACTCAAGCAGATAGCGCTGAACATAGGTTATGACCTGCCGTTCTACACACGGACGGGTTGGCCTGAGCTTGCCACACCTGTTCCTTATGGCGAGTTGCTGCCGCTCTATGGCGACTATGCCGATGGTTTTTGGGAGCGCTCTCTCAAGGAAACCGCAGGGAGTTATTACAAGGCATTCAACTTCCGGGCTCCTTCCGACAAAGGCGAGAACATGGGTGCACTCGGCGCAACCCAGTCCGTCGACAACTCTTCCTCTCCCCTCGGAGAAGGCAGGGGTGGGGCCTACCCTTACTTCACCTGCGAACTGGGTGGTGGCATGATGACCGCCTATCATCGCCGTCCCTATCTCTATCCGGAGGATGCCTATTCGATGGCGCTGGTGAAACTCGGTTCGGGATCAAACCTTTTGGGCTACTACATGTATCACGGAGGTACGAATCCCGATGGCTTGACCTGGTTGAATGAGATGCAGCGCACGCTGGCGACCAACTATAACGACATGCCGGTGAAGAACTACGATTTCCAGGCACCGCTTGGCGAGTTTGGCCAGAAGAATCCACATTACTACATGTTGCGCCCGCTGCACCTGTTCATGCACGACTATGCCGAGTTGCTGGCTCCGATGGAGGCTCGCTTTCCCTGCGAGCAGGAAATAGAGAAGGGTGACGACTCGCACCTGCGTTGGTCAGTCCGCGAAAAGGATGGTAGCGGTTTCATCTTCGTCAACAACTACGAGCGTTTGCAAAACCTCAGCGCGAAGCGAAATGTGCAGTTGGAGGTGTGTGGCGTGAAATTGCCCAAACTGACCATCCCTGCCGGGGCGATGTGCATCCTGCCCGTGAACGTCGATGGCATTCGCTATGCCACGGCGCAGCTGGTTGCCAAGCGCAATGGCAAGATTTATATGCAGCAAATCAAGGGCATCCCAACCACTATCGTTCTCGAAAATGGTAAGACGCTGTGCAATGTGAAGGCTCGGGGCATGGAAAAGCCCGTCTGGCAGAACATCTATCTGCTCTCAACTGAGGATGCCGAACACCTCTTCCTCAATGAGACACCGCAAGAAGATATTGGGCTGGGTGCCATTTGCGAAAAAGTACGCGAGGCAGGACCGCTGCGTACCATTTCCATGGGAGTAAACAAGGTGGCTGAGGAGCCTACGGACGAAGACTTCGAACAGGCTGCTGTCTATCGTATCCGCGTGCCCAATGAAGCCGTCGCCAAGTATCGCCGGCTACTTCAGATTGACTACCGCGGTGATGTGGCCCGCCTCTATTGCAACGGGCAACTCATCGCCGACAATTTCTACAACGGTCGTCCGATGCTCTATGGCCTTTGGCGATTGCCTGCTGGCACCATGGAACTTGAACTCCGCATCCTGCCTCTGCAGGAGAACATGCCTATCTACTTCCCCCGTGAGGCTGACACCACACCTGGCGAACAAGTAAACAACGTAATCATCACATATCAGGGACTATGAACAGGATACTCTTATTACCACTTAGCGCTATGAACTATAGGCACCTCATCTTCTCCCTTCTGTGTGTCGTTTGCTATGGAACCGCCACGGCTCAGGAGTCTATCGATCTCGCCGGTCCTTGGCATATCAAGGCAGATGGCATTGATGCCATCTGCCAGTTGCCTGGCTCCATGCTTACGAACCATCTTGGCGACGACATAACTGTTGCCACACCCTGGCTGATGCAGATTGACGAGCACAACCCCTACTACAAATCCCCGGCCTACGAGCGCTATCGCCAGACAGGCAACATCAAGGTTCCATTTATCCTGCAACCCGAGAAGTATTTCGTGGGCGAGGCCGAGTATCAACGTGAGGTGGTCATCCCCAAGAGTTGGAAACAGAAGTCCATTCTACTCACCTTCGAACGTTGCCACTGGCTGACTACGCTTTACGTCGATGGCCGGCTGGTGGGACAGCGCAACGACCTTTGTGCACCTCAGAATTACGACCTTACCGGTGTGCTCACGCCTGGTAAGCATGTGCTGACGGTGCGTGTCGACAATCGTATTCACGACATAGACCCCGGTGAGAACGCACATAGCGTGAGTGACAACACGCAGGGCAATTGGAACGGGATTGCGGGCGAGATGGTTCTCAAGGCGCGTCCTTTGCTCCATATCGACCAACTCGATGTCTACCCCGACCTGAATCGCCGTGAGTTGCGGGTAAAGGTCGTCGTCGACAACCAGGGCCGAAAGGCACAGAAGGCATTCCTCTACCTTGGCGGCAAGCGAAAAGAGCATCGCTTTGGCGTGGGCCGAACCGAAGTGGAAGAAATGTTGCCAATGCCTGCTGATATGCAGCCTTGGGATGAGTTCCATCCACGACTCTACCGGCTGACAGCCATTGTGCAGTCGAAGGAGTCACGTCACGACAAGAGCATCCGCTTTGGCGTGCGCCAGTGGGAGAATCGCAATGGTGTGCTCACCCTCAACGGTCATCCCGTCTTCATGCGAGGCAATGTTGACTGCTGCACCTTTCCGCTGACGGGTTATCCTTCATTCGACAAGGCTTATTGGCAGCGTGTGTTTCGTGTCTATAAGAAGTATGGTCTCAACCACGTGCGCTTCCATTCGTGGTGCCCGCCTGAAGTGGCTTTCTCCGTGGCCGATGAGATGGGAATCTACTGCTATGTGGAGTGTTCCTCATGGGCAAATCAATCGACGACACTCGGCGATGGCAAGCCCATCGATGCTTTCATCTATCAGGAGGCAGATGCCATCCTGCGGGCATACGGCAACCATCCATCGTTCTGCATGATGTCCTACGGCAACGAGCCGGGTGGCAAGAATACGGCGGAGTACTTGCGCAAGTTTGTCCTGCACTATCAGCAGCAGGATCCTCGCCATATATACACCACGGCAGCAGGATGGCCCAATATTGTCGAGAGCGACTTCCTTTCAGACCCCACACCGCGCATCCAGCAATGGGGGCAGGGCCTGAAAAGCATCATCAACAGTCAGCCACCATCGACCGCATACGATTGGCATGACTACACCAGCCGCTTCAGCCAGCCCATGATCAGCCATGAGATAGGCCAGTGGTGTGTCTATCCTAACTTCCGGGAGATAAAGAAATACACGGGTGCCTACCGCGCTCGCAACTTCGAGATTTTCCGTGACCGCCTGCGCGACAATGGGCTGCAGGCCTATGAAGACAGTTTCCTCATTGCATCTGGGCGCTTGCAGACGCTTTGCTATAAGGCCGATATCGAGGCTGCCCTTCGCACGAAGGATTTCGGTGGTTTTGAGCTGTTGGGGCTCAACGACTTCCCTGGTCAGGGCACGGCACTCACGGGTGTTGTCGATGTGTTTTGGGACGATAAGGGCTACACCAACGCTCGGGAGTTCAGTCGTTTCTGTAACGGAATAGTGCCCCTTGTGCGCATGGAGAAACTCATATATACCAATGTGGAGCAGTTACGTGCTGATGTCGAGCTGGCTAACTATTTCGAACCGTTGGAACGTGAGGTGACGTGGACCGTCAGCACAACTTTCGGTGAGGTGCTTGTGGGCGGTAGCTTCCCATCTCGGTATTATGGATTGGGCAACTGCCAGCACGTTGGCACCATACAACTGCCTCTCTATATGTTCAAAGAACCGCAGCAGCTTCGTCTCGAAGTGGCCCTTGGCGACATCAAGAACGAGTGGAATTTCTGGGTCTATCCGGAAGCAGCTGCAGAGGTTCCTTCCTCTGGTGAGGAGCCGGAAGTGGTGGTGACCGATACCCTGGACAATGGTGCGCTGTCGGCCCTTGCTAATGGTGGCCGTGTCCTGCTGTCGTTGGGTCGGGGCCGTGTCAGCAAGGCTCTGGGTGGTGAGGTGGAAGTTGGCTTTTCCAGCATTTTCTGGAATACGCTTTGGACCAATAATGGTGCACCTCACACGCTTGGACTACTCTGTCAGCCAGACCATCCCTCGCTGGCTCTGTTCCCTACCGACCGCTATAGCGATTACCAATGGCAGGACATGATGACGCATTGTGATGCCATTCGCTACGACCTCATCAATCCTGGCATTCAACCCATTGTGCGCATCATCGATGACTGGTTCACGGCTCGCCCGCTGGCTATGCTCTTCGAGGTGCGTGTAGGCAATGGCTCGCTCCTTGTAAGCGGTGCCGACCTCATTACCGACCTTGACCAACGCCCGGCGGCCCGCCAGTTGCGCCGAAGCCTCGAGGCCTACATGCAGAGCAATCGTTTCCACCCCTCCACGGAAGTCTCCCTCGCCGAGATAGACAAGATAACAAGGTGACAAAATGACAAGGTAACGAAATAGTAAGAATGTCAATGCCAAAGTACCTCTTTACTCTCATCCTAATCCTTTGCTGCAGCATCGTAGCAGCACAACGCACCATCGACCTTTCTGGCCAATGGTCCTTTGGAACCGGTGAGCAGCCCGTCCTAAACGACTGCATTAGCCTGCCTAACTCAATGGTTTCGGCAGGCAAAGGCAATGAGATAACGGCCCAAACCCAATGGACAGGTTCCACGTATGATTCCAGCTACTACTTCAATCCTGCCATGGAGCGCTATCGGGTGGAAGGAAACGTGAAGTTTCCCTTCTTCCTCACTCCCGCCAAACACTACGTTGGAACAGCGTGGTACGAACGCACGGTCACGATACCCCGCTCTTGGAAGAAGCGTCCTGTCGTGCTCTTCCTCGAACGCCCACACATCGAGACAACCGTCTTCGTCAACGGCCATGAAATGGGCCACCAGCTGTCGCTCTCAACGCCCCACGAGTACGACATCACGTCGTTCGTGCGCTTCGGTCGCGAGAATACCATCCGCATCCGTGTCTATAACGGTATCGAGAATGTCGGCGTAGGCCAGGACTCACATAGCGTCACCGATCAGACGCAGGGAAACTGGAACGGCATCGTCGGTCGCATTGAATTGCGGTCGCGACGAATAGGACCAATAAGAATTACGGCAGATGTAGCCCGTCACCGCGTTAACGTCAAATTCAACGTAGCCCCAAGGCGTTATTCTCTATGGGAGACGCTACTGCCCATCGATGCAGCCGAACGAGTCTCTGTTATCGTTCTGGATGAGAACAACGATACGGTTGCCAACAAGGAATCGTTCAGAATAAGTTCTGCAGACCAGATGAATTTTGAATTAGACCTTGGCAGTCAGGCAAAGCTTTGGGACGAGTTTCATCCCCATTTGTACCGATTGCACATAAATATAAGTGATGACGAGAGGCAAATAACCTTCGGCATCCGCGACATCAGCATACAAGGTCGCCAGTTCTATCTCAATGGAAAGCCCATCTGGCTGCGTGGAACGGTGGAGAACTGCTGCTTCCCCGAGACGGGCTATCCGCCCACCGATGAGGCTTCGTGGCTGCGCATCTTTGAGAAATGTCGCGAATACGGGCTTAACCACATGCGCTTCCACAGCTATTGTCCGCCTGAAGCAGCCTTTGCCGCCGCCGACAAGGTGGGTTTCTACCTGCAACCCGAGGGGCCGTCGTGGCCCAATCATGGCGTTCGCCTGCGTCGTGGACAGGTTATTGACGAATATCTCTTGGAGGAGTCGAAGCGCATCGTCGACACCTACGGGCATCATCCGTCGTTCGTCATGATGGCTGCAGGCAACGAGCCAGCAGGCGACTGGGTTAGCTACTGCAACGACTGGGTGCAGACGATGAAGCAATACGATGCAACGAAAGTGTATTGCGGTGCCTCCGTGGGAGGCGGCTGGGCATGGGACAACGGGTCGGAATACCATGTGAAAGGTGGTGCCCGTGGCCTCGACTGGGACCGTCATGTGCCGCACTCCGACGATGACTACTACGACCAAATCCTCTACCCCCGCAACTATCACCCCCTCCCTACTGGGGAGGGTAGGGATGGGGCCAACAATACCCCCATCATTGCCCACGAGCAAGGTCAGTGGTGTGCCTTCCCCGATTTCAAGGAAATCGACCAATACACGGGAGCCTACAAAGCACGTAACTTCGAGATTTTCCGTGACCTGCTCGCCGATAACGGCATGGCTTCGCAGGCTGAACGTTTCCTGAATGCCAGTGGAAAGCTGCAGGTGCTGGCTTATAAGTACGAGATAGAACGCAATCTGCGCACACCTGACTACGCAGGCTTCCAGTTGCTCGGTCTGAACGACTACAGTGGACAGGGCACGGCACTTGTCGGCCCGCTCAACGTGCATTGGCGTGAGAAATCGTACATCGATGCAACCTCGTGGCGTGAGTTCTGCTCGCCAGTGGTGCCTTTGGCACGTTTCCCCAAGTTCGTCTACGAAAGCAAGGACACCCTCGTCGTGCCCGTGGAACTTTACAACGCCTCTGGCATGTCACTCGCCGATGCACGCTGTTCCTATTCTATTCACAATGCACAGGATGGCAAACAACCTTGGAGAGAAGGTGTTTGGAAGATTTCGCAGCAGTCTTCAGAAGGCAAGAACATCGCCCTCGGCACCATTCGTGTTCCCCTTGCCGACCTGCCTACGCCTGCAAAGTACACCCTCTCAGTAAAAATAGTTGCATCTAACGACCTTCCCTCCCTTGGGGATGGGGTGGGGGTAGGCCTTAACCATTGGGATTTCTGGGTGTATCCGTCGGGCAATGACGTTCGACAGCCATCCAGTCTGTTGGTGACCGACACATTGGACGAGCGTGCCTTGGAGGTTCTTGCCAAAGGTGGCGACGTGCTCATCACGGCAGCAGGGAAGGTTCGCTATGGCAACGATGTCGTGCATCGCTATCTGCCTGTGTTCTGGAATACGTCGTGGTTCAAGATGCGACCTCCACACACGACAGGTGCCTATATCGACGACCACCATCCGCTATTCAGGGAATTCCCTACGGACGATTGGCAGAACTTGAACTGGTGGGAACTGGTCAATGGGGCGCAGGTGATGAATCTTTCGGAGTTCCCTCGCGGCTATCAACCCATCGTGCAGCCCATCGACACATGGCATGTGTCGCGCAAACTCGGTATGATTTTCGAGGCACGCGTGCTCAATGGGCGTGTGGTAATGACGACCATCGACATCGCCCGAAATCTTTCCGACAGACCTGTGGCGCGACAGCTGCGTCAGTCGGTTCTCAGCTATATGCAGAGCACAGACTTCCAACCTGAGTTACGACTGGAACCGCAGGTCATCACGAATCTATTCGAGCGAACGGCCCCACCCGTGAACATGTTTACAAACGAGTCGCCAGACGAACTGAAGCCTGCCCTGAAATAATCAAGGCAGGCTTCAGCCTTATATAGGGTAGGACCCTTTGTGTTACGATGGCTTAGTCCTCTTTGACGATTGGATAAAGTTCAATGAATTCGCCTTGATGGCTTCGACCATCATTGATGAGTTCTGCAAACTTCTGCCCAACGGTATCAATGTCGTGGAAACCTGGTAGAGCCATGTTGCCGTTGAGGTCGGTGGTTGTAGGGCCAGGGTGAACAGAGAAGATTTCAACAGGCGTTTGGTTCTGTTGGAACTCAATGGCCATCACCCCCATCATAGCGTTCTGTGCGGCCTTGCTGGCGACATAGGCCAGCGGATGCCAGTAAGGACTGATCTCTGAAGGAACGGTAATGTTCACAATACGACCACCATTCTTGGCCATCAGAGGTATCAGGGCCTTGGTGAGGGCAAAGGTGCCGATGAAGTTCACGTCGAGAGTATCACGGATAGCACTGATTTCCGTGTGTTCACTATCAACGCTCATGTCGCCAGGAATGCCTGCATTGTTGACGAGCAGAGTCAATTCTTGATAGTTCTCCTTCATCACGTTAGAAGCCAGCTCTATACCAGCAAGGTCCTTCAGCTCGATATTCACCCAACCCAGCACATTGACGCCCTGATTTTTCAACTCGTCGATGGCTTTTGCTGCGCGTTTCTCATCGCGAGCACCAATAACGACATTCCAGCCACTCAGGCCGAGATGCTTGGCAATTCCAAATCCGATGCCCTTATTGGCACCAGTCACGAAAACAATCTTTTTTCCCATTTTTCAAAGTTTAGTTTTTAATATGTGTTTATTTGTGAAATGATATAGTCGACTCCTTAAATCTTAATGAATATCTTCTTGCGATAGAGTATGTAACCCACAAGCCAATTGATGAAAACGAACGTCAAGGCATAGCAGAGCGATGCCCATTTCGGTGCGCTGACGACGGAATGGATGCTGTTGAAGAGCCATTCGCTGATGCCGAAATGGCCGAATACGATGGCCATGAGTTCGCTCAGTACATAGAGGAACAGCGGGTTCATGCCAAAAACGAGGAAGGCTACGGCCACAGCTGACCCACCTCCTTGCCCATCCCTTTGGAGGAGGGGCGTAGTTTGCTCTATCTTGATGATGAGGCTGAGCAACAGCATGGCAAGACCGCAGGTGGCGAGCACGAAACTGGGACTCCAGATGCGCTTGTTCAGCGGCAGCCAGAGGCTCAGCGCAAAGCCGGCAACGGTAAGCAAAGCACCAAAAATGAAAATGTTGCGGACTTTCTGATTCGGACCAATCTTACTGCTGACCAGTTTGCCGCAGAGGAAACCGATCATCGTGTGGGCAATGGCAGGAAGCGTGCTCACAAGACCTTCAGGATCGACAGGCCCCTTGTGATAGAGGTGGTCATAGCCAAACAGGTGCAGGTCGACTTGTGCCAGCACGTTCGTCGCTGAATCGTAGGCATAGCCATTACCGAGGAGGATGATAAGGGTATAGGCAATGAGTAGTCCTGCAATGGTCGGGATGAAATACTTGCTGTTGATGGTGACGGCCAATAGCGACACCACCAGATAGCACAGCGCGATGCGTTGCAAGACGGCCCAGATGCGCAGATGGCCGAAGCAGAGCACATCGCCGCCAATAGCATGATCGAACCAGTTGATGCCCAATCCGATGAGGAACAGTAATACGGCGCGCTTAATGATTTTCCGCAGCACGTATGGTGTAGGTTTGAACTGCGTTTTCTTCAGCGACAGGTAGGTGGAGACTCCCATCATGAAAAGGAAGAACGGGAACACGAGGTCGCACACGGTCATTCCGTTCCACTTCACGTGTCGCAGCTGGTCGAACGACTCGCCATAGCCGTTGTTAACCAATATCATCATGCCAACAGTCAGCCCGCGCAGCACGTCGAGCGATACCAATCGTTTGCTTTTTTCTTTTTTCATTATTAAAAATAGTATAGTTTTTGCTTTCCACGCACAGGCTTCGGCGTTGGCCGATGCGTGATGATGGTGATCACTTCAGGTATTTCTCGCAAATTTCGCGGGCGATAGCAGCGGCATCGCCTTCGGGTTGTGGCGAGTAGGGATTGTGTTGCAACGTCCAAGGCTCCTCCATTGCGTAGAAATCGAGCTTCACGTCCTGCTCCAAGGCAAGGGCGAAGAGGTCGGAAGTGGTCAGCCCCTTGTAGCGTCCGTTACCCAGTTTGTCGATGTCGGGTTTCGACTTTGCCTCCATCTGGTCGTTCAGCGCCTTGAAATAGGCAGCCCAGCGCATGTGATAGAAGTCCTTCAGCAGTCCTTGCCACTCCTTATGGGCATAGTCGCGCAGGCCACCGGCATCGGCACAGGTGCGATTTCCCCATGTCGTTATCTGCACACGGGCGTTCCATTCGTATTGGTCTTTCTCTTCAGGTGTCGTGCCCAGCGAGCGTGCCTGCTGTGTCCATCGGCCCAGTCGGAACTCCGTGCGAGTGCCAAGCAAACGGTCTTGATCGAGAATCATCTCGAGGAACCGCTGCGAATCGCGCTTGAAGGGTTCACGACGGAATGACTTGTAGTCGGCCATCGTCTGCTGATACTGCACGCGTCCTTGGTCGGCCAAAGCCTGGCGAACGATGTCGACAAGGTCATACTCGTAGTTATTGCGCCCTGATGCAGTCAGGGTGGAACCGTTGCCTAAGTATTTCCCGGCGACAGAGGCAAACAGCAGGGCTGCACGGCGTGTGTCGTCAGGGTCGTAGTAGTTCGACATCTTCGACCAAGAGCTGACTTGGTAGTTGTTTTGCGATGGCCGGCCACAGAAAATACTCTCATGAGGGCCTTGCTGGTTGTTGCCTGCCGGGCAGTTATAGATGCTGTTTGCCAGAATCATCCAAGCCTCCTCAATGGCAGGATCAGCCACTCCGTAGCGTGCGCGGCAATATTGACGCAACCAACTTCCCTTAAAGGAACCGCTCCCCTCCGCGGTGGGAGTGGGATTCCATGGCAACTCGCTCATCAGTTCAAACATCACGGGGTTGTTCTCCGAGCCTTCCATGGTGAATCCGATGCCTTTGAGGTGGCTGGCCTTCGGATTGGTCTTCGTCTGTGCCCAGTTGTCCAACAGTTGGTCCATGCGACCGTGCAGGCCTACGTTGCCGCCAAAATTCTCGAGCAGGCAGAACAGCCACTCGTGGTGACCATAGCCCTTGTCGTTCTGGAAGATAGAGGCGATGCCCCACTTAGGACGACACTCCGAGAACAGGTCCAAAATGAGCAGGTCGCCCTGCTTCAGGTTCTGGATGAGTTCCTCGCGCGGGTTCTCCTGCCAGCCTTGAATCACCCATGTGGCACTGGGGTTCACCAGTTTCATCTCTTTCATGATGGCCTTACCGGATGCATCGAGGTCAACTCCCTCTGTGTTTCCACCCTCGTGGAACGGGTCCATTGAATAGTAGTCGGCGCGTCCGAAGAGTTTGGTCAGTTCATCGTAATACAGGGCGGCTATCTCGTGGAAACGCTTGTCAGTGGGTTGCAGGAATGCAGGGCGCGTGTAGCCGTTCCAACGACCGCCGTCGGCAACGTTCAAGCCCAGCTTCTCGCGGGCATTGCTTGGCACCATGCCGCTGTAGCCCGGCAAGACAGGGTACATGCCCCATTCCTTCATTCGCTTCAGGATTTTTTTCTGCAGCACCTCCTGCTGTGCATACCACGATGCGGGCAGCGGACCGCCCCAACCCTCAAGGTTGTTCATCTCCCACCAGGCCAGGAAGGCAGGACCGGCTATGAATTCGCCCACTTCCTGTTCCGAATAGCCCAGACGGAGCAGCAGGTTGCGCCATACGCACTCCTCGCCCACTACGGCCAGCGGCAGGTTCACGCCGTGTAGTGCCATCCAGTCAATCTCCTGTTGCCATCGTTCCCAGTCCCAGAACGCCATCGAATAGCTGAAAGTGCAGTAGTTGAAATCGTAACGCAGTGACATCGTCGTCTCATGGCGCTCCTTTTTCTCAACGCGGGGCAGCGTGGCGGGCAACTTGGCCGTTGGATTGTTCCACGTGAGGTGTATGCCGCAGTAATACTTCAGGTACCAGTTCACACCAACGGCCACATCAATCCAGTTATGGCCACGCACGACCACCTTCTTGCCCTGTTGGTCGAGCTCGAAGAACTCCTTGCCATCGTTCTTCAGCAGTTCAATCTTGAATTTCTTCGATGCACCTTTGTCAATGCGCTCCAATAGTTCTGTAGCGGGTGATGCCTGCATTGAGAGGGCAAGCATGGTGAATACTGTCAGCAGTAAGTGTTTCATGATGGATAGTTTTTTCTTGTTTTCTGTGGACAAAGGTACAAAATATTTTGCATTCCGCTATAATTTTCTCCAAAACATTTGGCGGTAACTGGGAAAGTTTGTAATTTTGCCGCCGAAAAGATACGACAAGAACTCAATGCGGGCCACGCCATGTGGCACTCGGAGGGATTGTCGTATCTTTTTGTGTACACAGTCCTGAAGAGTTCAAACAAGTGTTCTTTCATTTATTGTAATCTTTTCAGGCAAATGACCAAGTATTATCTTTGTGTTTGCAGATGCACTCCAGACAGGGGTGTGGTGAGTATGGACGCCCAGTTGCTGGGCGAAGTGGTTCATCGTGGCCTTCATGCCATTCGCTGTGCGAAGAATCCGCGTGTGAAGGCGCAGAAAGCCCTGCTGCTGGGCGAACTTTGCGAAGGGGCGGGCTATCCGCGGCATGCGCTACGCGTCTGGACGAGCACCGTCCGTATGATAGAGGCCGTCGATTACGGCTGGGTCTATGAGCCGCTGGCACCGAGTTGGTCGCCCTATCATGTGTCGTTCTGCTCTGTCGTCTCGATGGACGAATGCCGCGAACTGGGGCGCCGCATCGATGCCCTTTGGCGCCGGCTGGGCCATCCCGAGATGAGCGGTTGGGAGCGCCGTGCGTTGCGCTCCTATCGCGACATGTGGCTCGACAAGTATTCGTGTGCGTTGCCTTAGGGCGGCGCACACTTTTCTTTTTGTCATCACCTCGTTATTTCCACCGCGGCTTCATATTTTATAGAAAAACGCTTTCCATTCTCTCAATTTTTTCATACCTTTGCACCCATTAACCATAGAGGTTGTAGAAACCAGGATAAAAAATCAATGAACTACATAGGAGAATTCATCTCGCTGATCGTTGCATGTCTGTGGACGCTATCGGCCTTGACAGCTGAGATTGCCAGTAAGCGTATGGGCGTCTACGTGCTGAACGTATGGCGCATGCTGCTGGCGTTGCTCTTGTCGATGCTGCTCATGTGGGCGACCACCGGTCAGGCATTGCCGCTGAATGCCGGATGGGAGGCCTGGGCATGGCTTTTGGCGAGTGGTTTTGTGGGCTATTTCCTTGGCGATTGGTGCTTGTTCAACAGCTATCTGACCATAGGTTCGCGCTTCGGGCAACTTTTCATGACCTTGGCGCCAGCCTTCACGGCGTTCTTTGCCTGGACGATGATAGGACAGACGCTCTCCTGGCATGCCCTGTTGGCCATGGCGATTACCCTTGGGGGCATCGGTGTGGCTGTTACCGACAGCCGCGGAACCGAAGATGGCAATCCGTTGCCGCGACGAGGCATCCTCTTCGGACTTGGAGCCGCCTTGGGACAGGGACTTGGACTGGTGCTCAGCAAAATAGGACTTGACCACTATGTCGCAAATATTCCTGCCGAGCAGTTGGCCAACGTTGAGGGCGTGTTGCCATTTGGCAGCAACCTCATTCGTTGCATGGCTGGCCTCGTGTGCTACTCAGCATGGCTTTGGCTGCGCAACCACGCATTGAAAGGCGGCGATGGCCGAACCTTTTGGGGCGTCGTCGGCGATCGTCGTGCCATGCTGGCCATGATTACGACGGTGTTCTCCGGTCCTTTCATTGGTGTCGGGCTGTCGCTCACCGCCCTGCAATACACTGCTGCAGGCATCGCCTCAACGCTCATGGCAATGACACCAGTGCTCATCCTGTTGCCTTCGCGCTGGCTCTTCCATCAGCCCATCACGATGCGTGCCGTACTGGGCGCAGTTATCTCATGTGTGGGTGTTTCGCTGTTTTTCCTGCTTTGATTACTTCCGTTGCTTGACTACTGAGAGCAAGATGCTGGCAGTGATGGTGATGAAGATGAACAGCAGGCTCCATCCCGTGCCAAACTCGAAGTGGGGTAGGAAGGGAATGTTGCAGTGCAATAGCAATTTCACACCGACAAAAATCAAGACGATTCCCAAACCATATTTCAAGTAGGAGAAGTATTTCGCTATGGCGGCCAGTGCAAAATAAAGGGCACGCAGGCCAAGGATAGCGAAAATGTTGCTCGTGAGTACGATGAAGGGGTCCTGCGTCACGGAGAACACGGCAGGAATGGAGTCGACGGCGAAAGCCACATCGCTGGTTTCAATGACAATGAGCGCCACAAAAAGTGGGGTGGCCTTGAGAATCGTCGAATGATGCTTGCCGCCAGCCGTCGGAAGTTGTTCTCTGATAAAGAAATCCCCACCGTGCATCTCGTTGGTGACGGGGAAGAATTTCCGGAAGATTTTTACGAAGATATTGCGCGACGGGTCTGGTTGTGCTTCCTCGTCGTGGGTGAACATTTTCGCGCCGCTGTAGAGCAGGAATACGCCAAACAGCGCCAGCACCCATTCGAAACGCGACACCACGGCAGCACCGAGGAAGATGAAGAAGCTGCGCAGCACCAATGCTCCGATGATGCCCCAGAAGAGCACCTCGTGCTGATACTTTCGCTCTACGCCGAAGAATGTGAAGAGCATGAGGAACACAAACAGGTTATCCACCGACAGCGATTTCTCGATGAGGTAGCCCGAGAGGAACTCCAGGGCCTTCTGTTCAGGTTCGACGGGGTAGAAAAAGTAGATGCCGACGCAGAACAACAGCGAAACGGCTATCCAAACGCACGTCATGCGCAGCGCCTCACCAATGCTCACTTCGTGCTGCCCTTTTCGCCCGAAGGCTTTCAGGTCGATGGCCAGCATAAGCAGTACCAGTGCGTAGAATAATATCCAACCCCATAGGGGTATCAGTTCTGAATGCATTGTCTAAAAGCGCTTATTGGACTTTGTCCATGTCTTGAATTTCGCTGCAAAATTACAAAAAATATTCTTTTGAAAGGAATGATTGCGATGGTTTTTTGTGCAGAATGATGCAGATGACGGCCTGCAGTCTCTCTTGATTTTTTCCTGCGGGAGATGGATTCACTCCTTTATGGGGCAAAAAACAGGTTTGGGAGTGCATGCAATGTTGCTCCTTACGGCTGCAAAGTTATTGCATTCTCCCAAACCTGACGAAGAAATCGTGTTACAATTCTGTTACGATTTCAAAAAGTTATGTCGGCCGGTTACTTGAGTTCCACTTCCAAGCGCTGCAGGTCCTTGTCCTGCGAACTCGTTCCATACAGCAGTTCGTAGCGACCATCTTTCTTGCGCATCGTGTTGGTTTCAGTGTCGAAGAACTCAAACGATTGCGGTGTGAGGTGCAGGTTGGCCTTTACGGTCTGTCCAGCCTTCACGCTGACACGTTGGAATGCGCGGAGCGACTTCGAGGGTCCTTCTGGATCCTGCAGGTTGCGAATGTAGAGCTGCACAACCTCGTCGCCGTCGCGCTTGCCTGTGTTCGTCACGTCAACGGTGAGCACGCCCTTGCCAGTATAATCAATTGTCAATTGAGGATTGGCAATGGCAAAAGTCGTATAGCTAAGGCCATAGCCGAAGGCGAAGAGCGGGTCGTCGAAGTAGCGGTAGGTGCGGCCCTTCATCGAGTAGTCCTCGTAGCCGGGCAGCTGACTGTCATCGCGATAGAACGTCACGGGCAGCTTACCCGAAGGATTGACGTTTCCAAAGAGCACGTCGGCCACAGCCGTTCCGCCCTCCTGGCCCAGATACCAGGCTTGGACGATGGCGTCGCACGACTCCGTTTCGGGTGTCAGGGCGATGGCTGAACCCGAACAGCAGACAAAGATAACGGTCTTGCCGGCATCCTTCAGCGCACGCAGGAAGTCGCGCTGCACGCGCGGCAGTTCGATGCTGGTGCGGTCGCCACCCTTGAAACCTTCGATGTTCACGGGCATCTCCTCGCCTTCCAAAGCCGGCGAGATGCCACCGCAGAACACCACTGTCTCGATGCCCTTCAGCTGGTCGATGATCTTCTGATAGTCGATGGGCTCTTCCTTGGCGATGTTGATTTTCATATCGGCTCCCCACGTCTCCACGAACGAATAGCGCACCTCAATGTTGTACTGCTTTCCCTTCTCAGCCTGAATGGCCGTGCGTGTAGGTGTAGTACGCCAGCTATGTATGGTTCTCTTCTTCTCGCCGTCGATGTAGACCTCGTAGTGACCGGTTCCCTCAACGTTGACAACATACTCGCCCGACTCCTTCGGGGTGAACGTCGTCTCGTACTTGGCTGAGAAATCCTCCAGTTTCACGCCTGGGGCGAACTGGTGCATACCAGCTGTGGTGACGGCCAGAGGAGTGGTGTAGAATTGTGTGGTGACGGGACGTCCCTCCATTTGGGTGTTGTTCCAGAAGGTGCCACGCATGCCCTTATGGCCGTCGATGGCGCACTGCGACTCCATCAGGCAATCCATGACGAGCGTGTTGGTGAGGTCGCAGCCAGGCAGATAGACGAGGCGCTTTTGTCTTGCACGCATGCCGTCGAGAATGGAGATGGTGTGGTTAGGCGTACCGTTGTAGTTGCCCCACATCATGGGTTTGTTCTCTGCATTCGGGCCAATCACGGCGATGCGCTCGCCACGCTTCAGCGGAAGGACAGCGTCCTCGCCACGGTTCTTGTTCATGAGCAGTACGATGCATTGGCGTGCCATGTCGAGCGACTTCTGGGCACTCTCCTTCGTGGACATGGCCGAGTAGGGAATCTTCGACCACTCAACCAGGCTGGGATCATCCATCTCGCCCAGGTCGAAACGGCCTTCGAGCAGGCGAATCACGTGCTTGTCAACATCAGCCTCGGTGATGAAACCACGCTGCACGGCCTCGGGGATGCTCTTATAGACGTAGCCCCAACCGCACTCAACGTCGGTGCCGGCCAACGAACCCTTCGCGGCAGCATGAACGGCGTCGCTCGACGTCTTATGGCTCCTGTAGAAATCGCTCACGGCACCGCAGTCGCTGACGACCAGATATTGGAATCCCCACTCATCGCGCAGGATTTGCTGCAGCAGTCGGTTGCTGCCACAGCAGGGATCGTCGTCAAGCCGCTGATAGGCGCACATCACCTCACGGACCTTGGCCTCCTGCACCAAAGCCTTGAAGGCTGGCAGATAGGTCTCCCACAAGTCGCGCGGCGAAACGTCGTTGAGGTTGGCGGTGTGGCGGGTGTATTCGGGACCGCTGTGAACGGCGAAGTGCTTGGCGCAAGCCCAAAGCTTACGGTGCTTTGCGAACTCCGGCCCCTGCAAGCCACGCACCACTTCCTTTCCCATGACGGAGGTCAGGTAGGGGTCTTCGCCATAGGTTTCCTGTCCGCGTCCCCAGCGTGGGTCGCGGAAGATGTTGACGTTGGGCGTCCACACCGAGAGGCTACGCATCTTCATGTCTTCACCCTTTAGGTCGTACATACGGTGGTTATATTGAGCGCGGAACTCAGTCGATGCCACGTCGAACACCTTGTACAGCAGGTCGGGGTTAAACGAGGCAGCCATGGCGATTGGCTCAGGAAATACGGTCACGTTGCCCTGGTTGGCGGCACCATGCAGTGCCTCGCTCCACCAGAAGAACTTCTTGATGCCCAGTCGCGGAATGGCAGGACTCTCGTCGAGCATCAGGAGCGACTTCTCCTCCAGGGTGAGTCGTGAACACAAATCCTTGGCGCGTTCCTTTGCGCTCAGGTTCGGGTTCTGGTAAGGTAGCGTCTGAGCACTCACGCAGGTAGCTATCATCGTAACGATGGTCAGCAGTAAAAATCTTGTTTTCATTGTTTCGTTTTTATGGGTTGTTCTGTTTGCAAAGATACAAATATTTTCAAAACATTTGTCCATCTTTTCTATCAATTTCTTTTCCAAAGGTATCTTTTTCGTCGTTGTTTCGTCACTTCAACGTTTTTTTTGTATCTTTGCGCTGTAAATCTGTAAATCGTAAATCGTCAATCCGTAAATCTGTAAATCCGTAAATCGTAAATCTGTAAATCGTAAATTCTAATCATGAACATAGATCATATCAACGAAATGCTTTCAAGGCAGGACGGTCTTTCGAAGACGCTGGGCATGGAGTTTGTTTCAACGCCCGAACCTGACACCTGTATGGCCCGTATGCGGGTGAACGAACGCAACCGACAGCCGTTCGGATTCCTCAGTGGCGGTGCCTCGCTGGCATTGGCCGAGAACCTTGCCGGCGTGGGTTCGCTGGCACTGTGCCCCGACAAGATAGGCGTGGGCATCAACGTGAGTGGTTCGCACATGAAGGCCGTCCTCGAAGGCGACACAGTCACTGCAACAGCACGTCTGCTCCATCATGGGCGCACGCTGCATCAGTGGCATGTGGAGATTCGCAACGAGGCTGGCGAGTTGATTTCGTCGGTCGAGGTGACGAACTATATTATTCCGAAGGGGAAGTAAAAAGCCCCCAAGCCCCCTCCCAGAGGGATCATGAGTTGAACAGCCATGGAAAGCGATGAAGCAAATAGACGCCAAGCTGTTAAACTCAAGACTTTAAGCTATTAAGCAACTAAGCGATTAAGCTGATAAAATGGTTCAGAAAGCTTTTGCATACTATAGAATGCCTCATGCAGAGGAATATCACGTGGTGCGCCAGGAAGAAGGCAATCCGCTGGTGTTGGGCAATCTGCGCGAACTAAACGGGCGCAGCGGCTTTGTCATCGCCCCGTTTGTCGTACATCCTGATTGTCCCATCGTAGTGATCAGTGGCAATCATGCCACTCATCGAGTAGAGCCGGGGCGTGCTGCGTTCAGGAGAACACTCTCTGCAGTGGAACAGGCCGATGCGAAACATGATGCCAAAAGCGGCACGCTGAATTCCTACAAGCTGGCATTTGGTCGTTTCCACGACGCGCTGCTGGCAGGTCGGTTCCAGAAGTTGGTGCTGGCGCGGAGCGAGTCCTGCACTTACACGCCTGTATCGCCCGATGAGCAGGCGGCTGCATTGGAATCGCTCTTCCTCGATGCCTGCCAACGCTATCCCCGAATGTTCGTGACGCTGTTCTCTGCGCCTCAGACGGGGACCTGGCTCATGGCGACTCCAGAGGTGCTGGTGCAAGGAAGTACAAGCCCCACCCCGGCCCTCCTCTCAACAATGGCACTGGCTGGCACCATGAAACTCGAAGGCGAGCAGTTGCGGTTCGACAACCCCGACAGAAGTGGCGTTCAGGACATTCGCTGGAGTCAGAAGAACATTCAGGAGCAGCGTCTTGTGGCCACCTATATCGCCGACGTGCTGAAAGGCTTTGCCGACGACATCACCGAGCGAGGCCCCTATACGACGCGTGCCGCCAACCTGGTCCATCTGCGCAGCGATTTCACCTTCGTGCCCAAGGCGGGCATTGGCATCGGCGACATGGTTTCAGCCCTGCATCCCACGCCTGCCGTTTGCGGATTGCCCAAGGCTGAGGCTCAGGCGTTCATCCTGCAAAACGAGCCTTCGCCCCGTCGCTACTACAGCGGTTTCTGCGGGCCGTTGGATGTCAGTGGCAGCACTCATCTCTTCGTGTCACTGCGCTGTATGGAAATCTTCGATGACAGTTGCCGCCTCTACGCAGGTGGTGGATTGCTCATCGACAGTGTTGAGGAACAAGAGTGGCAGGAAACCGAAGCCAAGATGCAAACGATGCGCCAGCTGATGGAATAGTGCGGCAAGCCGCAAATTGATAATTGAGAATTGATAATTGAAAATTGATAATTGATAATTGAAAACAATTACCATCCGTGACATCTGTTTCATCCGTGTCATCCGTGGTCGCAAAATCGTAAATCCCTCCCCCTGTGTATAGCAACAAAGAAAATGTAAACATCCTGACGGCATTGCTTGTGGAACACGGCATTCAGCATGCTGTGGTGTGCCCGGGCAGCAGAAATGCGCCCCTCACGCACAACCTCGTTTCGTGTCCCGACATCGAGTGCTGCAACGTGGTCGACGAGCGCTCAGCAGGTTTCTATGCGCTGGGCATGGCACTGGCCACGGCCAGTCCTGTTGCCGTCTGCGTCACCTCCGGCTCGGCATTGCTCAATCTCTTGCCTGCCGTTGCCGAGGCATCCTATCAGCGCGTGCCGCTTGTGGTCATCTCAGCCGACCGCCCGCCACAGTGGATTGACCAGCTCGATGGGCAGACGCTGCCGCAGGCCGATGCCCTTGGGCGGTTTGTGCGCAAGGCGGTGTCGTTGCCCGAACCTCACAACGACGAGGAGCGTTGGTATTGCAACCGCCTCGTCAACGAAGCCCTTTTGGCGACGCGTAGGCAGGGTGGTGGGCCTGTCCACATCAACGTTCCGCTGACCGAGCCGCTCTATGAGTTTACCGTTGAGGCATTGCCTCAGGAGCGTGCCATCTTCATGTCTCCTGCCCGCAGCGACAAGCGACTTCTGCGCGAGTGTGCTGGAAACCTGTTGTTTTCCGAACGGCCGCTGATCGTGGTTGGACAAACCCTGAGAGACGATTTGCTGGCCGACGACTTTGCAGGCTTGCCCAAGCCCGTCGTCGTCTTGAACGAAGCCCTGAGCATCGGCTGCGGTCCTTGCCATTTCGACGAGGTGCTGGCAGGACAGATGCTTCCTGAAGCGTTCATGCCCAACTTCGTGCTTTACCTTGGTGGCCATCTGGTGAGCAAGCGCCTGAAGCAATACTTGCGGCAGCTGCCCGCATCGACGGCTGTCTGGGCAGTGAGCGAAGACGGTCAGGTGCGCGACACGTTCATGTCGATGTGTGGCCTCATCGAAGGCCATCCTGCCGATGTGCTGGCCGACCTGGCCGAGCTGACGGCTGGTATGCCGATGAAGGACAGCAGCGACTTCTGTGAGCGGTGGAACCAGGTCCTGGCGCATGCTGCTGAGGCCGCTGAGTCCGAACAACTTCCCTTTTCGGCGAATGTTGCCGTGCGCATGCTCGAAGCGTCGCTGACGGCCGAGGACAATGTTGCCAGGCACTATGCCAACAGCACCGCCATACGTCTGGCCAACCGCTATGCCCGTGGCTACGTCTACTGCAACCGGGGCACTAACGGCATCGAGGGAACCCTCTCCACGGCGGCAGGTTTCTCGCTCGTTCACGATGGCCTCGTCATTTGCGTAGTCGGCGACCTGAGCTTCTTCTACGACCAGAACGCCCTGTGGCAGAACGCCCTGCGTGGCAACCTGCGCATCCTCCTGCTCAACAATGGCGGTGGCGGCATCTTCGAGCGCTTCGAGGGATTGCGCCAGAGCCCTGCCCGCGAAAGCGTGATGGCTTGCCACACCACCTCTGCCGAAGGCATCTGCCGTAGCTATGGCATCGGTTATAGCCAGGCCCGCAATATGCATGAGCTTGAAGCGGGCTTGCGCTGGTTGACGGAGAAGCCCGCCCAAGCCATCCCGAGCTCGGCCTGCAAGGACGCTTCCAAAGCGAAGGGGGGAACGGACGCAGTGAGCCACGAACCCGATGGAGCCCTCCTGCTCGAAGTCATGCTCGACGTGTCCCAGTAGCAAGGCCAAGGTCACGAAACTCCCATGACTCCCATCTTTCCCGTTTCTCCCATTATTCCCATACCTCCCATTCATCCCAAACTTCCCAAACAAATGAAAAGAACTTGGACCCCCATTGAAGGCTTTGACTTCAAGGAAATACTCTTCGAGGAGTACAACCACATCGCAAAGATAACCATTAACCGGCCTCGCTACCGAAACGCGTTCACGCCACTCACCACGTGGGAACTCTCGCAGGCGTTCAACTACTGCCGCGACTGCCTCGACCTGCGTGTCGTCATCCTCACGGGTGCCCTCTCCGAGGTGCCCGAGGGACAGCGGCTGGAGAATGTCAAGCACGCCTTCTGCTCGGGTGGCGACATGCACGTGAAAGGGCATGGAGGCTATATCGACCAGCAGGGCGTTCCAAGGCTCAGCGTGCTGGATGTGCAGATGCAAATCCGCCGTCTGCCCAAGCCCGTCATTGCAATGGTCAACGGCTACGCCATCGGCGGAGGACACGTGCTGCATGTTGTCTGCGACCTGAGCATTGCCAGCGAGAACGCCATTTTCGGACAGACCGGTCCAAAGGTAGGCTCGTTCGATGCAGGCTTCGGCTCGAGCTATCTGGCGCGCATCGTCGGCCAGAAGAAGGCCCGCGAGATTTGGTTCCTCTGTAGGCAGTACAACGCACAGGAAGCCCTCCAGATGGGGCTTGTCAACAAGGTGGTGCCGCTGGCACAACTCGAAGACGAGTGCGTCCTTTGGGCTAAGACGATGATGGAGCGTTCGCCCCTTGCCCTGCGTATGATCAAGGCTGGCCTCAATGCCGAACTCGACGGGCAGGCAGGCATTCAGGAGCTTGCCGGTGATGCCACGATGCTCTACTATTGCCTTGACGAAGCACAGGAGGGCGGCCGTGCTTTCCTTGAAAAGCGCAAGCCCGACTTCGACAAGTACCCGAAGTTCCCATAGGGTTTTCGTTAGTAGCATTTTGGCATCTCTGTTTATGTGCATGGTCAGCATGGTTTTTGAATCTTTTTTTCGCGTGAAAACTTCTCACTTTCGGTGGAAAAGGCAGTGCTTTTCGACTGTAAGGCATTGCCTTTTTGGTGGCCTTTGTAGCTTAATAGCTTTGAGTTGTTTCGGTTATGTTGATTTGGCGTGTTGGTAGATGGGGTTGATGGACTCATAACGACTGCAAAGTTACAGCGCAAAAACGACCATTCCAAATTTTCGGCCATTTTTGTTACGTGTTAAGTTTATTTAACGTTTCACCGATACGTCCCCTCCAGCACCTTCAGGAAATTCTCAGGTTCCATGAGCCAGTCGAACGTCGCCTGGAACTTGTGCTTCGCGCCTTGGTAGTTCAAGAAGCTGCTCGATGCTGCCTTTTGGCAAACCGTTGCAATGTCTTTCGTCGTGAAGTCTTTCAGCACCACTCGCAGTTTTTCAAGTCGCAACTTACTGAGCCGGTTGATGGGTGGGATGTTGCTGTCTTTCACAAGGTTATTGAAGACATAGACAAAGTTCCTCTGCCATCCCTCGTCATCGACTTTAGAAAGCCGAGCCGCCGCCGCATCGGAATTAGCGCTTTTGTCGCTAATTTCTTTAATAGCCGCTAGGCTATTTTCTTTATCTACACTAAGACTACTTGTAGGATTAGTGTTTTTCTTTTTCATTTTCCTTTTTATGCATTGCCGAAAATGCCGCGGCATCATCAGCATGTTTTCGCTTCTCCCAACGTCTCTTGGCCTTTCTCCGATTCAGTTCGCATAGTTCTCTGCTCCTTCCATGCCGTTCAGGGTTTCATAGACAGCCTGGAACACCCTCCCCAGCCTTGCAAGCGGGAGTCCCTTCAAAGCCTTCCACTGGTCGGGATAGATGACGTAGCCCTTCGGCTTGTTGGTTTTCATTTCGCTCACTTATTCGTATCTTTGACATTCGTCGAAGATACTTCCGTTCGGAAATGAAAAAACAAAAACTTCGTGTTTTCTTTTTCATTTCGCTCACTTATTCGTATCTTTGGCTCCGCCGAAGATACTTCCGTTCGGAAATGAAAAAACAAAAACTTCGTGTTTTCTTTTTCATTTCGCTCACTTATTCGTATCTTTGACATTCGTCGAAGATACTCTCGCTCGGAAATGAAATCAAAAAATCTTTTTTTTGCTTTGCATTTCACTCGCTTATTCGTATCTTTGCGTCAGATTAGCAGAAGGAAGATGAAACTGAACATCGAGGAGCGTGTACTCCATTTCAAGCAGCCTGCGGGAACATCGCGAGGCGTTTATACAACACGGCGCATCTGGCTCATAACAGCTATGGACGAGGAGGGGCGCGTGACGGGCATTGGTGAGTGTGCACCACTGCCACAACTGTCGTGCGACGACATTCCTGACTATGCTGAAGTGCTTCGCGCGTTTTGCGACGAGGTGGAGCGGACGGGCGTGATTCCCTATGAGGCGCTGCGTCCCTATCCGTCGATGCTGTTTGGGTTGGAAAGTATCAAACCCACCTCCAACCCCTCCCGAGGGGAGGGGGGCTTAAATACTCATGCTGTTGATGGAATTGCCTCCAATGCTAATAAAACTCCCCTTCCCTCGGGCGACTGGGGTCTTCAGAGCAGCCACCGATGTGGCTGCGGCCCCACCAAGGGGAGCGAATACCCCATTCGCGACGGAGGGCTGGTTGGGGGTGGGTTTTGTATCCCCATCAACGGTCTTGTTTGGATGGGGACGTTCGAGGAGATGCACCAACGGATTGAGGAGAAGCTGGCGGCGGGATTCCACTGCGTGAAACTGAAGATCGGGGCCATCGATTGGGACCGTGAGATTGCGCTGATACGGTTTATCCGCGAGCGCTACAGCCGTGAGCAGATAGAGCTGCGTGTGGATGCCAATGGTGGTTTTACGGTTGATCAGGCGATGTCGCGTCTGGAGGAGTTGGCGAAGTACGACATCCACTCCATAGAACAGCCTATTCGGCAACACCAATGGTCGGACATGGCCTGTCTCTGCCAGCACTCACCGCTGCCAATTGCGCTGGACGAGGAGCTCATCGGCGTGAACGACCCAGACGAGAAAGTTCGTCTGCTGGACACGATTCGCCCACATTACATCATTCTGAAACCATCGCTGCATGGTGGGTTGAGGGGAAGCGAGGAGTGGATACGGCTGGCACGCGAACGTGGCATCGGTTCGTGGATTACGTCTGCGCTGGAGAGTAACGTAGGCCTGTATGCCATCGCACGTTTCACCCAAAAGGTGTATGGCCCAGACATCACGATGCCGCAAGGATTGGGAACGGGCCAGCTCTTCACGGATAACATCGAGTTGCCTGACGTCGAGATGAGGATAGAGAAGGGGAGGCTTGTCGTGGCACCTAGTTCCCACCTCCATCCATTCCTTGATGAGTGGAACAGCCCTTCGCCTTTTGTCAAGGTAAAGACCAGTGGCTCGACGGGAGCGCCGAAGGAGATGCTTGTTGAGAAACGGCGTATGATGGCTTCGGCCCGCATGACGTGCGACTTCATGCGACTGAAGCCTGGCGACACGGCGTTGCTCTGCATGTCGTTGGACTATATTGCCGGAAAGATGATGGTGGTAAGGGCATTGGAACGCGGGCTGCGACTGATCAGCATGGAACCAAGTGGGCATCCGCTCGCCAATTCTCAATCATCATTCGCCAATTCTCAATTCACCTTCGCTGCCATGGTTCCCATGCAGGTGTGGAATTCGCTACAGGTGCCGGAGGAACGCGAACGGTTGCTGCACGTGAAGCATTTGCTCATTGGAGGTGGTGCTATCAGCGAACCGCTGGCCGAGGAACTGAAGGATTTCCCCAACTATGTCTGGAGCAGTTACGGCATGACTGAAACGCTTTCGCACATCGCCCTGCGACGGCTGAACGGTCCTGAGCGAAGCGACTGGTATACGCCCCTGCCTGGCATCTCCGTTTCGCTGAACGACGAGGGATGCCTCGTGATCCGTGCACCACATCTCTGCGACGAGCCGCTCGTCACCAATGATTTGGCTGAAATGCAAAAGCCCCGGCCCGACTCTCCCTTCCGTATTCTTGGCAGGCGCGACAACGTGATTTGTAGCGGTGGCATCAAGATGCAAATGGAAACGATAGAGGAGAAACTCCGCCCGGCGATGAACGGCATTCCGTTCATGATAACGAAAGCGAAGGACGAGAAGTTTGGCGAGGAGGTAGTGCTGATGGTGGAGACATCGGCCGTGGCTCTTCCCAATGAGGAGGAACTGTTTGCCGCGCTGACGAAATATGAGCGCCCCAAGCGCATCGTCCGTGTCGACCGCCTGCCATTGACTGAAACGGGTAAGCCTGCCCGCGCTGTGGCAGCCCGATTGGCGGAGGGGGAATAAAGGCCCCGCGCCTAAAACCACCCCCTGCCCGCCATCTCCATAATACAGACAAAACACCGAAACACGGGCAGACACGGGGGTCTGCCCCTACAGGTGGGTGCGAACCTTACCCCAGCACTTACATAAGGGGGAGGGGGTACGAGGGGCTTGAAATAGCTGTTCTTGCTCCATCACTCTACGCAAGCGTCCCTACGGGCCGAGCGGGCACAAGACGCCCCAAAGGGGCTACATCGATTAGCCCAGGGTAACACCCTGGGTTATAAGACATAAGCTAATCTTCGCCCTGAAAGGGCAGCACCTTTACGACACTTTTATGATTCTGCCCCTGTAGGGCGCAATTTCCTTTGCGTCACACCATCCCAGGCGACCATGTCGCGCCCCTCTGCCGAGTCCTGAGTCATCATGGCATCGCGCAGGAGCGGAGGCAGGCTGTCAGGATTGAGCATTCCGCTAAAGGTAGGCCCGACTAAATGGCTCGTTTCCTGTCCCGATGGCGTTTGTGCCACTTGTGCCATCGTGCCACGACTCTGCGTGGATGTTGCTCGCTGCATGGCAGAGATGTTGTTTTGTTGTTTAACAGATTGATTATCAGAATAATAAATCATTGATGCACAGCTTCTGCCGCCGTCGTTCCCATGCTGTGCAGGGCCGTGGCACGATGGCACGTCTGGCACGAACTGCCTGTTGACGGCACCCAAATCTACGCCCGCCTGACTGGCCATCTGGTAGTAGGTGGCCAGGCCAGGCTGACTTGGCTTGGGGGTATTATCATGTGGCGTGTCGGCTAAAAAGACGTCGCAAAACCATTAAAGCTCGTCGGCTCCATAGACGAAGGCTTCGGCGCCTGCTTTGTAGTTGAAGATTTCGTCAGGACGGAAGAAACGCTTCAACTCGATGGCTGCATTCGACGTGGAGTCGCTGGCATGGACGATGTTCTGCTGGTTCGACATCGAGAAATCGCCACGAATGGTGCCCGGAGCGGCTTCGCGGCCGTTGGTGCTACCCGTCATGACGCGTACCACCTGCACGGCATCCAGGCCCGAGACGGCCATTGCTACGACGGGCGAAGCCATCATCGAGGCAGCCAGCGTGGGGAAGAAGGGACGGTCGGCGAGGTGTGCATAGTGCTCGCGCAGAATCTTCTCGTCGAGCTTCATCATCTTCATGCCTGCAATGCGGAGTCCGCGGCGTTCGAAACGGCTGACGATTTCGCCAATCAGCCCACGCTGTACGCAACTGGGCTTCAGTAATACTAATGTTGTTTCCATCATAATGTTGCTATTTTTGAAAATTTAGTAATAAGGAATTAGGTAGTTACGACAAATGCTTTGGCCATTATTTCTCATCTGACGACGACCTTTTGGCCATCAATGATGTAGATGCCCGGCGGGAGGGGACCTGTCATCGAGTTCCGGTTTCCAATTCTCCGACCGCTCAGGTCGTAGATGCCCTCTTGGCTCTTTTGCGAGGAGGTAGAGGTGAGGCTCTCGATTCCGTTGATGTAGCCGCCTTCGCCGTAGTAGCCTTTGACAATGGCATCGACGAGGTCTTGCTGATTGAACTCTGGAACAGTTCGATGATCACCATCGGAGAGTCCCATCCAGTGGAAGGTTGCCATGTCGCTGGCCTTGGTCTGCTCAATGAAATAGCGGTAGAAACCGACCATGTTAGAATGATACTGTTCGTAGGCATTCTTGGTCGTTGTGCCCCATTCGCCGAAGATCACGGGCGCACCTTTCTTCACGAGGTTGTTCTTCAGGTTGTTGATGGTGGCGCGCAGCGTGTTCTTGGCCGAAGGGAGGTCCTCGATGTCGGGATAGCAATGCACTTCGAAGATCAGGTGGTTGGGCACTTCGTCCTCGGGCAGTTTCATTTCCTTCAGTGGGTCTTGCAGATGACTGCTCCAGTCGCCTTCGCCACAGCAGGCGCCGTAAGTGTTCACAACGAGGTTGCGCTGTGCATTGTTGCCACCAGTGGCACGCACCGTGTTGACGAATGTCTGGGCATAGCTGTTGATGCCGTTATAAGCTGAACGGGCGATGGTAGCGTTGTAGTAGTCGGAGGACCCAAAAGAGGCGAAGCACCAGGAATCCTTCTCGTCGAGCATCTCGTTATAGCTTTCGAAGAGCAGGTGCTCGTCGTAGTCGCGGAACTGTTCGGCTATCTGCTTCCAAAGAGCCTCGTAGCGTTCGCGTTGCTTCTCGAAGTCGGCCTCGCTGGCCACGAGCCACGCCGTGTTGGATGCACCGGTGTCGTGGTGAACGTTCAGGATGCAGTACATGCCTGCATTGATGACGTAGTCCACCACCTGTTTCACGCGACGCATCCAGGCCGCATTTACCTTTGTTCCTAAGCCGTCGCGCGACGGATACCAGATACTGTTGTTATCACTTGAGAAACTGAACTTCGCCTCCATGTGTGGATACCACGTCACCGGGATGCGAATGGCGTTGAACCCCGCATCCTTGAACAGTTTCATCAGCGAAGCCTTCGTCACGGGTTGGCCCCACGCCTTCTCATAGTCGTAAGGGGTGCGCGACGTCCAGTGCTCAATCCACATGTTCAGCGTGTCGCCTGAGTTGCTGTCGAGCGTGTTGCCGAGATTCCATCCCACGGCCATGTTCTTGACAGCCTCTGTGGCCGTCTCGAAATCGGTGTCCTGTGCCCCTGCCATGGTGAGAGCGGCGGTGAAGGCAAGAGTTATGATGAGTCTCTTCATAGGGTTGAGCGGTTTTTCCTATTGAATGCTTACTTGCAGACTGGCCGTCGCCTTGCCCATCGTGCCAGTGAGGGTGGCGGCACCAGCCTCGCGGGTGGCTTGCAGGATGACCTGAGCCAGGCCGTTGAACGTGCGTACGCTGAAGGTGCGGCTGTCGCGCTCGGTCGGCTGTTCCTGTGCTTGCCAAGCAGGATCGCCATTGCCCACGCCCAGAATGCGCACGGGACCGCTGACCTCCAGCTGCACCTCCTCGCAGGCATCGGGAACGACGCGTCCGCGACGGTCGCGAAGATCGATGGTGACGATGCTGACATCCTGGCCATCGGCCTTCAGCGTTGTGCGATCGGCTTGAATGGCGATGCGCTCGGCAGGACCTGTGGTCTCGATGCGTTCGGTTTTCACGCGCCGGCCTTTACTGTTGAAGCCGCGTGCCTCAATGTAGCCAGGCTTATAAACAGCTGTCCAGCTGAGGTGGCCATCCTTTGGCATGGGCTTGCGTCCAAGGTTCTTGCCATTGACAATGAGTTCCACTTCGGCGCAATTGGAGTAAGCCCAGATGTCAACCTGTTCGCCCTCGTGTCCTTGTAGGTTCCAGTGGGGCAGCAGGTGCAGCACCGGCTCATCGGTCCACCACGCTTTCAGGTAGTAGGCCTCGTCCTTGGGGAATCCGCAGTAGTCAAGAATGCCAAACTCCGAACCTGTGGCAGGGAACTCTAGCGGATTGGGCTCGCCACGATAGTCAAACCCCGTCCAATAGAACAGTCCGCTGAGCCACGGGCGCTCGTCGTAGAACTTCCAACCGCGCTCGATGCAGTTCAGCAGGCTGTCGGGACCTTGTGGGGCACGGTTGATGGCTTTCATCCGACCACCAGCAGCATCGTCGAAATACACGCCGCGTGTGCCACACCCCGTGGTTTCCTCACTGCCCAAGGCAATGCGCTGCGGATAGTTGGCGCGGTGCTCCTCGACAGGATTCTGCAGAATGTAGTTATAGCCTGCCACGTCCATCGGCTCAACGATGGTCGGTCCGCTGCTCGTCGCGGCGCAAGCCAGTCGGGTGGGGTCCAGCCGGTGGCAAAACTCGCGCATGGCTGCACCGATGCGGCGGCCGTAGTCGTTCCACTCGATGCCCCATTCCTCGTTTCCGACGCTCCAGAGGATGATGCTCGGATGATTGCGGTCGCGATGGATGAGCGTGCTCAGCTGATGGCGCTGGTAGTCGTTCACGCCCGTAAGGCGGTTCTCCTCCAACACGAGCATGCCCAGCCTGTCGCAGGCATCGAGCAGTTCGGGTGTGGCTGGATTATGGCTCGTACGGATGGCATTGCAGCCCATGGCCTGCAATTGGCGCACCGTCCACTCTTGCATGGCATCAGGCACGGCAGCCCCCACTCCGGCATGATCTTGATGCATGTTCACGCCCAGTAGTTTCACGGACTTGCCATTGAGGAAGAACCCGCGGTCGGCGTCGAAGCGTAACTGGCGCAGGCCGACCGTTGTGGTGTATTCGTCTTTTTGTCCGTTGGCCTCGTCGACCACCTTTGTACATATTTTATATAGATAGGGGTCATCGAGATTCCACAGATGCGGCTGGCTGATGTGGATGGATGCCTTTGCCAACTGTTCGTCCTTCGCAGCGATGGCGTGGTGTGTCTCGGCGCTGACGCCGACAACGCGCCCTTCAGCATCCATCAGCGTATGCTGAAGGGTGTAGTGACGTTCGTCGGTGGCATCGTTGACGGCGGTCGTTTCTATGGTCAGCGTGGCTTCGGCGAATGGTTCCTGCAAGTCGTCGGCATGTACAAACGTGCCGAAGGTCTTCACGTGGACAGGTGGCGTCCGGTTGAGCCACACATGGCGGTAGATGCCCGCCCCCTCGTAGAACCATCCCTCCTCCAACGATGCGTCAACGCGCACGCAGACGAGGTTGGAGTCGCCGTAGTTCAGGTATTCGGTGATGTCGAACACCTGCGGGATGTAGCCGCTCTGCTCGCCGCCCACGTAGAAACCGTTCACCCAGATGCGTGCATCGCGGAAAATGCCGTCGAACTGCAGTTCGAAGTGCTGGCCGAGGTCGGCCTTGTCGATGGTGAACACTTTCCGATACCAGCCGACAGAGGTGGCGGGAAACTTCCATCCTACGGTCTTATAGCCATGACTATGACTGGCATTGCGGGCATAGGGCAGCTGCACTGCCCAGTCATGAGGCAGGTCGACTTTCTGCCAACCCGATGCATCGAACTTCATGCTGTACGGACCGCTGTTGTGGATGCTGTTTGCCTTGGTCAGGTAGTTGAAGTACTCGGTGCCGCAACCGAAGTCCTTCAGCGGATCGGCTGCGTGGCCAAAGGCAAACTGCCAGTCGTCGTCCATCAACACGTGCCGGTGCGAAGCATCGTCGTCGGCCCATGAAGTCAAACCCATCAGCAGAAAGAGCGCCAAAAACATCACTCTCTTCATCCCTTGCATATCAATTTTCAATTTTCAATTTTCAATTATCTATTTTCCATTTTCCATTTTCCTACTTCCCTTCGTACCACTCTTTCAGCACGTAGAAGGCCTTCTTCTTCTGGCCGTCGTCGCTGAAGAGTCCCTTGCGGTTGTAGTAGTCCTGAATGTCGGTAAGTACACGGCGGGGCGAGCGGAAGTCCTTCAGGATCCAGGGCGTGGTACCAGCCAGTCCCTCGATCTTGTCGAGCATGGCACAATTCTGGCGATAGAGGTTTTCCTGGAACTCTTCGGTCCAGCGCTGGTTCTGCTCGCCATGATATCCTGCCTTGGCTCCACCGCCGAACTCGCTGATGATGACTGGCTTGTTGTAAGGAATCTCCCACGTCATCTTAGGAGCGTCGTTCACGTCGCGATACCAGCCAATGTACTGATTGAACGACACTACATCGACATACTTGTTCATGTTGTCCTGCAGACGATTGTGGTAGTTAGACGCTCCAGTCACCTCCATGGCCATCGAAATGAGGCGTGTGGAGTCCTGCGAGCGGGCATAAGTGGCCAGACGGCCCAGGAATTGGTCGCGCTCGGGCGAGTGAGGCGTCTCGTTGGCAATCGACCAAATGATGACGTTAGCGCGGTTGTGGTCGCGAGCAATCATATCGCGCAGCTGTGCCTCAGCGTTTTGGTAGGTGCCGAAGTTCTTCCAGGCGATGGTCCAATAGACAGGAATCTCCGACCACACCAGGATGCCCATGCGTTCGGCCTCGCGTACGGCGTATTCGTTGTGCGGATAGTGTGCCAGACGCACGAAATTGCAGCCTAGTTCCTTGGCCCACGACAACAGCGTGTGTGCATCCTCGGTTGAGTTGGCACGTCCGCCGCCGTAAGGTTTCTCTTCATGAATACTGATGCCCTTCAGGTAGATGGGTTCGCCATTGAGAAGAATCTGCTTGCCACGCGTTTCAATCTTGCGGAAGCCAATCTCGTCGCTGATCGTCTCGCCGTTCAGGCTGACCTCCACCTTATATAGTTTAGGCGTGGCGGGCGACCACAGTACAGGTTTAGCCTTCATGTAGGTTGTGGCTGTGCCTTCGCTGTTGGTCACGAGGTCTTTCTTAATCTTCAGTTCAGGAATGCTGAGCGTCACCTTATGGCCAGCCTCGGCCTTATTCAGCTTCACTGAGAAGCCCAAACGGCGACCTTCGAGGCTGAGAAGCTGCAGGTTAAAGTTCTCAACGTAGGTTTCGGCAACATCGACCAGCAGCACATCGCGCGTGATACCGCCATAGTTCCACCAGTCGAAGATCTGCGTAGGCACGTCCTCAGCATGGCGTTTGTTATCGACTTTCACGATGACGACGTTCTCGCCCTCCTGCAATTGGTCAGTCACGTCGAAGTTGAACGGGGTGAAACCACCGATGTGGTGACCCACATGGTGTCCGTTCACGTAAACGTGGGAGTCGTAGTTCACGGCTCCGAAGTAGAGCAGCGTGCGCCTCTTCTCGCCTCCCTGTGCGGGAGCAGGCTTGTTGAACCTCTTCATGAACCAAACAGTTCCTTCGTAGAAGAACAATCGCTGGTCGCGCGTGTTCCAATCGGAAGGAATCTCCATGGTTTCAGCCTTGTCGAAGTCGTATTCGATGAGGTCCTCAGGCTTCTGTGGCTTGGCATTGCGGAAGAATCCCCAGCGCGTAGGGTTCATTCGGTAGTCGTAATAGCCCTCTTCCTGAACGTCGACGATGTAGTGCCAGGGGCCATTGAGCGAAGTGGTGTTTCGTCCGAGGACGTTTCCGATTTGCGGCACCTGTTGTGCCATTGTGGTAAGCAGTGCTACAGTGAGGAGCACCAAGGTCGTAGCGAAGCGTTTCATGTCTATTTTTCGTTTTTTGTGATTATTCTACTTCAATGAGTTCACGCCTTTCTTCGTGGGACGTGACGGACGGATGGTCCCATCGCTGTTGAAATACATACGGTCGATGCACACCTGGCGATGAAAACCGGGTCCGCGGTCGCGGCTGAGGTAGTCGGGATTGATGCGATGGTAGACAAAGTACCACTCGTCGCGTCCCGGTATCTGCAGCACACTGTTGTGAGCCGTTCCGTACATCTGCTGGTCGGGATCTTGAATGAGGATGACGGGCTGTTCGGCAACAGTGATGGGCCCCAGCGGCGAGTCGGATGTGCCGTAGGCAACGTGGTAGTTGGCTGCTCCCGTGTCATCGACCGACCAAAGGAAGTAGTAGGTTCCGTTGCGCTTCAGCACGTAAGTACCTTCGCGATAGGCATAGTCTTCCAACGTTCCCCCACGGGGAGTCAGCACGGTGACGGTTTCTTCCTTGATGGAAGTCATGTCGTCGTTCAGCTCGGCACCGGCCATATAGCCGTTGCCCCAGTACAAATAGGACTTCCCGGTATCGGGATCGGTGAACACATCGACGTCGATCTGCTGTCCACCCCGCACACCTTTGGGGCGACTGTCGACAATGGGGCGCCCGAAGTCGGTAAAAGGACCTTCGGGGCGGTCGCCAATGGCCACGCCGATGGCTTTCCCATGGCCGGTCTCTCCACTGTAGTAGAAGTAGTAGCGATACTTTCCATCGACCAATTTCTCTTCGATGGCTGGTGCCCAGGCATTGCCGCTGGCCCATTTCGTGTCGCGTGGCAGGTTCAGGCAAACGCCATCGTAGCGCCAATGGACAAGGTCCTCGGATGAGAATACGGTAAAGAACCATCCACCCCACCCGGGTACTCCGTCGGTGGTGGAGTAAATGTAGTAGCGTTGTGTCAGATGCGAGTACATCACTTCAGGATCGGCATGGAATCCGGTCAGGATAGGGTTGCCGCTGAAAATCTGTCCATGGGACTGCACGCTCACTGTGAGTGCAAGAACCAGTGCGGTAAGTAGTCTTTTCATATTGGTTTTGTGTTATGAGGCTGTCTTATAGCAGGCTGAGGGGGTGGGTTGAGTTGTGCAAAGGAGGTGTTTACATCCCTTCGCGCAGGAAGTCGAGGGCTTCTTTGATCTCCTCGGCGGTGGCGGTTTGGTTGAGTTGCAGATGGCCGATGTCGGCTAAAAGCGTGAAATTGATGGTGCCGCCGACGTTCTTCTTGTCGTGTTTCATCAGGCCGATGAGCTCATCGTAGTCGTGACAGGTGACGGCTGGCATCCCGTAGTGATGGCGAATGAAGGTCGCGGTCTGTCGGAGTTTGTCTGTAGGGAATCCACATTTCACGGCACTCAGATAAAGTTCGCACACCAGTCCGTAAGCCACGGCGTATCCGTGGAGCAGGGGTGTCCGGCCGGGTTGCCCGGGTCTGGGCTCGCGCATGCTCCATTCCTCGATGGCATGACCGAAGGTGTGACCCAGGTTGAGTGCCTTTCGCAGTCCTTGTTCGCGTGGGTCTTCTTGTACAATGCGCGCCTTCACCTTGACCGATTCTTCCACCAACTGTTGCAGTTGCTGTAGCTGTTCGGGCTGGTCCAGCTCGTCCAACGGGAACAACAGGTGGCATGACCACATCTGAAGATCGCCGATGAGGCTGTGTTTCAGCATCTCTGCATAGCCCGACAACAGGTTTTCGCGGTCGAGTGTCTGCAGGAAACGGGTATCGATGATGACGGTTTCGGCCTCGCTGAACACGCCAATCTCGTTTTTCAGTCCGCCGAAGTTGATGCCAGTCTTCCCTCCCACGGAAGCATCGACCATGGCCAGGAGCGTCGTAGGTATGTTGACGAACTTGATGCCACGCTTGAACGTGCTGGCGGCAAATCCGCCAAGGTCGGTCAGCATGCCTCCGCCCAGGCACACCATCAGCGAGTGGCGCGTGGCACCCCCTTGCTGCAGCTGTTGCCATACGTGGCTCAGGCTTTGCAGGTCTTTGTGGATGTCGCCGGCAGGGATGCTGATGACAACAGCATCGCTCAGGCAATCGAAAGAACTGATTGCGGGCCAGCAACAACGATGGGTGTTGGCATCGGTCAGCACAAACAGGCGGTCGGGCTTGCAGGTACTGATGGCTTCAGTCAGTTCCTGTTCCAGCTTCTGTGAAAAGGTTATTCTTTGTCTCATCAAGTGCAAAGATACGAATAAGTGAGGGAAATGCAAAAAGAAAATCGCTTTTTCTTTTACATTTCCGGACGGAAGTCGCTTCGATGGCAAGCCAATGGCTCGAAAAGTGACTGAATAGCTAAGTGGAGCGCACATTTCCTTCATTCATTTCCGAACGGAAAGAGCTGCGGAAATATGTAAGAAAAACGGAAAAATAGTGTACAAAAACAATTAAAAGCCCTTTTTGCTTAAACCAAATCTCTCGAAATGCGTCATAAAAGCGTAAACAAGATAACAACAGTCTACATGATGAAACGAATGACTCTCATGCTGCTACTGACATTTGTGGCAGCAATTTCTTTTTCTCAGGAGCGAAAAATTTCAGGAACGCTCCTCGATGGTGACACAAAAGAGCCTGTCCCACAAGTGACGTTGCAACTACTCAAGCCCGATAGTTCGTTCGTTGGCGGAGCGGTGTCCTCAGACGAGGGTAAATTCTCGTTGAAGGCGCCCCGCAGCGGCCGTTACCTGCTGCGTATCTCAAGCATTGGCTATGTCACTCAGGTAAAGAATCTGGATATGACCGACAACCATAATCTGGAAATGGGTGCCATTACGATGAAGAGTGATGCCGTTATGCTGAAGGGTACCGAGGTGACGGCCCTGGCTCAAAAGGTGGTTCTGAAGGAAGACACCTTTGTCTATAACTCGGCAGCCTATCGCGTTCCGGAGGGTTCGGTGGCAGAAGAACTGGTGAAACGCATCCCTGGTGCCCAGATTGACGACAATGGTAAGATCACCATCAATGGTAAAGAAGTGAAAAAGGTGAAGGTCGGCGGCAAGGAATTCATGACCGGCGACACTGAGACCGCACTCAAGAACCTGCCCACGAGCATCATTGAAAGCATCAAGGTCTATGATGAGAAGAGCGACCTGAGCCGTATTACCGGCATTGACGATGGCAACGAAGAGACTACACTCGACTTTGCAGTGAAGCGTGGCATGAACAAAGGCTTTATGACCAACAACGATGTCGCCATAGGTACGCACAATCGCTATTCGGCACGACTCATGGGCATGTACAATAATGACGAAATAGCCGTCAGGGCCTTTGGAAACGCTAACAATACGGGCGACCGTGGCTTCAGCGGCCGTGGCGGTTTCGGCCGTGGAAACACAGGTCTGAACGCCTCGAAGATGCTTGGTGTCAACATCAACTATGAGAAGACGGACTTGCTGAAGGTCGATGGATCTGTGCGATGGAACCATCGCGACGGCGACTCACGTACCATTTCGTCAAGCGAAAACTTCGTTTCGCGCACGGGAGCTTTCTCAAATAGTCTTAATCAGAACTTCTCACGCTCCAATTCCTGGAACGCTCAGATGCGATTGGAGTGGACTCCCGACACGATGACCAACATCATGTTCCGTCCGAACGTCAGCATTTCCAGCAACGACGGACGCTCATGGGGACAGTCGGGCAGCTACAACGACGATCCTTACCTCTACGTGGAAGACCCGCTTGAGTCACAGGCCATCTCCATCTTGGCCCAAGAGGGCCTCATGGTCAACAGCCGCCTGAACCAAGGCATCAGCTATGGCGACACAAAACGTGTGGGTGGTTCGCTGCAATACAACCGGAAGCTCGGTTCAAAGGGCCGCAACATCACCGCAAGGGCTGAGGCCAGCTACAACGAAGGCACACAGAAGAACTTGTCAATCAGCAACGTTCACCTCTTCCAAGTAATGGATTTATTGGGCAACGACTCCACATATCAGACCAACCGCTTCAACCTCACGCCAACCAAAAGCTACAATTATACGCTGCAGACTACCTATAGCGAACCTCTCTGGCGAGGTGCTTTCCTGCAGTTCAGCTATCGTTTCAACTACTCGTTCAACAAGAACGATCGCCAGACTTATGATTTCTCCAACCTCGGCGAGGACTTCTTCTCGGGACTTACGCCCGTCTACAGGCAGTGGGACGACTATCTCGGCCGGCTCTCGCAGCCCTATGAAGCTTACAAAGACGATTCGCTGAGCCGCTATTCGGAGTACAAGAACTACACGCATGACATCGAACTGATGTTCCGCAAGATACACGAGAAGTACAACTTCAATGTGGGCATCATGTTCCAGCCGCAGAGTTCGAAGTTCATTCAGGACTATCAGGGCGTCTATGTCGACACGACACGTACCGTGTTCAATGTAACGCCTACGCTCGACTTCCGCTATCGTTTCTCGAAGGTTTCGAATCTGCGCATCAACTACCGTGGTACGACGTCGCAACCCTCCATGTCGCAGTTGCTCGACATACGCGATGACAGTGACCCGCTCAACATTTCGTGTGGTAATCCTGGCCTGAAGCCGTCGTTCACTCAGTCGTTGAACTTGTTCTACAATGGCTATCAGCAGTTCCATCAGATGACGGAGATGACCTTCCTACGCTTCTCGACGACTCGCAACTCCATCTCTTCAATGGTGACTTACGACGAGAAGACGGGCGGTAGGACCACACGCCCAGAGAACATCAATGGCAACTGGAACGTCTTCTGGGGCGGTATGTTCAGCATGGCCATCGATACCGTCGGCGTATGGAACATCAACACCTTCCCAACTGTGGGCTACACCAACCACGTTGGCTACGTGACGCTCGACCAACGGTCGTCGTCGCTCAAGAATACCACCCGCGAGACGACCATCGGCGACCGCCTTGCACTGAGCTTCCGTCCTATTCTCGGCCAGTGGTTCGGCGAGATTGAACTGGATGGAAACTTCAACTACAGCCATGCACGCAACAAGCTGCAGGCTCGAAGCAACCTCGACACATGGGTGTTCGGCTATGGTGCATCGCTCAGTCTGACTGCTCCTTGGGGCACATCGATAGCCACCGACATCCACGACCGTAGTCGCCGCGGCTACAACGACCAGTCGATGAACACCAACGAGCTGCTTTGGAATGCACAAATCTCTCAGTCGTTCCTGAAAGGTCGTAACCTGACAGTCATGCTGCAGTTCTACGACATCCTTGGACAGCAGTCGAACTTCAGCCGTGCACTTTCAGCCATGTCGCGTACCGATACGTGGTACAACAGCATCAACTCTTATATGATGCTGCACGTTACCTATCGCTTCAACGCCTTCGGTGGTAAGCAAGCCAGACAGGGTATGCGGGGTAACGGAATGATGCCTGGCGGTGGTATGCCTGGCGGAATGATGCCCGGCGGCGGTATGCCTGGTGGAGGTCGTCCTGGCGGTGGCCGTCCCGGTGGCGGCGGCTTCGGAGGTCCAGGCCGTTTCTAAGCAAAAGTTTTTCCAATCAATCAATAGGGGCATTTTGCCCCTATTTTTTTGCAATGATATAGAAGATGTCCCCCCGAAAATGCGCTGAGGGGGTAATCCTATGCTTTTGTAGTCATAGAGCATTGCTGTAAGTAGTAGTAAAGCATTGCGATAGTGGCAAGAAAGCATTGCTTCCGCAGGTAGAAAGCATAAAAAAAGACGGCAACACAATGCGCGTTGTGTTGCCGTCAGAATGTTTTTGTTTGTTCAACCCTCATCGTCGTCGGCAAAGAAGTCGTCGAAGCCGAACATGGCAGGTTCGGTGAAGGCATCCATGGCACGCCGTTCCTTCTTGGTGGGGCGTCCCGTTCCGCGTGCACGGTCGACAAATCCGCTGATACGGCTCATCTCCAGCAATTCATATTGGCGTGGATCGGTGACGTTCTCGTAGATTTCGGGCAGCAACTTGGCCCCCACGCGCTGCTCGATGGTCTTCAGGATGCGGAACGAATAGGTGACAGGCGGCTTCTTGACGCTCACCACCTCGCCAGCCTTGACCATTCGACTGGGCTTCACGTTGACTCCTTCGATGGTTACGCGGCCGTTCTTGATGGCATCGGCAGCTATGCTTCTGGTTTTGAAGATTCTGGCTGCCCAGAGCCATTTGTCGATTCGAGCGGTTTCTTGCATTGTTTCCCCAGTTTATTGTATTGGTTCATCGTGATGTCAATGCCAGCTAGCACAAAGCTGCGGATGACCTCGACAGCCGTGTCGATGGCGGGCTGCAACAGTTCCCTTTCCTCGGGCGTGAAGTGTCCCAGCACATGCTCAATCTGCATGCCGCGCGGGAAATCGTTGCCAATGCCCATGCGCAGGCGGGCGTAGTTTTGCCCGATAAGTTGCTGGATGTGCCCAAGACCGTTGTGGCCGCCGTTGGAGCCATTGGCCTTCAGCCGGAACTGTCCCAGTGGTATGGCCACCTCGTCGCTGACGACAAGCAGCCTGCTCTGGTCGATGTTTTCCTTTGCGAGCCAGTAGCGCACGGCATTTCCAGAGAGATTCATGTAGGTAGTGGGCTTCAGCAGGAACACTTTGCGCCCACGAATGCTGGTTTCTGCCACAAAACCGTAGCGGCGGTCGCTGAAAACAATATTGGACGCTTTGGCAAAAGCGTCCAATACCATATACCCAGCATTGTGGCGGGTCTCGGCGTATTGGTCGCCGGGATTGCCCAATCCCACAATCAGATACTTGTCCATACCGATGGTTTCGTTTACTCGGCAGTGCTTTCAGTGGCAGCTGCAGAACGTGAAGCACGTGTAGCCTTCACAGAGCAGACGACAACGTCGGCAGGTGTGCTCAGCACGAGTCCTTCGAAGCTGAGGTCGCGCACCTTGATGCTCTTACCGAGCTCGAGATTGGTGACATCGATGTTCAGCACTTCGGGAATGCTCTGATAAGGAGCTGTCACATTGATCTTACGGATAGAAAGGTTGAGCTTACCACCATCGCGAACACCCTGAGCCAGTCCGTTGAGCTTCACGGGGATACCGATTGTGATGTCCTTTGTGTCGTTGATTTCGTAGAAGTCGACGTGCATGACGGTGTCCTTCACCGGGTGGAACTGGATTTCCTTGATGATTGCCTTGTGAGCCTCGCCTTCGATGTTGAGGTTGAAGACGTAAACCTCGGGTGAGTAGATGGCCTTGCGAAGATCGCTCATGAGGACTGTGAACTGCTCAGCGACAGGTTTGCCGTCTGCTTTGTTTTCACCGTAGATGTTGCAAGGGATGACACCCTCTTTTCTAAGAAGCTTCGAAGCCTTCTTACCCAGAGCCTCACGCTTCTGGCCATTGAGTGCAAATTCTTTCATAATGCTGTTTGTGTTACTCTAAATTAAGTTTACTAAAATTGTTTTGTTTTGCCTTAATTCGCCATCACACAGGGATGTGCTTGGGAAAAGCGGCTGCAAAGTTACGAAAATAAATTGGAATTGGAAATTTTGTTGAGAAAAATTTGCCATTAACCATCATTTTTTTCTTCTATTTCTTGTGTAGTTAGCGGAAAATACGTATTTTTGCAATCGTAATTACACTCGAAACACATTTTACATAGCATGATCAACCGGGAGTTAATAAGAATCAAGGTCGTACAGCTCACTTATGCCTACTATCAGAACGGCAACCGCAATCTTGACAATGCCGAGAAGGAGTTGCTCTTCAGTCTGTCGAAGGCTTACGACCTGTACAATCTTCTGTTGGAACTCATCGTGGCTGTTGCTAGAGAGGAACGCCGCAGAGTTGAAATAGGATCGCAGCGCGCGCTGCGCGAAGGCAAAGAGTTGCCTTCAACTAAGTTTGTAGAGAACAAGTTTTCCACTCAGCTTGAGGACAATAAGATGCTGAAACAGTTTGTCGAGGCACAGAAGCTGTCGTGGGAGGATAATATTGAGTTTGTGCGCAAGCTTTGCAATCTCATCGAGGACAGTTCCCTCTACCAGGAGTACATGGCATCCACTGAAGACTCCTACGAGGCCGACCGCGAGTTGTGGCGCAAGCTTTACAAACAGCTCATTCAGGAGAATGCTGACCTGGATGCCGTGCTCGAAGACCGCAGTCTTTATTGGAATGACGATAAGGAAGTCGTGGACACGTTTGTGCTGAAGACCATCAAACGCTTTGATCCGAAGAACGGCTCGCGCCAAGAACTGCTTCCAGAGTATAAGGACGAGGAGGACAAGGACTTTGCCCGCAAGCTGTTCCGTGCCACTATCCTCAATGCCGATACCTATCAGCGCTATATGAGCGAGACTTCGCGCAACTGGGACTTCTCGCGACTTGCCTATATGGATGTGGTCATCATGCAGATTGCCATTGCCGAAATGGTAACCTTCCCCAATGTGCCCATCAGCGTGACCATCAATGAGTATGTTGAGCTGGCTAAACTCTACAGCACGCACAAGAGTGGAGGCTACATCAACGGCATGCTCGACAGCATTGCACGCTATCTGGTGAAAACGGGCAAGGTGATGAAGGTCATGGAACCCCAGCAGCCCCGCGAGGAGGAGCCTCAGGCAGAAGAGTTCGATGTTTGACAATAAGGAAGTATAACAATAAAAAAATATAGCAATGAATGCAATCGTATTAGCTGCACAGGCAGCACAAGGTGGTGGCGGCATGTCGATGCTGCTGATGATGTTGGCTATTTTCGCCATCATGTGGTTCTTCATGATTCGTCCGCAACAGAAGCGGCAGAAGGAGATTCGCCAGTTCCAGAACTCCATAGCCGAAGGCACAAAGGTGGTTACTGGTGGCGGTATCTATGGCATCGTGAAAAGGGTGAACATTGCCGACAACACCGTTGAGGTGGAAATCGCTCGTGGCGTGGTCATCACTGTCGATAAGTCGTACGTGTTTGCCAACGCTGCTTCGCAGACACCCAACGCCTAAAGCCGTCGTTCCTGACGACAAGGCATGCTGACAGGCAGGCGTATCCATCGGTAAACGAAAACAGAAAGACTGAAAGACGATCGTGAAAGAGCAATTCGTCAAGATCTACAGACTCATCGGGAGCTTCCTGCTCAGTATTGTGAACAGGGAGTTCCTCATCTTTTTGTTTTTCCTTGCCGTTAGTGGCACGTTCTGGCTGTTGCTGGCGCTCAACGAGTCGTACGAACGCGAGTTCGAAGTGCCCGTAGTGCTCACTGGTGTGCCTCGCGACGTGGTCATAACCACTGAAATGGCTGACACCGTGCGTATCACTGTGCGCGACAAGGGATTCTCGCTGGCTGCCTATATGTATGGCGACGGCCTGACTCCCATCACCTTCCAGTTCAAGAACTACACCTCGAAGGACAACGGGCATGCCGTTATCCCACAGGCCGACCTGCTCAAACAGCTCAATACGCAGCTCTATGGCTCGACAAAGGTGATCAGTGTGAAGCCCGACAAGCTGGAGTTCTACTACAACCATGGCATTTCGCGTCGGCTACCGGTAAAGCTGGTCGGTACGGTTGTGCCCGACAAGAAGTTCTACCTGTCGCGAACCATCATCTCACCGTCGAAGGTGACGGTTTATGCCAATCGGAATGTGCTCGACAGCATTACTTCTGTCAGCACTTTACCCTTACACATCCAGAACTTCGAGGACACCGTTGTGAAGACGGTTACACTGCGTCCCATTCGTGGAGCTAAGATGGTGCCGCCGGAAGTGAAGGTGACGCTGTGCGCTGACATCCTCACTGAGGAGAGCATCGAGGTGCCTATTGAAGCGGTGAACATGCCTGAAGGGAAGGTGTTGCGCACGTTCCCATCGCGTGTCAAGGTGCGTTTCGTGGTCGGAGCCAGCCAGTATCGCCTAATAAAGGCCGACCATTTCCGCGTTGAGGCCGACTACAACGAACTCGTTGAAGGCCAGACCGATAAGTGCAACATCTATCTGAGGAAGACACCTGCCAACGTGCGCAATGCCCGTCTCGACATCAATCAGGTCGATTACCTGGTTGAGCAATAGCAAACGGGCCGTTGGGAGTGACTCCATCAATTCTACGGTTTATGGATAGCAGGCATTTCGTAGCCATCACGGGAGGCATTGGCAGCGGCAAGTCGTTTGTCTGCCAACTGCTGAACAGGCATGGCATCGAGGTCTACGACTGCGATGCTGCAGCCAAACGGCTCATGCGTACCTCGGAACCGTTGCGCCGCGGGTTGCGGCAACTGGTCGGACCTGCCGTCTATCGTGGTTGCATCCTCCAGAAACGAGTGCTGGCTGAGTTTCTGCTGGCTTCGGAGGAGAACAAGCAGGCTGTCAACGAGGTGGTTCATCCTGCCGTGGCAGCCGACTTCATGGCTTCCGGCCTGCAGTGGCTTGAGAGTGCCATCCTTTTCGATAGCGGTTTCCATCGTCGGGTGCCCTTTGCCAAGGTGGTTTGCGTCAGCGCTCCCCTCGACGTCCGCATTGAACGCATCATGCGGCGCGATGGCATCAGCGCAGAGAAGGCGCTCGAGTGGATTCACAGGCAGATGCCGCAAGAACAGGTTGAGGCACTCAGCGATTTTGTTGTCGTCAACGATGGCAAAGCACCCCTTGAGCCGCAGGTTGACACCCTGTTGGAACAGTTAAGCCAGTCGGCTAATCAATAAAAGTCAATCAACTAACAAGCAAAATAAACAAAAACAAAAGAACACAATGGAAACAATTCTCTCTATCGCCGGCAAACCGGGACTCTATCGCCTCGTTAGCCGTGGCAAAATGAACCTGATTGTGGAATCGCTTGACGAGGCTAAGAAGCGCATGCCGGCATTTGGCACCGACCGCATCACCAGTCTTGGCGATATAGCTATGTTCACCGACAGCGATGATGTTCCGCTTTGGCAGGTCCTGAAGAACCTTGGCGAGAAGGCCGAGCACAAACCCTGCGCACTCAACTATAAGAAAGCAAGCAGCAACGAACTCCACAGCTTCTTTGCCGAGGTGTTGCCCGACTACGACCGTGACCGTGTCCACGACAGCGACATCCGTAAGCTCATCCAGTGGTACGACATCCTCGTGAAGAGTGGCATCACCGACTTCGAAGGAACCCTTGCTCCCACTGAAGGCGATAACGTCGACGACCGCGCCAAACAGTAATTTCTACGGTAAGACAGGACAAAAGAAATCGGAAAGAAACTCATTAGAGATTCTTTCCGATTTCTTTTTGCCTTGTAACTAGCAGGGATATGATATAAAAAGCACTGCTTTCTGGTGCCCAAAGCTATCGTTTAGCAACTTGAAACGGCTCCTTTACAGCTGGAAACGATAGCCCACTGAGAGCTGGACGACGCTGTTGCGCGACTTCACGAGGTCGGTTTTGTAGATGTTGGAGAGCCCAAACAGGTAGCGTGCGTCGATGATGACGTTCTCAAACTCATAGCTCACGCCGAGGGGGATGCTCAAATCCACCTTCTTGCACGTTTCGCTGATGTCCGACTCGCGTGGAACGGCATCGCCCTGCTGACGACTGCCGTCTTCGAGAGGAATGATTTCCGTATAGGAAACGTGTTCCTTGGCGCTGAGCAGCATGCCGAGCTGCACGCCTGCCTTGACGCTGAAACCTTTCACGATGCGATAGCCGAAGACAAGTGGTACGTTCAGGTAGTCAAAATCATTGTGCCAGTCGCTGAATCCTTCGACGAGGCCGTCGTCCTTACGCTCGAAGTCGGGAAAGCGCGAGCCTTGCTGGCTGTAATGCATGCCCAGGCTCAGCGAAAGCTCGTTGGTGGCCTGATATTCCACATCGACACCAGCCACGACACCGGGTTTGATGCGCGATTTCAGCGTCTGTGTCTGATTCATCAGGTCGGTCACCACCTCGTTGTTGGTCAAATTGGCAAAGTTGACGCCTAAGCGGGGAATCACGGAGAAGCTACCTGCACTGGGTTGTGCCTGAGCCACGAGGGTAACCGTCATCCCGGCTATGAGAAAGAATAGTCTTTTCATCATTATTTTATTTGTTTTGTTCATTCATCAATTACATAGATGATAACGCAACAATCCGTTTTTTATTGCTTCGGCCAAATCTCAATCGTCAATGGTTGATGGCCGATGGTCAATGACCTGCTACTCCTGCTCCATCAGGCGGCGTTCTGCTAGCTCAGCCCATTTCGTTCCGGGTCGGCCATAGTTGGCATAAGGCCAGATGGCGATGCCGCCGCGAGGCGTGAAGATGCCGCGCACCTCCAGATACTTCGGGTCCATCAGTCGGACAAGGTCCTTCATGATGATGTTCACGCAGTCTTCGTGGAAGTCACCATGGTTGCGGAAGGAGAAAAGGTACAGCTTCAGGCTCTTCGACTCAACCATGCGCTGGTCGGGAATGTAGCCGATACGTATCTCAGCGAAGTCGGGCTGGCCTGTGATGGGGCATACCGACGTAAACTCCGGGCAGTTGAAACGCACCCAATAGTCGTTGTTGGGGTGTTTGTTTTCAAAGGTTTCCAGCACCTCAGGGTTGTAAGTCTTCAGATAACCGGTCTCACGGCCGAGGGCTTTCAGGCCCTCTTCTTTTCTGTTTTCACTCATATTTTTCTTTTTGCTTATGGGTTTTATGGACAAAAGGAAGGGAGCAAGAGCGGTGTCTTTGCTCCTCCTTGATTAAAGTGAGAACACCTTCAGCACGTTGTAGCTGATGTTTTCATCGTAGACGTCAACCTGTTCCATCTGCTTCACACGTCGTACGATGCGAATGGTCAGCGGCAGGGCGATTACCTCATAGAGTGTCTTCAGCACAACTTGCCAGAACATCATGGCAGGCATGGCCTCCCAGGGTATCACGCCGCCCAATGCCAGCGGGAAGAAAATGAGCGAGTCAACGACTTCGCCAAAGACAGAGCTCAGAACGGCCCGCAGCGTGAAACGGCGGCCTTGGTCGCGCACCTTCATACGGCTCATCACGTAGGCATTGACGAACGATCCGCAGAGGAAAGCCAGGAACGATGCCAGCGCAATGCGTGGTGCCAGTCCGAAAACGTAGTGGAACTGCTCGTCGAACTGCCAGTAGCTGGCTCCGGGAATCCAGTCGCACAGCGCACAAACGGCCACTACGAAGAAGTTCATCAGGAATCCCATCCAGATGAGCAGGCGCGTCATGCGAAATCCCCAGACTTCGCTCACGCAGTCGTTGATGATGTAACTCACGGGAAACACAAGTACTCCGCCCGTCAGTGCTATGGGGCCCACTTGTATTTGTTTTGTTCCCAGCAGGTTCGACGTGATAAGACACACGCAGAACAGAAGGCTGAGGAACAAGAAAAGCACACTTACCTTTTTGTTCATTGGTCTTGTTTTGTTTAAGGGGGTGGTCTTTCGACTTCGCAAGTACCCCTGTCGTTTTGAAAAATTATCGGTCAGACACACGAGGTGTCCGCATTTCGGGCTGCAAAGGTACGAAATAAAGTCCAACAATCCTTCGTTTTCCACGAAAAACCATTAAGTTTTAATTTCTTTAACTTCTCTAATCGTTGCATGAAGGGCTTTTTTTGTATTTTTGTGCACGTAAACTTATAGACAACACAACATGAAACGACTACTTACTATCTGCCTGCTGTTGGCTGCAGGCATGCTGACAGTTGCCGCACAGGGCATCTACGACATTCAGGTAAAGGACGATGCCGGGCGCGATGTGTCGCTCGGCGATTATCGCGGGAAGGTGTTGCTCATCGTCAATACCGCTACCCGCTGCGGTTTCACGCCTCAGTACACGGAACTTGAGGCGCTCTACAAGAAGTATCATGCCGAGGGACTCGAAATTCTCGACTTTCCTTGCAACCAGTTTGGACAGCAAGCGCCAGGCTCAATCCGTGAGATCCACGAGTTTTGCACTGCTAACTACGACATAGAGTTCCCGCAGTTCGACAAAATCGATGTCAATGGGCCACAGGCATCGCCGCTGTTCACCTTCCTGAAGGCGCAGCAGGGATTCCAGGGCTTTGACTTGAGCAATCCAACGGGTAAGATGATGGACCAGATGTTGCGCCGTCAGAATGCCGATTACGATAAGTCGTCCGACGTGAAGTGGAACTTTACGAAGTTTCTCGTTACTGCCGACGGCCGTGTAATCAGGCGTTTCGAGCCCACCGACGACATGAAAAACGTTGAGATGGCAGTGGCTGCCGAGCTGAATCCCGTTATTGGGGCTATCATGGCACGCCGCTCTGTGCGCAAATATCTGGACAAACCTGTTGAGCACGAGAAGCTGTTGACGCTGGCACGTTGTGCCATCAATGCCCCCAGCGGCATGAATGCACAGCCTTGGCTTGTGCGAGTGGTCGAGGATCAGTAGCTCATCAATGACGTTACCGAGGTCTATAAGAAGGCAAACGCTGAACAGGTGAAGCGCGATCCGGGCTTCAAGAACATGTTCCGCAATGCCCCGAACCTCATCTGTGTATGCACTCCCGCTGGCGGAGGTGGCTTGTTGGATGCCGGACTGTTAGGCGAGAACGTCATGTTGGCCGCTCAGGCGCTGGGTTTGGGTACGTGTTGCCTGGGCGGACCGGTGCGATTCCTCAAGTCGAATGCCGATGCCCGCTTCTTCATGGAACGCCTTGAGATTCCTGCTGACTATGAACTGTGCTACATCATTGCCGTCGGCTATCCCGACGAGCAGCCCGATGCGCGTCCACGCGATGCCTCAAAGGTGAAATTCGTGAAGTAAAGACACTCAAAACCAGCCCTCCCACGGAACGAAAGGGCCGTGCAATGAAGGTAAAAGAAATGCTTTGAACTCAATAAATCAATTAAATAGAAAAGAAATGAAAAAGCAAACACTCAACATCCTGCTGCTGGCAGGAGCCCTTGTCTGCGGGGCATGCTCGCCAAAGGAGCAGAAGGCCGATGCCAACGTCAACGAAAACCCCACTGAACAGAAGGTGGAAGTGAAGGAAGTGGAAGGTCGCAAGAACTTCACCGACAAGACTGTGATCACACCGCTGCCCGCTTTGATGATTGCCACATGGGATGCCGAGGGCACACCCGATGTGATGATGGCTGCATGGGGTGGCCAGTGCGGTCCGAAGCACATCTGTTTTGAACTGTCGAAGCACAAGACCACCGACAACATTCGCTTGAAGAAGGCCTTCACCATCAGCTTTGCCACAAAGAACGATGTGGCCGAGAGCGACTACTTCGGCACAGTCTCTGGTAACGACGTGCCCGACAAGGTGGCTCATGTAGGTTTCACGTTCACTCCGAGCCCGAATGTCGATGCACCGATTATCAATGAGTATAAAATGGCATTGGAATGTCGTGTCGTAACCTTCGATGAGGACGAGAATGGCGGTGCGCGTGTCGTGGGCGAAGTGGTGAACATGAGTGCCGACGAGAGCATTCTCGATGAGGAAGGCAACATCGACCTCGGCAAACTGCAGCCTGTCATCTTCGATTCGTCGAAGAATACCTATCGTGTCGTGGGCGAAAAGGTGGGCGATGCCTGGGGTTCCGGCAAGAAGTTCATGTAAGCGTAGGGGCAGACTCCAGTGTCTGCCCGCCGTGCAACGGAGCCCCATCCTATCCTCATTTATTCCGGGCAGACACAGGAGTCTGCCCCTACAGGTGAAATAATAACAAAAAGATAGAAAAAACAATGAAAAAGATTTATGCAATAGCATTTGTCGGCATGCTGTGTTTGTCGGCTTGTGCACAGAAATCAGTCCCTGCCAAGAAAATCGTCCCGCAAAAAGCACAGGGAACGGTCATGAAAACAGGCGTGGAGCCCGTCGGCTATACCGTCAGCGGCACGACTGCCCCCGACGTCAAGATGGTTTATGTAGTCGATCCCCTGAACCCACGCGAACTGGCCGACAGCGCGAAGGTTGTGAACGGCAAGTTCTCCATTACCAGCAAGGCTGCTCCGAATGCCTTCCTTGGCATCACCGATGGCAATGAGCCTGCGTTGTTCATCGTCGATGGCACACCTGTCACCCTGGACCTGACGAACAGGACTTTGAAAGGATCGGCCCTGAACGAGAAGTTCAGCGGCTACATGCAGAAAATGAATGCGTTGGAGAAAAAGCAGCAGCAGCTTATCGAACCCTACATGCAGGCTCAGCGCGAGGGTAAGTCGCGTGAGGAACTGCAGGCGATGGTTCCAGCCATCCAGGCCGCTCTTGAGCCTGTCATGGAGGAGCAGACGGCACTTTGCAAGCAAATCATCAAGGAGAATCCTGATAACGTTATCCCTGCTGCATTCATCCGTAATTCCATGTACGACTTCGAGTTGGCTGAGCTGAAGGAACTGCTCAGCGACAAATATGCCTATGCCAGCCATCCAATGGTGGCTCCCGTGAAGAAGTATGTTGAGGCTGAGGAGAAGAAACAGGCCATCGTGGGACAGCAGTTCATCGATATCGAGGAGAACGACGTCGATGGCAATCCTCACAAGCTCAGCGAATATGTGGGCAAAGGCAACTATGTGCTCATCGACTTCTGGGCTTCGTGGTGCGGTCCCTGCATGCAAGAAATGCCGAACGTGAAGGCTAACTACGACAAGTATCATCCCAAAGGATTCAACGTGGTCGGTCTGTCGTTCGATCGCGCCAAGGAGCCGTGGGTGAAGGCCATCAAGGAGAAGGAACTCAACTGGGTTCACCTCTCTGACCTGAAGTTCTGGCAGACCATCGCTGCCTCCACCTATGGCATCAACGCCATCCCAGCATCGCTGTTGGTCGACCCGACGGGAAAAGTCATTGCCCGCGACCTGCGAGGCGAAGCCTTAGGCAAGAAACTTGCCGAGATCTACGGCGAATGATTCATCGAAGCAACACGTAACTTTGTGAAGTGAAAGTTTCAATCTTCGACATTAAACGCTACGCCATCAACGATGGCCCCGGCATACGGACAACCCTTTTCTTCAAGGGTTGTCCGTTGCGATGCGTGTGGTGCCACAATCCCGAGTCGTGGGAGGTGGAACCAGAGGTGCTATTCAAGCAGAGCAAATGCATAGGGTGCAACACTTGCGGGCTCTATCCTGACCGACTGCCGCCTAAGCGGGACAGAAGTGCCGACAATAGTCTTGTGTTCGCGAAGGCAGAAATGTGCCCTGCACGTGCTTTGGAGCAGTGCGGACGTGAGTGGACGATGGATGAACTGATGGCGGAGATAGAGAAAGAACGCGACGTGATGGAGGACAGCCGTGGCGGCGTGACTCTTTGTGGGGGCGAACCGCTCATGCAGCCGCAGGCAGCGCTGGCTGTGCTGAAGGAACTCGGTCGTCGCGGATTGCATCGCACCGTCGATACATCGCTCTATGCATCGGCAGAGACGGTGAAGGCGGTTGCTGCTGAAACAGACCTGTTCCTTGTGGACCTGAAACACATGGATTCCAACAGACATCTCGAACTGACAGGTGTCCCAAACGAGCCCATTCTCGAGAATGTGCGGCTGCTTTGTGATTTGGGGGCAGACATCTGGTTCCGCATCCCGCTGATTGAGGGTGTCAATACCGATGAGATGAACATCGAAGCCACTGCTCAGTTCATTGCCACTCTCCACCCTCAACTTTCAACTCTCCACCCTCAACCCTCAACTCTTAACTCTCAACCCTCAACTCTCAACTCTCCACTCTCAACTCTCCACTATCCCCTCCACCTGTTGCCCTATCACGACGTGGGAAAAGACAAGCATCGTCGGCGTGGAACCACCTATAACCCTGAAGGCATCCACATGGACACGCCTTCAGAAGCGACCATTGAACGTTGCTGCGCCCAGTTTGAGCGCTATTCCATTGAGGTTGTGGTAGGGGGATAGGTGCGTATAAGTCAGCCATTGGGCAGCCTTATGGCTGTCTCTTAAACGTTTCCAAATCTTTTATGTATTCAAATTCGTCGAAGTGGACGATGCCCATTGCTTCGAGGCATCGTCGGCTTCGTGCCACGTCGTCGGTTGTGTTGTATCCGGGAATGAGTGGAAGGCGCACAATGATGTCGTCGGAAACGCCTTGGTCGATGAGCCACTGAAGATTGCTGAGCGCCAGCCCTGCCAGTCCACCTGTATAGCGGTGGTAGATGTCGGGCGAGGTGTCCTTGATGTCGACGATGTAGCTGTTGATGCAGGGAAAGACGCATTGCAACTGCTGGTTTGGCACATGGAGCGACGTCTCCAGCGTGACGTGCCATTCCGGTGGAGCCAGTTCACGAAAGGCTTTGATGAAGTCGGCATGCCGAAGCGGTTCGCCTCCGCTGAAACATACGCCGCCATCGGTGGCCTTGAAGTAGAGGTCGTCCTGCATTAGCTCGTCAATGAGTTCGGTTGGCGTCACCATTCGGCACATGTAGTCGGGGTCAAGGCCCTGCGGATTCAGGCAATAACGACAGCGAAGCGTACACCCATGGAACGACACGAGCGTGGTAACGCCCTTGCCGTCGATGCCCAGACGGTGTCGTCCGATGCCGATAAGCGGTACTTCGAGTTCGTAGTCGGTGGTGTTCATTGCTTGCAAAGATAGCAATTATTTTCCGTTCGCAGCTGGCTCCAGCCTCATTTTTTTCCTGAATATATTTGTAGATGATTGTTTTTTTTGTACTTTTGCAGCATCACAAATAGGAGGATGCACGATGGAGAAAGGAAAAAGGACTTGCAACGTGCTGAGGCAGATACGCCAGCAGGTGGCTAATGCCAACGACATCAGCTACGTGCCTACACCCTGCACGCACAAAGGCGACTGCTCAGGCACTTGTCCTGCCTGCGAAGCTGAGGTTCGCTACATAGAGCGCGAACTGAATGCGCGCAGATTGTTGGGCAAGGCTGTTGTGGTGGCTGGGCTGTCGTTGGGACTTTCAACGCTGCCGGGTTGCAGTCAGGATGTTCTCAGCAGCGATACATTACCCCAAAAGTCTGAGTCAGCCAATTTTGCTGACAAGGTTGGGTTTGCGCCCATTGAGAAGATGCCCGAATTCCCGGGCGGGCAAAGCAAATTGATGGAATTCCTTGCTGCAAACACGACCTATCCCAAAGAGTGTGAAGACTCGGCCATAGAAGGACGGGTGGTCGTTTCATTCGTTGTTGAGAAAGATGGCTCGCTGACCGACATCAAGACTGTCAAGAAAGCGCATCCGCTGTTGGATGCTGAAGCCGTTCGCGTGATCAGTCTCATGCCGAAGTGGATACCTGGAGGGGATAAGGGACGTGAGATAAGGATTAAGTATAATGTTCCTATCACTTTCCGGTTAAGAAAAGAGCCGCCGAAGGACTCCGTCGACGTAGTCAAATAGCTGCTGTGAATGCATCCGTGCCAAATAAAGGCAATGGTTTTGCAGGACGAAACCAATGGTTTAGAAGGATAAAGGCAATGCTTTCGAGGGTCGAAAGCATTGCCTTTTTTAGGATTATACTATAGTAAGGCAATTACCTCACCACAGTATAGTGAATTTTTCACTACAGTAAAGTGAACGCGTCACTTAAGTATAGTCACCATTATCGCTATCCTTTGGCAGCGTAAACCTCCTCGAGCGTCATAGGCTTGCGGATGGTTCCGAGTTGGCGGAAGCCATCGGGCGTGATGACGTAGTCGAGTTCGTTGCGCAGACCGGTAAAGTTGCGCCATGGACCGAGGCGGTCGTAGCAGATGAAGTCGGTGAACTGACCTTCGGATTGCCACTTGTCGATGAGCTCAGGGATGAAGTAGATGCCGGGTTCAACGGTGAATACGAAGCCGGGTTCCAGCGGTCTGGCCAGGCGCAACGACTTGAAACCGAACTGCGTCGACTTGGCTTCGCCGTCGTTGTAGCCCACGTATTCTTCGCCAAGGTTCTCCATGTTGTGCACGTCGAGGCCCATCATGTGGCCCAGACCACAGGGGAAGAACAGGGCATAGGCACCGTTGCGGGCAGCTTCCTCAGGGTCGCCCTTCATGAGGCCTAGACTCTTCATTCCCTCGCAAATCTTTGTGGCGGCAGAGATATGGGCTTCGCGGAAGGGCACGCCGGGTTTCAGCATGCCAACGGCAGCTTTGAAACTCTCGAGGTGGATGTTGTAAATGGTTTCCTGTTGCTCTGTGAAACGGTTGCCGACAGGCATCGACGATGACAGGTCGCCAGCGTAGTGCATCGGTCCTTCTGCGCCTGCGTCGAGCAGGAAGATGTCGCCATCGCGCAGTGTGTGGATGAAGCCGTGGTTATGGAGTACCTGTCCTTGTACCGTTGCGATGGTCGGGAACGACAGCGTAAAGCCCTCGCGGCAGCAGGTCTGCTCGACGATGGCGGCCACTTCGGCCTCGTGGATGCCTGGACGAACGGCCCTATAGGCAGCAAGATGCATGCGCGTGGACATGTCAACAGCCTCGTCGATGATGGCAATCTCCTCCTCATCCTTATAGATTCGCTGGCTGACGATGGCCTTCACCATGCGTTCCGACACCTGAATGGCTTGCTCCTTGGGGTTCAATCCGAGCAGTTCCCACAGCCATATCTGGTGGTCGCCACGGTAGGGCGGCAGGAAGTGGATGTGCTGTCCACGGCGACGTGCCTGGTCGAGATAGGCTTTCAGCTCGTTCATGGGGCGCGTGTCGCTGATTCCACCTGTTGCGGCGCGCTCGTGGAGTGTAGGAACCGTGCCCGTCCATACGATGTCGTCAATGGTCAGCTCATCGCCAAAGACTACTTCACGATCCTCATCGATGTCGATGATGGCTGCCAGTCCGGCATAGTCGAGACCGAAGAAGTAGAGGAACGACGAGTCCTGACGGAAGCGATAGGTGTTGTCAGCATAGTTCATGCCCACTTCATGGTTGCCCAAGAAGAGCAGCAGGCCACTGCCCACGTCCTTCTTCAGGCGTGCGCGGCGGCGCAGATAAGACTCTTTTTTGATTTGCATAGGGGGTATATTCTTGTCTAAATGCTATAGATTCTCTGGATTTTCCAGATCATCTAGTATTTTCCTATATTGTTTATTTTTGGGTGTTTGCTGATCTGCAGGTTGGTCTTGGGGAAATATTCCGAGAGCAACTCATAGAGATCGGGGTCGTATTCCTGAAGTTCCTCGCGCGTGTTGCACCAGTTGTGCTTGCCATCTGTGTGGGGCATCTCGGCATTTACGTTGAACCAGTCCTGCACGGCTTCGGCAAAATACTCCTCTTTGTCGGTGATGCGATAGGTATTGTCGAGGATTCCACTGGCCTTGGCCTTCTCATAGAGGGCCTGCAGGCGTGTGTTGAAGGCGGTATCCACCTGGATGATGCCGATGCAATGGATGGCATGGGCGAACTCATGAATCAGAATGTCCTCGGCATGGTATTTGTCGATCTGGTAGGCCAGCACGTTCTCCTCGGCACACGAGGTCAATGGCTCCTCGATAGTGCCGCCAAGTCCACGTGCACGCAGGTCCCAGTTCAGGGAAGTGTCGTTCACAAGGTAGTGATGTTCGGGCAAATCGGTCGTCCCCTCGTAGCGAGCCATGATGGCAACACGTGCATTAGACTTCTTCATGGCTTCGAGTATCTCGGGACGAAGCATCGATGTCATGGCATAGAGTGTGCGATGGGCAGCCACAAAGGCTGAGTCGGGCACGCGCCACGATGACACGAGCGGCAGCCCGTTCACGTCGACGTACTTCGTGTAGAACTTGTCGTAGCCCAAGGAGTCGGGAACAGAAGATACAATGCACTCGGGAACTGACAAGACTTCACCTTCAACCTCAGACTTGGAAGAATTCTTGCAGCCGACAACAGCTGTCGCTGCCAATAAAAGGATGATTAGTTTTCGCATTTGGTTTTTATATTCTAATCTAAGGAATCAAGGAATGTTCAGAAAAGCTATGATGATAGCCTTCATTTTATTCCCTAATTCCTTAGAAATGATGTATATAGTCTACTTCAAATAGGTGTATCGATAGTCCGTAGGACTGACCAGCGTTTCCTTGATGACACGCGGGATGATCCAGCGGATCAGGTTGAACTCGCCACCTGCCTTGTCGTTCGTACCGCTGGCACGGGCTCCGCCGAAGGGCTGCATGCCTACGACGGCACCAGTAGGCTTGTCGTTGATGTAGAAGTTACCGGCTGCATACGAGAGTTGCTCGGTTATCTTCTCCACAGCTAAGCGATCGCGGCCGAAAACGGCACCTGTCAGTCCGTAAGGCGATGTCTCGTCGCACAGTTTCACGGTCTCTTCCACCTTGTCATCGTCGTAAGGATAGACGGTAATGATCGGTCCGAAGATTTCCTCTTCCATCGATTTGAAGTGCGGGTTGCAGGTTTCGATGACGGTAGGCTCAACGAACCAGCCCTTCGACTTGTCGCACTTGCCACCAACCACGATTTTTGCATCGTCGGCCTGAGCGGCATAGTCAATGTATGACTTGCACTTGTCGAACGAAGCCTCGTCGATGACGGCATTCACGAAGTTCGCTGGATCGCAGACGTCGCCCATCTTAATCTCGGCACACATCTTCTTCACGTCCTCCAGCACGTCGGGCCACAGGCTCTTCGGGATATACATACGCGAAGCGGCTGAGCACTTCTGGCCTTGGAACTCGAATGCACCGCAGAAGGCAGCCGTTGCCACAGCCTTCTTGTCGGCCGATGGATGGACGAAGATGAAGTCCTTGCCACCCGTCTCGCCCACTAGGCGCGGATAAGAGATATAGCGGTCGAGGTTCTTGCAGGCCTGTTGCCACAAGCTCTTGAACGTTGCCGTCGAGCCAGTGAAGTGAATACCGGCGAAATACTTCGATTCCGTGGCCACCTCACCGATGAGAGCACCGCTGCCAGGCAGGAAGTTCACCACGCCATCGGGCAGGCCAGCCTCCTTGTAGAGCTGCATCAGGTAGTAGTTGGAGAGCAGGGCGGTTGTAGAAGGCTTCCATAGAGCCACATTACCCATGAGCACGGGCGTCATGCAGAGGTTGGAGGCGATGGACGTGAAGTTGAACGGTGTCACAGCCAGCACAAAGCCTTCCAATGGGCGATATTCCGTGTGGTTGAGTTGCATCGAACCGTCCTTCGGCTGCATCTGATAGATCTTCGAAGCGTAGTGAACGTTGTAGCGGAAGAAGTCGATGGTCTCGCAGGCAGAATCGATTTCGGCCTGATAGATGTTCTTGCTCTGTCCGAGCATGCAGGCTGCATTCATGATGGGACGGTACTTCGTAGCCAGCAGTTCGGCCATCTTCATCACGATGGCAGCACGTGTTGTCCATGGTGTACGGCTCCACTCCTTCCAGGCTTCCATTGCAGCCTCGACAGCCATCTCAACCTCCTTCTTTCCCACCTTGTGGTAGGTGGCGAGTACGTGGTTGTGATCGTGCGGACAGGTCACCTTGCCTACGTCGCCCGTGCGGATTTCCTTACCGCCTATGATGATAGGAATGTCGACCACCAGCTTTGACTGGCGTTCCAGTTCCTTCTCAAGTGCTACACGTTCTGGCGAACCTGCCAGATAGGCTTTTACCGGCTCATTAGCCGGCACCGGGAATGTGATTACCGAATTGTTCATGAATATTAAGTTTTTAAGTTGATAAGTATAATGATTGTTGTGCAAAAATAAAGAAAAAAAGTGAAATCAGCAAAACATGCCCTTGTTTTAATATTTTTTTATTATCTTTGCCTCGTAAATACATAAGTCGTAAATCACAACCCTACGTGTTAACCGTTTCATCCGTGGCATCTGTGGTTTTTTCTCCACTGCGTTATAAAAAGCGTTCCTGCGGACCGAGCGGCAAAAACGCAAATTGTAAATCTGTCAATCGTAAATTTGTAAATCGTAAATCACTTATATCATGACATTAACTGAAAGATTCCTGAACTACACAAAGTTCGACACACAATCGAGCGAAGAGAGTCAGACCGTTCCAAGCACCTCAAAGCAACTCGTCTTCGCTGAGTACCTGAAGAAAGAACTCGAGGCTGAGGGCTTCGACGACGTTGAAATGGACGAGCAAGGCTACATCTACGCTACGCTGCCTGCCAACACGAAGAAGAAAGCTCCCGTCATTGGATTCATCTCCCACTACGACACCAGTCCCGATTGCTCGGGTGCCGACATCAAGGCACGCATTGTCGAGAACTATGATGGCGGCGACATCCTCCTTTCTGATGGCATTGTCAGCAGTCCGAAGAAGTTCCCCGAACTGTTGCAGCACGTTGGCGAAGACCTCATCGTGACTGATGGAACCACGTTGCTCGGTGCCGACGATAAAGCTGGCATTGCTGAGATTGTTCAGGCCATGTGCTTCCTGCGCGACCATAAGGAAATCGAGCACGGAAAGATTCGTGTGGCATTCAATCCCGATGAGGAGATTGGCATGGGTGCCCATCATTTCGACGTTGAGAAGTTCGGTTGCGAATGGGGATATACCATCGACGGTGGCGACCTTGGCGAATTGGAGTTCGAGAACTTCAACGCTGCCTCGGCAAAGATCCATTGCAAGGGCGTGAGCGTACACCCGGGCTATGCCAAAGGAAAGATGGTGAACGCCAATCGACTGGCTGTGGAGTTTGCTTCGCTGCTGCCTGCCAACGAGACACCAGAGGAAACCGAGGGTTACGAAGGCTTCTACCACTTGCTGGGCATCCAGAGCGGCATCGAACAGGCAACGCTTAGCTACATCATCCGTGACCACGACCGCGACCGCTTCGAGGATCGTAAGGCGTTTGTCAAGAAGTGTGTGGCACAGATGCAGGAGAAGTATGGCGAGGATGCCGTAACGGCCGATGTGCGCGACCAGTATTATAACATGAAGGAGAAAATTGATCCGAACATGCACGTCATCGACATCGTGCTCCACGCCATGCAGGACGCCGGTGTGGCACCAAAGGTGAAGCCAATCCGCGGCGGTACCGATGGCGCACAACTCTCTTTCAAGGGACTTCCTTGCCCGAACATCTTCGCAGGTGGCGTCAACTTCCATGGCCCGTACGAGTTCGTGTCAATCCAAGTGATGCAAAAGGTAGTCGACGTCATCGTTCGCATCTGCGAACTGACTGCTAGCTACAACGAATAACTCCATGGAGCACCTGATTCTTGACCTGACGCTGATCCTTGTCGTTGCCGGAGTGGTGACGCTCGTGTTCAAACGGCTGAAGCAACCACTGGTATTGGGCTACATTGTGGCTGGATTTCTCGTGTCGCCGCACATGCCTTATTTGGCATCTGTGGTCGATAAGGAGAATATTCAGACGTGGGCCGACATCGGTGTGCTGTTTTTGCTGTTTGCACTTGGGTTGGATTTCTCGTTCAAGAAGATCCTGAGGATGGGCATGGCGCCCGTTATCGCTGCCGTTTCGATTGTTTTTTCGATGATGACGCTGGGCATCCTGGTGGGCAAAGCCTTCGGTTGGACGCAGATGAACTGCGTCTTTCTGGGTGGTATGCTTGCCATGTCGTCGACAACCATCATCTATAAAGCCTTCGACGACATGGGGCTGCGCCAGCAACGGTTTGCCTCGCTGGTGATGAGCGTGCTCATTTTGGAGGATGTGCTGGCCATTGTCATGATGGTCATGCTATCGACCATTGCCAGCGGTAGCAATCCCGATGGCGGTATGATGCTGATGAGTGTTCTTCGGCTGGGCTTCATCCTCATTTTGTGGTTCGTCGTAGGCATCTTCCTCATCCCGCTGTTTCTCAGGAAGACACGTAAGCTGATGACCGACGAGATGCTCATCATCATCTCGTTGGGATTGTGCTTCCTTATGGCTGTCATCGCCACGCGGGCAGGCTTTAGCTCGGCCTTTGGAGCCTTCGTGATGGGCAGTATCCTGGCAGAGACCATCGAGGCTGATAAGATTATCCGCCTGGTGGAACCCGTAAAGAACCTTTTTGGTGCTGTGTTCTTCGTGTCGGTAGGCATGTTGGTCGATCCAGCGATCCTCGTGTCGCAGTGGTTGCCCATCCTGGTGCTCACGCTGACCATCCTCGTTGGTCAGGCCGTGTTAGGCTCCACAGGCTACATGCTTAGTGGCCAGCCCCTGCTCACGGCCATGCGCTGCGGTTTCTCAATGGCTCAGATTGGTGAATTCGCATTTATCATCGCTTCGTTGGGCCTTACGCTCGGCGTTATCAGCGACTTTCTCTATCCGGTTGTAGTAGCGGTATCGGTGGTCACCACATTCCTCACACCTTACATGATCCGTGCTGCCGAGCCCTGCTACAACCTTCTTTCAGCACGTATGCCGAAACGATGGCTTCGAAGACTGAATCATCTGGGCGAGGCGCACCAGTCGTCGGCTGTAGAACGCAGCAACTGGAATCGACTGCTCACGCAGATGGGTGTGAACACGGTGGTTTACAGCATCCTTTCGGGTGCCACCATTGCCCTGATGTTCACGTTTGTGCTGCCCTTCACGCGCCGTATGCTGCCAGGATGGAACCTTCATTGGTATGCCAATGCCATCACGGGAATGCTAACGGTACTGTTCATTGCGCCTTTCCTGCGTGCTATGGTGATGAAGAAGAACCACTCGCCCGAGTTCCGTGCCTTGTGGATGGAGAGCCGGCTGAATCGCCTGCCTCTTATCTTCACGGTGCTTGTGCGCATCATCATCGCAGCTGCCTTCATCTTCTACATTGTCAACTTCCTGTCGCGCTTTAAGAATGCCTTGATAGTGGCCATAGCCCTCATAGCCGTGGTGATTATGATCATGTCGCGCTCGCTGAAGCGACGCAGCATCCGACTTGAACGCATGTTCATACAGAATTTGCGCTCGCGCGACATAGAAGCACAGGTGCATGGGCGCAAGAAGCCTCTCTTCGAGGGCCATCTGCTGGATCGCGACATCCACATTGGGGAGTTCGTGGTGCCTGAGGATTCGATGTGGGCAGGTCGTTCGCTCGCCCAACTCAACATTGGCCACCGCTTTGGTGTCCACGTGAGCAGTGTGTTGCGAGGCATGCAACGACTGAACATCCCCACTGGCGACACCGTGCTCTTCCCTGGCGATCGTATCCAGGCCATAGGTAATGACGAACAGTTGCAACAGTTTGCCACAGCCCTGCGCGACGAGCTTGTGCCTGAGGATGCTGAAATCGAGAAGCGCGAGATGCACCTGCGAAAGATCATCCTGACCACCAAGAGTCCATTCATCGGCAAAACGTTGCGCGAGAGTCACCTGCGCGAAGACTATGGTTGCATGGTAGTGGGCGTAGAGGAAGGTCAGGAACAGCTGACCATCATCAATCCCGACCGCCTGTTTGAGTCGGGCGACATTGTCTGGTTGGTTGGTGAAGAGGCCGATCTCGCACGACTGATGGCTCTTTAAGAAGGTCTTTGTTTGCTAAAGAACCATCAAAACTAATGTTGAACTATGTGCATATGGCCCTTATAAACCCTCAAAGCAGCACTAACAGATGAAGAAATGGATGCTCATTGCCGTCTTGTGGACTTCCTTTTCGGCCACCATGTTTGGCGTTACCCACATTTATAGCGGCAGATATGCTTATGCATCGGAAACACTTTACACATGGGATGGCAAGCATCTCTACAAGGGACGCTATGCCTATCCATCTGAAATCCTGCTGACTTATGACGGTAAACATGTCTTTCAGGGCCGCTATACCTATGCTTCAGAGGTCCTGTTGACGTGGGATGGCAAGCATATCTATCGTGGTCGCTATACCTATCCCTCGGAGATTCTCTACACCTGGGATGGCAAGCACGCCTATCGAGGCCGGTATGCCTATCCATCGGAAACACTCTACACATGGGATGGCAAGCATCTCTACAGAGGACGCTATGACTATCCGTCGGAAATCCTGCTGACTACCGATGGTCCTGTGCCGTTGCCCATCCTTTTGATGGCGCAACTGTTGTGAAAAATGTAAGTGGAGAGAGGTGGTTAGGCAATCTTTCGAACCATCAATACCACTGAACGGCATTGGAGTAGCCTGAACGTTTGTCGTACTTCAAGGCATCGGTCAGCGTTGAAGCGTTGCAGCGGAACGAGAAGTTATAGCTGGTGTATGGGGCCAGTACCACCGAACACGACATGTTGAAACAATGCAAGTCGCGTTGCAACGATGCTGTGGTCATTGAGATCTTCTTGTTTTCAAAGTCATAACCTGAAGAGAAGGCGATGTTCCAGCCTTCCGACAGGCGTATGTTGCCACTCAGGTTCAGCGTTTGAGTGAACTTATAGGGATAACGCATGCGCTTCGTGTTGAACTTCTTCACATCTTGATTCTCGCGCATGGTGATTCCGTAGCCAATAGTGATGGACCAAGGCATGGAAAACGATATGTAGCCATCGTCGTCGGTCAAAGCCTTGCCGCCACTCTGTTTGCGTTGTGCATTGCGTTGACCTTTCACCATCGTGTCGTCGATGTTCGATTCGCGATCGGTGTCAATGCCTTCTTCGTCGTCTTCGTTCTCCTCTTCCTCTTTGTCCTTACCACCTCCGAACAGCTTGCGCAGCTTTTCGGGGTTCAACGTGTAGGAAATGTTCTGCGACATACCCTGGAAACGACCGAAGCGGCCATAGCTCCACTCTGTGTGAGTGCCCACATAAGGACGTCCGTTTTCGTCGAGTTCATAGGCATAGGTGGCAAATACGGCATTGAGGTTAAAGGTGTAGCTCTTGGTCAGTTTCAGTCGGAGGCGCATGGAGAGATCGCTCCAAGGTCGCTCCTTGGCCGCCAGATTGTACGACATGGCTGCACCAAGTTCATCGATGATGCTTACTTTCTTGAAGTCAATGGTATCAGAATCGCCCGCCTTGACCTTCATCTCGATATTGTTCGATACGTCGAACGAAATGTTTCCAGTGCGCCCCTTGCCTGGCACGCCATAGAGCGAACCATTGTAGGGTGAGTATTCCACAAGCGTTACGTTGCCATCGGCATCGGTTCGCTGGTAGGTTTCGTAGTAGCCATAGCGTGAAGCGCCGAAATCGGGTGCAAAGCTGAAGCTCACCTGTGGCGTCAGCACGTGGCGGATGCGGTCGATCTTGTCGCCGAATAACTTACGCCAAGGCCGGTAAAAACCGTACAACTTGGTGGATGCCGACAAGGAAAGATTCCAGTTATAGACGTTGTTGAAACCATAGATGGTGTCGTTGACTTCGCGTTGCAGCGTGGGGTCCCACGAACGCATGATCTTGCTGGAGTACATGCGGTCGGTAAAGTTGAACGATGGAGTGACGTTCAGATAGTCGAACAGTGTGAACGATCCACTAATGGGTATCTGGTGCTGCATACCATTGCGCCAATCCTTCACCAGACTTGACTTGAAGAGTCGGTCTTCTTTCGTCGTGATGGAGTTGGATAGGTGGCCGGTGTAGCTCATGGAGATCTTCTCATACCATCGTTCCTTTCCCGCGGCATGTTTACGCTTGAAAGGATAGAAGCGCGAGAGCGAAATGTTCAGGTCAGGAAGCGTCATCGCAACTGTTGTGTCGCGCATGTTCTGCGCCAGGTTGGCACTCGACGACAACGATAGTCCGATGCTTGAGAAGGTAGTGCTCCAGCTGACCGATGATGTGCGCGTCGACTGCGTCATGGCTTGCGGGTTGTACATCGACGTTAGGTTGTTGCGCTCATAGCTGCTGGAAGCAAAGTTGACACTGGCCGTAAGTGAACTGTAGGGATTGGCTTTGGCATCCTGGCGGTGGCTCCATTGCACCTTAAAACTTTCCTGCCGCTGGTAGTCGGGCATGCCCTTGTCGCCATTCTTCGTGTCCTGATAGCTGAAGAAGAACGATCCGCTGTATTTATAGCGTCGACGGTAGTTTGATGCAGCGGAAACGCCCCACGATCCTTTCGTGTAGATTTCGCCCAAAAGCTTCAGGTCCCACTTGTCGCTGATGGCAAAATAGTAGCCGCCGTCGCGCAGGTAGAAGCCACGTGCACTCTCGTCGCCATAGGTTGGCATGATGAAACCGCTGCTATAGCTCTTCGTAAACGGGAAGAAACCGTAAGGAATGGCCAGTGGCAGTGGCACATCGCACACCACCAGATAGGCAGGGCCGAACACAACGTCCTTTCCAGGGCGTACTTTCGCACGCGAAAGGGCGATATAGAAGTCTGGATGCTCGGCATCGCAAGTGGTATAGCGTCCATGCTGCAGATAGACCTCGCCCGTTGCCGAACGTTTGGCCAGTTCGCTTCGCAGGAATCCATCTTCCTGTTCGGTATAGGTGTTGCGGATGAGTCCTTTTTTCGTCTTGAAGTTGAAAGAGATGGTGTCGTTTTCATAGGTGTCGGACCCCATCTGGAAGATTGGCGTTCCCGTCAACTCATATTCAACGTTGTCCTCAGCCTCTTCATCTTTCGTCCCTTCATCCTTCATCTTCTCATCCTGCATCCCTTTAACGGGTTTCAGCACGCCCGTAGCATGTACTGTACTATTGTCAATACTTACGTTGATTTTCTCACTCTTCAGGTCGTAATTCTGGTATTTCACGTTTGACTGACCAAAGAGATAAGCTGTCTTGCTGTCGGCGTAATAGATGATAGAGTCCTCGGCGACATATTCCACAGGAGCATCGATTCCGTTCTTGCGCTGGCGGTTGAGGGAGTCCAAATGAAGCGAATCGTCAATGGCTTTGTTGTGCCGGTAGATGGCAAGCTCGAGCGAGTCCATCTGTGTTGTATCGACGGCAAGGGAGAAGGTATCAACAAGTGCCAAAGAGTCGGCAGCGGTCACAAGCGATGGACCAACAGGCTCCAAAGAGTCTGCCGGCATGGCTTGTTTTGCTGCTGTAAGCTTTCGCTGTGGCATTGTGAAACTTGCCGCAAACATGGCGAAAGCAGTCAGCAACAGCATGACGACCGCATTCTTTCTCATTTGTTTCAATGCTGCAAAAAAGCGTATTCAGCGTGCAAAGTTACGAAGAAAAGTTCAAAGTTCAAAGTCCAAAGTTCAAAAGTTGTATAGCAGAAGTTAAAGAAGCTAAAGACTCAGAGCCTTTTATTCAAACAGTGCTGCCCAACGGCGGAAGCGCTCAACACCCCCGGCACCGAATTTCATGAGCGAACGTTCGGCTTCGGCGAGCGTTTTCTCCCGGTTGAGCTTGGTCTTCGAAAAAAACTTGTCGGCATAGCACACCACCTGCTCCTCCAATGTCTCTGGCATGTAGGGCTCGCTTTGGTCGCCGGAGAGCGGCAGGGGTAATCCTTGAGCCAACACATCCTGACGCGTGATGCCTGCGCCCGTATGGCGTTGGCAAACGCGTGCAATGGCCTCTCCACAATCCTCTTTTAACATCATGGCACCTGCCAGTCCGTGCTGTATGTATGGGCGATGCCCAAAACAGAAGATGCCTGGGGCATCGCACTCACGGATACCGATGTCGTGAAGCATCGCTGCAGCCTCGATGAAGTCGCGGTCGAGGCCAAGTTCTGGATGACGGTCGCAAATGGCGAGTGCCTTGTCAGCCACGTCGCGGCTATGCTTCATGAGTAGCCGACGGAGTTCATTGTCCTCTGGATAGTAACGGTCGATGATTGCCTGATAGTCCATGGTTTATCTTTCCTTTTCTATTTGCAAAGAAAAAAATAATCTCCAGGTATCATGGAGGAGAACTCCAAGAGGCCTGGAGAATATATAGAGGTGGGTAGGACTGACTATTCCTTGCGCTCTATGTAGGCAATGGTCTCGCCCTTCTGCACCTTTGTGCCTTGCTTGGCATTGATTTCCACAAGTTTACCGCCGAGTGCTGCGGGCACGGTGACGATTTCGCCCCATGTAGCCAAGATGTAGCAGAACACGTCGCCTTCCTTATATTCCTTACCAATATAAGGCTCTACGGTAGGAGCAGCTTCGCCGTCGCCACTGAACTCCCAGAACAGCTGTCCCTTTACAGGGGCGGCGATGGCATCAGCCTTTGCATGCTTGAAGGCAGCTATTTCCTCAGGACTCATCTTGCCGCCGAGAGCTGCATCCTTTGCCTTTTGGATGTCGGCCAGCAGGTTTTTCTTGGCCTGACCGCTCTTATAGTTGCGATACTGCTCTGGGTGCATGGCCAGTTCCCACAACTCTTCGTCGTCGGGACCGTACTCCCAGCCATTCTCGTCCATCTCCTTGCGGAAGTCGTCGAGTGCATTTGGATAGAACGAACGTGGGTCGTCGGTGACAAACTCGCGGCCTTGTGCCTTGGCGAGTTCCACTATTTCAGGTGCCAACGGACCAGGCACCTTTCCGCTCTTACCGAGAATCATACCCCAAACAGAGTCGTCCATCATGACATATCGGCCCTTGCCCTGCTCCATGGTGAGGAGATTGAAGAGTGCAATGTTCTTCACGTACTGTGAGAACGGCGTCACCAATGGGGGATAACCCACGCGCGGCCAGACATATTCCACCTCGTTGAACAAGGCAACCAGCATATCGTCAGTTGTGAGTTCGGGCTCATCTTTCTTCTTACGCAGGTTGTTGATGACACCCTGAATGCCACCAAGGTCAGCCATCATAGATCCCATCATGCCGCCAGGCAGACCACAGCCGAGCAGCAACGAAGACATCTGCTTGTTGCCGGGATTGATAAAGTAGCCCAACCAATCGTCGATGAACTCCTGTGTCAGCGAGCGAGCCTTCATGTAAGCCTTCATATTGATGTCGGGCACGTCGAAACCTTCGTTGCGAAGCATCGATTGCACCGAGATTACGTCGGGATGCACCTTACCCCACGACAGCGGTTCGATGGCAGTATCGATGATGTCGGCACCATTCTCACAGACTTCCAGGATAGAAGCCATTGACAGACCAGGACCAGAGTGGCCGTGATACTGGATGATGATTTCGGGATACTTCGTCTTGATCATCTTCGTGAGTTTGCCGAGGAAGGCTGGCTGGCCGATACCAGCCATATCCTTCAGGCAGATTTCCTCAGCACCGGCTGCAATCACCTCGTCGGCGATGGCCATGTAGTAGTCGAGCGTGTGCACGGGGCTCGTCGTGATACAGAGCGTAGCCTGTGGTGTCATGCCTGCCTCCTTTGCCCAGCGAATGGAGGGGATGATGTTGCGAGTGTCGTTCAGTCCGTCGAAGATACGGGGGATGTCTACACCTTGGGCGTGCTTTACCTTATACATAAGTGCGCGCACGTCGTCGGGTACAGGATACATGCGAAGCGCATTCAAGCCACGGTCCAACATGTGAGTCTTGATGCCCACCTCGTTGAAAGGACGGCAGAAGGCACGCACAGCGTCGTTAGGGTTCTCGCCAGCGAGCAGGTTCACCTGTTCGAAGGCACCGCCATTGGTCTCCACACGGGCAAAGCAGCCCATCTCGATAATCACCGGAGCGATGCGCTCCAACTGGTCCTTGCGTGGCTGAAACTTACCTGAGCTCTGCCACATGTCGCGATAAACGAGACTGAATTGAATCTTTTTCTTCATTGTATATTTTGTTTCTTTACTTTTTTGTCATTTAACTATTTTCCTAGTCACATCGCTTTCGGCCTGCAAAGTTAGGCAAAAAAAACTATGCAGCCAAACTTTTTAAGTTTTCTACACATATTAAATAACTCATTATTGAAAAATTTTCATAACTTTGCACCCGAAATGACAAAAGATTACCGTGCAATGAGAACAAAATGGTCACTATTCCTCACAGTCATGACATCCATTTTTTTGGCAGGATGCATGCAAAAAGGTGCTGAAGATAACCTCGCTAAACCTCAAACGAAGGGAAAATCCAACAAGGAAATGCTGCTCAGCGGCGACCGAACCATCTATGGACTGGCCTGCGAGGGCTGTACCGACTCTGTAGTAGTGCTATTGAAGGACGACGGCAGTGACCCGGTGCGTTTCGATATCATCGATGCTTTCCAAAACCATCGTGTGCAGGGCAAGTTGAAGGTGGGTGACTGGATTGGACTGGTGCCCAACGAGGAAGACTCGACGGTGGCAGACTTCGTGGTGAACCTCGACGAGCTGAAAGGCACGTGGTGCTATGTGGTCATGCCAAAGCTGAAGGACTATGCCACTATGTCGCCAAAGCTGCAGGCGCGCATCATGAAAGACATGCCTGACTCGGTGAAGGAACAATTCATGATTCCACGTGAATACGGATTTACCTTGCGTCGGCAATGGACTGCACAGAGTGTGGGCTACGTGCGCACCGCCTCAGCACTCGAGGACGAAAGCCCCGTTGTCTATCCGCGTTTGCTATATTTCACGGAATGGCACATTCTGAATGGACAACTCGTGATGACGTCAGGAGAGTACAAGAAGAAACCCGATAGCGATGATTTTGAGGTGATTAACAATCGCCAAGATACTTGCGAAATCACCTATTTGCGTGGTGACTCACTGGTGCTCAGCAGCGATGGTGAATCGCGCAGCTACTATCGACGCACCAATAAGGACGAAATCAACAAACAAGCCCGCGAGATGGCAGAGAAACGCCTGCGCCAGGCTTTGAAAGAGCGGCAGTAGGCTGGCTGAAAACTAGTGGCAGGAGTCGTCGGCAATCGCGCAGGCGACGATGTGTATGGGCGCTATAGCAAGGCAAAGCGCATGAAAAGGGCGAAAGAAGTCCGATGAAGCAGCCCTGTTATTCGTTGGGGTTTGGGCGCTTGAAAGTCACTGAAATGCCTTGTTGACAGTTCACGTATTCATCGTTGAGCATCGCTAGAGTCCATCTTGGCATTTTGTTGAATAGACTCTGTAAATGGAATCCCATCTATCGTGTCAGTCTTAATCTTTTGTACAGCATCTGAATCCACCATTCCAGTTGTCTGAACCATTCCTTCCGTCATCAGTTCCTGAACGGTTATCGGCTTGAGGCTATCCTTCGTTCGATTACAGGCAGTAAGCGAAGTCAGGCCTGCGGCTATGCCTGCCACTACGACTGCCTTGCCAAGAAGTCGGCGAGCATTCAGCTCGCGCTCAATGTAGCGCACTTCGGCTTCGCAGACAGGACATGTGCCCAGGCAATCGCCCTTATGGTCGCATGGTGTGGGGGCATAGCTGATGCCGTTGGCATCGGCCACACGCTGGCGTATTTGCTTCAGCGTATCGCAAATGGCTTTTCCTTGTTTCATGATTGTACGATTAGAATGGTTGATGTGCAAATCAAAACAACGCTTTAGCCAGGAACCACAGCACGGGCACGAGCAGTGCTGGCAGCAGGTTGAGCGTCTTGCAGTCCTTTAGTTTCAGGAGCGACAGGCCAGAGGCAGTGATGAGCAGTCCACCTACGATGAGTAGCTCGGACATGAGCGCATCACTGACGGCTTCGCTCGAAATCTTTGCCACCAAGTAGAACATGCCCTGCCAGCAGAACAACACGGGTGCGGCGAGCACCATGCCGAGGCCGTAAGTGGAAGCGAAGATGGTCGACGACACGAAGTCGAGTGTTGCATTGGTAAAGAGAAAGGTATTGTCACCCTGTAACGCCGAGATAACAGGACCAAGCATCGACAACGGCCCTATGCAATAGAGCAGGATGGCCGTCGAAAGGCCATCGGCTAAGGCTCCCTCCCCTTTTGGGGAGGGTTGGGGTGGGGCTACCATTCTCCTAAACCATCCGTCGATGTCAAGCCATGTTCCGACGATGCCACCAAGGGCAATTGCCACGATGAACAGCACGGGATACTGGCTCTTGGGCAGGTTTTGCACTGTGGCATTCAGGCCGATGGCCAGACTGACGAGGCCGAGCCCGTTGTAGAGCACGTTCTTATACTTCTCTTTAATGCCGCGATGCAGCAGCGCTCCCACTAGCGTTCCTGCCACAATCGTGCAGGTGTTGACAATTGTTCCTATCATATCATTTGCAAAAGTACAAATAAGTGAGCTAAATGCAAAAAGAAAACATATTTTTCTTTTTCATTTCCGAACGTGGATAAGTTCAGCGAAGCTAAAATTACAAAAAAACCTCGCTACCATCAACTCTCTACTCTAAACTTTTTTGTATCTTTGACGTGCCGTCGAAGATACTTCCGCTCGGAAATGAAATCAAAAAAAACTTTTTTTGCTTTGCATTTCACTCACTTATTCGTATCTTTGCACGGAAATTTGTAAACATGAACAGCGAAAACATCATTACAAGTGCACAGAATCCGAAGGTGAAACACCTGCTGGTGCTGCAACAGAAGTCGGCAGAACGCCGTCGCACGGGGCTTTTCATCGTTGAAGGGCGTCGCGAAATAGAGCGTTGTCTGCAGGCTGGTTTCGATGTGACGACGCTGTTCTGTACACCTGCAGCCGCTCTTACATTACCTGAAGGATCGTACGAGCGGTTTTTGGTGTCGCCAGAGGTCTACGAGCGCATGGCTTATCGTGGCAGTACCGAAGGTGTTATCGCTGAGGCGCGCACCCGACAATGGCAACTTGCTGACCTGCCGCTGAGTGATAATCCGCTTATCATCGTGTTGGAAAGCGTTGAGAAGCCTGGTAACCTGGGTGCCATCCTGCGTAGTGCCGATGCAGCTGGTGCCGATGCCGTGGTGGTTTGCGACCCGTTGACCGACCTCTATAACCCCAACGTGGTACGTGCTTCTACAGGTGCGGTGTTCAGTATGCCCATGGTGGCTTGCACGTCGGAGGAGTGTATCGACTTCCTGAAGGCACGTGGCATCGCCATCCTCACGGCCCAACTGCAAGATTCAAGCCTCTATTACGATACCGATATGTGTCGCGCCACGGCTATCGTGATGGGTACTGAGGCAACTGGACTGACCGACCAATGGAGAAAGGCCGCTACGGCACATATTCGCATCCCAATGCTGGGCATTACTGACTCGCTGAACGTGTCCGTCAGCGCTGCCATTCTGCTCTATGAGGCAGTGAGGCAGAGAAGAGGGGCCCAACAAACCTCCCCAAAGGAGTAGGGCGTAGAGAAAAGGTAACGCCTGAACTCCTGAAACTCCTGAATTCCTTAAAAACCAAGATAATGATATTAAACATTTTGATGATTGTGGCAGGCGTGGTGCTCGTACTCTGGGGTGCCGACCGACTGACCGACGGCGCTGTGGCGCTGGCAGAACGAATGAACATTCCGCAGATAGTGATTGGACTGACCATTGTTGCTCTCGGCACATCGGCACCAGAGTTCTGCGTGAGCCTGGTTTCGGCATTGCGTGGCACCGCTGACCTTGCCGTGGGTAATGTCGTTGGTTCGAACATCTTCAATACTATGCTCATTGTGGGCGTGGCTGCCATGGTGGCACCAATGACTATTCTTCCTTCAACAATAAGAAAAGACGTACCCGTGGCACTCATTTCTTCTGTAGTGCTTACAGCCATGGTGGTACTTGACGGTGACATTTCACGACTCGATGCCGCGGTGCTCTTCGTCGGTTTCCTCCTGTTCATGTGGATTACGTTGCGTGGTGCCAAGGGTAGCCATGCCATCGAACAGGAACAGGCAGCACCACGTGATTATTCGGTGCTGAAGTCGCTTGGATTGCTCATGCTCGGCTTGGCCTGCCTCGTCGTTGGCTCGAACATCTTCGTCGAAGGTGCAGCCTGTGTGGCACAGACACTTGGCGTCAGCGAGGCCGTTGTCGGTCTGACCATCGTAGCTGGAGGTACATCGCTGCCAGAACTCGCCACGAGTGTCGTCGCTGCGCGCAAGGGCAATAGCGGTATTGCCATCGGAAATGTATTGGGGTCCAACGTCATTAACATCCTGCTCATCCTGGGTGGTGCCGGCCTGATTAGTCCTATGCAGGTGCAAGGTATCACTGCCGTTGACTTTTCCATGATGACCGGTTCCATGCTGTTGCTTTGGCTCTTCTCCTATACAAAATTAACCGTGGCACGGTGGGAAGGTGCCGTGCTCACGGTTCTATTCTTTGGCTACATGACGTGGCTCGTCATGGGTGCCGTATAAAAATACAATACAGACGTTCTACATCTCGTCGTTCTCCGTACGGGCAATAATCTCGTTTTGGAGCTGCTCGGTCATGTCGTTGAAGTAGTCGGAGTAGCCTGCAACACGTACAAGGAGGTCGCGATAGTTCTCGGGATGCTTCTGGGCGTCGAGCAGCGTCTCGGTGTCGACGATGTTGAACTGTATATGGTGACCGCCAAACTTGAAATAGGTACGTACGAGTGAGGCAAACTTCTTGAGATCTTGGTCGCGGCGCAGCAGGTTTGGCACGAAACGCACGTTGAGTAGCGTGCCTCCTGACTTCGTCTGGTCGAGTTTGCCAAGCGACTTGATGACAGCTGTAGGCCCATGCGAGTCGCTGCCATGGGCAGGCGATGTGCCGTCGCTGATGGCGAAGTGTGCCAGTCGTCCATTTGGCGTGGCTCCGCAGACCGAACCGAAATAGTTATGACAGGTAGTGGAGAGCATGTTCAGGCGTGTACGTCCTCCACGGGTGTTCGGACGGTTGTCGATGGCTTTCACCAAGTCTTCATAGACGCGCACGGCAATCTTATCGGCATATTCGTCGTCGTTTCCGAAGAACGGTGTATGGTTGCGAATATACTGGCGCATGATTCTGTTGGAGGTCTGGAGGTCTGGATTGCTGGAGCCTAGTTGTGAGTTTTCATCCGTCTGCTCTCCCCAGTTGTTCTTACAGGCCTGCAGAATCTCGTCCATCGTGTAGCGTTGGTCCTCGAAAACGTGCTTCTTTAGTGTTGTAAAGCAGTCGGTTATGGTGCCTAAACCTGTGCATTGGATGTAGGTAGTGTTGTAACGTGCTCCGCCGCTGTAGTAGTCGCGTCCTTTCTCGATGCAGTCGTCGATGTAGAGCGATAGGAATGTTGCGGGAGCATAGAGCGAGAACATGCGCTCAATGTAGTTGTTGACGGAGAGTTTCAGGTTGACGAAGTACACCATTTGTTTGTGCCAAGCCTCGTAGAGTTCTTCGAACGACTTGAACTCACGCGGGTCGCCTGTCTGCAGGCCGAGTTGTTTGCCTGTCTCCGGGTCGATGCCGTTGTTGAGCGTTATCTCCAGAATCTTCGGTGTGTTCAGATAGCCCGTGAGCAGATAGGCCTCCTTGCCAAATGCACCCACCTCGATGCAACCCGAGCAGCCGCCCTCGCGGGCATCCTCGAGCGTCTTTCCGTCGCGCATGAGTTCCTTGATGTACGTGTCGGGATTGAAAATCGACGGATAACCATGTCCTTGTCTGATGACCTTGATGCCTTCGATGAGGAACTCGTCGGGCGTTACGTCGGCAATATGAATGGAGAGTCCTGGCTGTAGTTCGTGCAACTCCTCCTGAATCTCCAGTATCATGTACGACAATTCGTTGGTCCCACTACGTCCTTCGCGGTCCACGCCCCCGATATTGATGTTCGTGAAGTCGTTGTAAGTACCACTTTCCAATGCCGTTACGCCCACTTTTGGTGGTGCAGGCTGGTTGTTGAACTTAATCCACAGGCATGACAGAAGTTCCTTGGCTTCGTCGCGGGTGAGCGTTCCCTCGTTGATGCCCTGCTCGTAGAACGGGAACAGGTGCTGGTCGATGTGGCCTGGGTTCATGGAGTCCCAACCGTTGAGTTCGGTAACGGTACCCAGATGGACAAACCAATACATCTGGATGGCTTCCCAAAGGTCGCGCGGCGCATGGGCAGGCACCCATCGGCACACGTCGGCAATTTTGCGGAGCTCGCTGATGCGGCGTTCTTTATTCTCAACAACCAATTCTCCACGTTCAATCTGCCCTATCATCTTCTCAGCCAAGTCAGCATGGCGCTCTGCAAAGAGAATGGCGGCATCGCATGAGATGGCCATGGCCTCCAGTTCCTGCTGCTTGTCGGTAGCCTCGGGGTCATAGATGTAGTCAAGCCGGCGGATGCGGTCCTCGATACGGCATTTCACGTCGAGGAGTCCCTCGTGGTACATCTTCCCATCCATGGCCGTATGACCGGCTGCACGTTGCTCCATGAACTCCGTGAACACGCCTGCGTGGTAGGCTTCCTCCCACTCTTTGGATACATGGTTGAAGATGCGCTCGCGCTGTGTCTTGCCTTTCCAGTAGGGAATCACCTCGCGTTCATAGGTGTCGATGTCCTCCTGCGAGATGTGGTACGACTGCAGCTCACGTGTGTCCAGCGTGTGCAGGTCTTCCACCGAGTGGCACGTCAGTTCGGGAAACGTCGGCACAGCCTTTGGCACAGGTCCGCGTTCGCCCACGATGAGTTCGTCGTCGCCTATGTAGAGTGTCTTGCGCTTGCAAATTTCATAGAAGTTGCGGGCACGCAGCACGGCAATGGGCATGGTACCGTAATTCTTCTTGTAGAATTCGGTTTCGATGAGTGCGCGCTCTATGCTGAGTGTCGTCGGTGTATCGAAGTTCTGTTGGCGCAGGCGGCGTATGCGATCGTTCATGCCGCCCAAGTTTTCGGGGTGCTTGATTTGGAAGTTCATATTTCAGTTTGCAGTTTGAGGACAAATATATTGCCTGCAAATTTACTCTATTTTTTGCATAATGCCATGCTTTTTAGTAAAAAAGTGAAATAATTAAGTATATAAAAGTTTGCATGGTTGGTAGTTTTTTCGTAATTTCGCCGAGACAATTATTCATTCTAATCGTTCGACAAAATGAAGAAGACGCTTATTGCCGTAGCGGCATTGTTCCTGTTGGTTGCCGTGGTCGTCATCTTAGGCAACGTCATCACCATTGGCGAGAAGATGACCAAAGTCTTTGGCACGCCCTATTTGGAGTATGGCTTCTACCTGCTACTGTTTGTGGTACTGTTATGGCTCGTGGCCTATCCGATGTACCGCATCCACTCCGCTCCCGAGTTTCCTGTGCTCAGCGTCGAGGCCAACGGCGGCGATGCCACAGGCCAGACGGACGATGGCAAACCACTCGTTGCCAAGGACGATTGGAAGCGACTGTTGTCCTTTGCCCATCGCATTAGTGGCAACTGCTACTACCTGCCTGAGCGTTATCGGCCCATTCACGAGCAGGAATTGCGTCAGCAGCTGGCCGACATCCGCAAGCAACAGGACTTCGATGCGCTGAAGGCGTTTGTGCAGAAGGAGGTCGACGTGCGCATCAAGTGCATCGACCGGCGCATTATGAACTATGGTTCGAAGGTTTTCATCGTCACGGCCATCTCGCAGAGCGACCGCTTCGACGCGCTTACCACGCTGGTTCTCAACTACAGGATGATAGACGACATCATCCGCGCATCAGGTTTCCGACCCACACGGCCACAACTTATTAAACAATATGGGCGCATTCTTGCGGCGGCATTCCTGAGCTACTTTGTCAGCAGTTCGCTCGATTCCGATGGCATGACAATTGCTCTCGGCGATTCTGCAGCTGATGGCCTTTCAGATGCTGCCACCGATGGTCTTGCCGACTCAGCTGCTGCCTCTGCCGACGGGTTGGTCGACGGCATCGACAACATAGACTTTGATATTGCAGATGTCGACTTGGCTGCCTTCGATCTGGCTGACATCGACCTATCAAATGTTGACTATTCGAAGTTGCTGAAGAGCATCAAGATCCCAGGCATCGCCATCAATTCCATCCTCGATGGCATCGCCAACACGATCATGACGCTGCGCATAGGCTATGTCACGAAGGCTTATCTGACGAAAGGTCCAAAGGAACTGCGCGGAAAGCGTGGTGCCCGCGTGCGCAAGGAGGCCATGAAGGCAGCATTGCTGAACTTCCCCAAGCTGCTGCGCGATGCGCCCGAACGATTGGGCAAGGGTGCTTGGTCGAAGATACTTGTTCTGCTGCAGAAAGTCTACAAGACGAAGGACGACGAGGCTACTCCCGACGCAACAACGTTGGCCGATGGCGAGGGAATTGGCGAGAAGTCGTCGCACAGGCGTTCGCTCTTCCATTTCTTCAAGTGGTAGCGCCCCTTGCACCAAGCATCACGTTTCACGCCTTTCGCATTATCATTAAAAGAAGAAATCATGGAAATGTTGTTCGATACTTATTGGGTTAATTGTGCCATAGGTCTGCTTCTGCCTCTTCTGGGTACCATGCTCGGCTCGGCCTTTGTCTTCTTGATGAAGGAGCAGATGTCGCCACGGCTGCAGAAGTCGCTCCTGGGTTTTGCTTCGGGCGTGATGGTGGCTGCTTCGGTATGGTCGTTGCTCATTCCTGCCATGGAAATGGAGGAAGCCCGTGGCGCCTGGTCGGTGTTTCCTGCTGCCGTCGGGTTCTTCTTGGGCATAGGCTTCCTGCTGTTGATAGACGAGCTGACCCCCCACTTGCATCTAGGAACCGACAGACCAGAGGGACCTCGTTCCCATCTGTCGCGCACGGCCATGTTAGCCTTGGCCGTCACCATCCATAATCTGCCTGAAGGCATGGCTGTAGGCGTGGTTTTTGCAGGAGCCGAGAGTGGTGCGACGAACATATCGCTGGCAGGTGCTTTGGCCGTTTCGCTGGGTATTGCTATTCAAAATGTTCCCGAAGGCGCTATTATTTCCATGCCGATGAAGGCAGCCGGCAACGGTCGTTGGCGTTCGTTCTTGATCGGTTCGCTCAGCGGTGCCGTTGAACCCGTTGGAGCGTTGGCGGTGCTATGGCTTTCGACGTTGCTCATGCCTGTCCTTTCCTATATGCTGGCGTTTGCAGCCGGTGCCATGTTCTATGTGGTGGTCGAGGAACTCATCCCCGAAGCTTCCAGTGGCAAACATAGCAATCTAAGCACCATCGGCTTTGCCATTGGCTTTGTGCTGATGATGGTACTCGATGTGGTGATGGGATAAACAGAGCCTCCATCGCCATTCCTTTTCTACTGAACAATTTATTTCAGGAATGCGCTGACGCGTAGCTCCATGTTCTCGCGTAGCTGGTCGCGATAGAGCCAGATTTCGCGTGAGTGGTAGTTGCCTTCTTTTCCAATGAGGGGCAACACGTAGTCCTTGGCCGTATAGCCGCCGACGAAGACCAGGTTGGAAGCCGTGTCGAGGTGTACTCTCAGCGTGTCCTTCTGCTGTTGGTCGATGGACACGAGGGGTGATGGCTCTGTGATAATAGTTGCTTCCTGGCTGTCGGTATGCCAATTGGCAGGATTGATGGCAACGGCGCTACGTGGCCAAAGCGAGCAAGATTCGTCGCGCACGGAGTTGTAGCAGATGGTAACGCCCGTGTCGTCGGCTCCTTGTGCTGGTCGTATGCGGGAATTGTTGTCGAGCATCTCCTGCGAGATGTTGGTGCCGATGATGTAGGCAGCTACCATTCGGGCATAAGTTTCGTCGTTCATCTCGCTCATCAACTGCAGGGCAATCACGGCTCCTTGACTAAAACCGGCAAGGATGAACGGGCGTCCTTGGTTATTGTTTTTCAGGTAGTGGGCGAAAGCTCGCCTTACGTCATCGACGGCCAATGGCAGTCGCTCTCGGGCCACGCTATCGCTTCCGAACGACTGCAGGGAACATTGGCGATAGTAGGGGGCGTAGAAGTTCAAACGGCCGCTGAGGAGCGTGTCGACGCCCTTCATTTCGCCAAGAAGAGGTGCCCGCAGACTGTCAGCATAGGTATCGGCATAGTGGCAGATGGAGCCGTCTGCGTTCGTGTAGTCACCCGTTTCGGTGGAGATGATATAGAAGATGTCGGCCTGCCCTTGACGATCAGTCACGTACCATTGCGACGGCTTGTCATAGTTAGGCTCAGCTGGGACGAAGTCCTCAGCTGTTTGTCTTGTTGAACAGGATATGACGGTAAGCAGACAGGAAACGATGGCTGCAATTATCGTTGTTCCGAAGTTCTTTCTTGTTTCCATGCCGTTTGTTTTATGGTTATTTGTTGTACGAACGCAGATGGCTGACCGCCCACAGACCGCAGAACGTCAGCAGACCGTTGAGCATGAGCAGCTCGTAGCCGAAGTGGTAGTTCCATAGGTGCTGGCTCAGCTGGTCGAGACCGAAGCAGAGTAGGGGAGCAAAGACGCATACTAAAGACGTTAAGGGCAAGGGATGAGGGGTAAGGGGCAGGAGATTTTCCTTGTCCATTGGAGATGCCGATTCACAAAGGGCGTTCTCTTGCCCCTTGTTCCTTCCCCCTAACATTCCATAGGCAAACAGCCCCAGTAGCGGGCCGTAGGTATAGCCGCACATGATGTAGATGGCGTCGATGACACTTGGCGAGTTGGCCAGTCGGAACAGCATGATGACCACGATAAAGACCAGCGCCATGCCAATATGTACGCGGCGGCGCAGGCGTTCATCGTCAGGCCGGCCGCAGATGTCGACGCAGTAGCTGGTGGTCATGGCGGTCAGGGCCGAGTCGGCCGAGGAGAAGGCTGCCGCCACGATGCCAAGTGTGAACAGCACCAAGGCGCCCTGTCCCAGCGAACCCGTTGCAGCAAACATTGGCAGCAGCTGATCGCCGGCTGCAGGCAGTTCGACACCGCGTTGTTGTGCCAGCAGAACCAGTAGTACGCCCAGCGAGAGGAATAGCAGGTTGGCAGGCAGGAAGGCAAGTCCGTAGACAGTCATATCCTTCTGTGCGTCGCGCAGAGAGCGGCAGGTGAGGTTCTTCTGCATCATGTCCTGGTCGAGGCCCGTCATGACGATGACTACGAACACGCCGCTGAGGAACTGCTTCCAGAAGTTCTGCCGCGACACCCAGTCGTCCCACACAAACACGCGCGAATGGCTGTCCTCTGCGATGGCCTTCACGACACCTGCGAGGTCGAGGTTCAGCTCGCCCATCACCTTATATATAATAAGGAGCAGTGCTCCAAACATGCATAGCGTCTGCAGCGAGTCGGTCCACACCAGCGTCTTGATGCCACCGCGCCGTGTGTAGAGCCAGATGAGGACTATCATGGCAAGAACGACGAGGAGGAATGAAAGGGTTTGGAGTGCTGGAGTGCAGGAATGCAGGAGTTCAGACAGATGATTTTGAAAGGAATCAGCAGCATAATTAACGTTTGAATTCCTATACTCCTGACTTCCTGAACTCCCGACTATGACCCCCCATATCACCATGCACACCAGATAGAAGCGTGCAGCGGCACCCGTCATCTTCGAAAGCAGGAAGAACGCGGCACCCGTCTTGTAGGCCTCGCGTCCAAGTCGTTGCCCGAGGAACGTGTAGATGCTGGTGAGGTTCAGTTTGTAATAGATGGGCAGCAGAACGAGCGCTACGAGCAGGTAGCCGGGAATAAATCCCAGGCACATCTGCAGGTAGGTCATGTCCTGTCGCAGCACCATGCCTGGTACCGACACGAAGGTGACGCCCGAGATGGAAGCCCCGATCATGCCCCATGCCACGAGATACCACGGGCTGCGTCGTTCGCCACGGAAGAATGCGTCGTTGGTCGACCGGCGCGCCGTCAGTCGGCTCAGCAGCATCAGCACGGCCATATAGGCCAAGATAACCAGAATAATCGTCATAATTGCGCCGCGAAGGTACTAAAAAATAAGTAAAATGCCAAATATTAAAAAATTTCTTACAAATTGTTTGGTGGTTTCGGAAAAATGTTTTAATTTTGCAACGTAAACATTAAAAAAGTAACAAAATGACAATGATGATTTCTACATGTTGGTGGTGGCGTAGCTCAAGATTCAAGAAGTCGTGAGTCGCTCGACCGTGTGGAATATCGCATATAATCCATCAAGGGGTCTGCCGTTCTCAACGACAGGCCCCATTTCTTTTGAGGTTAAAGAAATAAGCAACAAGTTACGGAATTCAATAAAGATATAGTAATAACCAACACAATTACATTCAAATAATAAAGCATTATGAAACAGAAAAAATTTATCCTTCAGGAACATGAGCTGCCCACAGCATGGTACAACATTCAGGCCGACATGCCCAACAAGCCGCTGCCGCCCATCCATCCAGCCACGAAACAGCCGCTGGGAGTCGACGACCTTGCCCATATCTTCCCACGCGAGTGCTGCGTGCAGGAGTTGGACCAGGAGCACGACTTCATCCCCATCCCCGAGGAGGTACAGGAGAAGTACAAGTACTACCGCTCCACGCCGCTGGTGCGTGCCTATGCTTTGGAAGAAGCACTTGGAACGCCTGCCCACATCTACTTTAAGAATGAGTCGGTGAACCCGCTGGGCTCGCACAAGATCAACTCTGCCCTGCCTCAATGCTACTATGCCAAGAAGGAAGGAACCACCAACGTCACCACCGAGACGGGTGCCGGCCAGTGGGGTGCAGCCCTGAGCTATGCAGCTTCGGTGTTCGGACTTGAGGCTGCCGTCTATCAGGTGAAAATCTCTATGCAGCAGAAGCCCTATCGCTCGAGCATCATGCGCACGTTTGGTGCCGCTGTGACAGGTTCGCCCTCGATGTCGACGCGTGCCGGTAAGGATATCATCACTCGCGATCCGCGTCATCCTGGCTCACTGGGAACGGCCATCTCTGAAGCCGTTGAGCTGGCCACCACCACGCCCGGCTGTAAGTACACGCTTGGCTCTGTGCTGAATCACGTAGCCATCCACCAGAGCATTATCGGACTCGAAGCCGAGAAGCAGATGGCAATGGCTGGCGAATATCCCGACGTGGTTATCGCCTGCTTCGGCGGCGGTAGTAACTTTGGCGGTATCGCCTTCCCCTTCATGCGCCACAATCTGAAGGATGGAAAGACTACAGAGTTCATTGCAGCCGAGCCCGAGAGCTGCCCGAAACTCACGCGCGGTAAGTTTGCATACGACTTTGGCGACGAGGCTGGTTACACGCCGTTGCTGCCCATGTACACGCTGGGTCATGGCTTCAAGCCTGCCAACATCCACGCTGGCGGACTGCGCTACCACGGAGCAGGCATGATCATCTCGCAGCTCATCAAGGACGGACTGATGCACGGTGTCGACATCCCACAGCTGGAGACCTTCGAGGCAGGTCTGCTCTTTGCGCGTACCGAGGGCATTATCCCGGCTCCCGAGTCGAGTCATGCCATCGCAGCCGCCATCCGCGAGGCCGAGAAGTGCAAGCAGACGGGCGAGGAGAAGGTCATTCTTTTCAACCTCTCCGGCCACGGACTCATCGACATGACCGCTTACGAGCAGTACCTCAACGGCGACCTCATCAACTACAAGATCTCCGATGAGGACATCGAGAAGAACCTCAAGAGCGTGCCGCAATAATCAGCTTTCATTTTATTGAAGGATTACAGTAATCAAAGAAACAGAAGCAGATGAACCGTCAGCACTATCGCCAGACAGCATGTTGTTGTTGCGCCAATCACACTCGATTAGCGGCTGGTGCTGCATGCTCCTGCTCTGGCTGAACGCTTTCAGTCATCAGAGATTACAAAGTCACAGAAGCTCCGCTAATCAAATAAGACTGATTGGCGGAGTTTTTTCGTTAGTAAATAAACATCATTATCAACCAATACAAAAATAGTATGATTTACAAGAGTCTTACAGAACTGATTGGGGGTACACCGCTCCTGAATCTGAAACAACAAGAAGGACAGCTGGCCGACATCGTGGCTAAGTTGGAGTATTTCAATCCTGGAGGCAGTGTGAAGGACCGCATCGCACGAGCCATGATAGAGGATGCAGAGGAGCGTGGCCTGCTGAAGCCTGGCGCGACGATCATCGAACCCACAAGCGGAAACACCGGCGTAGGCCTGGCATGGGTGGGCACAAGCAAGGGCTATCGTGTTGTGCTCACTATGCCCGACACGATGAGTCTGGAGCGGAGAAACCTGCTGCGTGCCTATGGGGCAGAACTGGTTTTGACACCTGGTGCAGAGGGCATGAAAGGTGCTATTGCCAAGGCCACACAACTGCAGGAGCAGACACCAGGGTCCGTTATCCTCGGCCAGTTTGTGAACCCTGCCAATCCCGCCGCTCACGAGCGTACCACGGGAGAGGAAATCTGGGCCGACACCGAAGGTCGCGTCGACATTTTCGTAGCCGGTGTGGGTACAGGTGGAACCGTCAGCGGTACCGCTCGCGCGCTGAAGAAGCACAACCCGGCCGTGAAAGTGGTAGCTGTGGAGCCGGCCTCGTCGGCCGTACTTTCAACAGGCACGCCTGGCAAGCACAAGATTCAGGGCATTGGTGCAGGTTTTGTCCCGCAGACCTACACTGCTGATGTCGTTGACGACATCCTGACCGTGAGCGATGACGATGCCAAGCTTCACGCCCGTCTGCTTGCCCAAGGCGAAGGACTGCTCGTTGGCATCTCCTCAGGTGCCGCCTATGCAGCTGCACTTCGACTGGCCCGCCAGCCTGAGAATCAAGGCAAGACGATTGTTGCCCTGCTGCCCGACACGGGTGAGCGCTATCTCTCAACAGGGCTTTTCGATTAGGCATTCATTTATTGACCTAACCGCAAATAGTCAAGTTATTAAAATATGTCACAACTACAAAATACCCAAACTCCGAAAGAGCGCCTGGCGGTGCTTCCTACGACTACCGACATCGATAGCCTCATGACGCTTTTCCGCGAGTTCATGTTCCCGATGGTCTATGGCATCAGGCAATCATCGTCCACCTCCCCTGTTGAGGGGGACGGGGCTGGGATGCAAGGTCCCACGGCGGAGATTGAAGCTAAGCTGCGGCAATTGGCGCAGCAAGTGCTGCTCGTTACCACACAAGCCGACGAGCAGGAAGCTGCCAGCCATGCTGATGTTGTCGTGCAAGGCCTGTTCGAACAGCTTTCCGACATTCGTCAGCTGCTGCTCTCTGATGTCGAAGCCGTGGCGCTGAACGACCCTGCCGCCAGTTCATCGGTGGAAGTCATCTGTTGCTATCCGGCTATCACAGCCATGCTTCACCATCGCATCGCCCATGCCCTGCACAAGCTCGGTCTGCCCCTGCTGCCACGCATCATCAGCGAGCGAGCTCATTCCATCACGGGCATCGACATTCACCCCGCGGCACAGATAGGAGCCTCGTTTGGCATTGACCATGGTACGGGCATCGTCATCGGTGCAACCACCATCATCGGTCATCATGTCATGCTCTATCAGGGCGTAACGCTGGGCGCGCGAAACTTCCTCCACGATGCCGACGGACGGCTGCTTAACGAGCCCCGCCATCCCATCATCGAGGATCACGTGACCATCTACTCCAACACCTCCGTGCTTGGGCGCATCCGTGTGGGGCATCACTCGGTCATCGGCGGTAACCTCTGGATTACGCACGACGTGGCACCCCAGTCGCAAATCCGACAGTCGAGCCCCGTCAGGCACACGCTCTTCATAGATGGCGCTGGCATCTGATGCACAGCGTCATGTGGGGATACGGCGTGTTGCGTTATTTGGTTGGCTTTTTGCTGGTCAAGTAACGCGACACGTCGTGTCCTCACTTCGTTGATAGTACTGCTTTACAATCGCTAGAACATAGCTTTGTTGGTAAAAAGGCATAGCTTTGCGGGTGATAAGGAAACGCTTTGGACGAGACACCTACTTCTGTACAAGGCTTCTCCAAAACCTATTTGAAGGTGTGTTAGCGTTTTTCTTCTGCTTTTTTGTCAATGTTTCATTTTTTTTCCGTACCTTTGCCGAGCAAAAATAAATACTATGTATTACCATCAAAAACGTTAAAACGATTTTTATGAAAAACTATTTCGATTTGAAAGGCCACGTGGCAATCGTGACAGGTTGCTCGGGCGGACTGGGTGTGCAGATGGCCAAGGCATTGGCTAATCAGGGATGTAACATCGTGCCTATCGCACGTCGTATGGAAAAACTCGAGGAGGTAGCCAAGGAACTGCGCGAGGAGTACTGCGTTGAGGTGCTGCCCATCCGCTGCGACGTGACGAAGACCGAGATGGTCGACGATGTGGTGCGCCAGACCATGGAGCGCTTCGGACGTATCGACATCCTGATCAACAATGCCGGAACGGGTGCCGTTGCACCAGCCGAGGACATCACCGACGAGCAATTCGACAACGAGATGCAGATCGACCTCTTCGGAACGTTCAAGATGGCTCGTGCCGTGGCCAAGCAGGCCATGATTCCCGCCAAATATGGTCGTATCATCAACATAGCATCCATGTATGGACTCGTGGGCAACAAGATTGCTCCGTGCTCGCCCTATCATGCCGCAAAAGGTGGCGTGGTGAACCTCTCGCGCGGACTCGCTGCCGAGTGGGGTAAGTATGGCATCACGGTGAACACTATTTGTCCGGGCTACTTCTGGACACCGCTGACAAAGGACACGTTGGAGACACAGTGGTTTGCTGACTACGCAAAAGGCACTATTCCCGTAGAACGCTATGGCAATGAGGGCGAACTCGATGCTGCCGCCATCTTCCTGGCTTCGCCCACTTCGAGCTATGTCAACGGCGTAGCCCTGCCTGTGGACGGCGGATATACCTGCGTCTGATTTTTTAGTGAAGAGTATATAGTGAAGAGTGAATAGCTTATGATTACTTACGCTTTTTGCGGCTATTGGCACAAAAGCAAATCATAAGCTATTCACTCTTCACTATATACTCTTCACTAAAACCTCTTCACTCTTCTTTTTCAATCTCTCTGAGTACCCTTACGGCTTCGCTTACGGTAGGTACGTCGCGCACATGCATCAGTCGGCGAGACCCCGTCGCGGTGGTGCCACGTGTGGCTACCTCCTTCAGTTGGCAGCGGCGTAGATGCTTAGTGGCGTAGTTGATGACGTGGGTGAAGGTATCGCTCTGATAGAAGGGGCTGTCGCCATTGGCCACGAACTGCATGATCATAAGCCCTTGGCGCATGATGATTTTCTCGCAGCCCAGACGCTTGCCGATGCGGCGCAGCATCACTACTTGCATGAGCTCTTCGCCCTCGTGCGGCACGGGGCCGAAGCGATCCTCCAAACGCTGGCGGTAGGCTTGCAGCGTGCGGTCGTCCTCGATGGCGTCCAGTTCACGATAGAGCAGCATACGCTCCGACGAGCCGGGCACGTAGGTGTCGGGGAAGTACATGGCCAAATCGCTTTCGATGGTGCAGTCGGCTACAAAGAGCCCACCTCCATCCCCTCCCCAAGGGAGGGACGTTTCAATAGCCTTGGAGGTCGTGCTGTCAGTATCGAGAGTATTCAAGTTCCCCTTCCTTGGAGAGGGACTGGTGGTAGGCTGTTTCTTCGAGGAGGTCAGGAGTGGGCCTTCCTCATTCCTCAGCTCTGCCATGGCCTGCTTGATGATCTTCAGGTAGGTTTCGTAGCCAAGGTCTTCCATAAAGCCACTTTGCTCGGCACCCAACAGATTGCCTGCACCGCGGATGTCGAGGTCTTGCATGGCAAGGTTAAAGCCGCTGCCAAGCTCGGAGAAGGTCTCCAAAGCCTCCAATCGGCGGCGTGCCTCAGGCGTCAGCACGGCTTTGGGCGGTGCCAGCAGGTAGCAGAAGGCCTTGCGGTTGGAACGTCCAACGCGACCGCGCATCTGGTGCAGGTCGCTGAGGCCAAAGCGATGGGCATCGTTGATGATGATGGTATTGGCATTAGGTATGTCGATACCGTTTTCGACGATGGTCGTCGACAGCAGCACGTCATAGTCGTAGTTGATGAAGTCCATGACAACCTTTTCGAGCTGTTCGGGCTTCATCTGGCCGTGACCGATGACCACGCGGCAGTCTGGAATATGCTTCTCGATGAGTCGTTTTATTTCTTCGAGGTTCGAGATGCGGTCGTTGACAAAGAACACCTGACCGTTGCGCGACATTTCGTAGTTGATGGCATCGGCAATGAGGTCGCTGCCGTAGGTGCCCAGCTCGGTATAGATGGGGTAGCGGTTTGGTGGCGGTGTACGGATGATGCTCATGTCGCGGGCACCCATGAGTGAGAACTGTAGTGTGCGTGGGATGGGGGTTGCCGACATGGTCAGCGTGTCGACGTTTGCCTTCAACTGGCGAAGCTTCTCCTTTACGGCGACGCCAAACTTCTGTTCCTCGTCGATGATGAGCAGTCCCAGGTCTTTCCACACCACCTGCTTGCCGATGAGCTTATGGGTGCCGATGAGGATGTCTATCTTTCCTGCGGCCAGGTCGGCCAGTATCTCCTTTGTCTTTTTTGCCGAACGTGCACGCGACAGGTATTCAACGCGCACGGGCATGCCTTTCAGTCGGTCGCGGAAGGTCTGATAGTGCTGGAAAGCCAGGACCGTCGTGGGCACCATCAGCGCCACCTGCTTCGAGTCGGCGGCAGCCTTGAAAGCGGCACGCACGGCAACTTCGGTCTTGCCGAAGCCTACGTCGCCGCACACCAGTCGGTCCATCGGCTTCGGGGCCTCCATGTCGGCCTTCACCTCTTGTGTAGCTCTCAACTGGTCGGGCGTGTCCTCGTAGAGGAACGATGCCTCGAGTTCGTTCTGCAGGTATGAGTCGGGCGAGTAGGCAAAGCCTTTCTCTTTCTGTCGTCGTGCATAGAGTCGGATGAGGTCGCGAGCAATGTCCTTAATGCGCTTCTTCGTGCGGTCCTTGAGCCGTTCCCAGGCTCCAGAGCCAAGGATGCTCAGTCGTGGTGGTTCGCCTGTGTCGCTGCGGCGGTATTTGCTGATTTTGTATAGCGAGTGGATGGATACGTCCACCTTGTCGTTATGCTGATAGATGATGCGGATGACCTCCTGGTATTGCTGGTCGTTGGGCGATGCTGATGGGCTGTTGATGGGAATGCGCACCAAACCGCCGAACTTACCAATGCCATAGTCGACGTGAACGAGGAAGTCGCCAAACTCCAGCTCCTGCAACTCCTTCATGGTGAGCGCCATTTTGCCCGATCGTGCCTTCTCGTTCTTCAGCGTGAACTTGTGGAAGCGGTCGAAGATCTGATGGTCGGTGAAGAAGCATGCCTTCAGGTCGTGGTCGACGAATCCTTCGTGCAGCGTGTGGTCAACGGCTATCAGGGATGAAGGTTGAAGGGATGAAGACTTGGCGTCGGTGGTTGAAGGTTGTTCCTTGCAGAGCATCTCCTGCAGGCGCTGGTGCTGCTTCTTGCTGTCGGCAAGGATATAGAGTCGATAGCCGTGCGAAGCGTAGTCGTTGAAGGTTTGCACCATCAGTTCCACGTTCTTGTGGAACAACGGCTGTGGCGCCGTACTGAAATTGATGGTGGTTCCCTGGGCAGGAACTGACGAGGGGTGGGCTCCAGCCTTGTTCGGGGCAAGGCAAATCTTACGGAACCGGTCTGACAGCTCCTCGTACTGCAGGGCGGTGGACAGGTTCAGCTCGCGGCGCATCTCACGTTGCAGCTGTGCTTGCTCCATTTCCGTGAGTCCTTCCATACGTTCTGTCATCGCCTGATGCGAGAATCCTTCCTCGTAGATGCGCCCGATGGTGTCGTGCACGAACTGGAAATCGTGGGCGACGAGGATGGCATCGTCGGAAAGGAAACTCAGGAAGGGTATCTTTTCATTCGCCGTTGCCGATAGTTCCGGCACAATTTCAACCTGTTGGCGGCGATCCTTCGACAGCTGATCCTGCACGTCGAAGGTGCGGATGGTGTCGATTTCGTCGCCAAAGAAATCGATGCGGAACGGCAGTTCGTGGCTAAAGCTGTAGATGTCGAGGATGCTTCCGCGCACGGCAAACTGACCAGGCTCATAGACGTAGTCGGTCTCAGTGAACCCCAGGTCGCGCAACTGCTGCTCGAGCTGCACGATGTCGATGGTTTGTCCCGTGGCGAGTTGGATGAGGCGTTCGTCGAGATTCTTCTGCGACACCACCAGTTCGGCCAATGCTTCAGGATAGGTGACGATGTAGAGTGGGGTGGTGGCCGTTGGGTGCTGAGTGTTGAGGCGTGCCAACACCTCGGTGCGCAGGATTTCGTTGGCAGCGTCGCGCTGGCCGAACTTCACTGCACGCCGATAGGACGAGGGGAAGAACAATACCTCTGTACCGTCCCCGCCTTGCTGCTGGTCGGTAATCAACTGCATGAGATCGTTGTAGAAGTAGCCTGCCTCGTCGGCATCAGACAAGATGAACAAAAAACTGCCGAGTTTTGGTTTTTTCTTTTCTCGTTGGCTTAATGCAGCAAACAACAATGGTTTGGCTGAGCCAATAAGTCCTTCCAGGAAAACGTCTTTCTCCGATTTGTTTTCCAGTACATGGCGCAATGCCCCGACCTGCGGCAGCATTGCATAGAGTTTCGCGATGTCGTGTATTTCCATTTAGGTTTTATCAGTCAGCTGGCAGCGGCGGATACTTGCGGAACCAGCCGTCCCAGCGTAGGCGCATGACGCCGAAGAATGCTTCGCCAAAGATGCCACCCGACATCTTCGAGACGCCTTCGCGACGGTTGATGAAGATGACAGGTACCTCCTTGATGCGGAAGCCTATCTTGTGGGCGGTGTACTTCATCTCTATTTGGAAGCCATAGCCCTTGAAACGAATCTTGTCGAGTTCGATGGTCTGCAGCACACGGCGCTTGTAGCACTTGAATCCTGCCGTGGTGTCGTGCACCTTGAAGCCTGTGACGAAGCGTACATACTTCGAGGCAAAGTAGCTCATGAGCACGCGGCCAATGGGCCAGTTCACCACGTTGACGCCGCTTACGTAGCGCGAACCGATGGCGAGGTCGTAGCCTTCGTCGTGGCAAGCGCTGTAGAGGCGCGGCAGGTCGTTGGGGTCGTGCGAGAAGTCGGCATCCATCTCGAAGATGTAGTCGTACTGGTGCTCCAACGCCCACTTGAATCCCGTGATGTAGGCCGTTCCCAAGCCCAGCTTGCCTGAACGCTCGAGGATAAAGAGGCGGTCGGCAAACTCTGTGTCCATCAGCCGGTGGACAATCTGGGCGGTGCCGTCGGGCGAACCGTCGTCAATGACGAGTATGTTGAACTGGTGGCCTGCAGGCTGCATGGAACCGTCGGCAGAAACCACGGTGGACTGTCCGAGTGCCAATACGGCCCGGATGATTTTCTCAATGTTCTCCTTCTCGTTGTAGGTTGGGATGATGACGATACTGTCGCTGTTCATGAGACTATTTGCAAATTACTGTTTGCGCATTTACTGTTTGCGCATTTACGATTACGGGTGTTTTTTATTCTGTCGAGATGGTCGTCACCTCGGGAGTGTTCACAGGCTCCTGCTTCTTGGGTTCGGCCGACTCCTTCTTGGGTTCATGACCACCACCAGCAGGTTCGGCGGCAAAAGCAGCTTCGGGCAGAGGTTCGTCGATGACGGGCACCTCCGATTTCTTCTGGACGGCCTTCACGGGTTTCTCCTCGACCACCACGATGTCCTCGTCGACCACGGTACTCTTGTCCATATCGACGATGTTTCGGTTCATGGTGTTCAGTCTATAGAGCTTGTCGAGCTTGCCTTGACGCACGGTGAGCATGATGAACTTCTCGTCCTGCGAAAGCTTTGCGTCGACATAGCTGCCACTGGGAACACCTGTGATGCTCATCTCCTCCAGCAACTTGCTCTTGCCGTTGAAGCAGTAGAGAACGCCGCTGTTCATGTAGTACATGTCGGCACGCTCGGCATCGGGGAATCGGGCCACGACCACGCTGCCTTTGGGCAACACAGAAGCAAGGCTGTCGAAGGCCTCGGCCACTGGCAGTCCGGGACCACCACTGCGCTTCGCAGGCGAGCTACAGAAGGCAACCAGGGCCAGAAGTGCCACTACGGCCACAGCAGCAGCCACCTGCCACTTGCGGTTCTGCTTCACTTTGGTTACCACTTCTCCTGTCTTTTCTTTCAAATCCATATTCTTTCGGTAATAATGTTCTATTTGTCGGCGAAGTTACAACATTTCTTTGACTTAGCAAAATAAATGCAAGAAAAACTGCTTATTGGTCGGGGTTCTCCACAAAACCTTGATATTCAGGCTCGAGTGCGGACATGATGACGCGATAGCTCTCCTCTTCGGTATGGCGGATGTTGTCGGCACTCTGACCGATGGGCTGGATGGGTTCGTGGATAGTCAGGCGAAGCGGATGCCAGAACACCCAGTAGATGTCCTTCATGCGGGGCTTCACGCGGAACGAACCATTGATGGTGAGTGGGCAGACGGGCAGTTGCAGGTCATCGGCCAGCATGAAAGCGCCACGCTTGAATTGGGCCATGTGCCCGGTGAAGGAGCGTGCACCCTCGGGAAACACCACGAGCGACATGCCGTCGCGCAGCGTCTGTCGTGCCTGATCGTAGGTCTCGCGAATCTTGCTGGGTCCGCGCTTGTCGACGAAGATATGGTGGGCAGCCTCGCAAGCCTTTCCCACGAAGGGGAGACTGCGCAGCTGGCGCTTCATCATCCACTTGAAGTTGCGCCCCAGAAAGCCATAGATAAGGAAGATGTCGAAGGCTCCCTGGTGGTTGCTCACGAAGACATAGGACTGTCCCTTCTGCAAGTGTTCGCGTCCTTCGACCTTCACGGGCAGGAACAGCACGCGGATGATGAACCTCGACCACCAACGGCCAGGGTAATAGCCCCAGAAGTGGCCGTCGCCGAGCGAGCATCCCACGATGACGGTGACGGCTGTGATGAGCGTGGCCAGCAGGCATAGGGGTGCAGCAATGAGCAACTGATAGACGCGATAGAGAAACTTTAGCATTTCCGATTTATGGATTTACGATTTACGATTATGGAGTGCAGGGGTCCAGACACATGTCCTCTGATTTCCTTAACTACTTATTGTTGCCCGGATTTCAATGTGATGACGGCAATCTCGGGCGATACGCCGAAGCGGAAGGGCACGAGTCCGCCGATGCCGCAGGTGACGTAGAGCTGGTGGTGACCTTCGTGATAGAGGCCATAGTCCTCGTTTAGCCGGAGGTGGCTGCCACGCAATCCGAAGAGCGACACCTGTCCGCCGTGGGTATGACCGCTCAGCGTCAAGGGGATGTTGGCTTCGGGCAGGATCAGCGTTTGCCATGCCGTAGGATCGTGTTGCAGCAGAACGACACAGTCTTTGCTGCCGATGCCTGCCAACGTCTTCTGCAGGTCGCCACGCTGTGTGCCCTCTTTCTGCCCGTAGTTTTCCATCCCGGCAATGACGAGCCGGCCGTTCTTGCGCGAGTCGCGGTCGATGGGCTTCCAATCGTTTATGAGCAGTGTCCAGCCAAATTGCTGCTGACGGCTCTGCATCTCGTGTTCGTTAGCGGCACAGATGGCAGGGTCGTCGTTGATGTAGTCGCTGTAGTCGTGGTTGCCCAGTACCGAAAATACGCCATCTCGCGCACGCAGTTGGCGCAGGATGTCCTGCACGGGATAGAGCTCGGAAGGGCGCAGATTCTGCAGGTCGCCCAGGAATACGATGGCGTCTGCCAGCTGTGCATTGATCGAATCGACGTCGCGTTGTAACAGCTTTTGGCGCCAACCCGTGAAAGAACCCACGTGGGCATCAGAGAAAACCACCATTTTGTAGCCGTCGTAGGTTTCAGGAAGATTTTCGAGGACTATCTCCACATGGTTGATTTTCAGCCTGCGGATGCCCACGAAACTGCCGTAGAGCGTCACGAAGACGGCAAATAAGCCTAACATCAAACCCACCAGGTTGCCCCAGTTGTAGCGATAGTGGCCCAACACCTTTACGATGCGTCCCACCAATGAACACAGGGCGTAGAGAGCCTTGGGCACGAAGAGTACGCCCAGCACCAGCAGATAGACATTCTCGGCTGCAAGGTCGTCCGAAACGAAGTCGTGCTGGAAAGCCAGCACCACCGTCCACACCATCATGGCCACGGTGGGAATCCATCGCAGCAGTCGGAGCCATCGAGGTCGGCGGCGCAGTTTCCGGAGGTCGATGTAGAGCTGGGGCAAGAGCAACACCAGCAGGAGCAATATGAGAATTCTTGCAATCATTGGGTTGAGTGTTCGTCAGGTTAACCCACACGAAGGAATGCTCGAAGGCGTTCGGCGGGTATGTGGCGTCGGCGTGCATAGTCGAAGAGCTGGTCTGGACCTATTCTCCCCACGTCGAAATAGCGTGCTTCAGGGTGGGCCAGCATCAGTCCCGACACGCTGGCGTGGGGTCGCATCATGCCGCTTTCGGTCAGTTGGATGCCTATCTGCTGCATGTCGAGCAGCGTGTCGAGCACGAAGTTCATGCTCATGTCGGGCAACGACGGATAGCCCACGGCGGGCCGTATGCCCTGAAAGCGTTCCTGATGGAGCTCGTCCATGGTCAGCTGTTCGTCGGGAGCATAGCCCCAGAACTCTCGTCGCACGCGTTGGTGCAATCGTTCGGCGGTGGCTTCGGCCAGTCGGTCGGCCAAGGTTTGGAGCAACAGTTGTCGATAGTCGTCGGATGGGGCGCCGTAGTCGGTGAAGTGTGCATCGACGGAGGCTGCAAAGAGTCCTATGTGAGTGCTGATGTCGGGCACGTGTCTGGTCGAATCGTGTGTGGAGGACTCGTCCTCGGCATCCCAGACGACCTTACCCGTTGCCCTAATGGGCTTGATGAAGTCGGCCATGCAGAGCGAGGTACCCTCTCCGCTTTGCTGTCGAAGCATGGGCAGGCGTGCCCCAGGCAACACGATGTCGTCGCCATCGCTGGCAGCAGGCATCAGCAGGAACAGGCTATGCGTCTGAAAACGTCCATCCATGTCGTCGAGCACTTGGTCGGCATCGGCCCTCAACCGAATGCGTTCGTCCTCCAATCGGTCGGCAGCCACGCCCCAGGCATGGTAGAAGTAGGTCCAGTTGATGTAGGGCCGCACCTCATGGATGTCGTAGTCGCTCCTCATTTTTGTATGCACTTTGAAAAGGCAAAGTTACTATTTTCTGCTGACTTGGCAAAATAATTGTCCAAGAAAAACGACCTTTCGCAATCCCATAGCAACTTTTGGCTTCGCACAGGGCATCGTTCCGTACCCCATAGAGCATTGCTCCGTACCCCATAGAGCATAGCTCCGTACCTATATAAAGCATAGCTTTATACCCCTGTAAAGCTATGCTCTGCAAGGTCAAAAGCATAGCTCTGCAACATCGAAAGCATAGCTCCGTAGGCTTAAAAGCATCGCTCCATCAGTTCAAGGGCGTTGCTCCGTAACCACGAAAACAATGCTGCCTCACCTATGGAACGTCACTGCCTCCCTTCAGGAGCATCGCTTTTGGCCTCCTTGGGGTTGTTTCGAGTGATGAGTGGAATAAAACGGAGTGAAGAAAACAGTTGAAAAATTAGCGGAACAGCAGTTCTTCGCCACGACTGTCGGCACAGAAACGGCCGTCGTCGACCACGAATTGGCCATTACAAAGGGTATGGCTGACACGCCAATGCAGGGTGTCGCCCACCAGAGGCGTCCAGGCACACCGGCTCTGCACCAGTTCGTTACCGACTACGTATGGTTCAACACGACGGACGATGGCCACGTCGGCCTTGTAGCCAGGGCGCAGGAAACCGCGCTCGTGCACCTCAAACAAACGTGCAGGTGCATGGCACATCAGTTCGACCACACGTTCCAATGGCAACACGCCCTCGTCGGCAAGACCGAGCATGACGGGCAGCGAGAACTGAACCATGGGCATGCCTGACGCAGCCTTGCGGCATCCGCCCTGCTTCTGGCTGAGCAGATGGGGGGCGTGGTCGGTGGCTATGGTTGCGATGCGCCCGTTTGTGAGTGCCTGGCGCAGGGCTTCGCGGTCGTCAGCCCGCTTGATGGCGGGGTTGCACTTGATGAGTGCTCCCTTGCTGAGGTAGTCGTCTTGCGTGAAGAGCAGATGGGCCACGCAGGCTTCGCCCGTGACATTGCCTCCCAACAGGTCGAGTTCGCGAGCCGTAGAGATGTGGGCGATGTGCAGCTGAGTGCCAAAGGTACGTGCCAGCTGGGCGGCAAGCGCCGACGACTGCAGGCAGGCTTCCTCGCTGCGAATGGCCGGATGGAGCATCACGGGCGGGTCGTCGCCATAGGTCTTCTGCATCTGCTTCATGTTCTGGTTGATGATGTCGGTGTCCTCGCAGTGGGCCATGACGGGCAGATGGAGTAGGGCAGCCGTTTCGAACACTTTCAAAAGCGAGCCGTAGTGGTCGACGAGCATATTGCCCGTTGACGACCCCATGAAGAGTTTCACGCCTGGCGTGTGGTGACGGTCAATCTGTTGGAAAAGAGGATAGTTGTCGTTGGTAGCTCCGAAGAAGAAGGCGTAGTTGACGTGACTCTTCGCCTTGGCCAACTGTCGCTTCTCGTCGAGTGCCTCAAGGGTGGTCGTCTGCGGAACGGTATTGGGCATTTCGCAATAGGAAGTGACGCCTCCGAAGGCAGCGGCACGGCTTTCGCTCTCGATGTCGGCCTTCTCGGTGAGTCCGGGTTCACGAAAATGCACATGCGTGTCGATGACGCCTGGCAAAACAAAAGCCCCCGTGGCGTCGACCACACGGTCGTACGAGCCACGGGGCTGTGGGTTATCGGTATGAATGATGATGTCGGCAATACGGTCGTCGGCGATGACGACAGAACCTTTGCTGCAAGTGCAATCGCTGACGATGGTGCCGTTCTCAATCAGTATTCTCATGGGTCTTCCATTCACTTCACGGGAGTTGCCAGCTGGTTTGGCGTGGGAGCAGGCGTCACGGGCGGCTGCTGAGCGGGCAGAGGTTGCTGCACCTGCGGAGCGTCGCGAAGTCCATTCATGATTTCCTGGTTCTCGCGAGCAGTCTCATAGTAGTTCTTCACGTAGGCATCGTTCTTGAAGTTGTCCGTAGCCTTACTCATGATGTCCTCAATCCAGGGTGTCAGCTGGGGGTAGCGGTTGCCCACGGTGACCATCATGAAGACACCAGGACCCAGCACGTTGTCGAAGTTTTCGGTCACGAAAGTGGTCACAAGGCTGTCCTCTTGAGCCGAAAGGCGTATCGATTCGGCATTAAGTTCGTTGACTACCTGTGCCATGTCACTGCCGTTCATAATGGCTTGATCATGGCGATGAACCAGTTCCAATTGCTCGCTACGAAGTTGGTTCCACCTGCTGAAGAAGCGGAAGAGTTCGTCGTTGAGTGGAGTACCGCTGACGGTCTGCTGGGTGTTGTCGAAAAGGATGCTGATGTCGCCGCTTTCGAGAACCAGGGGCAGCACGCTCTCGTCGTCCATGAAGATGCTCGCCATGCGTACGGAGTCAAACGATCCGGTGAAGTGAAACTGGCCGTGAACAACGTCGCACGAGTCAATCTTCTTGAAGTCGTTGTCCTTGAGTATCTTCAGGTAGAGCATGCGTCCATCGAGCGTTGAGACGTTCGATGAGCCCTGAATGTTGTAGGTGTTGGCACAAGAGGCCAATCCCATCAGCGATATGATAGCGAGTAATAGTCTGTTCATACTTAGCCTTGGTTCATTTTTTCGAGCGCCAAAGATACTATCTATTCTTCAAGCACGAAAATATTTTTATGCAATTTAATGAAATCGGGGGCGGTTTTATACTTTTTTTGTTTTTCAGCGTGCTCATTTCGGCTCATCCTGGCCCAATTCGCCGCTAATACGGTAGGTCGTGTATAGTTGCAACAAGGCTCCGATGAGCAGCAAAACCACCCATTTGTTGTAAACATATTCTATATATGCGTAGTAGCCTTCGGAGCCATGAAGGCGGAACAGGGGCAGGAGAAAGTTGTACTGGGTGTCGACCATCAAGATGCCCGAAAGCAGGATCAGCAGGTCGGACACGTTCATGATGCGCTTCAGGCGGCGCACCACCAGGTTGCGGCCTTCGTATTGCTGCATCGACTGGATGACGGCAAAGAGTACCGTGCCCACAAGAAACACCCAGCAGGCTATTTGCCGGCCGCATTGCACCACAAACAGGCAGGCGCCAACTACCATCAGCAGGGCGCCCAGGGAAAGAAGAATGTTCTGGAGTTTACTTAGCTTGTACATCGTCGCTGAATACAAATATGTCCTCGTCGTCGGTCTTCATGAAGTAGCGGCCACGCGCTATCTTCTCGATGGCCTTGGGATTCAGACGCAGCTCTCGCAACTGTATAGAGTCGGCCTCGTGCCGTAGCTGGTACTTTTTGATTTCGGCCTTCAGGTCGCTGATCTGCATCTCGTACTTCATGCGGTGCATGAAGCTGTTTTCATCGAGGAATCCCACGATGGCAATACCTATCACCACAACGATAAGATATTTGTAGTGACTCAGAAAATTCCATATTGCGTTGAGCTTGCTTGCCATGTCTTTGTCCTCAGATTTTTTGCAAAGGTAAGAAAAAACTTTCAACTTTCAACTCTAATCTCTAAACTTTTTTTGTACCTTTGCAGAATATTAACGAAAACTTATGGAAGAATACATTGTTTCAGCACGAAAGTACCGCCCGATGACCTTCGACTCGGTGGTCGGACAGAGCTCGCTGACCACGACGCTGAAGAATGCGGTGAAGAGTGGAAAACTGGCTCATGCCTACCTCTTCTGCGGTCCAAGAGGCGTTGGAAAGACCACCTGTGCACGCATCTTTGCCAAGGCCATCAACTGCCTGACGCCGACCGAGGAAGGCGAGGCCTGCAACCATTGCGAGTCATGCCAGGCGTTCAACGAGCAGCGTTCGTACAATATTTTCGAACTCGATGCCGCCTCGAACAACTCCGTCGAGAACATCAAGTCGCTCATGGAGCAGACGCGCATACCGCCGCAGGTAGGTCGCTACAAGGTGTTTATCATCGACGAGGTTCATATGCTCTCGCAACAGGCCTTCAACGCTTTCCTGAAGACGCTCGAGGAGCCGCCTTCGCACGTCATCTTCATCCTGGCCACGACCGAGAAGCACAAGATTCTGCCTACCATCATCTCGCGATGCCAGATCTACGACTTCGAGCGTATGACCGTTGAGAACACCATCGCCCACCTGAAAAGCGTGGCCGAGAAGGAAGGCATCGCCTACGAGGAAGAGGCGTTGGCCGTGATTGCCGAAAAAGCCGATGGTGGCATGCGCGATGCACTGTCCATCTTCGATCAGGCTGTTTCGTTCTGCCAGGGAAACATTACCTATCAGAAGGTCATCGAAGATCTCAACGTGCTCGATGCCGACAACTACTTCAACATCGTCGAGCTGGCGTTGGCCAACAAGGTGCCCGAAATCATGGTGCTACTCGACAAGATCATCGGACGCGGCTTCGATGGCGGTCAGCTCATCAACGGCCTCGCTGCCCATGTCCGCAACGTGCTTATGGCAAAGGATCCGCAGACGCTTCCCCTGCTCGAGGTGAGTCAGCAGCAGCGCGACCGCTATCAGCAGCAAGCCCAGAAGGCTCCCACACCTTTCTTATATAAGGCTCTTCGGCTGATGAACCAATGCGACCAAGGCTATCGCCAGTCATCCCACAAGCGCCTGCTCGTGGAGCTGACGCTCATTCAGGTGGCTCAGCTCACGCAGCCCGACGATGCCGATGTGCCTGGCGCGGGGCGTAGCCCTAAGCGTTTGAAATCCCTGTTTCGGAAACTTCTCAACAACGTTCAGCAACAGAAGGCGAGCCAGCAGGGTGCCGCCGCTGAGCGGAAAATGCCCACCCCCTCCCAAAAGGAGGAGAGTTTGGACACTCTTGCTACTGGTAACGCTGTCTCCAATGCTAATCAGGCTCCCCTTGCTACCAGTAACGCCATTACAAATGCTAATCAGGCTCCCCTTGTTACCAGTAACACCATTGCAAATGCTAATCAGACTCCACTCCCTTCGGGAGGGGCTGGGGGGAGGCCTCATATCAAGCTCGACTCGTTGGGCATCACCTTCAAGCAGCTGCGTCAGGGTGAGCAACAGGTTCAGCAGCAGGCTGAGCCTGAAATCACGAATAAAGAGGAGAACAATGCCTTCACAGAGGAGAATCTCCTGGAGGCATGGATTGGCATGTGCAACCGTATGCCTACGAAGATGAAGGCGATGGCTCAGCGAATGAAAAACATGCAGCCTCACATCATTGCTGAAAACCAAATAGAGCTGGTTGTCGATAATGAAATACTACTGGGACAAATCAGCGAAATCAAAGGTCGTATCCGTGCAACGTTGGCCAAAGACCTGCATAATGGGCAGATTCAGTTGGCCATCCGTCAGGCAGCGGTGGAAGAAATCAAGCCTATTTTGAGCAAGCGTGAGGTGTTCGATACCATCCGTCGCGACAATCCGGCTCTTGAGAAGCTACGTCAGCTTCTCGATTTACAACTCGCATAGTTTTTAGGGAAGAGTGAATAGTGAGTAGTGAATAGTTTATGAATACTCTTGGTGGGCATGTCTTCAATCAAGTTCGCCATTTCAAAGCTAATTAGAGAAGAGTGAATAATAAGTAGTGAATAGTTTATGATTACTCTTGGTGGGCGTGTCTTCAATCAAGTTCGCCATTTACAAAGCTAATCATAAACTATTCACTATTCACTATTCACTACTCACTATTCATTACTCTCTATGAACTAGGACTAAATCAGCCTTATTCCCAGTTTTCGGCATTCTTCGCGCATTTCGTCGGGCCAGATTGAAGCTTGAATCTCGCCGATGTGGGCCTTTTGCAGCAACACCATGCACAGACGGCTTTGCCCGATACCGCCACCAATGCTCAACGGCAAGCGATCGCTCAGCAGCTGACGGTGGAAGTATAGCTCCTTGCGCTCTTCCTGATGCTCGATGGCCAACTGGCGAAGCAGGCTTTCCTTGTCGACGCGGATACCCATCGACGAGAGTTCGAACGAGCGTTCCAACACAGGATACCATATTAAGATATCGCCGTTCAAACCCTCCAATCCATTCTCGGCGACTGTCGACCAGTCGTCATAGTCGGCTGCACGTCCGTCGTGCTTCTCGCCGTTTGAGAGTCGGCCACCAATGCCAATCACGAACACGGCACCCCACTCGCGGCAGATGGCGTCCTCGCGCTCCTTCGGCGTCAGCGTGGGATAGCGCTGCAACAGTTCCTCGGCATGGATGAAGCGAATCTGCTCGGGCAGGAAAGGCTTCAGCTGTGGGAAAGTCTCGCACGTCAGATATTCCGTACGTCGGATGGCAGCATAGATGCGGGTTACCACATCCTTCAGGAAGGTCAGCGTGCGGTCCTCGCGTCCTATCACGGCTTCCCAGTCCCATTGATCCACGTAGAGCGAGTGGAGGTTATCCAGTTCCTCATCGGCGCGGATGGCGTTCATGTCGGTGTAGATGCCGTAGCCACGCTCCACCTCCTGTTCGGCCAAAGTCAGTCGTTTCCACTTTGCCAGCGAGTGCACCACCTCGGCCCTTTGCTCGCCCATGTCCTTGATGGGGAACGTCACGGGGCGTTCAATGCCGTTCAGGTCGTCGTTGATACCCAACCCTTGTAGCACGAACAGGGGGGCTGTCACGCGGCGAAGCCTTAGCTCCGTCGAGATATTCTGCTGGAAAAACTCCTTGATCAGCTTGATGCCGTGCTCTGTTTGACGCATATCGAGGACGGCCTTGTATCCCTTTGGCTCAATTACTTTGCTCATAAATCTTCTTACCTTTTGTTATACAGCTTGCAAAGGTAATAAAAAGTTTCAAGTTTCAAGTTTATTGTTTCAAGTTTTTTCGCTTTGGCTTTGAAGTTTCAACTTTTCTTTGTACCTTTGCACCCGCAATAGCGCATAGAGGCTCATTTGCCGTATGTCGCTGACAGGTCCCGTAGCTTAGCTGAATAGAGCGTCAGATTCCGGTTCTGAAGGTCTTGGGTTTGAATCCCAACGGGATCACGACTCCTCACGTTCATTGTGGGGAGTTTTTTGTTAGTCTTCGTGGGGCGTTTTTTGTTAGCTGAATGAGGCCAGAAAAAGTTCTTTTTGTTAGCTGAATGAGGCCAGAAAAAGTTCTGAAGGTCTTGGGTTTGAATCCCAACGGGATCACGACTCCTCACATTCGTTGTGGGGAGTTTTTTTTTGTGGGTCAACTCATATCTCATTGCCTTTTCTATTCATTGTCTTCCTCAAACGATCCTATCTCTATCAGATTGCCATCGGGATCGGCCACATAGCAGGTACGCTGTCCCCAAGGCTCAGTGGTGGGAGGAAGAACGGAGACGGCGCCATTCGCGAGTGCATGCTGGTATTCCTTGTCCACATCGGCAAAGGTGGGCACATCAAAGGAGAGCTCCATCGTTCCATTAAGTTTCTCGGGATACATGAACTTTCGAGAGACCATCTGCTCGAAGGCATCACGCGGGAAGAGGATGATGCGCATGCTGCCCAGCGTCATCTCTACGTTGGGTTGTATGCCATCCCAATCGGTTTGGAATCCGAAGGTCTTCGTGTAGAAATCGACAGTCGCTTTGTTGTCCCGGGTGAAGAGCCCCACGGTATTAAACGTGAAGCGAGGATGCAGGGAGGCACCGTTATACTCGAAGAAATAGAAATCCGTCCAGCCTGTATTCTCGGCATAGAGATGCTGCTTGCCGCGATACTCAAAGCCGAGACGTTCGTAAATGCGATGAGCAGGAGTATTCGTGGCAAGGGCATCCAGACGTATAGCCTTCATGCCACGACGACGGGCGATGCGTTCGGCATAGTTCGAGCGAGCTTGACTCTATACTCTGTTAATCGCATTTTTCATTGCTTCTTCTACTGTTCTAACAGTTGTCTGGCAATATTTGCGATTACTGACTCAGATGGTGAGCGCGTAGTGAAAACAGCGATAATAGCGTGGCTTCCATCAGGCATGAGAATGATGCCTGCATCGTTCATGTCTTGCACTCCTTCAGGTAATGGAAATCCTGTACCTGTCTTATGTACGATACGAGCATCTTCGGGTATCGCCGCAGGGATTCGTTTCAGTCCTGTTGAGCAGTCAGCCATTGCCTTCCAGATGAACGCCAGATATTGGTTGTCATCTTTATGATGATAAAACCACTCGAACAAACGAACCATTTCGGCGGGAGTGGAACTGTTTTCGATGGCCTTTTCCGGATTCTTGTGCATCTGTTCCTCAGTCATGCGCACATGAATGTCGCGGAATCCAAGTTTTCTCAGGTACTTTTCTACCGCTTTGGCTTCGCCTTCGTCCGTCACGACTCGGCCATCCTCGAGCAAGCTCGGATGGCTCTCGCTGCTCCGTCCGTTAGGCTTACCGCAAAACTTGAAAAGGAGTTCGCAGGCATTGTTATCGCTCTGTCCCAGAGACAATTCCAGCAGTTCAGCATACGAAAAGGATTTCTTGCCATCAAATTGTTTTAGCATTGGCGACCATGTGTCTTGCATTAGGTCTGCTTTGTCAACGACGATTGTGTCATAGAGGCCTAACCCTTTCCGACTCAGGTAATCGGCGACGTACAACGCTTGCGGGAACTTCATCACGCTGTGCATGGCAAAACGCTCGTTTTCGTTAATGCCATGCACGGAGCCATCACGCATGATGCACGCACCATAGCTTTTTGGTGAGCTTGGCAGTCTTGTACTGTCGCTTGTTGGCTCTTGTGCCAAACACGCTGCAACAGCCAATGCATAAACGAGTGTTACTATCTTTCTCATATCATATAATATAGTTTCATTGCCCTTCCGGCGGAAGCCACCTCCCCGTTTGAAGGGGAGCGTTCCGTCTTATGAAATGTCCCTCTTGTATAGCAGCAAATGTGGCTACGATTGCAGCTGTTGAGATGGGGGCGATAGACCAAAATGTCATGGGGACTGCGATGAAGAGTAGGAATCCCGTTACCTTGTTTGCTAAGGTGTGAGGAAAACAGCAGCGCCCGTACATCACAAGTGCCGAAAGCTGATTCACGACTTTCATCGCTACAATCACTCCTGCCCACAGCCATAGCCATTGCGGCAGTTCGAGTATCGGAAGAATCTGCCATGCACAACACGCGACAAAGCAGATGTCGGCCAGGCTATCCAACAATGCTCCTGTCTTGGTGACACACTTCAGCTTCCGAGCCAGCCACCCGTCGGCCATGTCGCTGATGCCACAAACGATGTAAAGCACCCAAAATGTACTGCTCGACACATCGCACGGCAGCAGGGCAACAGCTCCCACCATTCGGAGCGACGAGAGGATATTCGGCAAACATTTCATTGGGCCTCAGCAGGTGTCTTGACTTCACATTCAGATTGTATGGAGCGTCTTCTGAAGTTCTTCCAGGAATCGGGCGGCGTGTGAGCCGTCCATCTGAGCATGATGGAACTGGAAGGAGATGGGGAGTGTCACCTTCAGCCAGCCTTTGCGGTAACGCCCCCAGGAGAGGAAGGGGTTGTTGTAGATGCCGCTGTATTGGTTGACGATGGCGTCGAGCTCGGTGCCGGTGACGGCGGATACGCCGACGATGACGGCCTCATCGCCTAAGATGTCCTGGCAGGTCTGGCCGACGGTCTCTGTGAGATGCAGGTAATGGGCATTGAACTCTTCCAGATCGTCGCTGACGGGAACGTCGCAGAAGCTGAGTCCGCCCTTTACGTTATCCACAATTATGTTGATGGCCATACGGTCGTATTTGTACAACTTCCCCTGTTGCGGCAGCATGTAGAATTCCTCGATGGCAGATGCAGCACGGCCGATGCACCAGCAGAGCAGCATGTTGAACTTCATGCCACGCCGACGGCTCACCTTGCAAAGCCTCGTCACGTCGAAGGTCTTCGTGAACGTCACCATGGGCATGGGCGACTTCGTCCACAACTCGAAGGCGATGGCCCGATTGGTGTCCTTGGGATTGATTTCCTGTTTCATACGTTTATGATTTTCTGTAGGGGCAGACTCCCGTGTCTGCCCGCGTATTTTGGATGTATGGCATGCTAGTTGTTCGTTCTTGTTCGGGCAGACACGGGGGTCTGCCCCTACAGTGGGTTGTCTCAACCTCTCACTCGTTATCGCCATGCAAGTAGTTCTTTTATCTGTTAAATTCCAGTCTCAACACTCTGATGGGACGGTCCTTCCCTTGATATTGGTTTTCGTCGATGCAGGTTTCGCCTGTAGGAACAAAACCACACTTCTCCATCACACGCCCTGAGGCGGGGTTGTCAACGAAGTGACCGCTGATGAGCGATTTGATGTCAGTCGTCTGTCGGATATGGTCTAACATCAGCCGCAGTGCCTCCGTACAAATTCCCTGATTCCAGTAGGGTTTCGCCACCCAATAGCCGATGAGTGGCTCACCTTCTCGCGCTGGCAGGTCACACTCGCACGAAGGACCATAGCCCATAGCACCGATTGCCTCGCCCGTCTCCTTGAGTTCGATAGCCCAAGTATTGGTGGCATCGCGGAAAACGGTACGGATGATCTCCAAACTCTCCTCCACGCTTTGATGTGGCGGCCAGCCCGCACGAGGTCCCACATCAGGGTCGGATGCCCATCTATAAAGAACCTCTGCATCACTGTCGCGCCAAGGACGCAAAGCAATCCTTTCAGTTTCCATTACTCAATGACAAAGCTACGAGGATAGTAATCGCTGTAGAAGCGGCCGTCGGTGGCGGTGAACTTCAACACGCAGTAGTTGGGATCGGCAACGCCGCCAGGATAGTACTGCTCGTCGCCCTCACGCCATATCATCTCCTTCGAGGCGGCATCGGTCAGCACCTCCATCGTGCCACGCAGCATCATCGCCTTGAAGCCTTCAGCATCGCAGAAGTAGATGCTCGCCTTGGGATTGGCCTTGTAGTGAGCCACGCGCAGCGAGAACGTGTTCGTGGTGAAGTAGAAGGTCTTGATGCCTTCACGCACACGCGGCGACAGCATGGCCTTGGTACAGGGATAGCCCTCCTCATCGACCGACGAGATGAACGTCACGGGCAGCGTGTCAGCCATCTTGGCTATCAATTCTTTCACGCCCGCCAATGCTGGATTTTCGGGAGTCGCTTCACCGATGGTCAGCTCCTTGCGCCAGCGCTTCAGGTGAGGGAAGTACTGCTTCATCCGTCCAATGTACTCCTCTTTTGTGATGGGCTGGGGCAGGCCTTTGTTCACTTCGTCAACAAATTGCGCACAATGCTCAATCATCTCCTCCATTGTACAGTCTTGCAAGAACTTTCCGTCCTTATAGCAATAGATGCAATACTCCTCGTTCTTACTTCCATCGGCATTGGTGCCGAGAACTTCTGGGGTGAGCGGCATGCCGCAGCTTTGGCAAAATTTTTGTTCCATATTGTTGTTGGTTTTTGGTTTTGATGCTTTTTGTTTTATTTCGCGTAGTTTTGGTATCTGGTCCATTCGTCTTTCAGGTCTATGTCGTGCTCACCCAGGAAGAACTCCGCATGGCAACTCTCTCTGAACGGTGCCCAGTTGCCACAGATGAGGCCATCGTGCGCAACGATGGGTTGGAAGATGCCGCTGTTGTTGTGTGCCTTGTGCCTGAAGTCGGGTGGCAGCACCACGTCGCGGCTCTTATAGCTGATGAGGTATTCGTCGTAGGGTGGTATCAGCAGATATCTGCCCTTGCGGAATCCGCGCGTACGGCAATCGTCCGTCACGTAGAATGTCCGTTTGTCCTTCTGCAGTCGCACGCTGCTGAGCCTTGCCATTTCGATGCCCTTGCGGCAGTCGCCGATGTTCAGTCCCGACCACCAGACGAAATCCTCAAGTGTTGCAGGCTGGCGGCTTCGGAAGTATTTGCGGGTGAGCAGCAGCAGGGTCTCGTCGCGGCTCATGGCCGTTTTCCGTGGCACCTTGTTGGCCGTCAGCGCATAAGTGGCTTTCATCGGCAGGAGGTCGCCGCTGCAGAGCGTTCCCGAAATCTCGGCCAGACGGATGTGATATGACAGCCGGTGGTCGTCCATGTGGATGTCCCTCTCGGCCAAAGCCTGTGCAAAGTCCTCTTTCGTCGCACTTCCCCGTTCGTCGGCTGTCTGCACGAGGACTTCCCTGATGCGTGTCACTTCATCGTCGGGGATGCTGATTTTGTTCGAGGCCATCCACCCATTGATAGTTGCCAGCGCCTTCGGTGCACAAAGGTCGAGCAACGGCCAGTAGTCCTCGGCGTTGACCAGTTGCCATGTACCGCGCATCAGGTGCAGCCTGATGATTTGCCCGCTGTCGAAGGCCTTCTTGAATGCTTTTTCCGATGGCTTTCGCGTTCGCATGGCCACCGCCCATCGCATCATGCGATATTCCTGTGCCTGCATGGCGCCCATGTAGCTGACCACCTCGGCTGGACTGCTCATTTGCGGGCTGGCCAGCTGCTGGTTGAGGAGGCGGAGGGAGACAAACTGACGATTTACCATTTGCGGATTTCTTTCTCCATTTCATTACTAAAGGCTACGGGTTCTTTCTGATGAAAGCGTCCCAGAGGGCCGAGCGGGCGAACGTAGTTCTTCGACGAGCGAAGCGGCAAAGCCGAGCGCGGGAATGAGCGAGCAAAGCTCGAGTCCGATTTTGCGACCACGGATGACACGGATAGAACGGATGTCACGGATGGTTTTATATTTGCGATTTAGTTCTTTGCGTCAGGGGATGTGGCGGAGAAGTGCTGCACGATGAACTGCCAGGTGGCCGCTTTGTCGCTGAGGTCCACTTCGTAGTCGGGCGTCAAGAAGGCATCGTCGACCGTTGCCGCATCGGGACGCGCGAAGAACTTGCACGAGATGGAGCCGAGAACGTCGGTGTTCGGAAGCTTGTAGGGCAAGATTTCACCGTAGTGCGACGGTGGGAAGGTCGAGTTGGTGCCTATGATGGTTCCAATGTGGTTGTCGCGGGCAAGCGTCATTAGCATGCCGGCACTGCTGAAGGTTCTCGGCCCCATGACGAACACCACTTGCCCCTCGTAGAGTTTCGGCTGCTGATAGTCGGCAGGCATCTTCGCTGCCGGCATCTGGTACAACTCGTCCTTGTGTCCGTCATCCTCCCAATTCTTCTTTACTTGTGCAAACCCCGGATTGTACATCGCCATGAGGTCGGAGAAACGCAGATAGGTCGTGAAGTCCTTCAGCTTGTCGATAGGATAGAGATGTTCAAGCAGTTGGCCGCAGAGCTGGCTACTGCCACCGCCGTTGTACTGCGCATCGACCACCAGCGTCTTGATGTGCTCTTCCTCCATCTTTGCAAACATATCATTCAGGAACTTGTCGAAGGGATAGTCTGAGGCATTCATACACCTGTTAAATTGCAGGTAGCAGATGCTCTCTTCATTGAAGAACCTGTAGTCGTAGAACGAGTTGTGCGGGCTCATCACTTGCGTCATGTCGATTGCTTCGACGGCATCTGCCGCCCCTTTCTCGCTCCCTGCCTTCCTGCCCTCCTGCATGCGTTTCACCGTAGCGATGTCGGTGTGCTTGTCGCGGAGCGGTCCTAACAGGGCGATGAGGGCATCGGCAAAGGCCTCGTCGGTCTCCATGTCCTTGCATTGCTCGAGCATGGCAGCCTTCTTGGCGAACCATTCCGTGCGGCGTTCGGGCTTGATGTAGTAAGGGTGCGTGTCGGCCACCATGTCCATGAACAGGATGGCGTCCTTCTGATATTTGTTGCCCGACTGGTATTCCGGCACAGCCTGATAGGCAGAGTCGCTGAGGGGCTTGAACTGGTTTAGCGGGAGTTGCCCGAGGCACTGGCTGGCGCTTGCCAGCAACAGTGTCAGCAGCATGCCGCACCATAGGTATAGAGTTTGTTTCATAACGGTCGATTGGTTTGAAGTCGTTATTGCTCTGTCAACTGCCCAGGCAGGCGGAGCTTTACTTTCTTTGGAAATGTGGCTTCGTAGGCTTCGAAAGCCTCTGGATTATCGTCGGCCACGAAATAGCCCTTGGGTGGGCAATACGTTGCCTCTTGAATGCCATTCTCTTTCAGCCAGCCGGGGATGAGCTCCTGCGCAAGGAAGAAGGGCACCTCGGCATCTCTTGGGAAGTCGTGATAATGGATGTTGAACTTGCTGGCAAGGTAGAAACCTGCATGCTTGTAAAAGTCGATATTCCCCTCCATGCAGATGAAGCCTACACCCATCTCGCGAGCCTTTTCCAGCGCATGTTGCAGCAACTTCAGTCCGTAGCCCTTACGCTTGTAGTCGGGGTGGATGCTGATGGGGCCGAAAGTCCAAGAGGGAACGGGTCCTTCCACTTGTTGCGAAGGGTCATCACTGCCCTCGCCCGTTGGGAAGGCTATGGTGGGGCGAGCTTTGCTCGGGATGGAGGGGTAGGGGGTGAGGTTTGCACGCGAAAACATGACATGACCTATGATCTTGTTTCCGTCCTCCATCACAAAGTCCAACTCAGGGATAAAGTCGGGATTCGTTCTATATTGATTCAGCACGAAATGCTCTGTGCATCCCGGACGATAGACGTTCCAGAAAGCCTCGCGGGTGAGGTTTTCCACCTCGCAATAGTCTTTGGGTTGTTCCAGTCTGATATTCATCATTCGCTGATCAAGGAATTGTTCGTTGTTCTCTTGTGCAAAGATACTGATAATATTCTATTGTTCCAAATCTGCGCACTAACTTTTCTTGCGATGTACCATTTCTCCGGCTTCCCCTCTTCGGCCAGACACGGGGGGCTGCCCTTACGCATGGTGCGTCGTTTCACCCTCCAAGGCTAATTAGATCCCCACTCCCTTCGGGAGGGGCAGGGGGTGGGTTCTTCCCTTGGGGAGGGGTAGGGGTGGGCTCTCACATCCTCGCTTTCTGTTTCTCGCCGGCACCCGAGCCGCGGTACTTCGAGCGGGCCTCGTTGAACTTCCACGTCAGGTCGAGGGTGAACGTGCGACGGGCTGGATTGTGGACAGTCAGATCGCGATAGCCGTAGATGATGGCATCGGTCTTGTTCGTATTGAAGATGTCGATGCAGCGCAGGTCGGCAGTCAGTGAGCCGAGGCGACGCAGGTGGAAGTCCTTCTGAAGGCCGAGGCTGCCGACAATGCGTGGCTTGGTGAGGTGGAAGTTGTTGTACTCGCCCTTCGTGGCCCACTCTACATCAGCACTCAGGCGAAAGTCGTGAGGCAGTTCGACGATGTTTCGCCAGGAGCCGTTGAACCAAGGTTGCGAGAGTGTGATCACCTCGCCAGTGGCAGTAGGCGACTTGTAGTTCTGGAACATCGCTACGACCGCCCATGTGGGATGCCACGAACAGTTGAAAGTTGAAAGTTGAAAGTTGAAAGTGGGCCGTGCCGATGCGACCACGGTGAGCCGGTCGTAGTCCTCCTCGCTGTTGATGGGGCGCACGAGGCTGACGAACGGGTCGGCGGAACCGGGATAAGGCTCGGTCGACATCGTCTCGGCGTCTTTTATACGGGCATAGTTCAGCGTCAGGTTCATCCATTCATAGGCACTGTTCAGGACGAGGCTGTGCGTGTAGGTAGGCCTCAGGTAGGGGTTGCCACTCTGGTAGGTGTAACGATTGATGTACACCGTTGAGCTGGTCAGGTGGGCATAGTTCGGACGTTCTATGTCACGGCGATAGGACAGCGAGAGTTGCACCTTGCCGACAGGGGCGGAGACGACGACGGTGGGGAACCAGTCGCCATAGTCGCGGCACACCTCGTCTTCCTTCTTGCCGAAGTTGAAGTAGTCGTTCGTCAGATGCTCATAGCGCAGACCCACTTGGGTGAACACCTTGCCGAACTGTCGGCCATACTCTGCGAAGACGGCGGCCGACGTCTCGTTAATCTCCGTATCGGTAGTCTTCACCGGAACGGCATCGGTAGCCTTGAAGTCGTAGGCATCCGTACGGTGGTTGTAGCTGTACTCGCCACCGAGCGAGAAGTTGCCTTTCCAGATGGGATAGCCGAAGATGAGTTTCGAGGCCCAGAAGTTATTGCTGCTGATGGTGTTGCTTTCGATGCTTCTGTTTACGGGACTGTCACCAGTTTCCGTCGTTACCTCCTGCGTGTTGCTTGGCGACTGTGTGTCGTCGAACAGTCCATCGACATTCAGGTCAATGCTCAGTTGTCCCACCTTGCCGTTGTAATAGGCGTTAAAGATGTGCTTCCTGAACATGTCTTCTTGGGTGATATGGCTCTTTGAGCGCTCTTTGAAAATGGCGTTCTCATAGCTGTCGGTATAGAACATGCTGTTGAAGTCGCCACTCGGGTGGCGGTCGTATTTGTAGAACGCACCGAAACTGTGGTTCTCGTTCAGCATGTAGTTCACCTGCAGCTGCGGCGACCAGCCTTTCCAGATGTTCTTCGACTCCTGCGTGCTGACGCCCTCTATCTTGTCTGGTCCGGCATAGTAGGTAAGGGTGTTCTCTTGCAGCGACTTCGTGTGACCATAGCGGCCGGCCCACAGCGAAGCCGTGATGTCGAGTCCGCCCGTGCGGTAGTTCACGTCGAGGTTGTTGGTCAGCGTGTAGTCATACTGGTACATACTGCCTACGTTGTCTTGGAAGCTGAAGCCCTCGCCCTGAGCCTTCTTCAGCGTGATGCGCACCACGGCTTTCGTTGAGGCTGCATAGCGGGCACCAGGATTCTGGATGACATCCACATGCTGTATTTGGTCGGCACGCAAGCGCGAGAGTTCGCTGTTGTCCTGCACCCGTCGGCCATTGATGTACACCTCTGCATCGCCGCGCCCCAGCACCTTCACGCCGCCATCGCGCTCAGCATCCAGCGACGGGATTCGCGACAGGGCATCGTTCACCGTTCCGGCCTTCTCCAGAATGGTGCCTGCAACGGTGGTGCGCATGGCATCACCCTTCGCAAACGTCTTGGGCAGCTGGCTCTTCACCACCACCTCGCCCAGCATCTGGGCATCCTCTTTCATCGTAATGGTCAGGTCGTTGGCCGCCTTGACGAACAGCGTCTCATAACCCACGCTCGAGAGCTTCAGCAGTCCGTCGCCGACGCGGGTGACGATGCGGAACGTGCCCTGCTCGTCGCTGACCGCGCCTTGCACGAATGCCGAGTCGGGCAGCGAGAGCAACACCACGTTCACGTAAGCAATGGGCTGCCCCTTTTCATCAATCACTTTTCCGCCGAAGTCCTGAGTCTTTGCCGAAGCTGCCACAACCATGGTCCATGCAACAGCAAGGGCAGCCAGCCTGACGCACATCTTTTTCATCATTCTATTTGTTGTTTTTTGTTTTTTTATTGTTGCCTTTTCGCTTTTATTCATACTTGATGTTCACGCCACCGAAGAAGTTGCTTGCCACGACGTGCAGGCACGGAGCACCAGGAATCGTGCGCTTATCGGTGTTGTCACTGACGCTGCCGATGAAGCTGTGGCTCTTCACCTCAATGTTCACGTTCTTGGGCACCAGCAGTTCAATGCCGCCCGCAAAGATGTGGATGTCAATCTCCTCGTCCTCGGCGACGACGGCCTTCCGCAGGTCCATCCGGATACCTCCGCACAGCGCGTCGAGCCGTGCGCCGTGGAAGGCCTCGCCGTTGAACGTGTACTCGTCGGCACCGAAACTTGCCGAGCAGCACATGCGCTTGCCAGTGTCGCTGAGGGGCAACGGGCGCTGCAGCCACTGGTTGGAATCGTGCGAGAATCCATAGATGACCAGTTCGATGCCGATGTAGAGAATGAGGAACACGGCAAAATACTCCGGCCAGGGATGCTTCCACAACCATTCCAACTCGATGATTCCCCACATGTTGGCCAGCTTCAGCAATGCGGCCACCACGAAAATGAATCCAATGATAGTTCTTCTGTTCATGACTTTCCTTGTTTTTAATTGTTTTACTTTTTTATTTTTGCGGGCAGACACGGGAGTCTGCCCCTACCTTTTTATTTTTCTATGGTTTCGACGGCAAAGTTAAGGCGTTTGGTTGCATCCCGCAAGTTTTTGGGATATTCTGCAGGGTTTTGTGACGAATGGTTTGGCGGTTTCTGAAAAATACACTAATTTTGCATGTTGTATGAATAAGGGACAAAGAGAAACCATGACAATCCGAGTGGCCAGCACCGCCTTCGTGACGCTGGCATTGGCCGTTTTCAAGCCCTTCGGACTCGATGCCTGGCATTGGCAGGCCTACGTCCACCTGGCCATCATCTTCCTGCTGGGTGTCGCGGCATGCATGCTGACCGATGTCGTCCTGAAATACGTCGTCTGCATGCCACGCTCCTACGACCATGGTGCCAGCTACATCATTCGTCGTAATCTCTGGTTCCAACTCATCAACACCCCCCTCGTGGCACTCGTCATCTGCCTCTACCGCCATTTCGTGCTCAGCGACCGTGTGCCGGGCAACCAGCTTTCGTGGGGTAACTACTTCGAGACACTCCTCATCATCGCCTTCTGCTCATTCGCCATCGGCCTCTATTGGCGGTTCAAGTATCGCAGCAGGTATCTGGCCATGGAACTCGAGGAGACGCGCCAGCTCAACGAACAGCTCATGCGGTCGCAGGCTGCGGCCAGTGAGCCACCCGTCGGCAGTCCCTCTGAGCGTCACGACGACGGCGATACACCACTCGTGCTCACGGGTACCACCAACGAGACGGTGACACTCCACATCGCCCACCTGCTCTATATCGAGGCCGTCGGCAACTATGTGAAGGTATGCCATCTGTGCGGCGGCGAAGTGCGCACCGACATGCTTCGTGCCACCATGAAGCAGACTGAGGACTCCCTGCAGGCCTACCCGATGGTGGTGCGCTGCCATCGTGCCTTCCTCGTGAATCTTGCTCAGGTCGAGCAGTTCGTCACCCGATCGGGCTCCATGCTCTTGCTCATCAAGCATACCGGCGACACCATCCCCGTCTCGCGCAGCAACATGGCCCACGTCAAGGAGGCATTGAGTAATGGGTGATGGGTGATGATGGAATGTAGGGACCGACGCAGTATCAGCCCGCTGTTACCGTAAAAAACTGCTTTTGCGTACTGTTTGCGTACGGATGTTTTTGGCCGTTTCACCAAAATTTGTTTACCTTTGCAGCCACTATGCAAACAATAAGAAGATTTTCATTGATGTTCCTTGCCTTCGCAGCGTGTGTGTTGGCGCAGGCACAGCAGGCCATCTGTGTGCACGGTCAGCAGGGATGCCAACTGTTCGATATTCAAAACATTGAGGAAATGGGTGTATGCCATGACACGCTCTCAGCCAACGTGGCTGCACTTCAGCTGACTGTGCCGTTCGACAGCATTTCCTTCAGCGACGCATCCGTGACAGGCATGCGTGTAGGGTGGTGGGGTGACCTTGCCGAAGGCTCTTCCTCCTGCTACTATTGGCCCGACAGCACGAACGTTCCTAACGTGGAGATGACAGCAGAAGGTGGCCTCTCCACCTCCGTCATGGCCCTTGTGCGCCACGACCGCAGCCAAAATCCGCGCCGCGTGGGCCGTAAGTGGCGCTATACCACCGGCACGCTCACGGGCCGCCACCGCTTCCGCCTGAGTTGCTTCGACGCTTCTTGCTACGAGCACTACTCGTTGTGCGAAGCCTGTGACGCCACTGAAGGCTTCAAGCCGTTCGACATGAGCCAGATGTTCGTGGGCAAGCCCAGCCGCGTGGCGAGCCTTTCGATGAACTACTGGCACCTGCCCTCGGCAGTCACGACAATGCCCTCCGAGCCCGTCTTCGGCCACTTCGACGGTCAGCACTATGAGCTTCCGCTGGTCGATGATTCGCTGACGGTTCTGATCGACTTGTTTCAAAACTACGATGGCACGGTGATGTGCGACACCATGAAACTCGTCTTCGCCAGTGACACTGCGGCTTATGAGGCCTTTAAGCAAATGGAGGTGACGGATGGCGACGACATTTCCCTGTTCTATTATAGTGATACCATCTATATTATTGAGCAATTTACGGCTACCATCGACGAGGTGAAACGGTGGTTGGTGCGCTTCGACCTCGACCTCTACAAACCCTTATTCCTCCGCGACGACGAATGAAACACTCTGCCCCTCTCAATTTCCTTGCCCCTCTCAATTCTCTTGCCCCTTCCTTCTTGCCCCTTGCCCCTTTTACGCTCCTTGCCCCTCTTCTTTTCCTCCTTTTGATGGCCTGTTCGTCTGACAAGGCTGAACGCTACTATCAGGAGGCACTGGCTTTGGCCGACGAGGGCGACGCGCCACAGGCTCTCGAGCACTTCCGCATGGCCGCCGACCATTCCCCGGCCGACACGCTGCTCGTTGCCATCTTCAGCGAGATGGGGCAGCTGCTCTTTGCCGAGGGATTGCAGGAGGATGCGCTAGTGGCTTTCAGCAAGGCCTACGAGGTGGATGTCCGCTTGGGCGACACCCTTGGCATGGCTTGCGACCTGCGCGACATGGCGAACGTCTATCGGACGCGCGAGGCCGATGATAGCTGTCTCGTGCTCTTCAGCGAGTCCATGCGACTGGCCGAGTCAATGGGCGACGCCGACCTCGTGCTCGATGTGGGCAGCCAGCTGGCTGGCTATCACCTCTGGCATGGCCGCTACGATGAGGCTCGTCGTCTGCTCATGCCTGCCCTTAATGCTCTGCCCGACAATGCGGGGCTTCGCTTCATGGCTGCCGACCTCTACCGCCACACAGGCCCTCGCGACTCCGCATATTATTATTGTAGGGGATTGCTAAACAATAAACCCACCTCCAACCCTTCGGGAGGGGAAGGAGGTGGGCTTCTTCACCGCCAGATGGCCCACAAGTGGCTGGCTGAACTGCTCATGGCCGAAGGGCACACCCAAGAGGCCATGATGCATCTCGAGCAATACGAACTGCTCACCGACTCCGTTCAGCAGGAAATCGACACCGAGGCACTGCGCCGGACCAATGCGCTTTACGACTACTCGCGCCGCGCCCGGCAGAACGCCCGCCTGCAAGTACGGTTGGCAGTGGCAGTGGCAGCTGTTGTCGCGCTTGTCGCATTGCTGCTGGCAACTGCGTTCTGGTATTCGCGCCGACGCCTGTACTATCGGCTGCGGGTGCAACAGTTGGAGCAACTCCTCTCCGACCATCGCCGTCGCGACGAACAGACCACCGAGCGGCAACAGCAGATACTCACGCAGACGCCCATCTACAAGCGCATCGTTCAACTGCTCAGCGACACTGCACCCAAGCCGCTCACCGACGAAGACTGGCACATCCTTGCCGATACCATCGACAAGACGCATCACGACTTCACCCGGCACTTGAACGAGTTCCACCGACTCACCCCTCAGGAACTGCGCATCACCCTGCTCATCAAGGCCGGCATCGCTCCTGCTGACATCGCCCGACTCACCTCACGCTCCAAGCAGTCGGTGTCCAGCACGCGCAGCCGACTGTTCCTGAAGGTCTTCGGGCGCAAGGGAACACCTGCCGAGTGGGACGAGTTTGTGGCAACGTTGTAGCCTTATTCCTTCCTGACGAGGATGTAGCTTTGCGTACCGATTGTTGATTTTCAGCGGCCTTTTTACCTGCCTTTTTACCTGTTGCGTACTCATCAGGCACTCCTCGCAGGCACTTTCGGGATATCTTTGCACGCTGTATGAATGCAAAGTATCTGCTGACACCTGATCTCGTGTCTTATTCCAAACATGCCCCTGTCCCTGCACAAAGGGGCATGGGCATGGCAACTTATTGCCTTTTGTCGCTGGTATTCATTGCCATCAACATCCTTACACTGAGCAACCTGCCGCCTTGGATTGACGAGGTGATGTTTCTTGACACATCCTACAATGCTGCTTTTCATGGCACTTGGCAGACCACAGCCTGGTATCGCGTGGCAGGACAGCATCCTTTTGCCACCTATCCTCCCCTCTACCAACTGCTGGCAACTGGCTGGATGTGGCTCGCAGGTGGTAGTTTGGTGGCCGTCAGAAGTCTGAACCTGCTCATTACCTTCGTGCTGGGTGCCCTCTGCCTGCGCCCTTTCCATAGGTCGTCACCACCTACGGCCGCCCTGTTTGCACTCTTGTTTTGGGGCACCAGCGAGATGGCGTGGATGTATCGCAACGGGCGGCCTGACCTGTTGTGCGCGTTGGTGTTTGTCATTGCGGTCCAGGCCATGCAATGCCATTTGAAAGCGAAGTCGACGGCAACGCGCATCATCGTTGTTGCCGCCTCGGCCCTGACCGTGTGGACGGGCTTCCAGACCGCAGCCTGCCTATGTGCCCTCTGCCTGTTCCTGTTCGTCGTGTTGAAAGGACATCGCAAGCAAGTTGCCGCCCTCATGGCTATCGTACTGGCTGGCCTCGTGCTTGGAAGCGCTCTCATGGCCTGTTTCATGCTTGCCCATCAGCGGTTATTGGCATTCGCCTGTAGCATAGTGCCTTATTCGGCCGCGCTTACGGCCATTGCCTTGGCGGTGCTTCCTTGGGCTGGCGACGTGTTTGGATTCCCGTCGATGCCCTATGTCCAGAAGCTGCTTCAGCTTGGCCCACAGACAAGTCTTGGACAGCAAATAGCTGCTTTCGCTGACTATCGTAGCTTCCTCGTGCTGGCCGTAGTCACGCTTTCGGCCTATGCCACTTGTTTCCGCCATCACCTGAGAACACTGATGCGTGATGGTGGATTCCTGTCTCTCCTGTTTGCGCTCGCAGTGCCTGTTGCCATGATGTTGGCTGGCCGTTTTCCCGCTTACTACCTCTGGATGGCATTCCTCCCGTTGCTGATGGCCGCAACTTCTGTGGCAGCCAGATACCGTCGATGGCGTGTTGTTCTTACCGTGGTGGCATTGGCGATGACGATAAGCGGCATCAGTTCGATGCGGCCTCCGCGACATTGGAACTACGAGCACCTTTGCTCGTTCGTCGCACGCCAGCACTTCCAATCTACGGATGCCGTAGTGAGTCCGTTCTCGTTGTTCTACGAGCTGAAGCCAGTGTGCGACACGTGCTACTTCGTGGGAATCTTTCCTACGGAATATCTTGGACGTGTTGACTACATCGTTGAGAGTACCGATGGCGACGAGTTTGACCAGCCCATCACCGGCTACCTGGACAAGCTCAGGGAAGACACCACCTTCGTGGTTACTGCCATCGACCACTGCCATCGGCCTTCGCTAACCCTCTATAAAGTAGAGAAACGCCCATGAACAAACACGTCATCACCTTGCTACGCCCGCAACAATGGCTGAAGAACTTCTTCGTCTTCACGCCACTGTTCTTTGACCGGCGCATCGCAGACTGGCATTATGCGTGGCCATGCATAGTGGCATTCCTCGTGTTTTGCCTGACCGCCAGCGGCATCTATTGTCTCAACGACATACGCGATGCAAAGGCCGACAGCCGTCATCCTGTGAAGAGGTGGAGACCTGTGGCCAGCGGACAGGTCAGCAAAGGCGCTGCCTATGTCATGATGGCCGTCGCATGGGCTACGGCATTCGCCCTCGTTGCCATCTTTGCCCTGTATCCCCTTGCTTCCACGTTGTTGCTCTACATCGCCATGAACATAGCCTACTGCCTGAAGCTGAAGCAAATGGCTCTGCTCGATGTACTCATCATAGCCATGGGCTTTGTGATGCGCATCGTGGCAGGTTCTCAGGCCTCAGGCATTGCCCTGTCGCCATGGATTGTCATCACCACATTCCTGCTGGCACTCTTCCTGGCACTGGCCAAGCGTCGTGACGATGTGGTCATCTTTCAGACATCGGGCATCAAGGTCCGGAAAAATGTAGAACGCTACGACCTCGTATTCCTCAATCTGGCAGTAGCTATGGTGGGCAGTGCCACCATTGTGTGCTACATGCTCTACACCATATCGCCAGATGTCGTAGAGCGATTGGGTTGCCCGCATCTCTATGCTACGTCGATTTTTGTCGTGGCAGGTATTCTTCGCTACATGCAACTCGCCTTTGCCAGCCACAAATGCGGCAGTCCGACGAGGGTGCTGCTTCACGACTGCGGCCTCCAACTGTGTGTGGTAGGATGGATCATAGTGTTTGCCATTATTCTCTATGGGTAAACGATGGGAGGTGTTTTTTCTGGGTGTTGGTTAGTGGTGGTTGGTGATGGAATGTTGTTGGAGTTGGGTGATGATGGGATGTCGTGGTGGGCAGGTGTTTTGGGGGTGGCGGGCAGACACGGGAGTCTGCCCCTACATACCATCAACACCTATTACCTATCACCTATCACCTATCACCTATTACCTAAATCCCTCCTCCTGCCTGGCGGTAGAGGAGTAGCTTGTGCTGCAGGTCAGCATAGGCCTCGGTGTAGCGGTCGCAAGCCTGCTGGTAGAGGAGCTGGGCTTCGAGCAGGTCGGCCATGCGGGCGGTGCCTACGCGGTAGTAGTCGCGGTTCAGGCGCAGGTTCTCGCTGGCTTGGTCGATGCCCTGACGGGCGAGGGTGAGCTGCTGCTGGGCCTCTGCGACGTCGTTAGCGGTCTTCTGTAGGCGAATGGCCAGCAGCTGGGCGTTGTCGTCGAGTTGCTCCTGTGCCTTTTGCAGTTGCAGCTTCTGGCGCTTCACGGAGTGCGAGCCGCCCCACCAGTCGCTGATGGGAACGCTGACGGTGGCGAACACCATGGCGAAGGTGCGGTTGTTGTCGAGCAGGTTATGGTAGTTGTAGCCTGCTCCCACGGCCACGCTCGGCAGCTGCTTGCCCACGGCCATCTTCTTCTGCAGCTCGGCAGCCTCCACCTGCTTCTGCAGGAGGGTGTATTCGGGGAGAAGGCCCACCCCTTCCCTCCCCAAGGGAGGGAGTTCTGGAATGCCTTGCTGCGAAAGGTCGGGCTCATCGATTTCGAAAGAGTAACGGCTCCCCTCTCCCTTTGGGGAGAGTCTGCTGGGCTCAATGCCCGCATACTGTCCCAACGTCATCTTCACGAGGTCGATGGCATTCTGGAGCTTCAGCTTCTGACTCTGTATGTCGTTCTGGCGGAGCTCCACCTGCAGGAGGTCGTTGCGCATGGCCACACCGGCACGCACGGCCACATCGACATCCTTGAGGATGTCGGCCAAGAGCGTGTCGACAGCGGCAAGGGTGCGCTGTTTCTCATGGAGCGACACCAGTTGCCAGTAGTATTGGCTGACGGTACGCTCCACCTCCTGCTCGGCCAGCCGCAGTTGGAGCTCGCTGACCTCCTCGCCCACGCGTGCCAGGCGGTTGCCGTTGATGATCTGTCCACCGGCAAAGACGGGCTGCATGGCGGTGACGGAGGCGATGGTGCCATTCTTCATCATCGTCATGTCCATGGGACCGGCCAGTGCGGCGAGGGCTTCGGGCGGGAATGCCTGTGCCAGTGCGGCACCCAGCTCGGGCGCAATCATCTGCTGCGGGTCGAGCGTCATCTTTGCCATGCTGCGATTGGCGTTGAACGTGGCAGCGGTGGCGCTGACGTTGGGGAAATACTTCGTGAAGGCCTCGCGCCGCTGCTCGTGTGCCGCCTCGATGTCGTGGTGTGCCGACCGCGTGGAGATGTTGTTCTGCAGCGCCGAGTCGGTGAGCTGGCGGAGGGTGAGGGGAGTCGATACTTGTGCCGACAGCGGCAGATGGGCTATGACGAGGATGGCGATGATCAATCTTTTCATATTATGATGGCTTTTCGGGCAGACACGGGGGTCAGCCCCTACGTTTTTTATGTCTTTGCGGGCAGACACGGGAGTCTGCCCCTACGGTTTTTATGATGTCTTTTCGGGCAGACACGGGAGTCAGCCCCTACGTTTTTACTTTTTCCCGTTATTGCTGATTTTCCAGTACGCCACGGGCAGGACGGTGACCACAAGGATGAGGGCACCGATGCCACCGGCGAAGATGGTGACGCCCACGGGCATCCAGAACGATGAGCCGGCAATAATCATCGGTATGACACCCACGGCTGTCGTGGCGGTGGTCAGGAAGATGGGAACCATGCGGCGACGGCCAGCATCGTAGGCGGCTTGGCGCACGCGGTCGTCATTGGTCGGGGGCTCGTCGCCTTCGGGTTGGGGTTGAGTCTTCAGGAGGTTGTCGGCATGCTCATAAATGAGTATCTCGTTGCGCATGATCATGCCCATGAGCGTGATGAGACCGAAGATGCTGGTAAGGCCTATGGTCCGGTTCATGATGCCTAGGCCGATGAGTGTGCCGGGGAGCATCAGGCCAAGGGCTGCCATGCAGAGCGTCGTGATGCCGAAGCGCTTGAAGTTGAACAGCAGGAAGAAGAAAATGATGATCATCGCGATGATGATACCATTGTAGATCTGTGGCATGTTCAGGTCGTTGTACTCGAGTTCGCCACCCACCTCGGCGCGCACACCATCGGGCAGCTGCAGCGATTCCTGCAACTTGGCCAGACGGGCTTCGACGGGTGCCGCATAGACACCGCGTTGGAACTCGGCCATGACGGTCAGGCAACGCTCGCCCGAACGGTGCATGATGCGGCTCTCGCTCCACTTGGGGGTGACGTTGGCAACCTGGCGGAGAGGAGTCCCACCCCCAACTCCACCGGCATAGGGAGGAGAGATATGGCTGTTTGTGCTTCCGAGAGAGGAGAGCATGGATAGCGGCGAGGTGACAGGCAGATTCTCGACATCGGAAATGGTGAGCGTCGTGGTGTCGCGGACGACGATGGGGAGTTCGTAGTCGCCTTCCCAAATGCTACCCACACGAAGGTCGCCGGTCTGCGAGGTCAGCGAGAGGGCTGTCGTAGTGCGGTTGATGCCGAGCTGTGCTGCTGCGACGGGGTCGAGCTCGACGTTGATGAGCGGGAAGGGCTGCAGGAAGTCGCTGTGCACCCATTCCAGCTCAGGCATCTGGCGCATTTCGGCCATCATACGCTCAGCTGCCACGTGCAGGGAGTCGAGGTTGTCGCCATAGAAGCGGAACTCCAACTCGGGTACCTCCAGCAGGTCGAGGCGCTTAAACTTTACGTAGGCCTCAGGGAATGCCTCGGAGAGCTTCGGCTGATAGTCGGCCAGGAGGTCGAGGGTGGCCTGCTGCGAGGTGGTGTTCACGATGAACTGGGCAAAGTTGCGACCCGCCATCTGCGGGGCGTACGTGGTCTGGAAACGTGGCGATGAGCATCCGATGAACGATGTGATGCCCGTGATGCGCTGGTCCTTTTCGATGGCATGGCGCACGCTGTCGGCAACGAGCCGCGTGTCCTGCAATCCCTTACCGTCGGGCAAGAATATCTCAACGGCGAATTGGTCGCGGTCGGCAAAGGGGAAGAGGCGTATCTTCAGCGTGGGGAGGATGAGCAGTGAGGCGGTGATGACGGCCAGACATGCGGCGATGGTGCCCCATGGATGGCGGAACGTCACTGCCAAGACGCGGTCGTAAATAGATTGTACGCGGTCTGTAAGTCGCTTTCCTTCTTTCTCGGTGGAAGGTCTTCCTATCACCGTCACACACAAGAACGGGATGACCGTCACGGCCAACATGAGCGACACCATGAGGTTGATGGTGATGGTCCAGGGGAAGTCCTCGAGGGCATCGAGGAAGGCACCCTTGAACGTGAAGAGGAAGGGGTAGAAGATGGCGCAGATGCAGATGGTGGCAAGCATCATCGGCATGAAGTATTGGTTGACCGACATGATGGCTGCCTGCTTGGGTTCGATGCCCTTGCGGGCATATTCCAGATAGCCGTCGATGACCACGATGGAGTTGTCGACGATCATTCCGAGCACCACGATGAGGCCTGCCAGCGTGACGATGTTCAGCGGGATGTTGGCAAAGTACATGATGGCCACGGAGATGAACGTGCTGAGCGGAATGGTGATGGCAGCGACGATGGCCGACCGCAAGGGGAAGAGCACCATCATGACGAGGATGATGACAGCCATGGACAGCAGCAGGTCGCGCAGGAAGTCGCGAATGCTGTCGCCGACGACCTTTGGCTGGTCGGCAATGCGTGTCAGGGTGACGTCGTCGGGCAACTCGGTGTCGCGGAACTCGTCGAGCACACGATCAACATCGTCGCCATAAGCCATGATGTTGTTGCCCGAGATCATCTCCAGCGAGAGCAGCACGCAGGGATGACCATTCTGCTCGATGTAGCTCGCCGAAGTATCGTATTCGCGCTTGATGGTGGCGATGTCGCGGATGCGTACCACCTTGCCCGTGAGCGGGTTGCTGTAGATGATCTGATTGGCCACCTCGGCCTCGCTGTTCTGCGTGGGCTCAACGTGGATGATGGTCTGCTGGTGGTCGCTCACGAGGCTGCCCGCCATCGTGGTGAGCCCTTGCGACTGCAGGGCCGTCATGAGTGCCTGCTGACCTATGCCGAACGCCTGCAGACGCTGGCGGTCGATGTAGAGGCTCACCTGCTCCTTGTGTTCGCCGTAGAGGCGCACATTGGCCACGGAGGGTATCTTGCGCAACTTGTCGGAGAGGCGGTCGCTATAGTCCTGCAACTCGCGGTAGCTGCGCTCCTTGCTCTCGATGGCAATGAGCAGGGCCGAGGTGTTGCCAAAGTCGTCGTTGGCCACCAGTGCCAGCACGCCCGAGGGCAGGCTTTGCTTGTAGAGCGCAAGGCCATGCTTGATCTTCGACCACACCTCGTCCTTGTTGTTCACCTCGTCGTTCAGGTTGACGAGCACCATCGCCATGCCGTTCTGCGACGTCGATGTGGTCTTGGTGCGGTTCACCTCGCCATAAGTGAAGAGATAGCGCTCGAGCGGGCGCGTCACCTGCTGTTCGACTTCCTCGCTGGTGGCACCAGGATAGACAGCCACCACCACGCCTTGGCGGATGGTGAACGGTGGAAACTCGTCCTTGGGCATCACCCACATGCCGTAGATGCCGATGCCAAAGAAGATGGCTACCAGCAGGAGCGTAATCTTATAGTTGTCGAGTGGCCAGGATATCCACTTGGTATTCTTCATGCTTCGCAAATTGAAAATTGAGAATTGAAAATTGAAAAATAAACACCTTTTGCGCTTGGTTTTTACTCGCCATCTTAGCACAGCGGAGAGAGGAACTTAGGCAATACTCTTTGTGGTTGAGGTCTTCGTGGCTCCCAGTTGTAGGGGCAGACCCCCGTGTCTGCCCGTGTTTCGGTGTCTTGCCTGCGGCTTGGGGATGGCGGGCAGACACGGGAGTCTGCCCCTACACGTTACTGTTTCGTACCCTCCCTTCTTGCTCCGCTGCGCTCGTCGAAGAACTACTCTCAACCGCGCCTTGGCACATCAGAAGTCTTCTCAACCGCGCCTTGGCACACTAGAACTTCACTTCCGTTCCTTCACTCAGTTTCTGATAGCCTTCGGTGACGACGCGCTGACTGGCCGTGATGCCACTGAGGATGCTGATGCGATTGCCTTGCGTGGCACCCACGGTGACCGCTGTGCGATGAGCTTTCTTCTGGTTGTCGACCGTCCACACGAACAACGACCCGTCGGGGCGACGCTGAACGGAGGTGATGGGCAGGTAGAACCCACCCCCTTCCCCTCCCGAGGGAAGGGGCGATTGATTAGCCTTTGTATCCGGAGTTATACTGGTTGTGCCGCCATCAGAAGGAGTATCTAAGCTCCCTCCCCTCGGGAGGGCTGGGGTGGGTTTTGGGGTGGCGGCCTTTTGGGTCCTCATCCTCACCTGTGCCACCATGCCTGGCAGAAGCTTGCGGTCGCCGTTAGGAACATTGATGCGAATGTCGTAGGTGTGTGTCATGGCATCGGCCACTACGCCCTTCTCAATACGTCCGCCACTGACCTTCTTGCCCGCTGCTTCGACGATGATCATCGAGGGCGTGTGAGGCGTGATGGCGTTCATCTCGGCTTCAGGTACCGATGCCCGCACCTTCACGCGCGAAACATCCATGATGGTCACAATGGCTTGCGAGGGCATGGCCGTCTCGCCTGCCTTCACCTGCTGGCGTCCGATGATGCCACTGACGGGAGCCACGAGCCGGCAGTCGGCGAGGTTCTTCCTGGCCACAGCCAGCTGCGACCGCGCTTGTGCCACCTTGCTCTGGATTTCCACCCACTGCGCCTCGGGCAACGACCCTGCATCGTGTAGCATACCGTAACGCTTGAGTGCGTCCTCGGCTTGTGCCATCTGTGCCTCGGCACCCGTCAGCACGTTGCGTGCCTGCGTGTCGTCCATCACGGCCAAGAGTTGTCCACGCCCTACGGCTTGTCCTTCGCTGACGAGCACGCGTTTCACCACGCCCATGCCCGTGAAGCTCACGGCAGTGGCTTCGTTTTCCTCGACGATGCCCACGTAGGTCTGGTCCGACATCTGGCCACCTGCCACCACCACTTCGGTCTTCACCTGCGTGGGCGGCTTTGGCTTACTTTCGTTCTTGCTTCCACATGCGGTGCCGACAACAGCCATTGCCAGCAGCAATAATGCACTATTGATTTTCATTGTCAAAATGTTGTTTTCTTATGTCTTGTAGGTTTTCGAACGCGTCAGTGTGTTCGAAACGAGTGCAAAGATGGCAAATAATTCTTAGATTTCGATGTTCTTTTATTCCTTTTTTAGTGCAAATAAGGTATAAAGTAGAATTTTTGAACGAAAATAGGGCAATAACGAACATTGTTGTTTCGGCTTTTTTTTACATCTTTGCAACCGAAAAGCGAGGATGTGGACATCCGAAACTGACATTATTTAATATATATACGCGTAGAGATGAGAGAAATGGAACAATACTTGAGCAAGATTGCAGAGGCTCAGCAAGATTTCAAGGCCGATGTTCAAGTGGGGTATTTCGACGATGATATCATCATGATTGACAACGTGAAGCTCTTTTCAGAGCCCAGTGCCACACGAATGCAGATGAACGTCATCGCCATCTGTGAGAAAGGCCGCGTACAGCTGGAAGTGAATGGCGAGCCTACCACGCTCGGTGCCAACCAGGTCATGATGTGTCCGCCGGGCACGCTGTTTACCAACATGCTGCTGAGCCCCGACTTCACGTTTAAGGCAGTGTTCCTGACCGACCGCATCCTGCACGGTTTCTTGCGCGAAAAAATGAACATCTGGACGGAAATGCTCTACATCAACCGCCAGCATGTGGTGTCAATATCGCCTGACGACATTGAGTTTCTTTCGCTTTTCTACAGCATGCTAAACATCACCATCAACCTGCATGGCGATAATCCCTACAAGAGGGAAGTGGTACAGTCGTTGGTCAGGGCGGCCGTGCTGGGCATGTGTGGGGCTCTGGAGATGATGAAGCGCGAGCGTAGCGGCACGGATGAAGGTGCGACGGCCGAGGTTCAGCCAACCGCTGAAGGCTATGCTGGCAGACGAGGCGAGCACCGCAATTCGTCGCAGGGAATCTTCCAGCGATTCCTCTCGATGCTCAACAGGGAACCGTGTGGGCATCGCTCCGTGCAGTCGTTTGCCGACGAACTGTGCATCACGCCGAAGTACCTCTCGGCCGTGTGCAAGCGCAATTCGGGAAAGACGGCCAACGCGTGGATCACGGAGCACCTGATGGAGGACATTCGCTACTACCTGCGCCAGACTGACTTGAGCATCAAGGAGGTGTGCAGCGTGCTTGGCTTCCCCAATGCCTCGTTTTTCGGCAAGTATGTGAAGGAACATTTCGGCGTGACGCCCACGCAGCTGCGCCAGCAGTGAGGCGCGTGCGTGCAAACGATAGCTTTACGAAAGAAAAGGGAATAATAATATATCAGTTGACCTATAGGAGGTAGAAAGACTTCGGAGAAGTCGCAATTTCAGCGCTCGGCCCTATGGGACGCTTGCGTAGCTTGTCGGAGCAAGAAATTCAGGTCTACTGACCTGGGGACAGCTGCAATCCGAAACATAAAAAACGACTTCGGAGATGTCGCACCAAATGAAACGAACCAATCGTATAGAGCTGCCAACTCATGAAGATATTTACGTGCGACATCTTCGAAGTCGTCTTCCTCATCACATGACCCTCTGTCCCCAGGTCAGTAGACCTGGGGTTTCTGAAATTTGGACCTCTCCGAGGTCGCATTATTCATGGCTCTCTTCTCTGTTTGGGCAGGACTGAGCGTTAAAATTTGGACCTCTCCGAGGTCGCATTTATTTTGAAGGTGGGTAAACTGCTATATCATTCCCAAAGAAAAAGCATTGACTTGAGTGGTCTAAGTCAATGCTTTTGTTTGTTAAGGCGATGCCTTTGCATCGCCATCGGGCAAGGATGCCACTTCGTCAGAGCGTCTGCAGGTAGCGCTCGGCTTCGAGGGCGGCCTTGCAACCGCTGCCAGCGGCCACGATGGCCTGCCGATAGACGGGGTCGGCACAGTCGCCAGCGGCAAAAACGCCGGGCAGTGCCTTCGTCGGGTCGGCTGCAGAAGCCACGCGAGGCGTTCCATCGATGGTGCGGATGTAGCCCGTCTCGTCGAGAGCCACGAACTCGCGGAATACATCGGTGTTGGGTTTATGGCCGATAGCCAGGAAGAAACCATCAATGGGCAAGTCGTAGCGCTCCTCATCGGGTTCGCCCTTGCGGCGCACCACGTGAGCACCCTCCACGCCGTCTTCGCCATAAAGGCCCAGCGTGTTGTGCTCGAAGAGCACTTCAATCTTCTCGTTGTCGAACACACGCTTCTGCATCACGTCGCTGGCGCGCAGGAACGGCTTGCGCACAATCATGTAGACTTTCTTGCAAAGCTGAGCCAGGTAGATGGCTTCCTCGCATGCCGTGTCGCCACCGCCAACGACGGCAACGGTCTTCTTGCGATAGAAGAACCCGTCGCAGGTGGCACATGCCGACACACCCATGCCGTTGTACTTCTTCTCGTCGTCGAGGCCAAGGTATTTGGCTGAGGCGCCTGTTGCTATGATGACGGTGTCGGCTTCGACCTCCACGCCACGGTCGGTTGTCACGACGTAGGGGCGTTTCGAGAAGTCGACCTTTTCGATGATGCCGTCGCGCATGTCGCAACCGAAGCGCTCAGCTTGTTGGCGCAGCTGCATCATCATCTCATTGCCATCGACACCCTCTGGATAGCCGGGGAAGTTCTCCACGGTAGTGGTCTGCGTGAGCTGTCCACCCATCTGCAAACCGCAGTAGAGCACTGGCGAAAGGTTGGCCCGACCCGCATAGATGGCGGCTGTGTAACCGGCAGGACCGCTGCCGATGATGAGGCATTTCTGATGTTCCATAGTCAATTGAAAAGTGAGAATGGAGGGGTTGGACTCCATTCTCAAACGTTATTAGTTATTTCAGCAATTCGATGATTTGTTTCTCGATGTTTTCAACCTTCTCGGTAGGCTCGAAGCGGGCAACCACCTGGCCTTTCTTGTTGATGAGGAACTTCGTGAAATTCCACTTGATGTCGGGCTCCTCCTTGTAGTCGGGATCAGCCTTTGAGAGCATGTCGTCAAGGATGTGAGCGATGGGGTGCTCCATATCCCAGCCGGCGAATCCCTTCTGCTCCTTCAGGAACTTGAACAAAGGATCGGCGTCGTCGCCGTTCACCTTCACCTTCTTGAAGCGCGGGAAGTCGGTGCCGAAGGTCAGCTTGCAGAATTCATGAATGCTTTCGTCGGTGCCAGGTGCCTGCTGGCCGAACTGGTTGCAGGGGAAGTCGAGTACCTCGAAGCCTTGTGAGTGGTGCTTTCTGTAGAGGTTTTCCAGCTCTTCGTACTGCGGTGTGAAGCCACACTTCGTGGCAGTGTTCACGATGAGCAGCACTTCGTTCTGATACTCTTTCAGCGAAACGTCTTTGCCTTTTCTGTCCTTTACGGCGAAATCATAAACAGTTTTCATTTTTTTTCTGTGTTGTTAAATGGGTTATAATACTCTTTCTGCAAAGATACGAAAAAAGATGAAAGTGAGAAATGAAAGATGAAAGATTTAATGTTTATTAGGGATTCGGGCTGCAATGGTAGGGATTTTCCTATGAAAGAATATGGAAAAACGTTTTGTCGTCACGTCGAAAAACACTATCTTTGCAACAGAAATCGAGACAAACGTTCCCGATGGAGAGACAAAACAACATATTCAAGAACAAATAACAAACGTATAGGAGACTACCACTATGAAGAAGATCTGGACAAAAACGCTGGCAATGGCACTGGTGGCCATGCTCAGCATGTCGCTCGCCAGTTGCGATTGGGACGATGACGACTACATCGCTTACACCCTTGAAGGCACATGGCAAGGCAATATGTATATGTCGTCGGAATGGGACGGCCGTACCTACGATGCCACCAGCAGCGAAATATGCTTCCTGCGCGATCCTTACTACTACTCGTCGGGTTCGGGCTACTGGGTGGATTACTATCGCAACGCTCCCTGGGGCCGCGACTATGTGGCCAATCACATCGACTGGGCTGTCAGGAATGGCGTCATTGAAGTTTACTTCCGCGAGGAGCGCACCACGCTCTGGATTGAGCACTACAGGCTCTCAGACAACTACTTCAGCGGCACTATCTACGATGGTGAGAGCCGTGTGGACTTCCGCCTGCGCCATGTAGATTCGCCCAACTGGAACAATTACTACTATGGCTGGGACGACTATGGCGACTACTACTACGCCAAGCCCAACGGCCTCGAGGCTGATACCGAGGTGGCAACGCAAGCCGTAGGCAAGCGCATCCTTAGAACAAAATAAGCTGACTTGCAAATACGAATGAGGGACGCACCACGTGGTGCGTCCCTCTTTCGTTTATTCAAGGTTCCATGCTCGCCGAACCTGCTCCTGCGGCAACGACTCGACAACGTTCTCGAACTTGTCGGGCAGGTTGCAGAAGAAGTCTATGCCGGTCAGCTGTTCCAGTTCGTCGATGTTCACAACGTAGGGGCGCAGGTCGGCGCTGCTGTTCGACTTATGCTGTATCCAGAAGCCCAGGGCACGATAGCCGCCCGATGTGTTGTTGCTGCCTTTCTTGCAAAGCAGGGCCATGAAGAAGAACTTCGGCACGGGAATCTTGTTCTGGCCGCGGCCGATGGTGGTGATGATCTGATCGCTACGGTCAATGGTGCCACCCTTCACCACGTAGAGCGTGTCGCGGAAACTGTTGGAGTTCCATCGGCGCACCTGAGCCTCCATCGTTGCCCAAACCTTCGAATTAAAGCCATTCACCTGCGGCTGCATGTTGGTCATGTAGAACGTCTGCATGTTGGCCTTGTTGTTGTAGGAATAGGCACGGTCGGCAGAAGCGATGATGTGCCCGTGGTCGTAGCCGGTGCCCCAATAGGGGTCTTCCGTGAAGTGGTAGCGTGCAGGCAGGTCAGGATCGTTAGGATATTCACTGAACTCGCCGCTCGTGTCGCGAGGCTTGCGGTCGGTGGCATTGCTGGTGTTGCCCGCGTGCATCTGGTAGCACGACCAACGCTGGGCGCGCAGCGAACCTTCAGCATTCCATCCGGCAGGGCGCAGGTCGCTGTCCCATTCGACGCAATAGTTCACGCCGAACGATGCTTGGTGGACAATCACTATGTTGTTGCTCCCACCCTTGAGCTTAGGGAACTCAAGGCGTGCATAGACGCTGTTCTTCGATGCATCGTTGCAGTTGGCATTGGCCGATGGAGTAGGAGTGGGTGTTCCTCCTCCGCCGCTTTCGTCGTCGTCGCCACCGCAACTTGCCATGGCCAGCACAGCCATGAGCATCAGGACGAAGTGCTTTAGATTCGTTTTTGTCATCATTGGGCTTGTGTAGTCGTCAGGTTTTTGTATTCGTAAAATAAAAAAGTGCTATCGGCCGCATATGCAACTACGGCGCGAAAGCACTTTAATTATATCGTTACTGGTGGTATTACTTCTTAATCTTACCGTAGCGGCTCATGAAGCGGTCAACGCGACCGGCGGTGTCAACGAGCGTGCTCTTACCCGTGTAGAAGGGGTGAGAGGTGTTAGAGATTTCGACTTTTACCACAGGGTAAGTTTCGCCTTCGAATTCCACGGTGTCGTTTGTTTTTGCAGTGGACTTCGTAAGGAACATATCGCCGTTGGACATGTCACGGAACACGACGGGGCGATAGTTTTCGGGATGAATACCTTTTTTCATTGTTTCGTTTATTGTTTGTTATTAAATATGTATTTTCAGTCGCTGATGCGGATTCGCCAAGGCGCAATCACACATTACGGGCTGCAAAGGTACAAAGTTTTCTCGGATTGTGCAAATTTTTGTTGCTTATTTTGCTCTTCTCCATGCTTTTTTATGCTTTTGCAGGCAAATAGGCATCCTTCATGGTAAAAAAGGAATGATATATGTGACCTATAGGAGGTAGAAAGACTTCGGAGATGTCGCACCAAATGAAACAAACCAATCGTATAGGGCTGCTAAATCATGAAGATATTTACGTGCGACATCTTCGAAGTCGTCTTCCTCATCACATGATTCTCTATCCCCCAGGTCAGTGGACCTGAATTTCTTGCTCCGACAAGCTACGCAAGCGTCCCATAGGGCCGAGCGCTGATATTATGACCTCTCCGAGGTCGCGAGATGCGGCCCCTGCGGGGCGTCTTTGTGACATCTGCTATATTATTCCCAAAATAAAAGGAATCGGGCAGCGATGTGAGTCGCCACCCGATTCTTATGAGCGATGAGCCTATGGCTCCTTATTGAGCGTAGGTGATTTCAATCATCTGCACGCGCAGCTGGTCGCCGCCCTTGGCTTCGCTGTGCTCGTTACAGATGGTGAACGTTGTACCGCTGGCCGAACCGTAAAGCGTACTATTGCCCGTGTAGTTGGTGTTGTTGTAAGTGTCGCAATTCAGCACAACCTTGGCCACGGCCTTACCGCTGATGGTGATGGTGTTCTTGGCATAGACGCGAACACCCTTTGTAGCCTCATAGTAGGCAGGCGTGTTGCTACCCTCGCCCTTTGCGAAGGTGATCTTCGTGCCGTCAGCGAGGGTGATGGTAGCGGGGTCAACGGCCTTACCGCTCTCCCAGCCCTGTGCATTCAGATCAACGGTGACCTTGTTGCCTTCAGTTGCACCGGCAACTACCAGCGTAACCACTGCACCATCGACGGTCTTCGTGACGTTGCCGGCAGGCGTTTCACCGCCTCCGCCGCCACCGTCTTCGGTCTTGCCGTTGAGCGAGTAGAGGTAGGCCTTGCCTGCCACTGTTTCAGGCGTGTTACCGCGGTAGTTCATCAGTTGACCACACACAATGACCTCATCGCCGACCTTAATGTCGGTCTGGCCTGCGGCGAACTTCTTATTACCAAGATATAGTACGCGGAAGCAATAGAACTCGCCGTTCTCTGTTCCATCTTCTGAGATATAGAATGATGCGTTGCCATAG
>CACYJV010000004.1 GCA_902774815.1 uncultured Prevotellaceae bacterium | reverse complement strand
TAAGGTTAGTTAAACGGAGTTAATTGTAAGACAGTGTTTTACATGATTCAGTTTAAGGTTTGTTTCGGTCTGTTTAGATCTAATTTAATCGGTGAAGAAGTAAAAACCTTTCGAACCCTTATTCTAACGGTCCCCGTCCCTACAAGGATGGGGACCGTTTGTTTGTGCAAATGTTTTATGTTTGTGCAATGCTTTTTACGCTTTTTTTGCAACTTATATTTCGTTATGTCAGGGAAAATGAGTAACTTTGCACGTTATTATAAGACAAAACAAAAATGGCAGAAAATCAGAACAACGTTAACAACTATTCCGCGAGTAACATCCAGGTGCTCGAAGGCCTTGAGGCAGTGCGCAAGCGCCCTGCTATGTATATCGGTGACATCAGCGAAAAGGGTCTTCACCACTTGGTAAACGAGACGGTTGACAACTCAATCGACGAAGCAATGGCTGGTTACTGTAAGAACATCGAAGTAACCATCAACGAAGATAATTCCATAACCGTGCAGGACGACGGTCGAGGCATTCCCGTCGACGAGCACGAGAAGATGCATAAGTCGGCCCTCGAGGTCGTCATGACGGTGCTGCATGCAGGTGGTAAGTTCGACAAAGGCTCCTATAAGGTGTCCGGAGGTCTGCACGGCGTCGGCGTAAGCTGCGTCAATGCGCTGTCGAAACACATGCTTTCGCAGGTCTATCGCAATGGTCATATCTACCAACAGGAGTACGAAAAGGGTAAGCCTCTCTATGATGTGAAGATCGTAGGCGATACCGATCGCACCGGCACACGCCAGCAATTCTGGCCCGATCCCACCATTTTCACCACTACAACCTACCAGTGGGACATCATCGCACGCCGCATGCGCGAGCTGGCTTACCTGAATGCCGGCATCACCATCCACCTCGTTGACCTCCGCAAGGACGAAGAAGGCAAGACGCGCGAGGAGACTTTCCATGCCAAGGACGGTTTGAAGGAGTTCGTACGTTACATCGACCGCCATCGTACCCACCTTGTTGACGACGTCATCTACCTGAAGACCGAGAAGCAAGGCATACCCATCGAGGTAGCCATCATGTACAACACCGACTATTCGGAGAACATTCATTCTTACGTCAACAACATCAACACCATCGAAGGCGGTACCCACCTGACGGGATTCCGCATGGCTCTGACGCGCACTTTGAAGGCTTATGCCGACCAAGACCAGCAGATTTCCAAGCAAATCGAGAAGGCTAAGATCGAGATTGCAGGCGAAGACTTCCGCGAAGGTCTTACGGCAGTCATCTCAGTGAAGGTGGCTGAGCCCCAGTTCGAAGGTCAAACCAAGACGAAACTGGGTAACTCCGAGGTGACAGGTGCCGTTCAGCAGGCTGTTGGCGAGGCTCTTTCGTACTATCTGGAGGAGCATCCGAAGGAGGCAAAGCAGATCTGCGAGAAGGTAGTGCTGGCCGCTACGGCACGTATCGCAGCCCGTAAGGCTCGCGAAAGCGTGCAGCGCAAGAACCCGATGTCGGGTGGTGGCTTGCCTGGAAAGCTGGCCGACTGTTCGAATAAGGATCCTAAGGAGTGCGAAATCTTCCTCGTCGAGGGTGACTCTGCAGGTGGTTCGGCCAAGCAAGGCCGCGACCGCCATTTCCAGGCTATCCTTCCGCTGCGTGGAAAGATACTGAATGTGGAGAAGGTACAGTGGCATCGCGTGTTCGAAGCCGAATCGGTGATGAACATCATCCAGTCCATTGGCGTACGTTTTGGTGTCGATGGCGAGGGCGATCGCGAAGCTAACATCGAGAAATTGCGCTACGATAAGATCATCATCATGACCGATGCCGACGTCGATGGCTCGCACATCGACACGCTCATCATGACGCTTTTCTATCGTTTCATGCCTCAGGTCATTCAGGGAGGACACCTTTACATTGCCACACCGCCGCTCTACAAGTGCACATACAAGAAAATTAGCGAGTATTGCTATACCGAGCAGCAGCGCCAGGCCTTCATCGACAAGTACGTGGCAGGCGACGAGAACTCCTCGCAGCTGCACACGCAGCGCTACAAAGGTCTTGGCGAGATGAATCCCGAGCAGCTTTGGGAGACAACCATGGATCCTGCCAACCGTCTGTTGAAGCAAGTGAGCATCGAAAACGCCGCTGAAGCCGACGAAATCTTCTCCATGCTCATGGGCGACGATGTGGAACCGCGCCGCGAATTCATTGAGGCCAACGCCACATACGCCAACATCGACGCATAAAGCCACAGCCTTTCTTAGTGCTTTACTAAGGTCAAAAGATCTTTTTACTATAGTCAAATGAGTTTTTTGCTGTAGTGAAAAGATCTTTTTGCTATCGTAAAGTTCCGTGAACCCGATGCAATCGATCCTCTAAAGGGCTGCTTTCGCCCTTCAATCCCATAGCTTTCATCCCGCAAAAGCAATGCTTTGAGACACCAAAAGCATTGCTTTAGCAGGGCGAAAACTATGGGTTTGAAGAGTCATCCCTATGCTTTCAAAGAACACGAAACATCTTATTCCGACATCATAGCCGATCCCCTAAAAGCGACATCATCCCCCTTTCCGACCGCAAAAAACAGCAAAACATTTGGCTGAAAGCCGAAAAAGCACTATCTTTGTGCAATAGTTAAACTGCAAAGCCAAATGAAGATGAAGAAAATGCTGTTTTCGGTCATAGCCTTTTGCTGTTTCTGCGTGAGCTCAGTCATGGCACAAAGCGCGTCAGAATCCTGCAATCAGCTGCCCATGCGGCTGTGGTACAACCAGCCCGCAGAGTTTTTCGAGGAGTCGTTGCCCGTCGGCAACGGTCGTTTGGGAGCGATTGTCTATGGCAACCCTGACGAGGACGTCATCCAACTCAACGACATCACGTTCTGGACGGGTGGTCCTTACGACCGACAGATGGACAGCGAGGCCCACAAGTGGCTGCCTAAGATTCGCGAGGCATTGTGGTGCGAAGACTATCGCACCGCCGATTCGCTGCAACTCAACATCCAAGGGCCTAACAGTAGCGACTATATGCCGCTGGGAACGCTGAGCCTTCGCTCGCTCAACCGTGAACCTTGGACCGACTATTACCGCCAGTTGTCGCTCGATAGTGCCGTCTGCATGAACCAATATCGCCGTGGTGGCGTGCAGGTAAGGAAGGAATACCTTGTGAGTCATCCTGATCAGGCCATCGTCATCCGCCTCACTGCCACGGGCGGAACACTCAGCGAGGAGCTGCAAATGACTTCGCTGGTTCCCCATCGCGTAAAAGTGTCGCCTGCAAACGGGCAGTCTGGACAGTTGATGATGACGGGCCATGCCCTTGGCGACCCACAGGAGCAGATGCACTTCTGCACCATTCTGCGTGCCAATGCCGACCAGGGCGCACAACTCGAGGCCACCGACAGCTCGCTGGTGGTACGGAATGCGAAGGAATTGACCATCTATATCGTCAACAGAACATCGTTCAACGGCTACGACAAGCACCCTGTGCGTGAGGGATCTCCCTACATTGAGCAGGCTACCGACGATGCCTGGCACACCGTAAACTGTACGTTTGACCAGGTAATGCAACGCCATGTGCAGGACTACAAGCAATTCTTTGACCGCTTAAAACTGCAGTTGAACCCCTCAACGAGTCCAGTTGCATCGCTGTCGATGCCTGATGCCCTGCGCTTACCTACGGACCAGTTGCTGAAGCAGTACAACGATGCGCCTGCAGAGGCCCAGTCAAGTGGCAATGCCAGTTATCTGGAAACCCTCTACATGCAGTATGGCCGCTACCTGCTCATCAGTTCGTCGCGCACACTCGGTGTGCCGGCCAACCTGCAAGGCCTCTGGAGTCCTCATCTTCATGCGCCTTGGCATGCCAATTACACCATTAACATCAACCTGGAGGAGAACTATTGGCCAGCCGAGGTGGCCAATCTGTCGGAGATGACAGAGCCTCTCTGGACCTTCATGCAGGCTTTGGCCGACAATGGCAAGTATTCAGCCCGCAACTACTATGGCATTCAGCGCGGCTTCTGCTCCAGTCATAACAGCGATATCTGGGCGATGACCAACCCCGTAGGCATGAAACGCGAGAGTCCCGAATGGAGTAATTGGAACATGGGCATAGCTTGGCTGACCGAAAACCTATGGGATCACTACCTGTTCACACAGGATCAGAACTTCTTAAGGCAAAAGGCATTCCCGCTAATGAAGGGCGCTTCGGAGTTCATGCTTGACTGGTTGGTGGAGAATCCCAAGCAACCAGGCGAGCTAATCACATCCCCCTCGACGTCTCCCGAGAACGAATACGTCACTCCCGAGGGCTATCACGGCACTACGTGTTATGGTGGCACGGCCGATCTCGCCATTATCCGCGAACTGTTCACCAATACTATCGCTGCCCACAAGGTCTTGGTAGGGCACGGCGACAAGCAAAACGGTTGGGGCATCGTCGATGATTGCATTCCCATGCAGATATCTTTGAACAAACTGCATCCATATACCATCGGTAAGGATGGCGACTTGAACGAGTGGTACCACGATTGGCGCGACTGGGATCCACATCATCGCCACCAAAGCCACCTCATCGGCCTCTATCCAGGTTCGCACATCACGCTTTCTTCAACTCCCGAGATAGCCAAGGCATGCGAACAAACACTCGTTCAGAAAGGTGATCAGACCACAGGGTGGTCCACTGGCTGGCGCATAAACCTCTGGGCACGCCTGCATCGACCTGACCAAGCCTATCATATCTACCAGAAACTGCTCACCTATGTGTCGCCCGACCGCTACCGTGGACCTGACCGTCGACGCTCAGGCGGTACCTATCCCAACCTGTTCGATGCCCATCCGCCCTTCCAAATCGATGGTAACTTTGGTGGGACGGCCGGCGTTTGCGAGATGTTACTGCAGAGTCGCTATGACCAGCTGAATGCAAACGTCAAGAACCGCTACACTTTGGAACTGCTTCCTGCAGTGCCCGATGCCTGGAAGTCGGGTTGCGTGAGTGGTCTGAAGGCACGTGGCGGCATCGAAGTGGCCATGACGTGGAAGGAAGGTCGTGTCGTTGAGGCATCGCTCGTAGCCAACAACAACTGCGAAGTGATGGTTGTTTACAACGGACAGCAGAAACTTCTGAAACTGAAGAAGGGTAAACTGAAAATCGTTCGATGAAACCGGCGATTTTTGAAGCTATCGTTTAGTCATGAGTAAAACGTGTGATGATGAAGAAAGACCATAGCATTATCTCTGAAATCAATGTCGAATCGGCGCGGCAAGTCTGTCAGGGGAGCTGCATTGACAACGACTTGATGTTGTTCGACCATATCGGTCAACTGCCCATTCCCAATGAACCGCGTCGCATGGGGTGCAAGTTTTTTGCTCTCTGTACGCAGGGTGAGGTTCAGTATAGCGTAGATACCGAGGCGCATACTATGCTGGCCAACGACATGATTATTATCAGTGAAGGGCAGGTAACCGACGACTATATGTTGTCGCGCGACTGCAATGGCATCGCAATCATGGTTTCTAACTCGTTTTTCGATGAGATTATCAAGGATATCCACGATCTTTCGCAGTTGTTCCTGTTCACCCGCACACATCCAGTGTGCCACCTTACGCAACAGGAATGCGACACTATCATGAGCTACTTCCAGGTTTTGAAACAGAAAACCGATGACCTGTCGCACCACTTCCGCCGCGAGACAGTGCGCTCGCTGCTTACGACGATGGTTTACGACCTGAGCAACATCATCATCCGTATGCAAAGCATCAGCGATCGGAGGCAGACACGGGCCGAAGGCATCTTCACGAAGTTTTTGCAGCTTGTGGAAAAGAACTTCCACAATGAGCGTCGAGTCAGCTGGTATGCCCACGAGCTGTGCATCTCGCCGAAGTATCTCTCGGAAACCATCAAGCAGGTCAGCCGAAGGACACCTAACGAGTGGATAGACAACTACGTAACGCTGGAAATACGTGTGCTACTGCGCAATTCAACAAGGAGTATCAAGGAAATAGCCGAGGACATGAACTTCCCAAACCAGTCGTTTTTCGGGCGTTACTTTAAGGAACATGTCGGCATGAGTCCTTCGGAGTATCGTCGTCACAGGCCCCGAAAATAAAAAAACAACAGACAAATCCTTTTATCGCCCCATTAAATCATCCCTTGCTCATGCAGTTCGTTGGCAAGGGCACAGAGTTCGTCGTACCATTCCTGTCCGAAACGGCGCACAAGTGGCTCGCGCAGGAATTTATAGACGGGCACATCGAGTTGCCTACCCTTCACGATGGCATCGCGACAAATGTCCCATCGGTGGTAGTTCAGTCCGACTGTTCCATTCGAAAACTTCTTCACACGAATGGGATAGAGCGAACATGATATGGGTTTCATAAACTTTGAGCGGCCTGAACGGCAGGCTTTCTCCAGCGCACACAGGCAGTTGTCGCCGTCATAGCAGGTGAATACGCAGTCTTTCCCATGCACAATGCTTGTCACAAGCTCGCCTTCAGGGTCGCTATAGGCTACGCCTTGACGGTCGATGACGCTTTGTGCCGAAGCCGAGAGGTCGCCCCACACCGCGTCGAGCGCATCTTCAATTTCGCCGATTTCATCAAGGGTTACGGGTGCACCTGCGTTGCCTTCAATACAGCAGGCTCCCTTGCACTTCTCGTAGTCGCAACAGAAGCGCTCGGTCAGGATGTCGGGCGATATCAGTACGTCGCCCACTTGCATGATGGGAAGAAGCTTTTCCAATTTTGAACTGATGATTGAGAATAGTGAATCGTTTGTTACCACTCTATCGGTGCGATGCCGTTTTGACTCAGGTACTCATTGCAGCGCGAGAACTGGTGCTGACCGAACCAACCACCGCGATTGGCCGAGAGGGGTGAGGGATGCACAGATTCAAGGACCAGGTTCCTCTGACGGTCTATCATGTAGGCTTTTCCACGGGCATAGCTTCCCCAGAGCATATAGACGATGTGCTCGCGGTGGGTGGCGAGAGAGCGGATGGCGGCATCGGTAAACGTCTGCCAACCCAGCTGCGAGTGGCTGTTTGCTTGATGTGCACGTACCGAAAGCGATGCGTTGAGCAGCAAAACGCCCTGTTCAGCCCATCGCGTGAGGTTGCCTGTCATGGGAATAGGTGTCCCCAGGTCGTCGTGAATCTCTTTGAAGATGTTCTGCAGCGATGGTGGGAAGGGCACTCCGTCCATCACTGAGAAACTCAACCCATGGGCCTGTCCTGGCTCATGGTATGGGTCTTGTCCGATGATGACCACCTTTACACGATCGAACGGGCATAGATTGAAAGCGTTGAAAATCAGTCTGCCCGGTGGATAGCACGTCGTTGTCAGGTATTCCTGGCGCACAGCTTCCGTCAAATGTTGGAAGTAGGCTTGGTTAAATTCCCCTTGCAATTGTTCTTTCCACGTGGATTCTATCTGCACATTCATATCATTTGTTTTTTTTCGTTTGCAAAAATACAAATAATTTGTTAACTTTGCAAGCAAAACTAGACGTATATGGAGACGATTAACGAATTCTTTTCACAACTTGGTTCATATCTTTGGGGTTGGCCGATGATAGTTTTATTGTTGGGAACCCATGTGTTTCTGACCTTCAGGCTGAAGGTTCCGCAACGTAAACTGTTCACTGCCATTCGCCTGTCGATAAAGAAAGATTCGTCAGCCGATGGAGATGTGAGCCAGTTCGGAGCCTTGGCAACTGCTTTGGCGGCAACGATAGGTACGGGAAATATTGTCGGAGTGGCTACAGCCGTAGCCCTTGGCGGACCTGGAGCGGTGCTATGGTGCTGGCTGACGGGCATCTTCGGCATGGCAACGAAATATGCGGAAGGCCTGCTGGCCGTGAAGTATCGTGTAAAGGCAGAGGATGGGCACTTCTATGGCGGTCCGATGTATGCGTTGGAGCGTGGCCTCGGCATGAAATGGCTGGCGGTGCTCTTTGCGGTGTTTACGGCATTGGCATCGTTTGGCATTGGTTGTACAGTGCAGGCCAATTCCATTGCCTTGCTGACCAATGAGACGTTTGGCATACCCACTTGGATAGTCGGCATATTCGTCTGCTTGCTGGCTGCCGCGGTCATCCTTGGAGGCGTGAAGGCAATCGCCCGTGTGTGTACCTTCCTGGTTCCGTTCATGGCAATACTCTATGTCATCGGGTGCATCGTTATCTTATTCATGAACAGTGGCTACGTCTGGCCTGCCGTGAAACTGATAGTCGTGTCGGCTTTCAATCCTTCGGCAGCTGGCGGAGGCTTTGTAGGAGCTACAGTGATGATGGCAGCGCGCTATGGCATTGCGCGGGGATTGTTTTCCAATGAGAGCGGTATGGGTTCGGCACCTATTGTGGCTGCAACGGCACAGACTCGCAATCCTGTCCGGCAGGCACTTGTGTCGAGTACGGGCACTTTCTGGGATACGGTGATTATTTGTGCGATGACAGGCATTGTGCTCGTGAGCAGCATCATTGCCTATCCTGACATTACCTATGCCGACGGAGCTGCCTTGACAAAGGTTGCCTTCTCGAAAATACCTTATATCGGTGCACCATTGTTGACGTTTGGAATCCTGACGTTTGCCTTTAGCACCATCTTGGGATGGAGTTATTATGGTGAAAGTGCCGTCAACTACATCGAACACCAACGGGCAAATCTCTTCTACCGCATTGTCTTCATTGTCCTGCTGTTCTTTGGCTGCATCATCAACCTCGATACCATCTGGAATATCGCCGACAGCATGAACGCGTTGATGGCCATTCCCAACCTTGTGGCACTGCTTCTGCTAAGCAAAGTGGCTGCCCAAGAGACGGATAAATATCTTTGGAGCAACCGATTGGATACTGAGATGGAAGAGGAATCATAGCGTTACGTCGCTATAGCTCTATATCAAGAAGAAGCCTCCCGACAAGCACGATGCTCGTCGGGAGGCTTTTTCATGATGAGGGTGGCAGATGCAACATCAGCAGTTGTCGCTGATGAGGCACTCACCGGTCATGTCGGCAGGCTGTTCCAGTCCCATGATGTGGAGGATACTGGGTGCAACGTCGGCCAAACGACCGTCTTTCACGGTTGCAGAGTTGTTGTTCGTCACGTAGATGAACGGCACTGGGTTCAGCGAATGGGCCGTGTTGGGCGAGCCATCGGGGTTGATGGCGTTGTCGGCATTGCCGTGATCGGCAATGATAATGGCCTCGTAGTCGTTGGCCTTGGCGGTTTCGATGACCTCGCGCACGCAGTTATCAACAGCCCAAACGGCTTTGGCGATGGCATTATAGACACCGGTGTGTCCCACCATGTCACCGTTAGCGAAGTTCACAACGATGAAGTCGTACTCCTGAGTGTTGATGGCTCCGACGAGTTTGTCCTTCACTTCGTAGGCCGACATCTCAGGTTTCAGGTCGTAAGTGGCCACCTTCGGCGATGCCACGAGGATGCGATCCTCGCCCTCGAAGGGTGCTTCGCGTCCGCCATTGAAGAAGAATGTCACGTGGGCATACTTCTCAGTCTCTGCCGTATGCAGCTGTTTCTTGCCCAGACGCGACAGGTATTCGCCGAGCGTGTCCTCGACATTCTCTTTCGGGAACAGGATGTGAACGCCGGTGAAGTTGGCATCGTAGGGCGTCATGCAGTAGTATTGCAGGCCGGGAATGGTCTTCATGCCCTGCTCAGGCATATCCTGCTGCGTCAGAACGATGGTGAGTTCCTTGGCGCGGTCGTTGCGGAAGTTGATGAAAATGACCACGTCGCCCTCCTCAATGCATCCGTTGACGGTGGCATTGTGAATGGGTTTGATGAATTCGTCGGTCACTCCTTCATCGTAAGACTCCTGCATGGCGACGACCATGTCCTGAGCTTGCTTGCCCACACCATTGACAATCAGGTCGTAACCCTCCTTGACACGCTCCCAACGCTTGTCGCGGTCCATTGCATAGAAGCGTCCCACGATGCTGGCGATGGCTGCGTCGTTTTCTTGGCATACCTTTGTGACCTGCTCGATGAAGCCTTTGCCCGAGTGAGGGTCGGTATCGCGGCCGTCCATGAAGCAGTGGACGAAAGTCTGGTTCTTCAATCCATAGGCTTTGCCCACTTCGATGAGCTTGAACAGGTGGTCGAGGCTTGAGTGCACGCCGCCATCGCTGGTCAGACCCATGAGATGCAGCTTCTTACCCTGCTCTTTGGCATACGAGTAGGCGGCCTTTACCTGCGGATTCTCCATGATAGAGCCATCCTTGCAGGCACGGTTGATCTTCACAAGGTCCTGATAGACGATGCGTCCGGCACCGATATTGAGGTGTCCAACCTCCGAGTTACCCATCTGTCCGTCAGGCAGACCGACGTCTTCGCCTGAAGCCTGCAGCTGAGAGTGTGCCGAAACGGCTGTCAGATAGTCCAGATACGGGGTCGGCGTGTTGTAGATTACGTCGCCCTTGCCATGCTTACCGATTCCCCATCCGTCGAGAATCATTAGAAGTGCTTTCTTTGCCATAATGATATTGTTGATTTATGTTTTGCTGGTTTGCGCTCTTTTCAACCTGCAAAGTTACTAAAAAGTTTCTACATACGGAAGTGTTTGGCTACTTTTCTTGATGGAATGCATAGAACTTGACATATGGTAATTAAGAAGAAAGCATTGCCTGAACCCTTCAAAACCTACTCTTCACGATTCTGTGTGGAAAGAAACTCCGAAGGCAGGACGCCGAAGTCTTTCTTGAAACAGCTGGAGAAGTATTTCGGATCGGTGTAACCCACGGCATAAGCCACGTCGGAAATGCGTGCATGCGGGTTCTGTTGGAGCAGCCGTTGTGCCGATTTCATGCGCAAAGTGCGGATGAAAGCCGATGTGGTGAGGCCCGTTGTAGCCCGTAGTCGCTTGTAGAGTGCCGACGTAGACATGTTCATCTCCTCGGCAAAGGCGGGCAGTGAGAAATCTGCATCGGCCAGATGGCGCTGCACACAGGCCACGCAGGCCTTGAGGAAGTCCTCGTCGGCATGGCTGACCTTTACGTCTTTGATACCTGCAAAGAGCTGTTCGGCCAGTTTTTCGTCAGCTTTCAGCTTGTGATCGATCAGGTTTTGGATGCGTGCCAGCAGCACTGCCGAGTTGAAAGGCTTTGTGATGTAGGCGTCGGCACCTATTCTGTATGCCTCGGCGCGGTCATCATCGTCGCGTTTGGCAGTGAGCATCAGCACCGGAGTGGCTGCCAACTGTTGGTTTTCACGGATTTGGCGAGTCAGTTCGTTGCCATCCATCACTGGCATCATGACATCTGTCAGCACCAGACTGACGGGTTCGTTCTCCAAAACCTCCAGTGCTTCCTTGCCATTGTAGGCAGTTAGCACATGGTAATGGCTGCTCAAGAGTTGCTTCAGGAGGACAAGTAACTCCTCATTGTCCTCCACCACGAGGACGGTGGCTTCGCCTTGCCTAGCAGTGTCATGTCGTAGCTTGCCGGTAGGTGTGGGTGCAGGCTGCGGACTGTCCATTTCCTCATCCTGATAGGCACTTGCGCTGATGGGAATGGTCACGGTGAACAGAGTTCCCTCGCCCTCTTTGCTCTCAACACTGATTGTTCCGTGATGGAGTTCGGTCAGGTCTTTCGTCAGCGAAAGACCGATACCCGTACCGTAAGTGTTGAAACGACGATGCTCACCCTCATAGAACCGGTGGAAAAGGTCGGGCAGTTTTTTGGCTGGAATACCCACACCGTTGTCCTTTACGGTGATCTGTGCGGTGGAACCGTCGTTGCTGACCAGAGCAACCTGTATGAATCCGTTTTCGCGGTTGTACTTCACGGCGTTGGAGATGAGGTTGTAGAGGATTTTGTCCATCTTATCGCTATCGAAATAGCCAAAGATGTCGCTGGGCGAGCACACCAACGACATGTCTATGTGCTTGTCTTTGGTCAGCGGACGAATGCTTTCCACCTCGCGACGCACGAAGTCGGCAAGGTTTCCCTGCGACACACGCAGGTGGAGGTTGCCCGTTTCGGTGCGTCGGAATTCCAGTATCTGCTGCAAAAGGCGCATCAGGCGGTTCACGTTGTTATCGATGACGTTGAAATCGGCACTGAGTTGCGGATTTTGTTCCTTGATTGCTGACGACGATGCCGATATGATGGTAAGCGGAGTCATCAGGTCGTGGGTGATGTTGGTAAAGAATTGCAGTTTCTTATGGTTCAGTTCCTCAATGCTTTGAGCCTTCATGCGCTCCAGTTGCAGCTCGTGTTGTTCAGCTGAACGCCGCTGATAGTAGCGGAAAACCAGCAGGAGCAGGCCGATAAGGAGCAGCGCGTAGGTCAGCCGGGCATACCATCGTTGCCAGACAGGTGCCAGGACGTGGATGCTGATGGTGGCCTCTTCGGTACCCCACAGGCCGTTTCGGTCGGTGCAACGCATGCGGAACGTGTAGTGTCCGGCAGGCAGGTTGCCGTAAGTAGCCATGTTTTCGCCCACTTCCGTGTACTTCCAGTCGTGGTCGAAGCCCTCAAGCATGTAGGCAAAGCGCGTCTCCTCGTTGTCGCCAGGCATCATCGAGGCGAATTCCAAGGTCAGTTCGCGCTGCGAAGGCTGCAGGGTGATGGTCGTGGCATAGGGAGGCAGCATGCCGCCGCTGGCCTTTTGGCGCTGCAAACTGTCGAGAAGTTCAATGGAAGTGTTCAGGATTTTCACGTCGCTGATGAAGGGATGGGTGCTGGCAGCAGGCAGTTGGTCGACCTGTTGACGGAAGGTGGCGAGTGTAGTGTGGCCTGCAAAGCAGAGCAAACCACGCGTTGAGGCTGCCGACATGTTCAGTCCGAAGAAGTCATTGCCCAGCACGTCGCCACGCATGAAGAAGCGTAGGTTGCGCGCTTGGTCGTCTTTGTCGAGCTGGAAGCGAATGAGGCTGTAGCGAGAGGCCACCCAGAAAGCGCCGTCAGCACTCTGTTCGATGCTGTAGATGTCGTCGTCGGGAATGCCAAACGGCTGGTTCATGGCCAGAAAACCACCTTCCTGCGCACGGTAAAGCATCAGTCCGGCCTCCTTGCTGCACGCCCAGATGCGCCCCTCGCGGTCGCATCGGATGCTGAAGATGTTGAGTGTGGCAAGGGGTGAGTTAGCCAGATGGTCGAAAACGTCCAGCCGTAGCGACTGCGGATTGTGCAGACTGCCGCTGAGATGCATCACTCCGTTGCCGTCGGTGGCCAGCCACAGACTTCCATCCGGTGCCTGTGCCATGCTCTTCACTTTGGCCTGTTCCAAAGGCTTGATGCCGTTGCCCTCCAGATGGAGTCCCTTTCCGTTAGCGTATTTCACCGATAGTCCCTTCCACGTGCCGGCAATGAGGTTGCCTTTGCCATCGTTGAGCAGGGCATAGACGCAGTTGTCGGCCAGCCAAGGGGTGTTAGCCGTGTTCTCCTGACGTGCGATGCTGCCATTATGAATGGTAACGATGCCCATGCGCTCGGTGGCTACGATGAGCGAATCGTGGCCTCCGTCGACCACAGCGAACACCTTCGAGATGTTCAGAGGCATGTGTCGCAGGGCAGTTCCTTCGTTGGTGAGCAGTCCGTTGTGTGCCAGTCCGACGACAAGGTGCCCATCAGGAAGGTAGTCGATGCTCGACACGTAGTCATTGGCAGGCACATTGGCAGGCAAAGGCTGCGTGTTGAAGAGCGAGGGGCGTATGGTTGTTGAGACGATGCCGCGTCGATTGGCGTGCAACCACATACGTCCGTTCTTGTCGAGGAATATCATCGAGGCACCATTGGCAAAGTAACCCGGCTCGGGTTCCAGTTCCGGGGGCAGGGCAAACATGGAGGAAGTGGGCAGTTTCGATGCCTCACCCGCAGTCGGACGGGTAGAGATGAAACTCAGTCCACGCCGCGTTCCAATCCAGAGAAGCCCGGTATAGCGGTCCTCATGCAGTGCCCAGACGATGTCCTCGGGCAGTGCTCCTGCCGTGTTCGCGGTGTTGTAGATGCGGTATTGCAGCGGCTGGCCCGTCTCCCAAGGGTTGGCGATGCAGAACAAACCGCGCCCCCAGGTGCCCACCCAGAGCCGATGCTGCGAGTCTTCGAACACCTTCTGCGCCGAGTTCAGGTCGTTGAAGCGGGGCATCTCGTACCATCGGGCAAGCTCATCGTCCTTTCCGGCACCGTTATCGGTAGGCATATAGCGGAACAACCCCTTGTCCCAGGTGCCTATCCAGAGGCATCCACGCGAGTCTTCCATGATGGATGTGACCGAGCAATGCGGCACTTTCGAGTTGCCTCGCTGGTTGCAGCAGAGCGTAAAGGCGTCGTTTGCAGCGTCATAACGATAGAGTCCGCCCTCAGTACCCACCCAGAGGGTTCCTTTTCGGGTAAACATGACGACGTTGACGACGTCGGAATTGGGGAAGTCGGTGAAGTGATAGTGGCGCGATTCGCCTGCCGTGTTGATACGGGTGAGTCCCTTACGTGTGCCAATCCATCGCACATGGTCGTGATCGGCTATGGCCGTGACATGGTTCGACGTGAGAAGGGCAGGGTAGAGGGGGTCGCTCTTGTAGCGTTTCACTCTGTAGCCGTCGTAACGATAAAACCCGTTGTCGGTACCTATCCATAGAAAACCGTCGCCGTCTTGGTGCAGGGTTGTAATGTTGCTGACGGGAATCTTCTCGGCAACTCCCAGCGTCTTGAAGGCAATGTTCTGCAACAACCGCTCCTCGTTCTGCGCCCGTGAAGTGGCAAAGCCCAGCAGCAGAAGGCAAAGGATGGTCGCGATAAGGTGCTTATGCGTTGGCGTCATGGGGTGGAATGGTGGTTTCAGAAGTGAATGATGCCCAACTGGTTTAGGAAGATGGCCAGGATGCACAGAGGACAGACAAAGCGAATGAGGAATAGGAATGCCGCAAAGAGCCACCTTCCGCTGCGTTGCCATGCCGTTCCGCCATTGGTAAACTCGTCGTTGATGAGCTTACGCGGAACGAACCAGCCCAGGAACAGACAGGTAAGGAAGCCTCCGATGGGCAGGAAAATCTGCCCGGTGACGAAGTCGAACACGTCGAAGAGTGACCTTCCGGCAATGCTGATGCCCTCGACGGCACCCAACGAGAGCGAACAGAAGGCACCGATGATGCTACAAAGCACCGTCACAATGAGTGCTGCACGCCCTCTGGGAAGGTGGAATTCCTCGTGGAAGAAGGCTGTCGACACTTCATGAAGGGAAATGAGCGACGTCAGGGCAGCCAGGGAGAGCAGCGCATAGAAGAAGAATGCCACCACATAGCCTACCACCGGCATGGCCGAGAAGGCTTGGTTGAACACGTTGGGCAGCGTGATGAACACCAGCGAGGGACCGCTATCGGGGCTTACACCGACTGAAAAAGCAGCCGGGAAGATCATCAGTCCGGCAAGAATGGCGATGAATGAGTCGACAAACGAAATCTGAACGGCCGACGAAAGCAGGTTGGTCTGCCGGTTGAAGTAGCTGGCGTAGGTGGCCAGACAGCCCATGCCGATGCTCAACGAGTAGAACGACTGGCCTAAGGCACTGAGGAAAACACCCGAATTGAGTCGCGTGAAGTCGGGCTTTAGCAGGAATTCTATGCCCGCCGTGGCCCCCGGGAGCATGCACGATGCCACTACGATGACCAAAAGCAGGATGAACAGCGTGGGCATGAGCAACTTGGAAGCCTTCTCAATGCCCCCTCGCACACCCCGACAGATGACGAAATGGGTGATGAAGAGGATGGCAACGGTCCAGAAAACAGGCCTCAAGGGCGACGAGGAGAAGTCCTGGAAGTAGCTGCTCACGAAGTTGGCATCGCCTTTCAGGTGGCCTGCGGCCGAGGCGTAGATGTATTGCAGGCACCAACCACTCACTACCGCGTAGTAACTGGTGATGAGGAAACCCGTGGTGATGCCCAGAAAACCAATAAACTTGGGGAATAGCAGTTGCCAACGGGCTTTTTTGCTGTTGGCATCGGCAAGTCCTTCGGCTGCAACCTTTGCATAAACGCGGCTGGTATTGGCAGCTCCATGGCGGCCAATGATAAATTCGCTCAGCATACAGGGGATGCCCAGCAGCACCACGCATGCGATATAAATAAGAATAAAGGCGGCACCGCCGTTCTCGCCTGTCATATAGGGGAAGCGCCAGACGTTTCCCAACCCCACAGCCGAGCCTGCCGTGGCCAATATCACGCCCAGTTTGCTACCGAAGTTTGCTCTCTCTGATGAATGCGCCATTGTCTTTGTTTCGTTGATATACTCAGTTTGTGGATGCAAATTTATAAAAAAACAACGAGAAAATGTTCTTATTCGAAAGCAAAAACGTGGTTGACGGTACAAAATGTAGGAAATAATTGCTAACTTTGCATCCGAAAAGTAACATGAGACCTATGAAAAAGGAAAAACAGAAGAATCTCTTGCAGCGCTACCCGCTCTCTTGTATGCTCATCGTTGTCATCTGGGTGCTATGCCTGACGCCCTGGATACCGGAAAGTCCGTTGAACCACGTCCGACTCATTGACAAGTGGACGCATTTGGTCATGTATGGCACGCTGACGGCAACGATTTGGTGGGAATATCTGCGGCAACACACCGTGCGCAACGGTTGGAGGCTCTTCCTTTTTGCATTCCTTGCTCCCATCGCAATGGGTGGTCTTGTGGAACTAGCTCAGGCTTATTGCACGGGCGGAAGGCGTAGTGGCGAATGGCTCGACTTCCTTGCCAATTCGCTAGGCGTATGTCTGGGCGTGCTCATCGGCATGGTCTTGTGTTGGAGAGTGAAGCGATAGAACTAGAAAAACTGCGTTTCATCTCCCCTTGTTTGTGCCTTCTTTTGTAAAATATTATTACTTTTGGGTCGACAAAGCATTGCTCTATAGGCAGCGGGGCAATGCTCTATATGCTATGAAGCTATGCTTTGCAGGGGTATAAAGCTATGCTTTAGAGGTGGTAAGTCAATGCTTTAGATGTTGTAAAGCAATGCTTTGGAGGTAGTAAAGCATTGATTTGGAGGTTGTAAGTCATTGCTTTGTCAGCATCAAGTCTATGCTATAGCAGCGAAAAGTCAATGGTCTTTATACAAAACAAAGAACACCTTGAAGCAACAGAGCGGCTGCTTTCAAGGTGTTCTTGTATGGTTGGTACACCTGCTCGGTACCTACTACTCCTCTTCGATGGTGTCGCGCCAGAGGCAGAAGGGATAGCGGAGCATGTGTTTGTTGTAGAAACGGCGGTCACCCGTGACCTCTCGGCCGATGAAATCGGGCTTTTCGAACGGTTCGTCTGCACTGGAAAGCTCTACTTCGGCCATGACCAGACCATCGTTCTGCCCGTGAAACTCATCGACTTCGAACGTGTGGCGTCCGTCGGGGCTCTTCACCAGATAGCGATGTTTGTCGATTAAACCGCCCCGACACAGCTGAAGCAGGTGCTGAGCCTCGTCCACGGAGATGGATTTCTCGAACTCATAGCGCGAAAGGCCGCCATCTGCCGACTTTCCCTTGATGGTTAAGAATGCCTCGTCGTCGCGTAGACGGATGCGGACAGTGGCCCCTTCGGCAGGTATATACCCCTGTTGGATGTGGCTACACGAAAAGGCGGCATTGCGATAGTTGCCGCCTTTCCTGACAAGGAATTTCCTTTCGATTTCGAATCCGCTCATCAGGAGTTGTAAGTTGTCCAGAAGAGGAACACGACAGCGAGTACAATGAGTGCTCCAATGATCCACATAACGACGTTGCGTCCCTGCTCTGCTTGCTTCTTCTGATAGGCCTGACGCTTGGCATTGTTCTTTTTGCTCATAGGATAGTAATCTCCCCCGACCCTTTATGTAAAGGGAAGGCCTGCATTTAGTGGGGAGTTGCAGGCGGTTATTGTTGATTGTTCTTTGGTTACTCTATGTTGGAAGCCTCTCTTTCTCTGTGTTGAACCCTCTCTTTCTGTAAGTGAGAATTACCCGGCATCACCCTGTCTGCGCTCTTTACCCCCTTAGGGAGAGTTAGAGTGGTGCTTTTACTCCTCGTTCACAGGGAATTCCATGAGGTAGGCTTTGATGAAACCGTCGATTTTGCCGTCCATTACCGCATCGACATCAGTGGTCTGGTAGTTGGTACGGTGGTCTTTCACGCGGCGATCGTCGAAGACATAGGAGCGTATCTGTGAGCCCCATTCAATCTTTTTCTTGCCTGCTTCAATCTTAGCCTGTGCCTCCAGACGCTTCTTCATGGCGCGATCGTAGAGTTGCGAGCGCAGTAAGGTCAGCGCACGTTCCTTGTTCTTGGGCTGATCGCGCGTTTCCGTGTTCTCAATGAGAATCTCTTCTTCCTCGCCCGTGTCGGGATCGGTGTACCAATAGCGCAGACGCACACCCGATTCCACCTTGTTGACGTTCTGACCACCAGCGCCGCTCGAACGGAACGTGTCCCACGACAGTTTGGCGGGGTCGACATAGACTTCGATGGTGTCGTCGACGAGCGGCGAAACGAAGACTGAGGCGAACGAAGTCATTCGTTTACCCTGCGCATTGAACGGCGATACGCGCACAAGGCGGTGCACTCCGTTCTCGCTCTTGAGGAATCCGTAGGCAAACTCACCGCCTTCTATCTCCATAGTGACACTCTTGATGCCGGCTTCGTCGCCTTCCTGCAGGTTGGAAATGGTCACTTTGTGGCCATGAGCCTCAGCCCACCGCATATACATGCGCATGAGCATCTGTGCCCAGTCCTGACTTTCGGTGCCTCCAGCGCCAGAGTTGATCTTCAGGACACAGTCCATTGGGTCTTCTTTCTGGCGAAGCATGTTCTTCAGTTCCAGGTCTTCAATGAGTTTCAAGGCTTGTTCGTAGTCGGCATCCACCTCCTGTTCGGTCACCATCTCGTCGTGATAGAAGTCGAAAGCCAACTGTAACTCGTCGGCAGCCATGCGCACGGCCTTATAGTCTTTCAGCCATTTCTCAATGCCTTTCACCTTTTTCATCTGTTCCTGGGCCCGCTTTACATCGTCCCAGAAGTCGGGTGCCTGCGTGCGCAGCTGTTCTTCTTCGAACTCTATCTGCTTCTGTGGTATGTTCAGATAGTGGTGTAGCTTCTCGGTTCGGTTGAGTATGTCTTTGAGTTGATCTTGCGTTATCATTCTTTATTCCTCGTACATCTTGTCGATGATATCCTTATAGTTCTTGTTGATGACCGAGCGCTTCATCTTCAACGTATTGGTTAGCTCGCCACTCTCCATCGAGAAGTGGTGGGGGATGAGCGTTATGCGCTTGATCTTCTCGTAACCGGCAAGTCTTTGCTGCAATGTGTCGATGCGTTCCATGACCATTTCGTGCACATCGGGGTTCTGACAGAGCTCCTCACGCGAGTCGAAAGGTATTCCACGGTCGCGTGCCCACTCCTCAACGAGGCGGAATTCGGGTACGACGAGTGCCGATACGAACTTGCGTTGGTCGGCAATGACGGCCACTTGGTCGATGTATTTGTCGACCAGCAGCATGGCTTCCACCATCTGCGGGGCAATGTATTTGCCGTTTGAGGTCTTGTAGAGGTCCTTAATGCGCTCGGTCAGGAACAGTTCGCCGTCGCGCAGGTAGCCTGCATCGCCGGTATGGAAGTAGCCGTCGGCATCGAAAGCTGTGGCGTTGACGTCGTCACGCTTGTAGTAACCACAGGTAATGGTCGGGCCTTTCAGCAGGATTTCGCCGTCGTCGCTAATCTTTACGTCAATGCCGTTGATGGGTCGTCCTACGGAACCGATGGTGTAAGGCTTGTCCATGTGGTCGCACGACACGGTGGCAAGGCTCTCGGTGAGACCATAACCCACCATCATCCAGATGCCAATGGAGTGGACGAACTCCTCAACCTCGGGCGACACGTAGGCGCCTGCTGTGGGGAAGAAGTGGGCATTCTCCAATCCGAGTTGCTTTCGCACAAGGCTGAGCACTGTACTGTTGAGGGCTTTGTATTCCAAGGCTAACCCAAGAGGCGGGCGCTTGCCACGGCTCAGATACTCAATGTTGTGCTTCCGGCCAACGGACAATGCGTGGCGGAACAGTTTCTGGCTGGTTGACGATGAGCTTTCGATCTTCTCCTTCACTCCAATGAACACCTTTTCCCAGAAGCGGGGAACACTCGACATACAGGTAGGATGTGTCTCGCGCATCGATTGCTGAATTTCCTTCGGATAGGTGTTGAGGATCAGCTGGGCACCTTCGGTCAGACACAGATAGGACCATCCGCGTTCGAAGATGTGGGCGAGTGGCAGGAAGCACATCACTCGGTCCTTCTCGCCGACGGGTACACACTGATTGTTGGCTTCCATGGCTGCGTAGTACTGGCTGTACTTCAGCACGACACCCTTCGAGTCGCCTGTTGTGCCGCTGGTATAGATGATATTGCAGACATCGTCCATGGATGCCTGGTTCCAGAGCTGCTCGACCTGCGACTGACGGGGCAGGTTTTCGCCCAAGGCGATGAAGTCTTCGAAATAAAGAGCATTGGGATCGTGGCTTGAAATGCGCACGGAACGGTCGAAAATGATGATGCGTTCCAGCGAGGGACAGAGCGGGAACACGCGGTGGGCCTTGTCGTACTGCTCCTGTTCGCCTACAAAGAGGAAGCGCACATGGGCATCGTTGATGACGTATTGGATTTGTTGTTCGCTGGAAGTGGCGTAGATGGGAATCGTTACCACACGGATTCCATAGGCTCCAAAGTCTGTGTACAAGTACTGAACGCAGTTCTGCGAGAACACTGCAACGTTCTCCTGGGGCTGCATTCCGAGGTTGAGCATGGCGTTAGAGACCTGCTTCACGCGAAGCGAGAACTGTTTCCACGAAACGGAAATCCATTCGAGCGAACCGAACTTGCGGAAGTTCAGCGCGGGTTTCGAACCGTATTTCTTGGCCTGCTCATGGATGAGCGTCGAAAGATGGCAATTGTTTTGCATACGCTAAGGTGCTACTTGTTTGCTAAGTGCAAAGATACGCCAAAAACGGCAAAGTGCAAAATATTTTGAAAATTATTTTGCTTTGCACGCGGTTTTAGCTAACTTTGCGGCAGATATGAGTGGAAGAATGATGACAAACGACGCTATCCAATTGCTCAAAGACCTTATTGGCACGCCCAGTACGAGTCGTCAAGAGCAGGCCGCTGCCGATATTTTGGAGGGCCATATGCGGCAATGGGGACTGCAACCTCAACGCGAGGCAAACAACGTGTGGGCTGTTTCCGAGTGTTATGACGCACAGTTTCCCACCATTTTGCTGAATGCCCACATCGACACGGTGAAGCCTGTGGCATCGTGGAAGCATGATCCCTACGTTCCAACGCAGGAGGATGACCGGCTCTATGGACTGGGTTCCAACGACTGTGGGGGTGGGTTGGTGAGCCTATTGGCGGTCTTTCGCCAGCTTTACCATGTAGGTGCTACCATTGATGGCAGGCAGAAAGCCAACCTGTTGTTTCTGGCTTCGGCCGAGGAAGAGGTGTCTGGTGCCGATGGTATCAGTCGTGTGCTGCCTTTGTTGCCGCCCATCGACGTAGCCATCGTTGGCGAACCTACAGGCATGCAACCTGCTATTGCTGAGAAAGGACTTATGGTTCTCGACGTTGAAGCGCGTGGTCGTTCTGGTCATGCCGCACGTGGCGAGGGCATCAACGCCATCAACTTGATGCTCGACGACCTGCTTTGGCTGCGCAGTTACCGCTTTCCGCGCATCAGTCCTCTGCTTGGGCCTACGCTCATGCAGGTTACTCAAGTCAACGCGGGTACGCAACACAATGTCGTGCCCGATGTTTGTCATGCCGTAGTTGATGTACGAACCAACGAACTCTACACCAATCAGGAAGTGTTGGACATCATTAGCTCGCACCTGAACAGTCGTGTCATGGCTCGGAGCACGCGACTCTCGTCGTCGTCCATCGCTTCTGATCATCCGCTTGTCAGCCGTCTGGTGGACATGGGCAAGCAACCGTTCGGCTCACCCACACTGAGCGATCAGGCACTGATGCCGTTCCCCTCGCTGAAGCTGGGCCCTGGCGACAGTGCCCGTTCGCATACTGCTGACGAGTATATCTGTATGAGTGAGATAAATGATGCCATTGCCACCTACCAGCAATTGCTTGGCAGGGACTGATTGTCAGCATGGCATCGGAATACTTTGCTGATAGGATATAAAAGCGTCATTATCGGCCCAGCCAAGCTTCAGGATTCAGTTTGGCGGTGCCTTTTCGGAGTTGGAATTGCAAGATGTTGTCAGGGCCGACGGCACCGATGGTTTGTCGGGGCGATACCTTCTGGCCTTTGCCGACGCTGACGGAGCGCAGATTACAGTATACTGAGAAGTAGGCACCATGGCGTACGATGACCACCCAGATGCCTGAATACTGATAGATGGCACTCACTTCGCCGTCGTAGACGCAACGTGCCATGGCTCCGGCATTGCCTTGAATGTTGATTCCCTTGTTGTCGAGAACGACATTCTTAAGTCCCTCGACGTTATGTTGCCCGAAGTGGCTCACAATGCGATACGAACCGGTAATGGGCATGGGCAGACGACCTTTGTTAAGTTCCAGCCCACCACTGATCATGCGGTCGGCCTTGCTCAGCGAAGTGCTTTCTTCTGCTTCTTTCTTGGCTTCGGCCAGTTCCTTCTTGTTACGGTCGGCATCGACTTTGGCTTTACGTTCTGCAGCCTCTCGGTCAGCCTCGGCTTCACGGGCACGCTGGTTGGCACGTGCACGGGCAGCTTCGTCCTTCGAACGCTGTGCTTCACGCGCTGCAGCCTTTGCTTCAGCCTCGCGTTGCTTGGCTTCGGCTATGCGGCGTTCGTTCTCACGGGCTGCTGCTTCGGCGGCTGCCTTCTTGCGAGCCAGTTCTTCCTCACGTCTTTTCTTGGCAGCGGCTTCTGCAGCGGCCTTCTTCTTGGCCTCTGCCTCTGCACGCAGACGTGCCTTTTCCACTTCGATAGCGATGAGTCGGTCGATTTGCGCGTTGAGGGCAGCGTCTTTCTGTTTCTGTTGGGTAATGATGCCTTGAATGGTCTTTTGCTGTTTTTGTAGCGAATTGACCATCTTCTGCTGTTCGTCCTGCTGACCTTGGAGTGCTTCGCGTTCACGTTTGTCCTTCGAAAGCAGGGCATTCTTCTGTCCACGGGCCTTCTCAATCTGTTGTTTCTTTTCCATTACCTGCTGCTGTTTCTCCTTGACAGCTTCGCCTTGGGCACGTTGATAGTCGCCATATTGCCGCACAAAGCGCATGCGACGGAACATTTGTGCAAAGTTGTCGGCTGAGAAAACAAACATAAGCTTGTCCTGCACGTTGCGGTGACGTGCCAGATACTGCATGGACTTGATGAATTTCTGCTTGCGGTCGGCAAGTTGTTCTTCAAGGGTGGTGAGCTGGGCGTTCAGGATATTGATGTCCCCATCGAGTCCTGTGATATCTTTCTGGATGTTATCGATGCTCTTCTGACGTTCGCCGATGGCTGTGTTCAGGGCAATCAGGTTCTGCAAGCGTTCCTTTACGTCGGCCTTATTGGCTTTCAAAGCCTGTTCCTGCTGTCGAATCTGCTTCTGGATTTGCTGACGTTGGTTCTGCAGGTTCTTAATGTCGGCATTGGTGTAGGTCTGTTGTTTCTTCTTTTGTTTTTTTGATGATGTTGTGGAAGTCTTCTTCTTAGTGGTTGTGGCAGCCTTCTTCTGCGTCGTCGCAGAGGTGGTTTTCTTCTGCGTCGCCGTAGTAGTCCTTTTGGTCGTTGTGGTTGCCTTCTTGGTCTGTGCCGTCATAGGCATGGCCAGAAGCAAAGCCAGAAGTATATGGAATAATCTTCTCATGTTTCAATTAGAAATTAAGTAACTTGCCCAGCACATCGGCAGCTTCCACCTTCTTATATCTCGATGAAACCGTTGTTTTTGCATCCCAGTCGGCCTTGTCTTTCGGGTCGTCCATACTGAGAACCACCTTGACGGTCTTCATTTGTTTGGTGGCTGTGGTGCTGAACTGAAACTCCTGTCGTGCGGGGAAGTACTTCGTGCCCATCGGTTTGAAGTCGGAGTACTGCCAAAGCAATGACGATGCACCGTTCTTCGCACTGGCATAGGCCACGTTGGTCATAACGATCTGTCCCGTCTGGGGCTGCGTTGTCCAATTGTAGGTCATGTTGCCGTTCTCCAACTTTACGTTTTGCAGACCACTTCCCACCTCGAAACGGGTAAGATCCTTGTCGGTCACAGACGTTTCGCCTGGCACTAAGAGTTGGTTCCAGAACAATGCCTGAAGGCTATAGAAGTTCAGGCCGTTCTTCTTAAGAAAGTCAAGTTGCGTGTAATCGCCTTCTATGTATTCCTTATGCATGCGATCGATGATGAGAACACCGCTGGGTGTGAACTCCAACCGTGCCACCTCCGTGCCAAGAAGGGGGATGAAGAGTTGCAGACGGATGACTTCGTTGCGGCGCATGTGCAGAGAGCCGGGCACGGTGATGTCTTTCGAACCCATCTTCACGTTGAACGACAGGTCGCTGACGACGTTCTTGGCATACACTTGAGTGTCAGCAACTTTCTTTACGAAGGCTGCCGATGCATTCTGTGTCTGCGTTGCCTTGCTGGTCGTTGTAGTTCCCGTGGTGGGTGTGGCAACTGTCTGCGTGTCGACGATGGCCTTCTTCGATGCACAGGCATTGAAAAACAGCACGATACCTGTTGCCACTATCATCATATTCAGTTTCTTCATGTTCGTAATTCTATTGAGTTTTTGTATTTTTATGAAGTCTTTTGTCTTTTGAAATGAGCCGCTTTAGCGACTCTTTCCATAGGGTTTAGTCATCCATATATTTGCGAAGGCGTATCTTCTTTTCGATGATGGCCTGACGATCTGGGGTGTAATCCAAAGCTAGATTCCAAAGTTCCACGGCACGATCCGTTTCGCCTGTCATCGCATAAATGTCGCCTGCATGTTCCAACACCACAGAACTGGGCGTTATTTCATCGACATCGACCGTGTCGGCCTCTTCAATGTCTGTCTCTTCGATGCCAGCCTCTGATTCGTTGACGTCTACCACGCCGATAGGCGTTTTGGTTGTTTCCTGCTCATCGTGTTTGGATTCACCTAAAAGTTCGGCTTCAAAATCGTCGATTTCATCGGTGTTTTTTGCCTCTTCGGCCTTTTGTTCCTGAGGCTTGACATCAGTCTGTGGTGTGATAGCTTTTGCCAATTCGTCGCTTAACATTGTGGAGTCCACCTTGGCCAGTTCCAAGGTCAAGGCCTGGTCGATGTAGATTTTAGCTTCTGCGTAGCGTTCCTGTCGGAACAGGATCCATGCATAGGTGTCCAATGCATTGGTGTTTTTGGGATCGGCCTTCACGGTCTTATAGCTCATCTGCTCAGCACGTTCCAAGTCGCCGCCTTGCAGACAGAGGTAGTAGGCATAGTTGTTGAGGCATGCCATGTGTTCAGGTACCCATTGCAGGCAGCTGTCGTAGGCCGCAAAGGCTTCCTTGTCACGGTCACGTTGGTGGAGTAGGTCGCCCATGAAATAGTAGAGGTCACCCACCAGTTCGGCATTGCTTTCGCTATTGATTTGGCTGACGCCCCTTTGGAAGGTGGCAAGGGCATCGTCGCGTCGGTCTTCGTTATAGTATGCCAATCCCTCATAGTAATAGAACACCATCTCATCGGGGTTGTACAACGTGCCTTCATGACAGAGACTGGCCACGTCGCTATACTGCTGACGACGAAGATGTGTGCCTAAGAGTTGCAAGCGTGCCCCGGCGTTTTCGGGCATAATGGCAAGTAGCTGTCGCAAAGCTGTCGCTATACTGTCTTCTGGCATTTTCTTCAAGTTCATGTAGGCCACCTTCATCTCCATCATGTCGGAGTCGTTGGGATTGACAGCCATGATATCGTCAAACAACTGCAGGATTTCCGTGCTGTCGCCATTGGCTTCTTCATTCTCCTTCACAGCCTGCCGTATCATCGAACTCTTGTTTTCGGTGGTTGACTTCGGGCTCAACACGATGGCACGCATGGTCTGACGAGCCAGCGAATCCTGGCCTGTAGCGCGATAGTAGTCGTACATTGACGACTGGGCATAGGTATTGTCGGGCTCTTCGCGCAGGGCTGCGGTGAACAGTTTCAATGCTTCCTTCTGCCGTTCGTTCTGCATCAGCCAGTTGCCCATCATCACTCGGTAGTTCAGGTCGCTGGGATGCTCGTCGCTCAGAGACTTCAATGCCTGCCATGCCGACTTCTTGTCGCCCATAAGTTCGTAAACGTGCATCTTGGCGAGGGTGAACTCCTCGCCCTTTCCTTCGACGCGTTCAATGCGCTCGATGGCACTCAGCATGCCACGATAGTCTTTGTCTTGCTGATAGAGCTGCAACAGGATGCGAAGCACATCTGTACGGGTGTGATGGTCGTCGGCCAGTTGTTCGTAGACAGCCTTTGCACTTGCATAGTCGCGGGTGTGCAGGAAGTACTGGCCAAGGCGCTCTTGGTAAGTACTGTTTTTCGGACTCAGCGATGCCGCATGCTCAAGGCTTTGGCGCGCCAACGAGTCCTGATCCATTTCGCTTTGGTACATCGACAGATAGTACCATGCCTCTGCTCCCTGCGGGTTAATGTCAAGACTGCGGCGCAACAGGTCGTAAGCAGCATCGTAATGGCCTGCGTTTTGCTGGCGGATGGCCTCTAGAAAGTAGTAGTTGTAGCGTAGTGAGTCGTCGTGAGAGAGCAAAGCATCCGCCAACACTTTCTTTTGGTTCTTATCGTTGGTGGCGGTTTTCTTCGATTTCGTCTTCGTGTTGACATTCTTTCCAGATGAGTACATGGATGTTGTTGCAACGCTTGAAGCACCAGTCAAACCTCCCATGAGCATCGGTGCTATCGCTGCCCCACACGAACTCATGGCTGCAATCGTCACGAATTCAGCCATTATCAGTGCCATACTATATTTATGATTGATCACAGTTTGCGGTTTACCTTAAATGAACCAGTTTACAGTTGATTAGATTGTCGTCAAAATGGATTACTTCACACCCGTGTGACCGTATCCTCCTGCACCGCGCTCGGTCTCGTCCAGTTCTTCAACCTCGATGAAATCGGCTGTTTCGTGACGGGCAATCACCATTTGGGCAATGCGTTCACCATCGTTGACGATAAACTCTTCGTTCGACAAGTTGCACAGAATGACTCCTACTTCGCCACGATAGTCGGCATCGATGGTGCCTGGGGCATTCAGCACGGTAATCCCTTTCTTCAGGGCAAGCCCACTGCGGGGACGCACCTGAGCCTCAAAGCCTTCGGGCAGGGAAATGTAAAGTCCGGTTGGGACCAGACAACGCTGCAACGGCTTCAGTACGATGGGTTCACTGAGGTTTGCATGCAAATCCATGCCGGCACTCTGCGGTGTGGCATATTGAGGCAGGGGCTGGTGCCCGCGGTTGATGACTTTCACTTTTACCATATTGAGTCGCTTATCAGTAAATAATGTGCAAAGGTACATCTTTTTTTTGAGTTTCTTGTTTTGTGTGTCAAGTTTCTGAGTTAAAGAAAGTCAACGACACCTATTTTTTATATATTCGTGGCAAAAACTCTCAACTCCCAACGTTCAACTCTAAACTTTTTTGTAACTTTGCGCCTATGAATTGGCAACAACTTATTTCCAACAAACGTCTCGGTCAGGAGCACCGGCATCCCGATCGCCACGACGATCGCTCGGAGTTTAAGCGCGATTACGACCGGCTTATCTTCTCGGCTCCTTTCCGCCGACTGCAGAACAAGACACAGGTATTCCCCCTGCCTGGCAGCATCTTCGTGCACAACCGGCTCACACACTCTTTGGAGGTGGCCAGTGTGGGCATGTCGCTCGGTAACGATGTCGTCCACAGGCTGAAGGCTATTCACCCTGAACTGGCTGGAACTCTCTTCGAGGAGATTGGTACCATCGTCTCAGCAGCTTGCCTGGCGCACGACATGGGCAATCCTCCCTTTGGTCATAGTGGCGAAAAAGCCATCCAAACCTATTTCTCGGAGGGACCTGGACAAGAGTTGAAGTCGATGGTCACGCCGATGTTCTGGTCGGACATCACGCATTTCGAGGGCAATGCCTATGCTTTTCGCTTGCTCACCCATAGCTTCCTTGGCCGTCGCAAAGGTGGTTTCGTGATGACTTATGCCACGTTGGCCAGCATCATCAAGTATCCTTATGCCTCAGATCATGCCAGTAAAAAGGGCAAGTTCGGCTTCTTCGCCACCGAGGCTGAAGCCTATCGGCGCATTGCCGATGAGTTGGGAATCCCACAAGTCCCATCGGGTGATCAACAGGGTGCTGCATATGCCCGTCATCCATTGGTCTACCTCGTGGAGGCTGCCGATGACATCTGCTATGAGATTATGGACATTGAGGATGCCCACAAACTGAAGCTTATTTCCTATGAGGAAACGGAGCGTCTGTTGCTCGGATTCTTCGATGAAACCGCCAAAAATCGCATCTTACAGCGCTTGGAAGAGGAAGACGTCAGCGACATCAATGAACGTGTTGTCTATATGCGGGCATGTGCCATTGGACTTCTTGAACATGCTTGTGTAGATGTATTCGTGGAACATGAACGCGAGATTCTCGATGGAACCTTCGAAGGTAGTCTCGTCAAGCACACTGTGGAACCTATTCGCACGGCCTATGAGCAATGCGCACAGTGGTCGGTGGAGCGCATCTATCGCAGTAAGCCCGTTCTCGACGTTGAACTCAGCGGCTACAAAATCATAGAAACGCTGCTCCATGCCTTCATCGAAGCTGCCATGCACCCATACCGATTCCATTCGCGACAGCTTCTCGACCTTGTCAGTCCTCAGTACGACATCCGTTCGGAGCAGGCCGAAACGCGTATTATGGCTGTTCTCGATTACCTTTGTGGCATGACCGATGTGTTTGCTCTCGACGTATATCAAAAAATCAACGGCATCTCGTTGCCCATCGTCTAGAATTCCTAGGAGATCATAAACTATTTGCGGTTCTCTATACACTGTTCACCATTCAAGACTGAAGATTATGCGCCCTTATCATTCAATACTTGTATTCCTGTTTTTCGCCATTTCATCGGCACTTGCAGGTATGAAGAGCTATGACGACGCTCGCCAATTAGCCGATACTGACTTGCATCACGCACTTGTGCAGACGATGTCCATGCAGCAATGCGACGTTATCACGCCTGATACCATTGCCAATTACCGAGCAAACCTAAGCATCATCGCATTGCGTGATTCTGCCTACCTCAGCTATTCACTGCGAGGGGAGATAGAAGGGCGTTGTTCTATGGCTGCCATCTGGCACATCAGCGACCAGCGTCTGTCAGCTGTTCTGTCGCTTTTGGCTGCATTTTGGGCGATTTCATCGGTTTTTTTGTTCCGCAGAAAGGTGAAACGGCTACCGCTTCCAACGATGATGGAAATGCCGGTAGATGATCCTGAAGCACTGACTTTGGGTGGTCTTCGTTATTCTTCAGCCGATAGTCATTTCTATGATGCCTGCGGACGCACTGTCCATCTTACACCCATGCAACATCAGTTGCTTACCATGTTTTTTACGACACCCTCCCATGAGTTATCTCGCCTGTCCATTACCGAAACTCTCTGGCCTAAGAAGCCCGATGCCACTGAGACTCTCCACACCCTAGTGCGTCGGCTCAAAACAGTGCTAGCCACATGTAGCACCTTGACTATCAGTGCCGACCGTGGACGTAGTTACCGATTGGATGACGTGTAAGTTGGGTGACATAATGGTATTGACTTTGCTTCAAACGCATTAGTTAATCCACGATAATTCAGAAGTTCTATCTACTCTTCTGTTTCGTTTTGGTGTTGTAACTCATTGTTTGTCAACGGATAAAGAATGAGTTGTGGCAATTGCAACGAAGACAAAAAGTTTGAGAAGAGCTGCTGGATGCATTTCATCCTTTATCTCTATTTCTCTTCTTCATTCCTCATCTACAGAACAAAGTATTGCTTTATATGCTATGACTATATGCTTTGTGCGATATAAAGCAATGCTTTATAGGGGTATAGAGCTATGCTTTAGAATCATAAAAGCATTGCTCTGTAACTGTCAAAGCAATGAGATATAACAGGCAAAGCTATGCTTTGTAAGTAAAAAAGCAAAGCGTTATAAACAAAAAAGCATTGCTTCTTTTGTGACGAAGCAATGCTATGGAAATGACGAGGAAAGTAAGACAATGGGCTTACTGCCTCTTTATGTTGTGGTTAGCGATGAGCTTCTGTGCCTCGGTGGCAATCTGAAGGGCATCGGGATGGTCGTTAAGGAAGGAGTCGACGTGGCGTATGCGCTTCTCCTCGAGTATCTCGTCGACGGCAATAAGGATGCCAGTCTCCTCAACATCACCAAATCCGTAGTTGATAGCGGTGCCAAACAGTTTCATCGTGGGCGAGAGACTCATGTAGGCATTCACCAATGGAGGGATGTTATAGCCCAACCGGCGTACCTCAGAGTTGAGAATTCGGTAGTCTTTCTTGAAGCTATCTTCGCAGAAAAGTGCTTCCATTTCAGCTGGATCAGCTTCAATTTTCAACGGTTTCATCGGTGTTATGAGCCCTTCCTTGTCGCCAAAGTGCTTATTCAGGAAATAGAGGATCATGTCGCGTCCGCGTCGGACATACGATGGGTACATGGTGACTTTCCCAAAGAAGTATTTCACATTCTTGTTGAGCACGGTTAGTGCGCCCAGTCCATCCCAAAGGTTGTCGAGGGCGAAGATGCTCTTGGTGTTTTTGCGCACGTTTTGGTAGTCGGGCGAAACGAAGGAACGTCCCAACTCAACGGTATAGGGCATGTAGTCGCGCAGGAATTTTTCGGAGAAATGGAACATGTGGCTCGTAGCCAGGATGGGTTGGCCGTTGGCATCGAGTTCCCAATCGGTACCGAAGATGTAGCGATAGCCGCCGATGATTTCCTCAGCCTCGGGATTCCAGACGATGAGCTGCTTATAGCAGTTCTCACAGGTGTCGAACTCGTCGATGTCGACCTCCATGCCCGTACCTCCGCCAGCCTCTCGGAAGGCGATTTCGCGCAAACGACCAATTTCGCGCATCACGTTGGGTGCCTCGTGGGCTGTGATGACATAGATTTCGTTGTTGCTCTTGTTGGTCATGCGGAGCTGTCGCTCGCGTGTGAGTTCAGCTTTCAGTAGCTGCTTGTCGATGGGTGCAATGATGGGTTGTTCCATATGGAGATGTTCAGAATAGTTCAGATTGGTTGAGAATGGTTCTGATTGGTTGGGGATTGTTCGAATAGTCCGAATGGGTTCAGAGTTTGTAGGCTTCTTCCTTCACCCATTGTGCCCATTGTACGGGTGTCTTCGACTTGTCGAAGGTCTGCCAGGGAATGGGTTTTCCGATGGCAACGCGGAAGGATTTGCCCACGTTCTTATACATTTCATCGACAAGGAAAAGCATAGCCACATTGAACTTCAGGTTGAGTCGCTTGCACCAATTGGCAATGTTGTAGAACCGTTCGGAATTCTGTCCGCCGAAGTGGATGGGTACTACGTCGCGTTGCGTCTCGACGCTCTTGCTGATGAAGGTCTTCTTCCAGTCGAGGTCGCGTATTTGACCGTCTGGATGTTTGCGCGAGCAGAGCCCTGCTGGGAACATGAGCATGTGATGGTCTGACTTGAATCCTGCCTCTACCATAGCGGGGAAGTCGCGGCTCTGCTTGCCAGTCTTGTTGATGGGGATGCAGAGTGGAGCCAGACCGGGCAGATTCATGAGCAGGTCGTTGACAAGGTAGCGGAAGTTGCTATCGTAGTGTTCGCCGATGATGCTGCCGAGAGCAACGCCGTCGATACCTCCAAGCGGATGGTTGCTGACGAAGGTGTAAAGCCGTCCGTCGTCCTTGGAAGGCAGGTTTTCGGTGCCTTCCACCTTCAGCGTCATCTCAAGGTAGTCGACGCACGCCTTAAGCCAAGGTGTTCCTGTCAGCTCGCGACTGTCCCAGAGGAATGCGTTAACCTGGTCTTGATGGATGACCTTCTTCAGCCATGACACGGCAGGTTTGGGCACCCATTTGGCCTTATCGCCCATTTTGTCGTGCAACACTTTGTCGATGTCTATTGTTTTCTGAAAGGTTTCGCTCATGATGATTTTGTACTTACAATCTGCAAAAATAACAAAATTATTGTAAACTGCATGCATTTTCCTCAAAAAACTTTCATAAAAGTGATGAAAAGGTCTTAGGGGTGGGTTTGCAAAAGGCACTCCAATCGATAATTTATGTTAAATTCTAAAAAATGTGGGGAAAAGTGGAGGAAAGTGGGGAAAAATGTTTTAATTTTGTAGTCGTTTTCTATATATAGAAGAATTGCGTATGCGTTTAATAGGTAACATAGAGGCTAAAATCGATGCCAAAGGGCGTGCTTTCCTGCCTTCCGTCTTCCGCAAAGTGTTGCAGACGTCGGGCGAGGAGAACCTTGTGTTGCGTAAGGATGTGTTCGAGGATTGCTTGGTGCTCTACCCAGAAAGTATCTGGAACGAGCAGACCGATCTGCTTCGCTCGCGTTTGAATCGCTACAATGCCCAGCATCAGCGACTCTGGCGGCAGTTTGTGTCGGAGGTGGAGTTGCTGACGCTCGACGGCAACGGCCGCTTCCTGCTTCCGAAGCGCTATCTGCAAATGGCTTCCATCCAACAATCGATTCGTTTTATTGGCAATGGCGACACCATTGAGATCTGGGCGTCGGAGAAGGTGGAGGCGGCAAAGCTGTCGAAGGAAGAATTCGGCGCAGCCTTGCAGAGTGTTATGGGGAGTTTGGAATAGTGGCTGAAATGCACTGCGGGCAGCTCAAGAAGCTCAAAGGCCTGCGGGCAGTTCGGGAAAAAAGAGTTTAGAGTTAATCATTAAGTTGAAAGCGTATGGATAGCTACCACGTGCCAGTACTACTGAAAGAGAGTGTCGACGGGCTGAACGTTCAGCCCGATGGCATCTATGTGGACGTCACCTTTGGCGGTGGTGGTCATTCAAGTGAAATCCTTCGCCGTCTCGGAAGCAATGGTCGTTTGTTCAGTTTCGACCAAGATGCCGATGCCGAGCAAAATATCATTGGCGACGAGCGGCTGACCTTTGTGCGCTCGAACTTCCGCTATCTGAAGAACTGGATGCGTTACTATGGCGTGGATCACATCGATGGTCTGCTGGCCGACCTTGGCGTTTCGAGTCATCACTTCGACGACGCGACGCGAGGTTTCTCATTCCGCTTTGATGCTCCTCTGGACATGCGGATGAACAAACGAGCAGGACAGACTGCTGCCGATGTGCTCAACAGCTATGGCGAGCAACAGTTGGCCGACGTGTTCTACCTCTTCGGCGAACTGAAGCCTGCACGCCGTCTGGCTTCGGCCGTTGTAAAGGCACGTGCTTCGCAACCTTTGCTCACAACGGGCGATCTCATGTCGTTGGCCGAGCCTCTGCTCAGCCATGGCAACCGCGGTGACGATCGAAGCTTGAAGAAAGATATGGCCAAACTCTTCCAGGCCCTTCGCATCGAAGTAAACCACGAGATGGATGCCCTGCGCGAAATGTTGCTGGCTGCCACATCCCTTCTTTGCGAAGGTGGGCGGCTGTCGGTCATCACCTACCATTCGTTGGAGGACCGCATTGTGAAGAACGTGATGAAGGCAGGCAACGTTGAGGGACGTTTGGAACAGGACTTCTTCGGCAGAGTCAACAGTCCATTCGTGTTGGTGAATAACAAGGTGATTACTCCTGATACCGACGAGCAGGAACGCAATCCCCGCAGCCGCAGTGCCAAGCTGAGAGTGGCGGAGAAAGTTTAGAGTTGAGAGTTTAGTGTTAATGAGATGAACGAGAAGAACGAAATAGAGAAGGGTCCAAAGTTGACCGTTGAGCAAGCTCAGGAGGTTGGAATGGCTGACGCTACCGCTCAGTCGTCGCAGCAGTCTGCAGGGACCAATGTGCTGAAGGAGGCTTTGACGAAGACCAGAGCTAACGCCGAAGGCAAGATTAAGAAGGAAACGGCCACGAAGGCCGAGCCCAAGATTGCTGCCAACGCTCAACAACGTCCCCAACAAGACAATGGCAAGTTGGCACGCGACAGCGAGGACGACGAATCCGAAGCCACGCCATCCTTGCAGGAAATCATCCGCGAGCAGGCTACTGAGGACGAGGCACCCATGTCGAAGAGTTTTACTTTGCGCAAGATTCTTGGTGGCGACATATTGACGACTCAGGTCATGCGCCGACAGATTTGGCTGTTTCTGCTCATCACGTTCTTCGTCATCATCTACATCTCCAATCGCTACAGTTGTCAGCAGAACCTCATTGAGATTGACAAATTGCAAAAGGAACTGAAGGACGCCAAGTACAAAGCCCTTTCCAGCAGTAGCCAACTGACGGAAAAAACGCGCGAAAGCCGTGTTCTTGAACTGCTGCAAGTCAATAAAGACAGCGTATTGAAGATACCCAGTCAGCCGCCATATGTCATTCAGGTGCAGGAGTAGTTTTAGTTGAGTGTTGAATGTTTAGCGTTTAGTGTTGAGTGTTAAGTACTAGTTTGAAGCAAGAAGTAAAGAGTTATGAGTAAGTTTGAACATAAGAAGATCATGCCCCGCTACAGTTTCATCGCCATCGTGATGGCACTGGTGGCAACTGGTGTGGTGGGCAAGACATTATATATAATGACGGCCAAGCACGACTATTGGATGGAGGTGGCCGCCAGACAGAAGAAGGACAGCGTCAGCGTAAAGCCCAACCGAGGCAACATCCTCTCGTGCGACGGACAGCTGATGGCATCGTCGCTGCCTAAATTCCGTATCTACATGGACTTCAAGGCGCTGAGTGATGCCAAGAACGATTCACTTTGGGATGCAAACCTCGACACCATCTGCCTGCAGCTCTCGCAGATATTCCCCGAGAAGACTGCCGCAGCCTTCAAGGCTGACCTCGAAGAAGGACGTGCCAAGATGAGTCGTCACTGGCCCGTCTGGCGTCAGCGTATCGACTTCAACACTTTCTCAGAGGTTCGTTCGCTCCCCATCTTCAACATGCCATTCAATAAGGAAACAGCCACCAATGACTGTATCGTGCGGGCATCTTACCGTAGCGGTTTCAGTGTGGAGGAGTACAACTCGCGTCAGCGCCCCTTCGGTTCGGCAGCAGGCCGTACGGTGGGCGATATGTATTTGGGTAAGGACTCGGCTCGCTTCGGACTCGAACTGAGCTACGATAGCATCCTTCGCGGAAAGAATGGAATCATTCACCGTCGTAAGATTCTGAACAAGTGGCTCGACATCATGGATACGCCGCCCGTGGATGGCGCCGATATCGTAACTACAATCGATGTAGGCATCCAGGATCTCTGTGAGCGTGCCGTTATCGACGAGTTGAAACTTATCAATGGCAACGTTGGCGTAGCGATAGTCATGGAGGTAAAGACGGGTGATATCAAGGCTATTGTCAATATGGAGAAATGTGCCGACGGTGAATACCGTGAGATCAAGAACCATGCCGTCAGCGACCTGCTTGAACCTGGATCGGTATTTAAGACAGCTTCCATCATGGTGTGTCTTGACGATGGCAAGTGCGACACCACAAAACGGGTGGAGACCGGTGGCGGCGTTTGGCCCATGTACAAACGACAGATGAAGGATCACAACTGGCGCAAGGGAGGTTATGGTACACTGACGTTGCCCCAGACGCTGCACTTCAGCTCGAACATCGGCGTGAGCCGTATCGTTGATGAGTACTACCACAACCAACCAGATCAGTTCGTGGAAGGCATCTATCGTCTCGGATTGGCCGACGATCTGCACATACCCCTCATGGGTTCGTCGCCCGCAGTCATCCGCAAACCTTTCAAGGACAAGCGAGGTAAGTGGACTGGCAACCGTTGGAGTGATACCGCACTTCCTTGGATGTCAATAGGTTATGAGACTCAGGTGCCACCAATTTCCACATTAACCTTCTACAACGCTATAGCTAATAATGGTCGGATGATGAAGCCTCGCTTCGTGAAGCAGGTGGTGAAGAATGGCGAAGTGATAGCCGACTATCCGCCAACGGTGCTCCACGAACGCATAGCTAAGCCCGAGACCATCAAGAAGATACAGACCATTCTGGAGCAGGTGGTCAGTATTGGCCTCGGTAAGAAAGCGGGTTCGAAGTCGTTCAAGGTTGCAGGTAAGACGGGTACGGCACAAATCTCGCATGGTACGGCAGGCTATCACACTGGCACCATGCAGTATCTGCTCTCCTTCGCAGGTTTCTTCCCTGCCAACGACCCACGTTATTCGTGCATCGTCTGCATTCAGAAATCGGGACTTCCTGCCTCCGGTGGCGGCATGTCGGGCGTGGTGTTCCATCACATCTCCGAAGGTATCCTTGCCCAGAACCTGATGCTCGACGTGAAGGAGTCGCGCGATTCGACCTCAATCCTGCTGCCCGATGTCAAGGATGGTAACCTCACGGCAGCCAACTACGTGCTTAATTATCTTGGGTTTGTGCCCAATAACAATTGGTCGGGCTCCTATGTCGATGGCAATCCCGTTTGGGGAAAGGCTGCTCAGAACGGCAATAAGGAGATATCCCTCAGCCAGCAGTCGCAACAGAGTCTTGGAACGATTCCCGATGTAGTTGGTATGGGTGCCCGCGATGCAGTCTATCAGATTGAACGCCGTGGTGTGCGTGTGCGACTTCGCGGTCGTGGCCGTGTCACCAAACAAAGTCTGGAGCCAGGCCATCAAATTAAGAAAGGCGACATTTGTGAACTGTTGCTTGAAGTTTGACCTTTGGCTTTTGTGGACTGCTTTTATAATGGTAATGAAATAAAACAACGATATATGAAACTTAGCGAACTGCTTAAGAACATCAAGCCGACTGCTGTTGTCGGCAATGAAGAAATAGACATCACGGGTGTTGAGATAGACTCACGTAAGGTACAGCCTGGCTTTCTCTTTGTGGCTATGAAGGGGACGCAGGTGGATGGTCACCGTTTCATCCCTAAGGCTGTCGAACTAGGTGCTGCTGCCGTGCTCTGTGAAGATCTGCCGGAAGATACTTCAGGAGCAACCTATGTGCAGGTGGCTTCCACCGAGGATGCAGTGGGCCCTGTGGCAACCCTCTTCTTTGGCGATCCTTCTCGTCGGTTGAAGCTTGTGGGCGTTACAGGAACCAATGGAAAAACGACCATCGCCACCTTATTATATAATATGTTTAGGAAGATGGGACATCGGTGCGGCCTGCTCTCCACGGTTTGCAACTACATCGAGGACGAAGCAATTGCTGCTTCTCACACCACTCCTGATGCCATTGAACTCAACCGATTGTTGGCCCGTATGGTAGAGGCTGGCTGTGACTATGCCTTCATGGAGTGTTCCAGCCATGCCATTGCACAGAAACGCATTGGTGGATTGCAGTTTGCAGGTGGTCTGTTTACCAATCTGACACGTGATCATCTTGACTACCATAAAACATTCGAGAACTATCGTGATGCAAAGAAAGCCTTCTTCGACATGTTGCCCAAGTCGGCATTTGCCATAACCAACCTCGACGACAAAAATGGTATGTTCATGGTACAGAACACTCGTGCCCGGGTGAAGACCTACTCCACACGTGCAATGGCCGATTTCCGTGCCCGTATCCTTGAGTGCCACTTCGAAGGCATGTATCTTGAGATTGATGGTCGTGAGGTGGGTGTTCAGTTCATCGGTAAGTTCAACGTGTCGAACCTATTGGCTGTCTATGGTGCCGCCATCATGTTGGGTAAGCAGCCCGATGACATCCTTGTGACGCTGAGCACCCTGCATAGCGTCAGCGGGCGATTGGAACCGCTTCGCTCGCCAGAGGGATTCACGGCCATCGTCGACTATGCCCATACTCCCGATGCATTGGAGAACGTGCTAAAGGCCATCCATGAAGTGCTTGACGGAAAAGGTCATGTCATCACCGTCTGTGGTGCCGGTGGTAACCGCGACAAGGGTAAGCGACCACTCATGGCACAAGAAGCCGTCCGCCAAAGCGACCGTGTCATTATAACCAGCGACAACCCTCGCTTCGAAGAGCCTCAGGCTATCATCGACGACATGTTGGCAGGACTTGATGCCAAGCAGATGAAAAAGGTGGTTAGCATCGTCGACCGCCGCGAAGCTATCCGCACGGCTTGCATGCTGGCCCAGAAAGGCGACGTCGTGCTTGTAGCAGGCAAAGGACATGAAGACTATCAGGAAATACGAGGCGTGAAGCACCACTTCGATGACAAGGAAGTGCTCCGCGAAGTATTTCAGTCGTGATGAAGCCCCTAAATGACGAAATAACGAAAAATGTAATAACGAAATAACGCTCAAAATATGCTATACTATCTGTTTCGTTTCTTAGAGCAATATGACATACCAGGCTCGCGCATGTGGATGTACATCTCGTTCCGCTCGTTGCTCACGCTCATCCTCTCGCTCCTCATCTCTGCATGGTTTGGTGAGCGATTCATCAAGTACATGAAGCGTCGCAATATCTCCGAGACAGCACGCGACCGTAGTATCGACCCCTTCGGCGAAAAGAAGGTGGGTGTGCCCACGATGGGAGGCATCATCATAGCCGTTTCAATTCTGGTACCCGTGTTGCTGCTTGGCCGTATGCGTAACATCTACCTGTTACTTATGATAGGTACGACGCTGTGGCTTGGCTTCCTTGGTTTCCTCGACGATTATATCAAAATATTCCGTCGCAACAAAGAAGGACTGAAGGGAAAGTATAAGATAGTTGGCCAAGTCAGCATTGGACTCATCGTAGGCCTGACACTTTGGCTTAGTCCCGATGCCGTGATTCATGAGAATATCGTCACCGAACGGCAGGGCATAGAAACAGTAGTTACCCATAAGTCGGAACCTGTGAAATCGTTGAAGACCACCATTCCATTTGTGAAGAACCATAACTTAGGCTACGACGACATCATGTCGTTCTGTGGTAAACACAAGAATGCTGCCGGCTGGGTGCTCTTCGTCATCATGACCATCCTTGTCGTTACGGCTGTATCCAACGGAGCTAACCTTAACGATGGTATGGACGGTATGTGTGCTGGTAACTCAGCCATCATAGGTGTGGCCTTGGGCATATTGGCCTACGTGTCGAGCCACATTGAGATGGCTTCCTACCTGAATATCATGTATATACCTGGCTCGCAAGAGTTGGTAGTGTTCCTTTGTGCCTTCATTGGTGCCATGATTGGTTTCCTGTGGTATAATGCTTATCCGGCACAAGTGTTTATGGGCGATACTGGCTCGCTCATGATTGGTGGCATCATCGGCGTGGGAGCCGTTATCATTCACAAGGAACTGCTGTTGCCCATCCTCTGCGGCATCTTCTTCGTCGAGAGTCTGAGTGTCATCATCCAGACGCAGGTGTTCAAGATCTATAAAAGTAAAGGTAAGCGTGTGCGCGTATTCCGTGCAACACCCATTCACGATAATTTCCGAAAACTAGACTCACAACTTGATGAAACCAGTCAGTATGTGTTCCGCAAATGGCCGCATCGTCAGTTCCATGAGTCGAAAATCACGGTGCGCTTCTGGATTACCACCATCATCCTTGCCGCACTGACCATTATAACGTTGAAAATGCGATAAAAAAGGAGAACAGACAACATGAAGAGAATAGTCGTTTTAGGCGCAGCCGAAAGTGGTGTTGGCGCTGCAGCACTGGCAAAGAAACAGGGCTTCGATGTGTTCGTCAGCGACATGTCGGGCATCAAGGATAAATACAAGGCAATGCTCGATCAACGTGGCATAGCTTGGGAGGAAGGTCAGCATACAGAGAAACTGATTATGAATGCCACCGAGATCATCAAGAGTCCCGGTATTCCCGATACGGCACCCATGGTGGCAAAGGCCATCGCAGCAGGCATTCCCATCATCAGCGAGATAGAGTTTGCAGGTCGCTATACTACGTCGAAGATGATCTGCATCACAGGCTCCAATGGAAAGACAACCACCACTAGTCTCATCTACCACATCTTCAAGTCAGCTGGCTACGATGCCGGTCTGGCTGGTAACATTGGCCATTCGCTGGCGTTGCAGGTGGCTGAAGAACCCCACGAATACTACATCATCGAACTCTCGTCGTTCCAACTCGACAATATGTACGACTTCCGTGCCAACATTGCTGTGCTACTCAATATCACGCCTGACCATTTGGATCGCTATGACTTCAAGATGCAGAACTATGTTGATGCCAAGATGCGCATTTTGCAGAACCAGACCGAAGACGATGCATTCATCTATTGGGCCGATGATCCCATCATCAGCCGTGAGCTGAAGAAGTACGACATCAAGGCCGTGCAGTGTCCTTTCTCGCTTTTGAAGCAAAAAGGCATCATAGGCTATATCGAGGAAGGACAATATAAACTGGAATATCCAACGCCTTTCAACATGGAGCAGGAGTCACTGTCCCTGACAGGCACGCATAATGTCTATAATTCACTGGCCGCAGGACTGGCGGCCAATATTGCTGGCATACGCAAGGATGTTATTCGCAAGAGTCTGAGCGACTTCCCTGGTGTGGAGCATAGGTTGGAAAAAGTGTGTCGTGTGCGTGGTGTTGAATACATTAACGATTCGAAAGCCACCAATGTAGACGCCTGTTGGTATGCCCTCGAGAGTATGAAGACTCCTACTATCCTCATTATAGGTGGCAAGGACAAGGGCAACGACTACGAGCCCATCAAACCACTCATCAGGAAGAAGTGCGTTGGATTGGTCTATTTAGGTGCCGACAATCAGAAACTGCACGACAACTTCGATGGCATAGGCATTCCCGTGCGCGATGTCCATTCTATGAAAGACTGTGTTGAGGCCTGCTACGAGATGGCTCGTCCTGGCGATACTGTTCTGCTTTCACCCTGCTGTGCCTCGTTCGACCTGTTCAAGAACATGGAAGACCGTGGCGACCAGTTCAAGACGCTGGTTCGTAATCTCTAACCCACTCAAAGCTGTAAGCGAAACATGATCAATAAGACTCTAAACAATATCTTCAAAGGCGACAAGGTCATTTGGATGGTCTTCTTCTTCCTTTGCATCATCAGCGTCATCGAAGTCTATTCGGCTTCGTCGCAGCTGACCTACAAAGGTGGAAGCTATCTTGCACCTGTGATGAAGCATCTGGGTATCCTCCTAATGGGCATTTTCTGCATGGTAGTGACGCTCAACATCAAGTGCAAGTATTTCAAGATAGTAACGCCCTTCCTGCTTATCCTCTCGGTGCTCATGCTCATTTGGGCATTGGTCGATGGGCATGATGCCAATGACGCATCGCGTTGGGTTGGCTTCATGGGACTGAAATTCCAGCCATCGGAAATCGCAAAGGGTGCCTTGGTGCTTGCTACTGCACAGATACTCAGTGCCATGCAGACAGAGAATGGTGCCGATCGCCATGCCTTCAAGTACATCCTCATCGTCTGTGCCTTTATTGTGCCCCTTATCTTGGTCGAAAACTTCTCCACGGCAGCACTCATCTGTGTGGTCATCTTCATGATGATGATTCTTGGTCGTGTGCCTATGCAGCAATTGGGCAAGCTATTGGGCGTTGTGATGCTGTTGGGTGTAGTCTTCTTTTTGATGATTATGGTGTTTGGTTCTGCCTCGTCGAAAACCCCTGCCGACAACCAGACACTCGTAGAGCAGACCGAGAAGGTTGAAAACGTGCGACAGAGTGCCGTTGAGAAGGTTTTCCATCGCTTCGGTACTTGGAAGTCACGCGTCTTGAAGTTCGCCGACCATAGCTACGTGGCACCAGCCGATGTTGACCTGAACAAAGATGCACAGACCTCGCATGCCAACATTGCCATTGCCTCATCCAATGTCGTTGGTAAGGGGCCTGGCAACTCGGTTGAGCGCGACTTCCTCTCGCAGGCCTTCTCCGACTTCATCTATGCCATCATCATTGAGGAAATGGGCATTGTCGGTGCCGTCTTCGTGGCGATGCTATATATCATCCTACTTTTCCGTACAGGGCGCATTGCTAACCGATGCGAGAACAACTTCCCGGCTTTTCTGGCCATGGGACTTGCACTGTTGCTGGTCACGCAAGCACTGTTCAATATGTGTGTTGCAGTAGGCTTGGCACCTGTCACAGGTCAGCCATTACCACTAGTCAGTAAGGGTGGAACCTCTACCATGATCAACTGTATCTATGTGGGTGCCATCCTCAGTGTGAGCCGTTCTGCCAAGAAGAAAGACGAACCCGTCCAATCTCGTCTAAAACCTGTAGTGGCAGTAAGTTGAGGCTTTGGCCTAAAATAATTGGTAAAAAATGATAGATTGACAAAATATTTCTTTATTTTTGCACTTTATAATCAATGGAGAACGAACTTAGAATCATCATAAGTGGCGGTGGTACCGGCGGACACATTTTCCCCGCTGTTTCCATAGCCAATGCCATCAAGGCAAAGCGTCCCGATGCTAAAATCCTGTTTGTAGGTGCAGAGGGCCGCATGGAGATGCAACGTGTGCCGGCTGCCGGCTACGAAATCAAAGGCCTGCCTATTTGTGGCTTCAACCGTTCCAACCTGTTGAAGAACATCACCCTGCCTTTCAAGATGTGGAAGAGCGACCGTATGGTCAAACGTATCCTGAAGGACTTTCGTCCTATGGCAGCAGTGGGTGTGGGAGGCTATGCCAGTTTCCCCACGTTGAAGGCCGCTGCTTCACGTGGAATTCCCTGCCTCATTCAGGAGCAGAATTCCTTTGCAGGCAAGACCAATAAGATACTGGGTAAGACAGCAAAGAAAATATGCGTGGCCTACGAGGGAATGGAACGCTTCTTCCCTGCCGACCGCATCATGATGACGGGCAATCCTGTACGTCAGGCCTTGCTCGAAACGACGATCTCCCATGAAGAGGCAGTACGTTCGTTTGGGTTCGATCCTGCAAAGAAAACCATCCTGCTCGTGGGTGGTAGCCTGGGGGCTCGTACCATTAACGAAAGTGTCCTGCAACATCTTGACTTGGTTCGTCAGAGCGATGTGCAGTTCATTTGGCAGACAGGAAAATACTATAGTGCCCAGATTGCCGAGCAACTTCGTCAGGTGGGATGTCCCGACAATTTGAAGGTGACAGACTTCATCAGCGATATGGGTACAGCCTATAAGGCTGCCGACTTGGTCATTAGTCGTGCCGGAGCCAGCTCCATCTCGGAGTTCTGCCTCATTGGAAAGGCTGTCATCCTTGTGCCCAGCCCCAATGTGGCTGAAGATCATCAGACCAAAAATGCCATGGCACTCGTCAATAAGCAGGCCGCCCTCTACGTGAAGGATGCTGATGCACCCCAGACGCTGCTGCCATTGGCCATTGAAACGGTCACTAACGACGGTCGTCTGGCATCGTTGAGAGAGAACATACTGAAGCTGGCGCTTCCCAATTCGGCAGACATCATTGCCGACGAGGTGTTGCGACTGGCTGAAAACAAGTAGAAAGGAACTGAGAAGTAATCATGGAACTGAAAGATATAAAAGCTGTATATTTCATTGGTGCTGGTGGAATCGGCATGAGTGCCATCGCCCGCTACTTCATGCATCGTGGCATGGTGGTGGCAGGCTATGATAAGACTCCCTCTGAGCTGACACGGCGTCTGGAGAAGGAAGGCATGCTGCTACATTATGAGGAGAACGTCAGCGAGATACCTCACGCCTGTAAGAAACCCGAGTCATGCCTTGTCGTCTATACACCTGCCGTACCTGCCGACCATAAGGAACTTATTTTCTTCCGTGAAGGAGGTTTCGAGGTGCAGAAGCGTGCTCAGGTGTTGGGCATCCTTACCCGTATGCACAAGGGACTCTGTGTGGCAGGTACGCATGGCAAGACTACCACGTCGGCGATGTGTGCCCATATTCTTCACCAAAGCCATGTGGAATGCAATGCTTTCCTCGGTGGCATTACCAAGAACTACGGCACTAACTATCTGCTCTCCGACAATAGCGATTATGTGGTTATCGAAGCCGATGAGTTTGACCGTTCCTTCCACTGGCTGCGCCCATGGATGACTGTCATCACCTCGACCGACCCCGACCATCTCGATATCTACGGCACAAAGGAAGCCTATCTCGAAAGTTTCCGCCACTATACAACGCTCATCCAGCAGGGTGGGGCGCTCATCATCCATCGTGGACTGGAGATGCAGCCCGACGTGCCTGAAGGTGTTCGCACTTACGATTACAGTCTTAAGGAAGGCGACTTCCATGCTGCCAACATCCGCATTGACAATGGCGAGATCGTGTTCGACTTCGTGTCGCCCATCGAGAATGTCGACAATGTATGGTTAGGGCATCCTGTGCCTATCAACATCGAGAATGGCGTGGCAGCCATGGCCATGGCACAACTGGCTGGTTGCACAGCTGAGGAACTTCGTTATGGCATGAAAACCTATCGCGGCGTTGACCGTCGCTTCGACTTCAAGCTGAAAGACCAACGCCATGTATTCCTTTCCGACTACGCTCACCATCCGAAGGAAATCCTTGCAAGTGCTCGTAGCATTCGGCAACTCTATCAGCATCGTAAGATTACGGCTATCTTCCAGCCGCATCTCTATACACGAACCCGCGATTTCTATCGCGAGTTTGCCGATGCACTGAGCCTGCTCGACGAGGTTATCCTTTGCGATATCTACCCAGCCCGTGAGCAACCCATTCCCGGAGTGACGTCTAAGTTGATCTACGACAATCTCCGTCCGGACATGGAGCGTAGCATGATCAGCCTCGACGAGGTGTTGCCGCTGGTAAAGAGCCGTGATTTCGACGTTCTCGTGGTGCTTGGTGCAGGTGACCTCGATAATCTCGTGCCACAGATTACCAAGATCCTTGAGGCCAAGAAGCCATAGGCAGGTCTCCTCACACCCCACATAGTAAGAAGCAAAGAGTTCATGAAGATAAGAATCAACTGGAAGAAGACCCTCACCATCATAGCCGACGTGGTGCTTGCCGCCTACCTCGTGCTTGCGTTCACGGCTTTCAACAAGCCTGACGAGACAGCTCATGTCTGCACGAAGGTGGTCATCAATATTGCCGATGAGACTACGAATGGCTTCATCAATACGAAGGAAATCAAGAAACGACTGGAGACCACCCACCTCTATCCCCTCAACAAACCGATGCGCTATGTCGATGCCCGTAAGATTGAAGAGACGCTGAAGACAAGTCCGTTCGTGCAGACCGCCGAATGTTTCAAGACACAGGATGGCCATGTCAACATCAGCATCACTCAGCGTCTGCCGCTCGTACGCATCAAGGCTCAGAATGGCGATGACTACTATCTCGACGATAACGATCGCGTCATGCCTAACTCCCACTATACCAGCGATCTCATCATCGCTACGGGAAACATCAGCCGCCAGTTCGCAGCCAACTATATATCACCCCTGAGCAAGAGTCTCATGGCCAATCAACTGTGGAGCAACCAGATAGAACAGATCAATGTGCTTGCCGACCACACCATTGAACTTGTGCCTCGTGTGGGTAACCACATCATCATCTTGGGCCCGCTGCCAGAAGGTAAGACTAAGAGTGAGGTGGCTCGTCAAATTGATGAGTTCCTGAAGCTGAAACTCACCCGTCTGGAGAAGTTCTATCGCTACGGTCTCTCGCAGGCTGGCTGGAACAAGTACAGTAGCATCAATCTTGAGTTCGACAACCAGATTATTTGTAAGCGCAGATGATGGATGGTTGGATGAAGGATGAAAGATTAAGGACGAAGGATGAAAGGTTAATAGTCAATTATAAATAAGTAAATAGTAAATATAAAAATAGCATTATGCCAAAGGAGTTTATCGTAGCAATCGAACTCGGTTCATCGAAGATAACCGGTATCGCAGGAAGAAAGAATCTCGACGGCAGCATTTCCATTCTAGCTGTCGTCAAGGAGGACTCCACCACATGCATTCGCAAAGGTGTGGTCTACAACATTGACAAGACAGTAATGTGCCTGACCAACATCATCAAAAAAATGGAGACGGCACTGAAATCGAAAATCGCCTATGTCTATGTCGGCGTGGGCGGTCAGAGCATCCGCTCGATGAAGAATGTCATCGTGAAGGAGTTTACTGAGCCTACTGTCGTCACGCAGGACATGATCAACGAGTTGATGGATGCCAATCGTAATATGACCTATCCTGAACAGGAGATACTCGACGCTGCCACGCAGGAGTATAAGGTCGACCAGCAGTATCAGCTCGATGCTGTGGGCATCCAGTGCTCAAGGCTCGAAGGCAACTTCTTGAACATCCTCTGGCGTAAGGCCTTCTATCGCAACCTCAACAAGTGCTTCGAGCAGGCTGGCATTGCCATTGCCGACATGTATCTGGCACCTCTGGCAATGGCCGATAGCGTACTCAGCGAAGGTGAAAAACGTTCTGGTTGTGTACTTGTCGACCTTGGTGCCGACACCACTACGGTCAGCGTCTACTATAAGAACATTCTCCGTCATCTGGCCGTCATTCCTCTTGGTAGCAACAACATTACCAAGGATATTGCAACCCTTCAGATGGAGGAGCGCGATGCTGAACGCATGAAGATCAAGTATGCCAGCGCATATACCGAGAACAGCGACATAGACAACACCCTGCGTCTCACTATTGATCAGGATCGCGACATTCTCAGCCGCGATTTCATCAACATCGTCGAAGGCCGTTTGCAGGAAATCGTGGAGAACGTATGGTTCCAGGTGCCTAACGAGTACATTGACAAACTCCTTGGAGGCATTATCCTCACGGGTGGTGGCAGCAACATGCGCAACATCGAGCGCGCTTTCCGCAACCATACCCATATTGAGAAGATTCGTGTGGCCCGCTTCATCTTGCCCACCATCAATGCCAGCCAGGCAGAAATCACGGCTCATGACGCCACCATGAATACGGTGCTCGGATTGCTTGAGAAGGGCGACATGAATTGTGCTGGTGAGGAAATCACCAACGACCTCTTCGGTGGTACAGGCGATCAGCCTGCTACTGTTGGCGACAACAGTCACAAGCCACCACGTGCCATCAACGAGATTAGTGGCCGCGGTATCGTGCAGACGGAAGAAGAGAAGAAGAAGGCTGAAGAGGAAGCCCGCCGTCGCCGTGAAGAAGAGGAAGAGGCCGAACGCCAGCGTCAGGCCGACGAAGAGGAACGTCTTCGTCGCGAGAAGCGCGAGAACAGTTTCTGGAACAAGGCTCTCCGTGGCTTGAAGAAGTTTGGTAAGGACATCATGGCCGAAGAGGAGTAGGGAAAATTGATAATTGATAATTGATAATTATGATTACCATCCGTGACATCCGTGGTTCTTTCTCCACTGCGTTATGAAAGCGTTCCTGCGGACCGATCGGCAAAATAGTAAATCCGTAAATCGTAAATAATCATGTTAGATCTCACCAACAATACTCCTGGCATCATCGATTTCGATGAGCCCGAGAAAGATAAAAGCATCATCAAAGTCATCGGCGTAGGCGGTGGCGGCGGCAATGCCGTTAACCACATGTATCGCGAAGGTATCCACGATGTCACCTTCGTGCTCTGCAACACCGACAATCAGGCACTCAACGACTCGCCCGTACCTGTGCATTTGCAGTTGGGTAAGGAAGGTCTTGGTGCAGGCAACAAGCCCGAGAAAGCTCGTCAGGCCGCACAAGAGAGTATCGAAGACATTCGCAACATGCTCTCCGATGGCACACGCATGGCCTTCATCACCGCTGGCATGGGCGGTGGCACCGGCACTGGTGCCGCTCCGGTCATTGCTGAAGTGTCGAAGGAACTCGGTATCCTTACCGTCGGTATCGTTACGATTCCTTTCCGTTTCGAGGGTCCGAGAAAGATTGACCAGGCTCTCGACGGTGTCGAGGAGATGTCGAAGCATGTCGATGCCCTGCTTGTGATTAACAACGAACGCCTGCGTGAAATCTATCCTGATCTCACCGTGCTCGATGCCTTTGGCAAGGCCGACGATACCCTTTCCGTGGCTGCAAAGTCCATCGCCGAGATCATTACCGTCCATGGACTCATCAACCTCGACTTCAACGACGTGAAGACCGTGCTGAAGGATGGTGGTGTAGCCATTATGTCTACAGGGTATGGTGAGGGCGAAGGTCGCGTGAAGAAGGCTATCGACGATGCTCTCAACTCGCCGTTGCTCAACGACAACAATGTGTTCAACTCCAAGCGCATCCTGCTCTCCATCTCCTTCGCCAGCGAACGCAAGGAGAATCCCGGGCTGACCATGGACGAGATGAACGACGTCAACGACTTCATGCTGAAGTTCGGCGAGGACTTCGAACTGAAGTGGGGACTGGCCCTCGATCCCGAACTGGGCGAGAAGGTGAAGGTCACCATTCTGGCTACTGGCTTCGGTATCGAAGATGTCGATGGCATGAGCGGCCATCTGAAGAAACATACCGAAGAGGAGGCTAATCGCATCGCCATGGAGGAGGAGAAACGTGCCGAGCGTGAGGAACGCCGCGGCCGCTATTATGGCAAGGATGGCAACAACACGCAGTACAAGCGTCGCCCACACATCTTCCTGTTCCGCCCCGAGGACCTCGACAACGAGGATATCATCCTTGCCGTTGAGAACACGCCGACCTACAAGCGTACACGCCAGATGTTGGAGGAGATTCGCAATCAGGCAGCCGGCAATAAACCCGCACAACAGCGCGACGATGCCGAGCCTGTGCAGGGTCTCATCAGCTTTGCTTGATGCTCGCTACCACACGTGCCATCGTACTTCGCACGGTGAAGTTCAGCGAGAACCAGCTCATCGTCGACATGCTGACCGAACAACTCGGTCGCATGTCGGCGATGTGTCGTATTCCGAAGACGCAAAAGGGACGGCTCAAGAAGCAGTTCTTTCAGCCACTCTCCATTCTCGAACTGCAAGTTGACCATCGTCCCAACCGTCAGCTGCAGCACATGCGCGATGCACGGCTGGCCAATGCCTACACCAGCATCCCCTTTGATGCCACGAAACTCTCCGTGGCACTCTTCACGGCTGAATTCCTGACCTACGCCACACGCAACGAGCAGCCCAATCTACCACTCTTTCGCTATGTGGAGAGTAGCCTTTTGTGGCTCGATGCCAACACAACGCCAATGAAGACAGCCAACTTCCACCTTGTCTTCATGTTGCGACTCTCGCGTTTTGTGGGCTTCTATCCCAATCTAGAAGGCTATGTACCAGGCGCTTTCTTCGACCTCGAGGCCAGCAGCTTCACGTCGCTTCCACCCTTGCACGCCAATTTCCTTAGCGCTGCCGACTCGGCGCTTGTGGTTACCCTTATGCGTATGACCTTTGACACCATGCACCTGTTCCGCTTCTCGCGCGACGAGCGTAACCGCTTCACCGAGGTCATCCTCACCTACTACCGCCTCCACGTGCCCGCCTTCCCCGAACTGCGTTCTCTCCCAATCCTCCAGCAACTCTTCTGACGGCATCTCCACCATTATAGAATAATCATGAAGCGACACCTTATTATATATAGCCTTTACGCTCCTGCTTGCAGCATGTGGCCCCACCCCTTCCCTCCCCCAAAGGGGAGGGGGAAACGATGCGGTTGCAACGCAGTTGGCTTTGATAGACTCCATTGCCGACGTCAATCCCGACTCTGCCGACATCCTGAAGCCTACCCCCAGCCCCTCCCTAAGGGAGGGGAGAAGGAAGTTTGGGAGCTGTTGCGTATCAAGATCGACGACAAGCTCTACCGCCCCGTTACCCACTACCGCGACACCATCCTGCAGCTCATCGACTACTTCGAGCGCCATCCGCGCGTGCTGCCACGCCTGCTGGGCAGCACCGGTCCTGCATTGCCCTACCTCTATGCCGGCCGTATCTACTCCGACCTCGGCGACGCCCCGCAAGCCCTCGACTACTACCAGCGTGCCCTTGACGTGATGCCCGTCGGGCAAATTGAAAATGGAGAATGGAAAATTGAAAATGAGGAGACTCGCCGCCTCGCTAAGCAGCGAGGCCTGCTGCACAGCTTCATCGGAACACTTTTTATCTATCAGGATTTATATAGAGAGGCCATTTCAAGCATGGAGGAAGCAAACCGCTGGGCTACCCTTTGCAAGGATACTTTGGACATTATTTACAACCACAGGGATATCGCTGAGCAATACAAACAGATAGGTATCATCGACAGCAGCCTTGTTTATTATCAACTATCACTTGGCTTGGCCAAGAGTTCTGATAATGTGGAGATGGTAAGGCAGTTGCAGACCCAATTAGCGAGTTCATACATCAGGCTTAATAACTTTCAACTGGCAAAATCCTATATTATTCCTGCTTTGAAGCATATAGACACCTTGGATCTTACGTCTACATACTGTGTCGCCTCCAAAATCTATAAGCAAGAGAACAACACAGACTCAGCTCTTTATTGTTATAGTAAACTTCTCGAATATGGAAATCTTGCAGGAAAAAGTTTTGCACATAAAGAACTTGCTGATTATTACAGAGTAAAAGGTAATAATCTGGAATCTTACCGGCACATAGTCCAATATAATATTCTGGAGGACTCTATCCGCAAGATGGACAATGCCGAGACCGTTGCCCGTATGCACGCCGCCTATAACTACCAGAAGCACGAGCGTGAGGCGCACGAGCTGAAGGAGAAGAACGACCGGCTGCGTCACTACCTGCTGCTGTCGTCACTGGCCGTGGTCGTCATGCTGCTGCTGGCTGGCATCGTGGTGCTCCGCCACCGATATCGTCGGCAGCTTGTGCAGTCCAGCATGGGCAAGACCGAGTTGCTGCGCTACGCCTACGAGCAGAAGACAGAGCAGCAGAAGCAGTCGGAGCGTGAGCAGGTTTTCGGCTCACCCGTCTATGCCGCCATCCAGTCGCACCTGCGGAGCACTGACGACGTGGCGCTGAACGACGACGAGTGGGAGCAGCTCCACCAGATGGTGAACGCCGTCTATCCGAACTTCCGGTCGAAGCTGACGTCGCTGACCGCCATGAACGCCCATGAGTACCACGTCTGCCTGTTGCTGAAAATCGGGGTGAAACCGTCCGATATAGCCCTGCTGACAGCCCACAGCCGTGAGTCTGTGACGTCCTCGCGCCGCCGTCTTTACGAGAAAGCCATGAAGAAAAGCGGAAAACCAAGCGATTGGGACGCCCTTGTAACCGTCTTATAATCAGCCGTTTGTAAAATGCACATTTTTTGCACATTGATTTTCTTGCATTTTTTGATGGATTTTATTATCTTTGCGGCGCTGATAACATAATAATATGACCGTATGACGAAAGTACAGCTGATATTGACAAAATGAGAGTTGGAATGTTTTCTTACTTTGGTTATAATAATCCGTTGACACTATGGAATTTTTAAAATATCACTATACTAGGTTTTTCATATTTGGCTTGGTAACAAGTACAATGTTGATATCTTGCTCATTTGGAAATTATATAAAAACTATCTCTGATATAAAGTATCAGGATCCAGAGCAGTTCCGTCATGATGGAATTAGAACAGATGGTTATTATATTGCAGAGGACTTAGAGAATAGCCCCGAAGAATTACTCTTTTTCTTTGAGGATGGCGGCTATATGACCTCGTGCAATTATTTGAGGTACCATCATGTTGGAACACAAGACGTTAATTGGGACAATCTATATGAATACTATGGATATAGCAAAAAAAACAATCAATGGAAATGGGATTTTGGAGTTTATACTAAACATGGTGACATCATAGAAGCAAACCGATATGAACCATATTATTTTGTAATTAAGCCCCTATATTTCTATTGGATGCTGACCAAGAGTAAATATAGGCTGATAGATAGCGATACCATTGAAATGGTCTATTATATCAGCATGATTCATGAGGAAGTGTTGAAAGAAATGCATGACACGATAGGGGTATTATCTAGCCCAAGAAGATATCATTTTGTTAAATCAGACCATCTGCCATTTTCTGATATGAGGTACAGAAAATTGAAATGGATGTGGGAAAAAAGAGAGCTATGGGAAAAATACTTAAAAGAGCAAAAACAAAAAGGAAACAACCTATGAAGATAATACTATTATCCGCTGCGCTGATGCTGGTGGCATTGGGCAGCAACGCACAAGAGAAAGGACGGCTGACAATAGAGCCGCGAGTAGGAATGACCATCGCCACGTTCACCGGCAGCGGTGCCGGCGGAGCCACCGACAAGGTGGGGCTGACGGGCGGCTTCAACCTGGAGTATGGGCTCAGCCCCTTGTGGTCGTTTGAAGCAGGTGTGAACTACACGCAACTGGGTGCCCGCGACTTCAGCTTAGACAGAAGCGAAGCCTTGATTTCTGGGCAGAAATCAAGGCTGGGTGTGGTTATCTTCGAGAAAAGTAGCTTGACATATAGCCTTGACTACCTGGTAGTGCCATTGACGGTGGCATTCCATCCATGGCAGGGGTTGTCGCTGCGCACAGGCCTGCAACTTGGCTACTGCGTCCGCAGCCATGTCAAGGGATATATAGCAATAGGCTCTGTGGCAACGACGTCACAAAGGGATGATTTCGAACTCGGCAGCAATTATCCGATAGTCAGTCTTCAGAGTGGAAATGTGGATGGCGACCTCGGTGACGAGGTAAACAAGTTCGATGTTGGCATTCCCGTCGGTATTGGCTACGATTGGAAGAACCTCTCGCTGGACGCCCGCTACGTGTTTGGTCTGGCGAATATCTCCAAGGAGGATGTCGGCCACATGCGCAACCGTGCCTTCATGTTGACGCTGGGCTATAAATTCAAGGTAACGAGGTAACAAAGTTAATTGTTTTTTTTGAAAGAAATTTCAGAGAGGGTACACTAAAAGCGTTGGAAGTGCCTGCAAATGAAGGCTTTTGCTTCGTTTCATACATGCACTGAACATACACTAAGCATACACTACGTCAGAAAGTGAGAAAAGTTGTAATTTTAATATTTCTTTTTTGCTCTTGTCAAAGTATTAGAGAAGAGAAAACGCTCATACAATCTTCTGCATAACATGAAAACAATCGTAAAAAGAATCGTTATATACCTACTGTTGCTTCTGTCAGTATTCTGTAGCCACTCTGTGTTGGCTAGTAATATAGGGTACGGTCTGCATATTCAGAAAATGCTGGAGACAGGCCATTGCTGGAACTATGAACGGATTAAGGCAGACGGCAACTCGGAAAAGGTGTCGCTGCGTATAATAGGAGACACGGTGGTCACACTTCAAGGTTATAGCCGTCATCGCTACAAACTTGCTTATGAAACGCCAGAAGACACCATCGTCAGATATCTGCTCGGAGAGACTGCCTATAGGACATTCTCTTATGACATGGAAGAGGGCATGAAAGAGAATTGCATCTTTGCATTTGATATGGATATGGGTAGCCATTCCACGTATTGGGGAAATGGTATTGTCCAGGCTCAAGGCGACATCCGTATGGCCGACCTTGTCAATGTCAACGGTCAACTACGGGACCGCTATTATTTATATGTGGATGACGAGACAGAGCCTTGCGACATCTGGATTTCCGGAATAGGGTCCTTGAAAACAGGATTAGCAGTAGTTGATGGATTGAAGTCATTAGCAATGGGCGACAGCCTCAGGTTTCTGTCATTTACTGACGACCAGTACACTTTTTTCACTGCTGATTTCGATATGGAACGTGTCGGCACCTACACCTACAGACCTACGATAGAAGACCATAAAGTATGGTATTGTGGCAGTTTTCCTGGCGATGTTGATATACCCGCTTGGACCTACCAGTATTTCACGAGTGGTGACACTGTTATCAATGGCCGACAATGTTGTAAGCTGTATGCCAACAATCACCGGCGAAGTGGCAAAGTGGAATATTTCGGGGGTATATACGAGGAGGATAGGAAAGTATGGTTTATTGAAGATGGGAGAAAAGATGCACATCTTCTCTACGATTTCAACATGCCGTTTGGTAATATCCTGACCATCATGTTCGACAACGAAATCAAAACCATTTGGAATTCCGGCGACTTATTGAAATATGGAGATGCTTACGTCTCATACGACAACGAGTATTACCATCTGCACGTAACCTCTGAAGGAGAGATGGTTGAAGGGCTGGGAAGCCTTCGTGGGCTGTTGTTCCCCATTTTGGGGAATAGGACAGGTGCCATCTATAGGCTGATGCTCTGCACTGTTAATGAAGAGGTCAAGTTTGATGCCCACATTCTTCCGAAGGAGGACATATTGGACGTAGATTTGCCTAAACAGTATAAACCGACATGCAATGCAGCCATCTACGACCTTAGCGGAAGAATAATCGAAAATCGTAAATCCGTAAATCGTAAATTGCCGAAGGGCGTGTACATCCAGAACGGGCGGAAGTTCGTGGTGAAGTAGTCTGCAGGAGAAGTCGTTTCTAAGGAGGCAGATGGCATGGAGGCGGGCAGACACGGGCGTTTTGAAGGGCAGACACGGGCGTCTGCCCCTACGATAAAATCAAATGCACAGTTTTTGCACACTCTTTTTCTTGCATTTATTGATGCTTTTTTCTATCTTTGCGGCAGATAACTAAAAACTTTGAATCATGATGAAAAAGACTTTGATGATTTCAGCCCTGATGATGGTTGCCTCATGGCTTCCGATGACGTCGTTTGCCGACGATGGCGACGTGTTTGTAGCCCAGACCGTGGAAGGCATCGACATGCGCTTCCGTGTCGACAGCGAGGCCGAGAAACGTTGCTTCGTTGCCACTCATGCTTTTGTCGCAGCCGACACCGTGCAAACTGCGACATACGAACTCTGCCCGGTGCTGACCATTCCGTCCGAGGTGAATGGCTATCGAGTGGCAGGCATCGACTCGCTGGCCTTTTCGGGTGCTGAAGGTTGTGTTGTCTGCACCCGTGACCTGCATCTTCCCAGCACGATCGAGACGATATACGCGATGGCCATTAGCCCAACCCCATATAAGATTTATGAGAATATCTGCAAGAATCTGTATATTACCGACCTGGCAGCCTATTGCAAGATTGACCGTAAGTGCATCATCGCTGCAGTGAATGGCTATAGTGATAAGATTAAGGTCGAGCCATTATTTTTAGAGCATTATCTTTACCTCAACGACGAACTGCTGACCGACCTGGTCATTCCTGAAGAGGTTGATACCATTAAAGACTTCACTTTCTCTTGGAGTCTGAGTCTCAAGAGTGTGACGATTCCTGAAGGTGTCACGGTCGTTGGTGAGGGTGCATTTGGGGAGTGTCTTTTTGTTAGAGATGTTTACCTTCCCACATCGCTGAAAGAAGTTGGAGCAGCAGCTTTCTGCGGTATGGACGAACTATCGGTCCACGTGAAGGATTTGTCAGCATTCTGGCATATGAAGATTCAACACGACTTTACCCATTATGGCATCAACGAAATTCCTTTACACTTAATGCTCAACGGTGAAGAAATCGTCGACTGGGAGTTGCCCGACGACATCACTTCCATCACAGATTGCATATATGCGGGATTTAACATCCGCACTTTGAAACTCCCGGAAGGCCTGACTTCCATTGGCCGTTTAGCTTTTTATAATTGTAAGGATTTGAAAGACATCTGGCTGCCCAAAAGTCTCTCCAGAATTGGGGAGGCTGCGTTTTTCAGTAGCAGTGCCAATCTGCATGTTGCCGATCTGGCGTCGTTCTGCCGACTGACGGCCGGAGATCTTTATATTCAAGAGAGTTCACTCTATGAAAACGATCAGGAGATTGTCGACTTGCAGATACCTGCAGGTGTTGAGACCGTTAACAACAACCTATTTACGAACTGCAAGAACATTCGGACCGTCAGTTTCCCAGAGCAAATAAAAAACATTGGCTATAAAGCTTTTGGGAATTGCACTAATTTGGAGTCGGTCGAGCTGCCGGAATCATTGACCAGTATCTCCGGTGGTGCTTTCGATGGCTGCAAAGGCATAAAGTCAGTCAATGCAAAGATGAAGGCTTCGTGTCCTGTGATTCCGACGGACGGATATACCGGAGCTTTTGATGCCGAGGTGTATAGCAATGCCGTGCTATCGATACCCAAGGGTCTGACTGAACTGTATATGGGACAGGCAGATTGGTGCAGGTTTAAGAACGTCTTCGACCCGGGTAGAGTGTCAGATGGCATCTACACATATCTCTTAAATGAGGATAAAACGGCAAGGCTCTATAAAGCAGATACCTGCCAATTGGAGGCCAACCTCGTGGTGCCGGGCACATACACGCTGAACGATGTCGAGTACAAGGTGACGAGTATCGGCGCTGATGTGTTCAAAGAGTTCAAGGAGCTGGAGACGGTGGTGCTGCCTGAGGGCCTGCTGTCGATAGGGGAAGCTGCGTTCCGTGAGTGTTCCAATCTCCGCCAAGTAACGTTCCCTAATACGTTGAAGGAAATCGGTGCTAAAGTGTTTATGTATGATAAGAAACTGGAGACGGTGGTGCTGCCTGAGGGCCTGCAGACAATTGGGGAAGCTGCGTTCCGTGAGTGTTCCAATCTCCGCCAAGTAACGTTCCCTAATACGTTGAAGGAAATCGGTGCTAATGTGTTTATGTATGATAAGAAGCTGGAGACAGTGGTGCTGCCTGAGGGCCTGCAGACAATTGGGGGAGCTGCGTTCCGTGAGTGTTCCAATCTCCGCCAAGTAACGTTCCCAAAGACATTGAAGAAAATTGGTAATTGGGCATTCAAACATTGTAGCGAACTGGAGTCTGTTATTTTGCCTGAAGGATTAGAGGAATTGGGTGAAGGGGCCTTTAGTGACTGTTTTAATATGACTGAATTGGTCCTTTCTCATAGCCTAAAAATCATCCCACTCAGTGCATTTTCTTATACTCAAAACCTCCAAACGCTAATAGTCCCTGAAGGAGTTGAGGCTATCGATACGTGGGCATTCCGCAGTAGTGGATTAAAGACTATTTACCTTCCTAAGTCTCTGAAAATGCTGGGTGATGGTGTTTTCAATGAAAATTATCATTTGAAAGATGTTTGGATTGATCAAGTAGAGCCTTTTGAATATGGTGGGTATTATTCCGATAATGTATTCCCTTATTCATTTGATGAAGGGTTGAGGCGCAAGGTGCGTCTGGTTCTTCATGTTCCTCAAGGGGCTGAGAGAGCATATCGCAATACCTCTGGTTGGCGGAATTTCTATCGTATCGTGGAGCCTTATGATGTAGAGATTGATGGTATTGGCTACAGACTGAAGGACGATGGCACGGCAGAAGTATGTGATGCTGTCGACTGGGATGCTAAGGAGTTTTCAATACAGAAAGAGGTGACTATCGGCGGACGGATCTGCCCTGTGACAAGCATCTACTATGGTGCATTCTTTGACTATGATTATCCCCTGGGTAAAATTTATTGCTACAGCGAGGATCCTCCCGTGGTGGATCCGGCTGACTACTTTAAGAGGAATGATTATGGAGAGGCCTATAGTGAGGGAGTATCCCAGTTCTTCTATGTCAATAAGTATAATTGCGTGATTCATGTGCCTGAGGGCTGTGCTGATGCCTACCGTGAAGCCTACGGCTGGAAAAATTTCAAACAGATTGTGGAGTTCGACGCCACCGCCATCGAGGGCATCCAGACTGGTGGAGCCGACGACGGGAGCATTGACCGCATCTACGACGTGAACGGCATCGAGCGCCAGCAGCTTGGGCGCGGCATCAACATCGTGCGCATGCGTAACGGCAAGGTAAAGAAAGTGTACGTGAATTGATCCGTATGACGAAGGCCCAGCTGATATGGTTTCAACTTATAATCGGAGGTGGCGGCATTCGCTAATCCCCAGGATGAAGGCATGACTACAATAGGAGATCCTTCCATGAGTGGTCTTGTGGGAGTAGAGGTCGACGGTAGTATTAAGGAAGTGGTGAACACGTTCGACCTGGGCATCCCCGTGGGCATTGCCTACGAATGGCGAAACCTCTCGCTGGACGCCCGCTACGTGTTTGGCCTGGCGAATATCTCCAAGGAGGATGTCGGCCACATGCGCAACCGTGCCTTCATGTTGACGCTGGGCTATAAGTTCAAGGTAACGAGGTAACAAAGTTAATACACTAAACATACACTGAACATACACTACGTTAGAAAGTGAGAAAAGTGTTAATATTTAGTTAAAATCGGGGTTTGCTGCCAGTGCTGCCATGTTGCTGCCAGTCCGTAACACACGGTGCATCAATAACTTTTGCAAACTGGCAGCAGTTGCAGCAAAAAATAAAAACACAGGTAGTATAGGAAGATGTCGCACAACATAGATAGCGAACAGAGCGTAGCGGGGAAAGAATGTTGCGAATGAAATGAATTCTAATAGTCATTGGGTCGCTACGCTCAAAATCTTTCAAAAATTGATTCAAAAATCTTTCACGGACTGATTGATTTTCAAAAAGATTTTCTATTGATTTTGAGGCCAGAGGCCGACCACAAAGCTGTTTTCTTTATGATCAAACAGGAATTATCATAAATTGAACATGAATGATTCAGAAATCGTCAATAATCTTTACCTCGGAGCGAACAAAGGATAGCTTTATGCTGCAAGACCCATAGCTTTGTACGATAAGAAGCATAGCTTTATAGGGGTATAGAGCTATGCTTTGCAGACTGCGGGTCATTGCTTTGTAAGCGACGAAGCATTGAGTTGTTGACTCGAAAGCATTGGTTTATGGGCGAGAAAGCATTGAGTTGTCGGCGACAAAGCATTGCGTACTTGCCTGCAAAGCAATGGTCTTTCGGCAAAAAAAGCAATGGTTCCTGCGCGAAAAGGTATGGTACGTGCGCGAAAAAGCAAAGGTAGAGGGGCGAAAAAGTGCAAATTTGTTCCGAAAGAATGAAAAGATAAAGAAAAATTTGGTGGATTAAAAAAAAATCCTTACCTTTGCACCCACTTTACTGAAAGAAGCAAAAAGCCTTGGTCCCTTCGTCTATCGGTTAGGACGAGAGATTTTCATTCTCTAAAGAGGAGTTCGACTCTCCTAGGGACTACTTTCAATCAACAGGAATTTGTCATCTGCGCAGCGATGCGCTATCGCTAACCGCCAGACGGCGAGAAAATGGTGACGAAAGGCGGTTCGCCGCCGGCTCAGGGCAGCCCTCAGAAGCGCAAGACCCATAGGCTTCCGTCGTAACATTATTCAACAATTAAAAAGTTAAAAGAACAATGGCAAATCACAAATCATCTCTGAAGAGAATTCGTCAGACCAAGACTCGCAACGAGCACAACCGTTATTATGGCAAGACCATGCGCAATGCAGTTCGCAAGCTGCGCGCTATGACCGACAAGGAAGAGGCTATGAAGCTGTATCCTTCGGTGCAGAAGATGCTTGACAAGCTGGCTAAGACCAATGTCATCCACAAGAACAAGGCTGCCAACCTGAAGTCGAGTTTGACCAAGCACATCGCTAAGCTCTAAGAGATTCAGGGCAAGACAAATTTTCCCTAAACCGCATTTTATACAGGCCGCTTTTCCATCCGCAGAGGAGGAAGGCGGCCTGAATGTTTTTGTTGAACAGATCTGTCAGTTTCTTTTTGCAGTTCGACATCATCTTCGTATCATTGACAATCGTCGAAGATACTTCCGCTCGGAAATGAAATCAAAAACTTTGTTTTTTGCTTTGCATTTCACTCACTTATTCGTAACTTTGACATTCGTCGAAGATACTCCCGCTCGGAAAAACTCAAATAAATTTGGTTTTTCACTCACTTATTCGTATCTTTGCGACAAAAGTCGCGAAGATACTCTATCTCGGCATAAAAAAGAAACGCGTTTCTTTTGTTCTGCGCTCGATTTTTCGTATCTTTGCCAAAGAATAGCTTAATAAACTAATATGAAGAGGATCGTAACGTTTGGCGAGATATTGCTGCGGTGGTCGAAGGACGAGCACATGCGGCTGAAGCAAGGCACGTCGTGGACGGGCAAGTTTGGTGGTTCCGAGGCTAACGTGGCCGTGTCGCTGGCGATGCTTGGCAACAAGGTGGGTTACGTGTCGCGCGTGCCGCAGAACGAAATGGGGCAGGCCTGCCTGAACGAACTGCGCTACTACGGCATTGACACGCACGACGTGGTGCGCGGTGGTGATCGTCTGGGCACCTATTACTTCGAGGCAGCTGCCGGACTGCGCCGCTCTCAGGTGGTTTACGACCGCCGTGGGTCATCGTTCTACTCGTGTGCACCAGGCATGTTCCCTTGGAAAGACATCTTCAGCCGTACGGACATCTTCCATTGTTCGGGAATCACTTGTGCCGTGTCGCAGTCGGCCACCGATGCCACGTTCGAGGCAGTGCAGACGGCCAAGAACATGGGACTGCGCATCACGTGCGACATCAACTTCCGCAAGAACCTTTGGCGCTACGAAGGTGCCGATGCCCACAAGACGCTGAACGCGCTGATGCAGTACAGCGACTATATCTTCGGTGATCAGGACGAGTGGGAAGTGGCTACGGGCGTGAAGCAGGTACCCATGGATCACATGATGGCTGATACCGAACTTGACATGGATGCCTATCGTCGCTACTTCGACGAGATGCACCGCCAGTTCCCGAACTGTCGCGAGATGATGCTGGGCCTGCGCAACCAGATAACCTCCACTCATCACACGCTGACGGCGTTGCTGTGGTATGAGGGCGAGATTTATCAAGGCCATATCTACGACATATACCCGATAGTCGATCCCGTTGGTGTGGGCGATGCCTTCGTTGCAGCCTACATCCATGCCGCAGAAAAGTGGAATGGCCAGCCACAACACTGCTTGGACTTCTCGATAGCTGCCTCACAACTGAAGAATTCTGTCGCAGGCGACTTCAACCTGGTGACGGAAGAAGAGATAATCGAACAGATTCCTGTTCGAAATTAATAATTGAAAATTGATAATTGATAATTATGATTTCCCTTGTCTGCTTGGCCTGTCTGTGGAAACCGCAAAAGGAATAAGGTAATCATAACTGTCAATTATCAATTGTCAATTATCAATTAAAAAATTTTGTGTTGTCTTCAAATTCCATTATCTTTGCAGACATATATGGAACAAACCGAGAAAATTTGGATTGAAGAACGGATTGTTGACGTGCTGAAAACCGTCTACGATCCTGAGATTCCCGTTGACATCTATGAGCTTGGACTCATCTATCGCATAGAGGTAAAGGACGACGGCGAAGTGGAGATTGACATGACTTTCACGGCTCCCTCCTGTCCGGCTGCCGACTTCATCCTGGAGGATGTCCGCCAGAAAGTGGATGCACTTGAGGGGGTGAAGGGCTGTACTGTCAACCTCGTGTTCGAACCTGCCTGGGACCAGTCTATGATGTCCGAAGAGGCACGCGTGGAACTGGGGTTCGAATGAACAGTTGACAGTTGAGAGTTGAAAGTTGATAGTTGTGATTACTCTTAGCAGCGGTGGATAATGGTATTGCCTAGAAGAAGATCCCTTATAGAGATAAAAGCCGATTGTTTCACCGACAGGATAGTGCTGATGTATAAGTATCTTGTCAATGGGAATATTGAGACCATTATGGCAAAACAGGTCTATCGCAGCGGCACAAGCATAGGGGCCAATATCACGGAAAGCCAGAATGCTCAGAGCGATGCCGACTTTGTTAGCAAACTGTCAATTGCACTTAAAGAAGCCGATGAAACACTTTACTGGTTAAAGAAATTGTACACGGGAGGCTACCTTACGAACAAGCAGTTCTACTCTATGGAGGCCGACAACATTGAAATCATAAAGATTCTCACTAGTATCATCAAGACCAAAAAGAAGAATATGGGTATTATATGATTTAATCGATATAGTAGTAGCGCCAAAGGCGGTACTATCACGAATAGTAATCATAACTATCAACTTTCAACTGTCAACTATCAACTATATAATAATGAAGAACGTCTATTTTCTGGCCGATGCCCACCTTGGCTCACTGGCGATACCACATCAGCGCATGCAGGAGCGTCGCCTTGTGAGATTCCTTGACAGCATCAAGGAAAAGGCTGCCGCTGTCTACCTGTTGGGCGATATGTTCGACTTCTGGGACGAGTACAAGCATGTTGTGCCGAAAGGCTACACGCGTTTCCTTGGAAAAATCTCGGAACTGACCGACAATGGGGTGGAGGTGCACTATTTCACCGGTAACCACGATATTTGGACTTATGGCTATCTGGAGCAGGAGTGTGGCGTCATCCTTCATCGCCAGCCGCTGACGACCGACATCTATGGACGCGTGTTCTATCTGGCTCATGGCGATGGTTTGGGTGATCCCGACCGCAAGTTTAAGTTCCTGAAATGGATGTTCCACAATCGTGTCTGCCAGCGTTTGCTGAACTTTGTGCATCCGTGGTGGGGCATGCAGTTGGGCCAGCGCTGGGCCAAGCACTCACGACTGAAGCGTGCCGACGGCAAAGAGCCTCCCTATATGGGTGAGGATCGCGAGCATCTGGTGCTCTATGCCAAGGATTATCTGCAGACACACCCCGACATAGACGTATTCATCTTTGGCCATCGCCACATCGAGCTCGACCTTTCGTTGCCCGCGCCGCCTGACCGAACGCAGCGCCAGCAAGGTCAGGATACGCCACGTCGTCCTCGTATGCTCATCTTGGGCGATTGGATTTGGCAGTTCACCTATGCCGTCTTTGATGGTGAGCACTTGTTGCTTGAAGAATACGTAGAGGGAGAGAGTCAGCCATAAAATAAAAAACCCACCCCCAACCCCTCCCCAAGGGAGGGTAGCCTGATTAGTCTTTTCAATTGAAAGGGTTTTCAAGCTACCCTCCCTTGGGGAGGGGTTGGGGGTGGGTTTTTGGGGGTGGGTTGTGTGTGGGCTTCTTTTATTATTTCAGCACACCAAGTTCCTTACCGACCTTGATGAAGGCTGCGATGCACTTGTCGAGTTGCTCGCGGTTGTGACCGGCAGAGATCTGCACGCGGATGCGGGCCTGGCCCTTCGGCACCACGGGATAGTAGAAACCAGTGACGTAGATGCCCTCTTCCTGCAGCTTGGCGGCATAGACCTGCGACAGCTTGGCATCATACAGCATGACGGCGCAGATGGCACTTTGTGTGGGCTTGATGTCGAAGCCGGCGGCTATCATCTTGTCGCGGAAGTACTCCACGTTTTCAACGAGGCGGTCGTGCAGTTCGTCGCTTTCGCCGAGGATCTTGAACACCTCGAGCGATGCACCGATGATGCAGGGAGCCAGTGAATTGGAGAACAGATAAGGACGTGAGCGCTGGCGCAGCATGTCGATGATTTCCTTGCGACCTGTGGTGAAGCCACCGAGGGCACCGCCGAAGGCCTTTCCTAATGTGCCAGTATAGATGTCAATACGTCCGTAGGTGTTGAAGAACTCGCTCACGCCGTGGCCTGTCTTGCCGACTACGCCTGCTGAATGGCTCTCGTCGACCATGACCAGTGCATCGTATTTCTCGGCCAAGTCACAGATTTTGTCCATTGGGGCGACATTGCCGTCCATCGAGAACACACCGTCGGTGACGATGATACGGAAACGCTGCTCCTGGGCTTCCTGCAGGCAACGCTCCAGGTCCTGCATGTCGGCATTGGCATAGCGATAGCGCTTAGCCTTGCAAAGGCGTACGCCGTCGATGATGGAGGCATGGTTCAGGGCATCGGAGATAATGGCATCCTCGTCGGTGAGCAATGGTTCGAACACGCCGCCATTGGCATCGAAGCAAGCCGCGTAGAGAATGGTATCCTCGGTCTTGAAATACTCAGAGATGGCCTTCTCCAACTGTTTGTGAATGTCCTGAGTTCCGCAGATGAAGCGTACCGACGACATGCCGAAGCCGCGCTCGTCCATCATCTTCTTCGAAGCCTCGATGATGCGCTTGTTATCGCTCAAGCCAAGGTAGTTGTTGGCGCAAAAGTTCAGCACTTCCTTGCCTGCGACCTCGATGGCAGCACGCTGCGGGCTTTCGATGAGGCGCTCTTCCTTGTAGAGTCCTGCCTCGCGAATCTCGGCCAGTGTCTGGCTGAGATGTTCTTTCATTTTTCCGTACATGATTCTTAGATTTACGTTGATTAGATTTACTCCTATTTTTCTGCAAAATAACAAAATATATTTCAATAAATCACTCTCCAAGACGTTAAAGAAGTTAAAGTCAAGGAAAAAAGATGAAAGATGAAAGATGAAAGAAGAAAGTTTTTCGTAATTTTGTGGCGTAAATGATATATCTAACACCTTAATAGAATATGAAGAATATCTTAGTGATTGGTTCCACAGGTCAGATCGGCAGTGAGTTGACCCGTGAACTGCGTAGACGCTACGGTGCCGAGCATGTCGTGGCTGGTTACATTCCAGGTGCAGAGCCTACCGGTGATTTGCGCGATGGAGGCCCATCGGCCATCGCCGATGTCACGAATGGCGAGCAGATCGCCGAGGTGGTGCGTAAGTACGATATCGACAGCATCTACAACTTGGCTGCCCTGCTCTCGGTCGTTGCCGAACGCAAACCCTTGTTAGCCTGGAAGATAGGCATTGACGGTCTGTTGAACATCTTGGAAGTGGCCCGCGAGCACAAGTGTGCCGTATTTACCCCCAGTAGCATTGGTTCCTTCGGTCCGGAGACCCCGCGTATGATGACCCCGCAGGACACGGTCCAGCGGCCTCGTACTATCTACGGTGTTTCGAAGGTCACCACCGAATTGCTCTCAGAGTATTATTTCCATAAATATGGCGTTGACACGCGTTCGGTGCGCTTCCCAGGCATCATCTCCTACATGACGCCTCCGGGCGGTGGTACGACCGACTACGCCGTCGACATCTTCTACTCGGCCGTGCGTGGCGAGAAGTTCGTGTGCCCCATCAAGGAAGGAACGCTCATGGACATGATGTACATGCCCGATGCCCTTCATGCTGCTATTTCGCTTATGGAGGCCGATCCCACACGCTTGATTCACCACAACGGATTCAACGTGGCTTCGATGAGCTTTGCACCCGAGACCATCTTCGCTGAGATCAAGAAACTTCGTCCGGAGTTCGAGATGGAGTACGACGTCGATCCGCTGAAGCAGGCCATCGCCGATTCATGGCCCGACCGCCTCGACGACAGCGCTGCCCGCAGTGAATGGGATTGGCAGCCGAAGTATGACATCACGGCCATGACAGCCGACATGCTGGAACAGCTAAGCAAACGACTGAAGTAAAGAATAAAAACCCACCCCCTGCCCCTCCCCAAGGGAGGGGAGTCTGATTAGTCTTTTCAATTGAAGGATTATTATTTGAAGACAAGGGGATGATTGAGATGTTTCTATATATTGCGCCCTGAAAGGGTAAAAGCAACAGCTGCAGAGCCTTGCTTTTACACTTTCAGGGCGTTCTATGGTTGTTGACCTCTTCCCCAGGGTGCTGTCCCCGACATTGTTTGCTCCCTCCCCTTGAGGGGAGGGCTGGGGTTGGGCTCCCTATTTCACCACGACCTTCTTTCCACCAACGATGTAGATACCCTTGGAAAGCTGTAGGGGCAGACTCCCGTGTCTGCCCGACACTTCGTCGACCTTGCGTCCTTGCAGGTCGTAGACGGCGTCAATATTGTCTTTCATTCTCCATTTTCCATTTTTTGCCTCCTCGATGCCGAGGTCGATAACCGGGAAGAAGAACGAAACGTTGGGATACTCTTGCGAGGATTCCACCTCCTGTGTGCCGTCGTAGGCAGTGTCACCCCTATAGAGTAGGGTGTGATGGTTCTCGTCGGTGCCCATGTAATGGATGAGCCACCAGAGCGATGAACCTGTGCTGGTCGTCTCGTGCTGGGTATAGATGCAGATGCCCTGCCCTGTGTAGACGAACGGCGTCGTGAAAGCAATGCCCAATTCTTCCATGTCGGCATTTGGCGTGAGCGGTCCGTCGTAGACGAGTGTAAAGTCGCTCATGGGCAGGAACTGTGCGTTGCCGTCAGGGAAGGCGTTGAGACTGGTATTCGCCATGTAGACCTTAGCTTGGAAGGTGCCGGGGAAGAAGTTGCCGTTCTTACTGTAGTAATACTTTATGCCCGTGATCTGCACAGGATTGGGTAACAGTTGCAGCGAATCCTTCGGGTAAATGGTCTGCACGGCACTGTGCGTTGCCATGAGATTGAAAGGAGCGTCGCTGCTGAATAAATGGCCGTCCTTGAGGTCTAACCACGAGCCTTGGTCGAAGACGGTAATGTCTATGAAGTCTGTCTGGTCGTTGTTGTCGTTGTTGTCGCCCGATACCTGGACCCGTGCGGCAATGCGCTGATTACCTGTTGCCGTAGGTGTCCAGCTGACAGCCGCCGTGTGGCATTGCTGGGGAGCGATAGGTTCGTCGACGCGAGCGGTGCCCAGCACATGGCCGGCTTCGTCGATGATGTCAACATCGTAGGCCTCGATGGTGCTATAGCCCTTGTTGGCCACGTTCACATTGTAGCTTGTTTCGACGTTGAGCAACGGGATGTCGGGGCCGTTGATATCGATGGCGGCCAAGTCGACGGCAGACATCTCTTCAATGATGATGCCGGTGACGTGCATCGACACGGGGTTGAGGGCTTGGAATCCTACGACGTAGTCATCGCTGGCGTTGACCTGGATGATGGTTTCCATATCGACAAACATTCCCTGCATGTCAATAGCCTCGTGGTTGAGCTGCTGCAAGGTCTGATAGCTGTCGCGACTGGCATTGGCCAGTCCCAATGTCGAGCGTATGCTGACGGGGAAGAGCGGCCCCTGCGTGCGTAGCGACCATTGGAATCGATAGTGTTTCCCTGTTTCAAGGTGGATGGGCGCAGAGATGAGCCAGTCGGAAGCCGTTGTGTCAGGATTCAGGAAGTCGGCAGGGAAATATTTCATGAACGTGTCGTAGCGGTCGGCTGCTGGTGCCCAGCTGTAGCCATCGCCGTCCTCGTCGACCACCGTCCATGTAGAGATGGCGTTTTCGGTGTCGAAAGCACAGGTATAAGGTGTCGAAATGGCAGGTCCGGAGTAGATAAAGTTGCTCTCTGTGGCCGGTCCGCTGCCGGCATCGGTCAGAGCCGTGACACGATAGCTGTAGGCATTGGGCTGCGCGATGGTGTTGTCGGTGAAGGTGTCGGCCGTGAGTCCTGTGGCCACCTTCATGTTGTCGGGCAGACGCACGATGTCATAGCGCAGTTGCGAAGCGTCGAACCAACCACCTCTTTCACCTGTGGCGGGAGCCTCCCATTTCAAGAAGATGTCGTTGGCACTGGTTGGGCGGGTCGCTATGAGATGGCGGACGTGGCCTGGCTTGTCGATGCCTACAAAGATGGTGTCAGCATAGCTGATGCGCCCTTCGCCGGCAGCATTTGCCGCAACTACGGAATATTCGATGAGACCTTCAGCCCCCTCGTCGGTATAGGCAGCTTCAGCTCCAGGCATTTGATTGGTCAACTCTGCCACGAGAGTCCCATTCCGATGGATGCGAACAGCGAATGCTTCGGTAATGGCATCCTTACCTATGAGCGTCGTTGGGTTTGTCCAGCTCAGTGTGGCACGCTTGGCACCGGTCTTGTCGGCCGTTGCCTTGAGCGCGTTGACGGCAGCCGGAGCCAGTTTCGAGGGAGGATTGCTCTCGATGGCTAATCCCGTCACCTCCGTATTGTCGGCCGTAGCTCCCACCTCTTTGTATGTAGCCTTGCTTCCAGTGATGCTGAACGAGCCGAGGAAACCATGTCCGCTCTCGGTGATGGCAGTCCAATAGAGAATTCCTGTCTGGTCGTCGAAGGCCATGGATTGCAGCCCCGTCGTGGCGATGCGTGTGGAGCAGAGCCGCTGTTCAGCCTTGAAGTTCGACTTGTTGAGCCGCCACAACGAGCCGTCGTTGGCCATCGCGTAGAGAGTACCATCAGCAGAGAAGGCGATAGCCACGACGTAGAGGCTGTTCTGCGTGCCTACGAGGGTGCATAGTCCTGTCTTTCGGTCGATGGTATAAAGGTTCAGGGGCACGTCGATGTCGTCGCCGTCGATGATACTTTCGCCAATACAGAAGGCCACGCCGTAGAGCTGGTCGGTCGAAGTGTCGTAGGCCATGTCGAGAAAGAGCATGCCCCCCTCTATGTCAGTCAGTCCATAAGTGATGATGGTATCGATGTCGTTACGGTCCTTGTCGAAAGCCAGGAATCGGGCTGCCACCATGCCGTCGTCGCTGTCCATGATGTAGTAAAAACGTCCGTCGAAGGCTGCAGCACGCAGACTTGACAGGCCGTGTGTGGCTTCGTCGGTGATGTCTGAGGGATTGTCAACGTAGAACGACACGAGCGACAGGTCACGACGGGCATCGTCGTAAACCCTGAATCCGTAGGCTCGTGAGGGAGAAACGTCGTTTTGGGCTGCAATGTTCTGCGAGATGGTGCAGAGAATCAGCAAGACAAGACAGTAATACTTCTTCATGTTGTGTTGGCAGTTCGGCCATGGGCCAATAAAAAGATAAGTCGTTTATTCCGTGTTGAATGCCCGCTCGACGAGTCCGTCGTAGGTGTTGACGCTCAGCAGCAAGCGTTGTGAAATATCTTGCATAGGGATGCTGGCGTAGATGCGAGTGCTGTAGTACTGCGGAACATTCTCCTGTCCGTGGAGTAAGGTCAGTCGAAGGGTGCCATCAGGCAGGTTTTCGCTCATGATGCCTATCGTTTGTCGAGCTTTCTCGTCGTCAGCCTTGCCTGTCTTCACGTTGAACACGAGGTTCAGGTACCTGCCGTTTTCGCTCAGCCAGGCGCTTTCGAATCCGACGGGGTCGGTCTTCGGCTTCTCCACGCTTTCGGCCTCCTTTGGCTGAAGCACGTAGATGGGTTGCACAAGAATGGGCTTATTGCCGTCGGGAGTACGGTTGTAGTAGAGCAAGGCACGGTAGATGGTGTCGGCCTTCTCGGCCCATTTCACGGCAAAGGCTTCCTTAAAGGCGATTCGTTCGTCACGGTCGCTGATGGCATAGTCTATCTGTTTGGGCTTCGAGGTGTGTACCTCTACGTAGTCGGTACGCAGATAGCTGTAGCGGCCATCGCCCGTTTCGTAGCTTTCAGAGGTACAGGACGTTGCAAAATAACAAAGCAACAGCGTGACAAGGCAACAAGGCAGCCATGTTGCCATGTTGCCTGACGTTGTTTTCCAGATGTTCTGTTTCATAATCATACGGTTACGCTGTTATTCTGTTGCCTTGGCAGTCTTCAGATAGTTACGCAGGGGGTTTGCATACATCGTCAGCATTCGCTCGCGCAGGAATGCCTCGTCCTTGTCGGGCAGGTTTACTTTGGCAAGCTGTGCTGTCAGGTACTGCTCGAACTCAGCCACGTCGGCCTCGCTGTAGTGTTCGGCTTGCTCGCGGTTGGCATTGAGCATGTCGAGGGCGATGTAGTTGCAGGGATAGAGTTCGTAGTTACGGTGCAACTCGTGGTCGATGCGATGGCTCAGTGCCGTGTAGAACTCGGTCTTGGGCAGCGAGGCAAGCTCGTCGATCCACGTATTGATGGGTGGTGCGCAGCGATAGACCACGCGGCCCTTATAGCCGAAGATGCCCGTGCGCATGTTGTCGAGGTCGTCCTGACGGCTCTTCTTGAAGGCCGGGTTGTCGCGTTTCTGCTGGAATTCCTGTGCCTTCAGGTAGTCGCACGGGTCAAACTCGTAGCTGATGGTGAGCGGTACGATGTTCAGGTCGCGCAGCCGGTCGGCAGGATTGCCCTCGCCACCCATGGCGAGCATCTTCAGCACGGCATCCTGCGTGCGGTCGTCGCTGTCCTTAGCACGTCCTTCGCGCTGGGCAATCCAGATGTTTTCGCGCTTCGTGTTCACGGCGTGGTGGATGTAGCGGCTCATCAGCTGGCTTGACTCCAACATGGCACGAGGCGTGAGCGAGCGGCGCACGGTGAATGCCTTGTTCATCCTGACCAGCCGTTTGATCCACGGATAGATGAGCAGGTTATCGCCGATGCCTATCTCTACGGTAGTGGGGTAGCCGGCTTCGATGAGCATCACGTCGAGGAACGCCGAGTCGAGGACGATGTCGCGGTGGTTGCTCACGAAGGTATAGCGCGGCGACGTCGTGTCTTGTGCCGTCTGCGTGGGCTTACTCTGCAGGGAATGTGAGTCGAAGCCCTTCAGCTCGGCATCGTCGAACTGGCAGCCGTCGGTATGCTTACGGATGATGAACTTCACCACCGGCTTCATGAACCGCAACTGGAAGTCGAGCGGCGTCTTCACTCCCGTGAATGCCAGTCGCAGCAAGCCGCGCCGGACAGCCTTCGGCATCCAGGGCACAAACCCTTTCAGCACCAGGTTGAACTGTCTGTCATTGAGTAACTCCTCGAAAGCTTGCTTCATCTCCCCCGCTTCGTAAGGGCGTATCTCGTCAAACTCATTCATATTCGTAGGTAATAGGTAACAGGTGATAGGTAATAGGTTCGTTACTGTTGTTTGTTGGCCGTCATAGCCATATTCTTTTTCTTGGTCTTTATGGCCGAAGTCAGGATCTTTATCAGTTCGGTAGCGTCTTTTTGCATTGAAAGGAATCCGCGACGTTCAATAAAACTCCCCTTCTCCAGACAATTTAACCAGTAACAGGTCTCGTTGGCTTCTTTTAGGGCGATGCTCAGCTTGTTTATAAAGTCAAGGTCGCTCTGGGCATAACGGCTTTCTGCGATGTTTGCACCAATGCTGGTACCACTGCGATAGATTTGGCTTGAGATAGTTCTCTCTTGCTTATTCTTGCACAGATAGTCGTGGAGTTTGATGATTCTTTCAGCAAAAGCTTCCGACTTAACCTCCATGATGCTTTTTTCCATCTCTGCAGATTTAACCTGTTACCTTTTACCTATAACCTATTACCTGCGCAAAGCGCACTAAAACTGGTTCTCTACAATCTCGGTAAGGACTTCTTTGATGTCAAGGTCGGCGGCACGGACCTGCTGGGGAATGAAACTGGTGGCGGTCATGCCTGGTGTGGTGTTGATTTCGAGCATGTTGATGCGGTCGGTGCCATCGGCATTGCGCGTGATGATGTAGTCGATGCGGATGATGCCGTTGCAATGCAGGATGTCGTAAATGCGGCTGGTCTCGGCCTGCAGTGCTGCCGTCAGCTCAGGCGATATGCGGGCAGGCGTGATCTCTTGCACCTGGCCGTTGTACTTCGCGTCGTAGTCGAAGAACTCATTGGTCGTGACGACTTCGGTGACGGGGAAGACCACGCTTTTCTCCTTGGTCTTATAGCAGCCCACGGTCACCTCGGTGCCGTCCAGGTAGCGTTCAATCATCACCTCCTCGCACTCCATGAAGGCATTTCGCAGGGCAGGGGCCAGCTGGTCGGCATTCTTCACCTTCGAAACGCCGAAGCTGGAGCCGTCGGCAGCAGGTTTCACGAAGCAGGGCATGCCCAGCCGCTCCTCAATTTCCTGTTCGGTGTACTTGTTCTCCTCGCCTCGGCGAAGCAGGATGCTGTCGGCCACGTTCACGCCAAAGGCGCGCAGGTAGTTGTTCAGTGCAAACTTCTCGAAGGTCAGTGCTTCGACGAGCACGGAGCTGGTGGAGTAGGGCAGGTGGAGCAGGTCGAAGTAGCCCTGCATGATGCCGTTCTCGCCAGGTGTGCCATGTATGGTGATGTAGGCGTAGTCGAACCACACGGTCTTGCCTTCGAACTTGAACGAGAAGTCGTTCTTGTCGATCTTCTCTGTCGTGCCGTCGGGCAGGTTCACGTGCCAGTCGGTGCCTTTGATGTCGACGATGAAGATGTCGTAACGGTCGTGATCGAAGAAGGAGTACAATCCTTGAGCCGAGCGCAACGAGACATCGTGCTCAGAAGAGTCGCCACCACAGACGATGGCAATCGTTCTTTTCAATGTGTCCATAGTTTCTTTTTATTCTTTTTATTCGTTGAATGACGATGGTTATTATTGGTAAACGTTACTATTCGGTGAAAGTGTCGGCAGTGGTGCCGTGGATGTAGGCACGCCACTTTTCAATGAGTTGCCGCATGTCGTCGGGCAGGGGCGATGTGAAGTCCATCTGCTTGCCTGTCGTCGGGTGGCGGAAGCCCAGCGTCTGTGCGTGGAGCACCTGTCGCGGGCAGATGTTGAAGCAGTTCTGGATGAATGCCTTGTACGTGCTGCTGCGCTGGCCGCGTAGAATCTCGGTGCCGCCATAGCGTTCGTCGCAGAACAGTGGATGCCCGATGTGCCGCATGTGGGCGCGTATCTGGTGCGTGCGGCCCGTCTCCAGCCGGCATTCCACGAGCGTTGTATAGCCAAACCGCTCGACGACGCGCCAGTGTGTGACGGCAGGCTTCCCGATCTCGGAGTCAGGCGGGAACACCATCATGCGCAGGCGGTCCTTCGGGTCGCGCCCGATGTTGCCTTCTATGCGCCCTTCGTCCTCGGTGAAGTTGCACCAGACGAGTGCCAGGTACGAGCGATGGGTGTCGTGAACGAAGAACTGGCGTCCCAGGTTCGATTTCGCATCGGGTGTCTTCGCCACGACGAGCAGTCCGCTCGTGTCTTTGTCGATGCGGTGCACGAGTCCCACCTCAGGGTCGTTGGCATCGAACCGCGGGTCGTCCTTCAGGTGCCATGCGATGGCGTTGATCAGCGTCCCGTGGAAGTTGCCTGCCCCCGGATGCACCACCATGCCTGCCGGCTTGTTGATGACCATGATGTCGTTGTCCTCATAGACCACGTCGAGGGCGATGTCCTCGGGTTCGATGGTGTTGTCGTGTCGCGGACGGTCGAGCATGAGCGTGACCACGTCGTTCGGCCTCACCTTGTAGTTGCTCTTCACGGGGCGGTCGTTGACGTGTATGAACCCTGCGTCGGCGGCTTTCTGGATGCGGTTGCGCGACGAGTGCTGCATCTTCTCCTGCATGTACTTGTCCACGCGCAGCGGGGCCTGACCGGGGTCCACCACGAACCGGAAGTGCTCGTAGAGTCCGGCACCGCCCAGTTCGTCGGCATCGGTGTCCAGTTCGTCCTGTTCCAGCGTCAGCTCGTCCTGATCGGCATCCAGGTTGTCAAGATAATCCTCGCTCATGGTTTTGTCTCTGTTGTGGCCGTCGAAGTCTTCTTCTCGGGTGTCGTGGTCGGTGTGGCCTGCTGCTTCTGCTGAGAGGCATCGTCGGTCTCTACGACTTCAAACTCATCGATCTCGTCGCTCTCGTCGAACTCAGGATAGATGGGGTCTATGTAGTTCACGGAGTCGCTGGCGTCACGCATGCCGTTGCCCACCTGGATAACCAGCGAGTCTTCAACCGAGATCTTGTCGCCCGTGACGACGTTCTTGCCGTTCACCAGCACGGCATACACCCAGTCCTTCTCGCCAGGCACGAACTGGGGCATGCCCAGCTTGAAGCCCATCGCCGTGAGCTTGGCCATGGCCTCGCGCAGCGAACTGTTGTCGATGATGTCGGGCAGGGTGATGGTCGGCGTCCTCAGGGCGTTCACTGTCAGGTAGATGATGCGTCCCGACTTCACGTGCTCGCCCGGTTCGATGGACTGCTCCAGCACCACGTCGGGCGGCAGCGTCTTCACGTAGCCCGTGTCGGAGACGACCACGATGATGCCCAGGTCGTCGAGTATTCGCTCGGCGTCCTTGAAGGCCTTGTGCTTCACGTTCGGAATGGTGAGGCTCTCGCCGTGGTGGGTATAGATGTCCAGGCCATATTTCACGCCCAGCACCAGCAGTGCAACCAGCACAGCCATGGCCAGCAGGTTGCCCCAAAGGTAGCCGCTCTTGAATTTTCCGAAAAACTCTGATGTCTTCATTGATACCTTATATATTATTATTTAGGTGCAAAGTTAATGAAAACCGCGCGCAATACCAAATGAATTGCACATTTTTTTGCATCGCCGCCCTTGTACAAAAGGCAATTACATTCCAATACCCATGTGTAGGGGCAGACTCCCGTGTCTGCCCGCCACCTGCGTATTGCCAAAAACAAAGGGAGTGATAAAGCAGATGGCACAATTCGCCCCGCAGGGGCAGCACCTTTCATGATGGTTTTGCCCATGCAGGGCGTATTTTCCTCTTGTGCTGCACTACCCAGGGCGCTGCCCTGGGCTTTGTGATTGCTGGCCCTGCAGGCCGATTCTGTGCCCTCTGCTATGTCATTCCCCAAAATAATATAATCTTGTTTCTGGGAATAATTTCTGTTAATTTCCGGCAATTTCTTTCCGATAAAAGCCCTGTCCACGTGTAGGGGCAGACTCCCGTGTCTGCCCGCCACCCGCGTAATGCCAAAAACAAAAGGCAGCACAAGCCCGAAGCTCATGCTGCCTTTTTGTCGTCATGTTCCACCAGTCGGATTACTTTCCGTGGTTCTCATCAGATACTGTCAACTTCTTGCGGCCCTTGGCGCGGCGAGAAGCCAGCACGCGACGACCATTCTTCGTTGCCATGCGCTCGCGGAAACCATGCTTGTTCACGCGGCGACGGTTGTGGGGCTGAAATGTTCTTTTCATTGTTCTATTATCGTTTTATTTTGTTGTTATTTCCAGAGAAATTCTCACTTTGGGGTGCAAAAGTACGCATAATTTTCGAAATAACAAAGAATTATGAGAAAATTAAATGCAAAAACTGCGATTTTTTATATTTTATTTGTAACTTTGCAGCGGTTTTGGGGCTTTCATCCGAAATTTATACGATAAATTAAACGATACAGACAAGCAATGATTAAATCACAAGACATCAAGAAAGGAACTTGCATCCGCATGGATGGCAAGCTGTATTTCTGCATCGACTTCCTGCATGTGAAGCCGGGCAAGGGTAACACCATTATGCGCACCACGCTGAAGGACGTTGTCAGCGGACGCGTGCTGGAGAAGCGTTTCAACATCGGCGAGTCTCTCGAGGACGTACGCGTTGAGCGCCGTGCCTATCAGTACCTCTACATGGAGGGCGATGACTACATCTTCATGAACCAGGAAACCTTCGACCAGATTCCCATCGCCAAGGACCTCATCACCGGCGTCGACTACATGAAGGAAGGCGACGTTGTCGAGGTGGTCAGCGATGCCGACACCAACACCATCCTCTACGCTGAGATGCCCGTGAAGACCACGCTGCGCGTGACTCACTCCGAGCCCGGCATCAAGGGCGACACCGCCACCAATACCCTGAAGCCCGCCACGCTGGAGACAGGTGTTGAGATCCGCGTGCCCCTGTTCATCGACGAGGGCGAGCTCGTGCTGGTCGACACCCGCGACGGTTCCTACCTGCAGCGCGTCAAGGAGTAAGACTCCTGGTGAATAGTTGATAGTGAGTAGCGAATAGTTCATGATTACTGTCAAGACTCGTATCTGACCGTCATCCTGACTACTTGCTATTCACTATTTTCGTTTCCTTTCCTCACCCCCGCACCCCCGAGCAATAGTCGAAGCTACCCTCGTACCCCCGCACCCCCGTACCCCCGCATCGTCGAGCAATCGTCGAAGCTACCCTCGCACCCCCGCACCCCCGCACCCCCGCATCGTCGAGCAATCGTCGAAGCTACTCTCGTACCCCCGCACCCCCGTACCCCCGAATAAAATATTGTAATCATGAAATACTCCATCATTGTACCCGTTTATAACCGTCCCGACGAAGTGGACGAGCTGCTGCAGAGCCTCTGCGAGCAGGAAGTGAAGGATTTTGAAGTCATCATCGTCGAGGATGGCTCGAAGGTTCCTTGTGAGGAAGTGTGCCGAAAATACGAGGACCGGCTGCAGCTGAAGTATTTCATGAAACCCAACAGCGGCCCTGGCCAGAGCCGCAACTACGGTGCCGAGCGTGCCTCCGGCGAATGGCTCATCGTGCTCGACAGCGACGTCGTCCTGCCCAAGGGATATCTGAAGGCGGTTAACTCTCAACTCTCAACTCTCAACTCTCAACTATATCCTGCCGCCTTCGGCGGCCCCGATGCCTCTCATCCCTCGTTCACGCCCGTGCAGAAAGCCATCAGCTACAGCATGACCTCGTTCTTCACCACCGGCGGCATCCGCGGAGGCAAGGCAAAACTCGACAAGTTCTATCCCCGCTCCTACAACATGGGCATCCGCCGCGAGGTCTATCAGCAGCTCGGCGGCTTCTCGAAGATGCGCTTCGGCGAGGACATCGACTTCTCCTACCGCATCGTCGAGGCAGGCTACAAGACCGCCCTGCTGCCCGATGCATGGGTGTGGCACAAGCGGCGCACCGACTTCCGCAAGTTCTTCCGCCAGGTGTTCAACTCGGGTATTGCCCGCATCAACCTCGAGAAGCGCCACCCCGGCACCATGAAGCTCGTCCACATGCTCCCCATGGTGTTCACCGTCGGCGTGCTGCTGCTGTCGCTCATCGCCCTCGTGGCCCTCGTCGTGGCCCTCGTCGGACTCCTCTCCGCCTCGCGCCCCGGCTGCAACATGGGACTCGTCCTCACCTACGCCGGACTGGTCGTCGCCGCCCTCGCCCTGTCGCCGCTGCTGCTCTATGCCGTCATCATCTGCATCGACTCCACGTGCAAGAACCGCAGCCTCCGCGTAGGCCTGCTCAGCGTCCCCGCCGCCTTCACGCAGCTCATGGGCTACGGCCTCGGCTTCCTGAAAGCCTGGTGGAAGCGCATCGTCCTGCGCCAGGACGAGTTCACCGCCTTCGAAAAGAACTTCTACAAATAAAATCGAACCGACCATGCGCCAACAACTTCTTCTCCTGTGGCTGCTCCTCCTCGTCTCCGGAGCCGCCCATGCACAGCTCACCATCCGTGGTCGCGTCGTCGACGCGGCCGACAACCAGCCCGCCATCGGGGCCACCGTGCGCGTCGTCGGCAACAAGAAGTCGGCAGTGGTCACCAACGTCGACGGGCAGTTCACCATCGAGGTGCCCGACATGAATGCCGAGGTCGAAGCATTCTTCGTCGGCTACCCCAGCAAGCGCATGCGCGTCAGCCAGAACATGGTCATCGCCATGGGCGACGGCGTCGCCCCCGCCCACCGTCGCAAGTTCGTGCGCATCGAGCTGACCGATGCCGACAAGTCCAACCTCCATGCCGTCAACGAACTCTCGTTCCGCTTCCTCAAGGCCGTCAGCAGGCAGAAGAGCACCGTGCTGTCGCCCTTGAGCATCGCCTGCCTGCTCAGCATGACCAACAACGGCGCTGCAGGCCAGACGCAGAGCGAGGTCAGCCAGCTGCTCGGCTGCCAGCCCGAGGCGGCGAATGCTTTCTACAAGAAACTCATTCCCTACCTCACCGGCAACGGCGAGGGCTCCTGCTTCAGCATGGCCAACGCGCTGTTTGTGAACCCGAAGTGGAAGCTGAAGGAAGACTTCCGTAGTCAGGCCGTCGGGAACTACCAGGCATGGATTAGCAACGACCTGAACGTGAAGAGCGTGAACGACTGGTGCAACACCCAGACACGCGGCATGATTCCGCAGATGGTCGACGAGATAGACCCCAACACGCTGCTCACTGCCCTGAACGCCGTCTACTTCGAGAGCCAGTGGAGCGACACCTTCGATGCCAACGGCACCCGCCTGAAAGACTTCACGCTGGCTGATGGCACGTCAGTCAAGCTGCCGCTGATGCACCAGAAACATCTTTTCTGTTACGGCGAGGGGAAAGGCTTCGCGATGCTGACCATGCCCTACACGGATGGTTGCAGCATGGTGGTGCTGCTGCCCGACGAGGACAGCAGCCTCGACCGCCTGCTCAGCAGCATCGGCTATGATGATTTCAACAAAGTATGGAAGAAGAGCACTACCTGCCGTGTCGACATTCTGCTGCCGCGCTTCGAGACCGAGGTCGAGCTGCCCCTCATCCCCGTGATGCAGCTGCTGGGCGTACGCTCGATGTTCGACGCCCGTCGGGCAGACTACAGCCACTTGGCCTATGTAGAACGTGGCGTGCCCGTCTACGTATCGGAAATGAAGCAGAAGGCCCGCATTGAAGTCAGCGAGACCGGCACGAAGGCCGCCGCCGTCACCGAGCAGAGTTTCCTTGTCGGCGCTGCTCGTCCGCCGCAATACCGCAACTGCATGTTCCATGCCACGCGCCCGTTCCTTTATATGATTAAAGACAACATCACGGGTGCCATTCTCTTCATAGGGACCTACTACGGACAGTAAACCTTGAGAATCGACATCTGATGAAGGAAACAAACAAACTGAGCATCAACCAGTGGGCCGAGGAAGACCGGCCGCGCGAGAAGCTGCGCGACCTGGGTGCCGAGGCACTCAGCGACTCGGAGTTGCTGGCGATACTGATTGGTTCAGGGTCGACACGCGAGAGCGCCGTGGAGCTGATGAAGCGCGTGCTGGCTGACTGCCAGAACAACCTGAACACGCTGGGGAAGAAGTCTATTCGCGAACTCTGCGAGTATAATGGCATCGGCGAGGCGAAAGCAATCAGCATCCTTGCAGCTTGCGAACTGGGCAAACGTCGCCAGCGCGAGAAGGCCGAAGAGCGCAAACAGATGGGTTCTGCGCCTGACATTTATGAATATATGCGCACGCGTATGCAAGACCTTGACGTTGAAGAGGCATGGGTGTTGCTTATGAACCAGAACTTCCGCCTCATCAAACCCATGAAAATTTCCCATGGTGGGATTACGGAAACTGCTGTAGACGTGAGAGTTATAATAAAGGAGGCTATACTTGCGAACGCTACAGTGTTGGCTCTTTGCCACAATCACCCATCAAACAATCCCCATCCCAGTCGCGATGACGACCGCCTGACGGAGCGTGTCAAGAAGGCTTGCGACACCATGCGCATCCATTTCCTCGACCATGTCATCGTTTGTGATGGCCTTTATTTCAGCTATCACGAACACGGTAAACTATAGAATTGGCGTTCAATAGTTGGAAAAATATGCTTTTCAGTCTCTAAAACATTGGTTCCCAGACGCTAAAGCATTGACTTCCAGCCTCTATGTCATTGCTTTATACCCTGTAAAGCATAGTTCTATATCCTCAAAAGCATAGCCCTATACCCAAATCCTCTCCTTTCCCTTCGTGCAGTCGCCTGAAAGAGGGTGTCGTGCTAGAGGAGTTTGCGCAGCTGTTCGATGTCCTGTTCGGTGGTGGCCCATGAGGTGACGAAGCGGCAGATCATGAGCGAGGGGTCCTGCGGCGATGGTCCCCAGAGGGTGAAGTCGATGCGGCGCTTGAGCTCGTGAGCCTGCTCGGTGGGCAGGAGTATGAACTGCTGGTTGGTGGGGGAGAGCATGTAGAAGGTCATGCCTGCCTCCTGGAGCACCTGCCTGAGCTTCTGCGCCATGACGATGGCATGACGGGAGATGTCGAAGTAGAGGCTGTCGGTGAAGAGGGCGTCGAACTGCACGCCGACGACACGGCTCTTGGCGAGGAGGGCGCCATGGCGCTTGACGTTGGAGAAGAAGTGCTTCGGGGCATTGCCGCGCGGGAACACCACGGCCTCGCCACAGAGGGCACCGACCTTGGTGCCGCCGATGTAGAACACGTCGCAATGGCGGGCCAGCCAGGGCAGGGTGACGTCGCTGTCGGTGGACATGAGGCCGTAGCCCAGACGGGCACCATCGACGAACAGCTGCAGGTCGTACTTGCGGCAGATGGCATGGATGGCCGTGATCTCGTCGGCCGTGTAGAGGGTTCCCATCTCGGTGGGGAAGGTGATATAGACCATGCCGGGCTGCGCTACGTGGTCGCGGCTCTCGTCGGTTTCGTACACCTGCATGAAGGTGGCGAGGGTGTCGGGCATGAGCTTGCCGTCGGCAGAGGGCAGTGCGATGACGCGGTGACCGCTGGCCTCGACGGCACCGGCCTCGTGGACGTTGATATGTCCGGTGTCGGCACTGATGACGGCCTCGCAGGTGGCGAGGCAGGAGTCGATGACGGTGGCATTGGCCTGGGTGCCTCCGGAGAGGAAGTAGATGTCGGCATCGGGACACTGGCATGCCTGGCGGATCTTGCGGCGTGCGCTTTCGCTCCACTCGTCGAAGCCATAGGTGAGACTCTGCTTCTGGTTGGTGTCGATGAGGTGCTGCAGCACCTTGGGATGAGCACCATTGTTATAGTCACATTCGAAAGATAACATCTTTTTTAGTTGAGAGTTTATAGTTTATAGTTTATAGTTCCCCTACGCGTGGTTGCGCTTTCCTCTGCATTCTTTCGGGCAGACACGGGAGTCTGCCCCTACGGGTGGGTGCGCTTTCCTCTGTATTCTTCGGGCAGACACGGGAGTCTGCCCCTACGCTTGGGTGCGCTTTCCTCTATGTTCTTTCGGGCAGACACGGGAGTCTGCCCCTACGCGTGGGTGCGGATTACTGCTCAGTTTGGACGGGTTCGAGGGTTTTTCCCACAATTGACAGATGGTAATCATAATTATCAATTTTCAATTATCAACTATCAATTATCAACTGTCAATTACAAGCTCTCGAGGATGCGCTTGAGGACTACCTGGGCGGAGATTTCGCGGTTGGCGGCTTCGGGGATGACGAGGGAACGGGGACCCTCGATGACGTCGTCGGTGACGATGAGGCCACGGCGCACGGGCAGGCAGTGCATGAAGTAGGCATTGTTGGTCCACGACATGTGCTCGGCATCGACGGTCCACGACATGTCGCGCGAGAGGATCTTGCCGTAGTCGGCGGGACTGGTCACGCCCGGGCAGCTCCAGTTCTTGGCATAGATGAAGTCGGCACCCTCGAAGGCTTTCTTCTGGTCGTACTCCACACGGGCATCGCCCACGAAGCGCGGGTCGAGCTCGTAGCCCTCGGGATGGGTGACGACGAGGTCGACGTCGGCGGCGCGCATCCACTCGGCAAACGAGTTGGGCACGGCCTGCGGCAGGGCACGGCAGTGGGGCGCCCAGGTGAGGACGACTTTGGGTGTTGGGTGGTGGGTGGTGGGTGATGATGGGGTGATGGGTGATGGGTGGTGGGTGATGAGGGGGTGGTCCCAATGCTCGGCGATGGTGATGAGGTCGGCGAAGGCCTGCAGGGGATGCACGGTGGCGGTCTCCATGGCCACGACGGGCTTGCCGCTGTACTTCACGAACTGCTGCATGACGGTCTCGGCATAGTCGTAGTCGCGGTCGGTGAGGCCTGCGAAGGAGCGGATGGCGATGATGTCGCAGTAGCACGCCATGACGGGGATGGCCTCGAGCAGGTGCTCGCTTTTGTCGCCGTCCATGATGACGCCGCGCTCGGTCTCGAGTTTCCAGGCACCCTGGTTGACGTCGAGCACGATGACGTTCATGCCGAGGTTCATGGCAGCCTTCTGTGTGGAGAGGCGTGTGCGGAGTGAGTTGTTGAAGAAGATGAGCAGTGCGGTCTTGTTGCGGCCGAGGTGCTGCCACTGGTAGCGGTCGCGCTTCACTTCCTGTGCTTCGCGGAGGGCGGCGCTGAGGTCGCCGATGTCCTGTACGTATTGGAATGTTCTCATGTCGTATGGAGGGTTTTGTGTTTTTTGGGGGTTCTGTCAATCTCTTCGCTGTCGGTGCGGTGTCAGGGGCGCGTCTGCCCGTCGCCCTTGACCACCCATTTGTAGGTGGTGATCTCCTCGAGTGCCATGGGGCCGCGGGCATGGAGCTTCTGCGTGGAGATGCCTATCTCGGCACCGAGTCCGAACTGGGCGCCGTCGGTGAAGCTGGTGGGCGCGTTCCAATAGACGCAGGCGGCATCGACCTCGTCGAGGAAGCGCTGTGCCGCGCAGGCATCGTCGGTGACGATGCTCTCGCTGTGGCCCGAGCCGTAGCGGCCGATGTGGAGGAGGGCTTCGTCGAGCGAATCGACCACCCTGACGGCCATGCGCAGCGCCAGGAACTCGGTGCCGAACGACTGGTCGTCGGCCACGGCAAGAAGGGTCGGGGGCACCACGCCCTGAAGGGCTTGCCAGGCGCGCTCGTCGGCCTCGATGCGCACGCCCTTGGCGGTCAGCTCGCGGGCCAGCACGGGCAGGAAGTCGAGGCGGTCGCGGTGGATGATGAGGCAGTCGAGGGCATTGCAGACGCTGACGCGCCGTGTCTTGGCATTGACGACGATGGCGAGGGCTTTGGCGAGGTCGGCAGCACGGTCGACATAGCAGTGCACCACCCCTGCACCCGTCTCGATGACCGGCACCTGGGCATGCTCCCGCACATAGTTGATGAGGCGGCTGCTGCCACGGGGGATGATGAGGTCGACGAGGCCGCGTGCCTGCAGCAGATGGTCGGTGTCGGCATGGCTCGTCAGCAAGGCCGCGCAACTGGCAGGCAGTCCGTGGCGCTGCAGCACGTCGTGGATGAGGCCGACGATGGCGGTGCAGCTGTCGCGGGCATCGCTGCCGCCCTTCAGGACGCAAGCGCTGCCCGCCTTCAGGCAGAGCGCGAAGCAGTCGAAGCACACGTTGGGGCGTGCCTCGAAGATGATGCCGATGACACCGAAGGGCACGCTCACGCGGCTGAGCTCGAGTCCGTTGGGCAGCACGGCATGCTTCAGCGTGCGGCCGAGCGGCGAGGGCAGTGCGGCCACGCAGCGCAGGTCGCGGGCAATGTCGCGCAGGCGCGCTGCCGTGAGCTGCAGGCGGTCGTAGCGCGGGTCGGCCTGGTCCATGCGGCTCAGGTCGAGGGCGTTGGCAGCCAGCAGGTCGGACGTGCGTTCCTCGGTGGCATCGGCCAGGTCGCGGAGGATGTCGCTGCGCTGGGCGTCGGTGAGCCTTGCTACGAGGCGGCTGGCGCTCTTCGTCGTTGACAGGTCGTTCTGTGCCATGGCTACGCGGGATTGGTTTCGAATGCGGTGTGCGGTGTGTCGTCGGGCTTCGTCATGAGGTCGACAAGGATGCCCTCGCGCTCGCCGTTGGCGATGATGACGTGGACCCCTGCCGCCTGCAGGCGTACGGCCGTGGTGTATTTCGAGTGCATGCCTCCGCGGCCGAACGAGCTCTTCTCGACCTGTATGCAGGCCGAGAGGTCCTGGCCGGGAGCCACCCTGCGGATGAGCTGCGAGTGCTCGTCGTCGGGGTTGCCGTCGTAGATGCCGTCGATGTTGGAAAGCAGGATGAGCGTGTCGGCCTGCATCATGGCGGCGATGAGTCCGCTGAGCTCGTCGTTGTCGGTGAACATGAGCTCGGTGACGCAGACGGTGTCGTTCTCGTTGACGATGGGGATGACGCCGTTCTCGAGCATGACGCTCATGCAGGCGCGCTGGTTGTCATACTGTTCGCCGGGGCGGAAGTTCTCCTTCATCGTGAGCACCTGGCCCACGTGCAGGTGGTATTCGCGGAAGAGGTCGTAGTAGAGTCCGATGAGCTTCACCTGCCCGAGTGCCGAGAACAGCTGGCGCTGCTCGACCGAGTCGAGCGAGTGGTCGACCTTGAGCTCGCGGCGTCCGCAGGCCACGGCACCGCTCGAGACGAGGATGACCTCATGGCCCTGCCGGCGCAGCCACGCCACTTGGTCGACAAGTGCCGAGACGCGCGTGACGTCGAGCTTCCCGTCGGGACGGGTGAGGACGTTGGAACCTATCTTGACGACGATGCGGCTTTTCATCGATAGCTATTTCTGATGCGGGATGGAGGCCATGAGGCCTTCGATGATGGATGTGGTGAAGCCGTTGCGCTCCATGGCGTTCAGGCCGCGGATGGTCAGTCCGGCCGGCGTGGTGACGCGGTCGATTTCGGACTCGGGGTGCGAGCCCTCGACGCACAGCAGGCTGGCGGCACCCTTCATGGTCTGTGCTACGATGCGCTGGGCGTCGGCGGGTGAGAAGCCGAGCAGCACGCCACCCTGCGTGTTGGCACGGATGTAGCGCAGGGCATAGGCGATGCCGCACGACGCGAGCACGAGGCCCGCATTCATGAGGCGCTCCTCGACGAGCATGGCGTCGCCCAGCTCGCGGAACAGCTGCAGCAGCTGCTCGTCCTGCTGGGGCGTGGCCCCTGCCGACGAGAGGAAGGTCATGCTCTGGCGCGTGGCGATGGCGGTGTTGGGAATGAGATAGTAGAGCACGGGCACCTCGCCGTCGCGCTCGAACAGCGCCTTGAGGTCGGCGAGGCCTACGCCGCCCACCATCGAGCAGACGATCTGCCGGCGGTAGTCGAGAAGCTGCTTCAGCTGGTCGACGAGCGGCGACAGCTTCCACGGCTTCACGGCAATGAACACCACGTCGGCATCCTTGGTGCAGACACGGTTGTCGGTGGTGGTACGGATGCCCGGGGCGTTGGCCCTGATGCGCTCGAGCTTCTCGGGATGGGTGTTGCTGATGCAGATGTCACCGGCACTGACGAGGGAGCTCTGTGCGAGTCCGAACGCCAGGGCACTGCCGATGTTGCCTGCTCCGATGATGGCTATCTTCATTTCTGGTTGTCTTTTTCTCTGATTTCCTTGCGGCGAATCTTGCCAGAGATGGTCTTGGGCAGTTCGTCGACGAACTCGATGATGCGGGGGTACTTATAGGGTGCCGTGACGCGCTTGACGTGCTGCTGGAGTTCCTTCACGAGGTCGTCGCCGGCCTTGTCCTTCCATTCCTTGCCGAGCACGATGGTGGCCTTGACCACCATGCCGCGAATCTCGTCGGGCACGCCGGTGATGGCACATTCGACGACGGCGGGGTGCGTCATCAGCGCCGACTCGACCTCGAACGGGCCGATGCGGTAGCCGCTGGACTTGATGACGTCGTCGATGCGGCCCTCGAACCAGTAGTAGCCGTCCTCGTCGCGCCATGCCACGTCGCCCGTGTGGTAGTAGCCGTCGCGCCACGTCTTGCGTGTCTGCTCCTCGTCGCGGTAGTAGAACTTACAGAGTCCGAGCGGCTTGCCGTTCTTGAGGCTGATGACGATCTCGCCCTTCTCGCCCTCCTCGCAGAACGAGCCGTCGGGCTTCATCAGGGCGATGTCGTACTGGGCGTTGGGGATGCCCATGGAGCCGGGTTTGGGCGTCATCCAGGGCATGGTGCCCAGCGTCATGGAGGTCTCGGTCTGGCCGAATCCCTCCATCAGCTTGATGCCCGTGAGCTCGAGGAACTTGTCGTAGACGGCGGAGTTCAGCGCCTCGCCTGCGGTGGTGCAGTACTCGAGCGAGGAGAGGTCGAAGCGCGAGAGGTCCTCGCGAATCATGAAGCGGTAGATGGTGGGCGGCGCACAGAACGACGTGATGCGGTACTTCTCGATCTGATGGAGCAGGGCATCGGCGTTGAACTTCTCGTGGTCGTAGACGAAAAGGCACGCGCCGGCTATCCACTGTCCGTAGATTTTTCCCCAGACGGCCTTTCCCCAGCCCGTGTCGGCCACGGTCAGATGGATGCTGTGGTCCTTCAGGTTGTGCCAATAGACGCCGGTGGTGAGGTGGCCCAGCGGATAGAGAAAGTCGTGGGCGACCATCTTCGGCTCGCCAGAGGTGCCGCTGGTGAAGTAGAGGAGCATGATGTCGTCGTTGGTGTTCACGTGGGCAGGGCGCTGGAAGGCAGGAGCCGTAGCAATCTCGTCGTTCCAGGAATGGAAGAAACCCTCCTGGACGGGGCAGTGCTTGGCGGCATCGGGTCCCACGACGATGACCGACTGGACGGTCGGACTCTCGGGCAGTGCCTCGGTGATCTGCGAAAGCACATAGGCGTCGTCGACGCAGATGATGGCCTTCACCGATGCGCGCTCGTTGCGGTAGATGATGTCCTTCTTCGTGAGCATGTGGGTGGCAGGAATGGCCACGGCACCCAGCTTGTGGAGGGCCAGCATGGAAATCCACCACTCGAGGCGGCGCTTCAGGATGAGCATGACCATGTCGCCGCGGCCGATGCCTAGCTGCTGCAGGTAGGCAGCAGCCTGGTCGCTGCGCTGCTTCATGTCGGCGAAGGTGAGTCGGACCTCTGCCCCATGTTCGTTGGTCCAGAGCATGGCTTGCTTGTCGGGATGCTCGGCCGCCCATACGTCCATCACATCATAGCCGAAGTTGAAATTCTCTGGAATGATAAACTCTAAATTCTTGTTGTAGTCGTCCACCGACGTGAACGTAGTTGTCCTTAAAAATCTTTCTACCATAAAAAACGGGTACCTTTTTTAGAATATGATGGCCAGGAAGCGCACGTGGTGGTCGCCCAAAGTGCGCATGCCGTGTGGCTGGGTGGCATCGAAATAGATGCTGTCGCCCTCGCTCAGAGTGAGCACCTTCGTACCGATAGTGAGCTCCATCGTGCCTTCGAGCACCATGTTGAACTCCTGGCCTGAATGTGAGTTCATCTCCTTGGGCGTGCCGGCGGGCTTAGGCTCGACGGTGACGATGAAGGGGTCGGCCTTTCTGCCGCGGAAACCGCTGGCAAGGCTCTCGTATTGGTAGGCACTGCGTCGCTCAACGCTCTTGCCCTTGCCCTTGCGGGTGAGGAAGTAGGAGTTCATCTTCGGCTCTTCGCCGAACAGGAGGGCGTCGAGCGAGATGCCGTAGTGCCTGGCAATTGTCTGTAGGTTGGCCACGGAGAGCTCGGCTTCGCCCCGCTCCATGGCTTCATAGTCGCTGACAGCAATACCGCAGAGGTCGGCCATCGTCTTTGCATCTACTTCGAAGATGTCGCGAAGACCGCGCAGTCGCTGCCCGATTTGCATGAGTTGTTCGTCCATTGTGTTACGATTTGTTGCGTTATCCGGCCGCAAAGTTACAAATTATAATCCTATACACCAAGAATTCTTCTGAATTTTTCAATGAAAAGGTCTGCTTCGGCGATGGTAAGGCATAGTGGCGGCAGTAATCGGAGGGTGTTGGTGCCGGCACAACCCGTGAAGACGTGCTCCTCGCTGATGAGGCGCTGGCGCACTTCCCGATGCGGGACGCTCAGGTCGATGCCGATCATCAGGCCGCGTCCGCGAACGTCGGTGATGGTGACGGGAGCGTGTTCGGAGAGCAACAGCGTCTGCAGGGTGTGGAGTTCGCTGATGAGATGCTCGCCTACGATGCGTGCGTTCTCGACCAGCTGCTCGTCTTCCATGACGTCGAGCACGGCCAATGCTGCCGCACAAGCCAGGTGGTTGCCGCCAAACGTGGTACCGAGCTGTCCGTATTCGGGCTTGAAGTCAGGCGAAATGAGCACCGCTCCCATCGGGAAACCGTTGGCGATGCCCTTTGCCACGGTGATGATGTCGGGACGGATGCCCAGCCACTGATGGGCGAAAAACTTGCCCGAACGGCCGTAGCCGCACTGAATCTCGTCGCAGATGAGCACCACACCGAAGCGCTTGCAGGCATAGGCCAGTTCCTGTGCAAACAGGGGACTCACCATCTGAATGCCGCCGACGCCCTGGATGCACTCCAGGATGACTGCCGCGATGCCTCCCTTCACCATTTCGCGCACCCAGGCCTCGATGTCGTTCAGTGGCAGGAACTTGGCGTGGTGGTTGTCGTTGATGGGGGCGATGATTTTGGGATTGTTGCTCATCTCTACGGCCAGACTGGTGCGCCCGTGAAAAGCCTTGTGGGCTGAGAGCACCCGTGTGTGGCCCGTCTTGAACGATGCCAGCTTCAGGGCATTCTCGTTGGCTTCGGCACCGCTGTTGACAAGGAACAGCTGGTAGTCCTCGTAGCCCGAGATGCGGCCCAGGCGTTCGGCCAGTTCACGCTGCAGCGGATTGACGACGGAGTTGGAGTAGAAGCCCAGCTGGCTGACCTGTTTCGTGATGGCCTCGATGTAGTGAGGATGCGAATGACCGATGCTGATGACTGCATGGCCGCCGTAGAGGTCGAGGTAGTCTTGCCCTTTGTCGTCGACGACGTGGCAACCTTGACCTTTGACAATGTTAATGTCAAACAGGGGATAAACGTCGAATAGATTCATATCATGACCCTTTCTAAATTACCTTTAACCTATTACCTATAACCTATCACCTATTACCTAAAAAGCGTTAGCTTTTAATCTCAGTCCCGTGGTTTCATCGAGTCCGAACATCAGGTTCATGTTCTCCACAGCCTGTCCGACGGCACCTTTCAGCAGGTTATCGATGCAGGAAGTGACGAGCACCTTGTTGCCGAAGACGTCGACATGGACGAGGCACTTGTTGGTGTTGGTCACCTGCTTCAGGTCGATGGGCCGCATACTGTAATGGGTGAAGGGCTCGTCGGCATAGAACTGCTGGTATAAAGCCGGCCAGTCGGTGGGACTTCCTTCCTTCATGTCCTCGGGCAGGCGTACCACCGCAGTGGCAAAGATGCCTCGGGCAAAGTCGCCGCGGTAGGGAATGAAGTCGATGGCGGGGCCTCCGGGCTCACCAATCAGCGGGAGCTGACGGTCGGCAGCCTGTTGCATCAGGTTGAGCGACTGGCAAATCTCGGGTACGTGCTGATGCTGGAAAGGCTTGTAGATGCTCAAATTGTCCATGCGCCACGAGAAGTGGGTGGTGGCCTGCGGGCGCTGACCGGCTCCCGTAGAACCCGTGATGGCGTTGACGCTGACGTCGTTGGTCAGCACGCCGCGGTGGGCCAATGGCAACAAAGCCAGCTGAATGGCGGTGGCAAAACAACCAGGGTTGGCCACATGCCGGGCCTGTCGGATGGCATCGCGGTTGAGCTCGGGCAGGCCATAGACAAAGTCGTGACTGCCTTTCAGCCGGAAGTCCTGTGCCAGATCGATGATGCGGACGTGCGGCGGAATGGCGTGCTCGGACAGGAACTGCCCGCTCTTTCCATGACCGAAACATAAAAACACAACGTCCACATCGGACACGGGCGCTTCCGATGTGAACGTCAGGTTACATTCTCCAAGCAATCCCTCGTGGACGTCGCTCACGGGGTTACCGGCATTACTTTCGCTGTTGATGAACGTTAACTCGGCCTCTGGGTGGTTGATCAGCAGGCGGATGAGTTCGCCGGCTGTGTAGCCTGCCCCGCCGAGGATTCCAATTTTTATCATTCTTACTGGTCTACTGCTTAGGCATGATGAGCCAAAGCAAAATGTAGATCGGGACGCCTGCGAAGGCACTGAACAGTGTCAGTAGCAGATAGACGATGCGCACGATGGCGGGATCAAAGTCAAAATAGTCTGCAATACCGCCACAGATGCCGGCGATCCAACGGTCTTGCGACCGCAAAAGTTTCTTTCCTGTTGCCATAATCTTATCTCCTTTTGTTTGGTTGTTTGCCTGTTAGACGCAGCAACCATAGAAAAGGTTGCACGAGAGGGTAGATTTTTTAGTGAAGAGTGAACAGTGAAGAGTGAATAGTGAACAGTATTTAGTGAAGAGTGAACAGTGAAGAGTGAATAGCTTATGATTACTCTTTCTGCTGTGAGTTTACAATTGTTCTTTCAAGCGTGATTCTCTGATTGTTCTTTCAGGGGTGATTTATGATTGCTCTTTCTTGTGTGAGTTTGTGATTGCTCTTTCAAACACGAGGACCTCGCAGGCGAGGCAAGCTGTAGCCCATCGAGCAGGCAAGGCAAATCATAAACTATTCACTATTCACTATACGCTATAGACTATAGACTATCGCTTTTCGTCGGGATGAATGCCGTAATAGACACGCAGCGGGGTGGAGAGGAGTTTGATGAAGCCTTTCGCCTCATCGGCAGTCCAGCCAGTCTGAGTCTCGCCATATTCACCGAGCTTCGACTTCTGCAAATCATTAGGTGAGTCAACGCCGACGGTATCGAATCCAAAGGGACGCAGCCGCAGAATGGCGGTTCCGCTGACGTTGCGCTGCGACGAGTTGAGCATCGCTTCGATGTCGGGCATCACGGGCTCCAGATATTGGCTTTCGTGCAGGAACATGCCGTACCACTGGCTGACCTGATCCTTCCAGTATTGCTGCCACTTCGAGAGCGTCGACTTCTCGAGCAGTCGGTGAGCCTCGATGATGAGCTTTGGCGCTGCGGCCTCGAAGCCTACACGGCCTTTGATGCCCACGATAGTATCGCCCACATTGCAATCGCGGCCAATGGCATAGCTTGCCCCAATCTCTTCTATCTTCTGTATGGCCTCCACCTTGTTGTCGTAAGCAACACCATCGACAGCGGCAATCTCGCCCCGTTCGAACGTGATGCTGAGCAAGCGCTCCTCCTGCTGGGTGACGTGCTTCAGATAGGCCTCCTCGGGCAGTCCCTGCCGCGGATCGAGAATCTCTCCACCGCAGATGGAAGTACCCCAGATGCCTACGTTATAGCTATACTTCAGCTTGGCGAAGTCGGCTTCAAAGCCATGCTCGTTCAGGTAGTCCACTTCCTGTTGCCGCGTGAGCTTCTCGTCGCGCGTCAGCGTGATGATTTCCACGCCTGGCGCCATGACGAGAAACGTCATATCAAAGCGTATCTGGTCGTTGCCGGCTCCCGTAGAGCCATGGGCAATGGCATCGGCACCTATCTCGTTGGCATAGCGGGCAATGGCCAGGGCCTGGAAGATGCGCTCGCTCGACACGGAGATGGGATAGCAGTTGTTGCGCATGACGTTGCCGAAAATCATGTATCGCAATGATTTCTGGTAGTATTCCTGTGTGACGTCGAGCGTCACATATTGCGTGGCGCCGAGGCGATAGGCGTTCTTTTCGTTGGTCCTGAGCTGTTCAGGGCTGAATCCGCCCGTGTTGGCGCATGCAGCATATACCTCCCAACCTTCTTGAGCCAGGCGCATCACGGTATAGGATGTGTCAAGACCTCCTGAGAAGGCCACCACTACTTTCTTTTGTTTCATCGTTTTTATGTTGTCGTTGAATCGTTTAATTGTCGTAGTTTTTGGATTGAGGACGGTCAATCTGCCGGATGCGTTCCAGCACGTCTTCGGGAATCTTTGCGGGCAGATGCTCTTCCGGGTCATATAACATGGCGGTGCAGATGCAATACTTACGCCCTGTCCGCTTCAGGACATCCACGTTGATGCATCCTTCGCAGCCTCGCCAGAAAGCTTCGTCGTCGGTAAGGTCAGCAAAGGTCACGGGCTGATAGCCCAATCGCGTGTTCATGGACATGACGGCGGCTCCGCTGGTCAGCGAGAATATCTTGGCGTGAGGCCAGCGCGTGCGAGCCAGGGTGAACGTCATGTCTTTGATGCGTCGTGCCACTCCCTGTCCTCGGAAGTCCGGATGGACGATAAGACCTGAGGTGGTCACATATTGACGGTTGCCCCACGTTTCAATGTAGCTGAACCCGGCAAAGCGATCGCCGGCAAGGGCGATGACGGCTTTGGCCTCGCGCATCTTAGTGGCAATGTAGTCATGGCTGCGTTTTGCGATGCCCGTTCCGCGCACCTTTGCAGCTTCTTCAATGGTCTTAAGGATGGTGTCAATGTATTTCTCGTGTGAACCATCGGCTACCATGACGCTGATTTCTTCCATGATTGTTTTCCTGAAAAATCTTTTTACCTGAACTTAATACCTGTTTGATATGGGGTGTCGGCCCTCACTCCTTGATGGAAGGAATGACGGAACTCAAAGATTCGATGACTTGTTCGCGACTTGCACCCTCCTTGATTATCAGCAGAATGGTGTCATCGCCGGCAACAGTGCCCAACAGGTCGGGCATGTCTGCATTGTCAATGTTGTATGCGATGAGGCTGGCATAGCCAGGTCTTGTCTTGATGACGCCAAGGTTACCAGAAAAGTTAATGGACAAATAGCCCGGCGACTCCAGCATCTGGCGGGCCGTCTGCGCACCATGCACGCGTTTGTACATCGTCTCATTCGGTAGCACATAGATGTACTTACCGTTCATAGAGGCGGCCTTTGCTACCTTCAACTGCTTCAGGTCGCGGCTCAGCGTGGCCTGAGTAAGTTGGAATCCTTCGCGGCGCAACTCGCGCAGCACTTCTTCTTGACTGCCCAGTTCCTTACTCGAAATGAGCATTTTTAGGGTTTCGATTCTGTTGTTTTTTACTTTCATACTTGAATTTTTATACCTTTTTCGCTGCAAAGATACGATTTAACATGCAAATATGCAAATTTTTTCGCATAAAAGTGCAAAAGACGTGATTATTTTTCTATTTTCTACCTGTTTTGGCTTTCCTGGTTGTCCTCCATCTCAATTGCGCACAATGCCTGTGAAAACGGCTGTTTCAGGCTTAAAAAGGGAAAAAAGTTGGCAAAAAGTGTCGCAATTATATTTTTTTTATTACCTTTGCAACGTTTTATAACTAAAGACAAATCATGAAGAATGTACTGGCTGTAGTCTTGCAGCTGATACTTGCAGTGAGTGTAAATGCTCAGCATGTTTACGACGTTACTTTTTATGGGGCTAAAGGCGATGGCTTGACAGATGACGCGACGGCCATACAAAGAGCTATAGACGAATGTTCAGAGCAGGGTGGGGGCACCGTGCTCTTTCCTCGTAACCATACATTCCTGGCCGGACCGCTGCAGCTGAAGTCGAACGTCGACTTGCATCTTGAGGCTACTGCTACGCTTTTGGCCAATCCCGACGAACAAATCTACACGCAGAGTGCCTTCGGCGAAAACCGGGGCGAAGGCATGTTGTGGCTGTGGGCAAAGGATGCGGAGAACATCACGATCAGTGGTCGTGGTACCATTCATGGCAATGGCATCCGCTTCATGGGTGCCGAGCTCGGCGATTCCTACGAATTGAAGCCGTTGAAAGACCCTTCTTTCGATTCCCGTCCGCACGTGCTCACGCTCACCAATGTGAAGAACGTGGTGATTCGCGACGTGACGATTCGTGAGGGTGCCTATTGGACAGTGCATCTCGTGGGATGCGATGGCGCGGTCATCGATGGCATCCAGTTGCTGAACAACCTGAAGATTCGCAATGGCGACGGCATCGACCTCGACCACTCGAAGAACGTGCGCATCGCCAACTGCTATATCACCTCGGGCGACGACTGCATCTGCCTGAAGAACCGCCGCGAAAGCGAGCAATATGGTTCTTGCCACGACATCGTGGTGTCAAACTGCGTGATGGCATCTCGTTCGTGTGCCATCAAGATTGGGTCCGAGAATATGGACTCCATCTACAACGTGCTGTTCGACAACTGCATCATCACCCGTTCCAACCGTGGATTGGGCATCCAGAACCGCGACGAAGGCACTGTCACGGACGTGACGTTCTCGAACATCCAGATGGACTGCCGCCTGTGGTCCGACGTCTGGTGGGGCAAGGCCGAGCCGATCTACGTGACCAGTTACCCACGTGCCAACGGAAACCATAAGGATGCCAACTGGCGATTCCCCAAAGGGCAGATTGAGGGCCGTTGCGGCGAGGTGTCGCGCATTCGCTTCAATAATATCACTGCCACTTCGGAGAATGGCTGTTTTATCGGCGGCGATACTGAGGACAAGGTGAACAACATCTACCTGAACAACATCAATCTCACCATGCGCAAACAGACGCCCTACGAAGGTGGAACTTACGACAAACGTCCCTGCCGTGGCGAGGGTTTTGTCACGGGAAAAGTGCACGGCATTTACGTTGAACAAGCTAGCGATATCCTGATCAACGGACTCCGTGTGGACTGGGGGCAGCAGTTCGCTCACAGAGGACAGGCTTACTTTGCGAAAGACTGTGAGCGCATCGTCGTGAAGAACGACATCTACGACTTTGAACCTGTCCGTACGGAGGACAACGAATGATAGAATCACTTTGAATTATATATTTATCAACTTAATCAATAACAATTATGCTAAAAGTACGAATGTTTAATTCTCGGAAAGCCAGAAAGGCAATGCTTTCTATGGCTCTCTTTGTGTGCAGTACGGCAGCTATGGCGCAAAACCAGGTAACGGGTGTCATCCGCGACGCGCAGGGTGAACCGCTCGTTGGCGTCAGCGTCGTGGAAGCTGGTACTCAGAATGGCGTGGTGACCGACATCAACGGACGCTACTCACTCAACGTGAAACGCGGTGCTAAGCTGAATGTGTCCTATGTAGGCTTCGAGCCGCAGACCATAGACGCCGGCCAGAGCATTACGCTGCAGGAAGACAATCAACTGTTGAACGAAGTCGTGGTCGTCGGTTATGGCACGATGAAGCGTAAGGACGTTACCTCGTCCATCACCACCGTCCAGGCTAAAGACCTGAACCAAGGTGTGTTCACCGATCCTGGTCAGATGTTGCAGGGTAAGGTTCCCGGACTGGTCGTTTCTTCTACGGCCGATCCTAACGGCACTCCCACCATTACACTCCGTGGTGCTTCCACGCTGCGTACGGGTGATGCCATGCAGCCTTTCTACGTGATAGATGGTATTCCTGGTGTTGACATCTCGATGGTGTCTCCCGACGATATCGAAAGCATTGATGTGCTTCGCGATGCTACAGCCACAGCCATCTACGGTTCTAAGGCCGCCAATGGTGTGATCATCATCACTACCAAAAACGGTGGTGATGAGAGAACCAACGTGACCTACAATGGCTATGCAGCATTCGACAACATCCTTAAGACTTACGACGTGGCTACGGCAAGTGAGTTGCGTCAGTATGCAAAAGACAACAACATCACACTGAAGGACGGTGGTGCTGATGTCGATTGGCAGGATCAGGTGCTCCGCACAGGTATCAGCCACAATCATAACGTGGGTATCAGTGGCGGTAATGAGAGAACGCACTATATGATTAGTGCCAACCTTATGAAGCGTCAGGGTGTCATCAAGATGTCGGGAATGGATCGTTTCAACGTACGTTCACTTGTTTCGACAAAGATTCTGAAGGATCACCTCACCGTTTCGATGGGCATCAACTCGATGTATGGAAAGCATTTCGGCGTGCCTATGAACAACGAGGGTGCCTCTGTGCTTGATGCCATGAACTACTATTCTCCCACCAACGCTATTAAGAATCCTGATGGCTCATGGACTGTCGGTGCTGGTTCGAAGAACTACAACCCGCTGGCTATGATGGAAGAGAACACTTCTGAGAACATTTGGAAGCGCAACCAGTTCATCGCAAAGACCTCTCTTGAACTTTGGAAGGGCTTCTTCTGGAATGTGAACTATTCTTGGAGCAACTATCAGCGCACATCCAGCGCCTACAACACCCGCAACTCCCAGTTTGAAGGTATCGGCAACAAGAACGGCCAGGCCACTCGCAGTACTTACTTCGGACGTGAGCAGACCTTCGAGACCTACCTGAACTATGGCTTCATGTTGGGCAAGAACAAGTTTGACCTGATGGCTGGTTACTCTTGGGAAGAGAAGAAGAACAACGATGGCTTCGGACTTAGCGTAGAAGGCTACTACAACGACGATCTGAAGTGGTACAACATGCAGTATGCACAGACCATCCTCGGTGTCCAGAACTCTGTCCAGACCGGTTATGTTGAGAAAATCCGCAACATCTCATTCTATGGACGTATCAACTATTCGTTCGACAGCCGCTACATGCTGCAGGCAACGATCCGTCGCGATGGTTCGTCTGTGTTCGGTAAGAACAACCGTTGGGGTATATTCCCCTCAGTTTCTGCTGCATGGAACATCATCGAAGAGAACTTCATGAAGAACCAGAACTTCTTCTCGAACTTGAAGCTCCGCGCTGGTTATGGCGTCTCTGGTAATTCTATGGGATTCGATGTCTATTCTTCATACGCAACCTACGGTGCTTCAGGTACATTTGTCTATGATGGCAAGACATACCGTACGTATGGCGCTACCAAGAATGCTAACCCCGACCTCAAGTGGGAGTCGACAGGCATGTTGAATATCGGTCTCGACTTCGGTTTCCTGAAGAATCGTATCAATGGTACCATTGAAGTTTATCACAAGAAGACCAAGGACCTCATCTGGACCTATCCTGTTCCTACGACCAAGTATATCTTTAGTTCGCTGGATGCCAACGTAGGTGAGATGACCAATAAGGGTATCGAGCTGACCTTGAACATCGATGCCATCCGCACGAAGAACTTCAACTGGATGACCACCATCAACCTCTCGCACAACAAGAATACTGTTGACAAGATGCAGAATGAGCAGTTTAATACCACGAACCTCACTCAGGGAGATCCCATGGTGGCTGGTGTTTCTGCCAACGGTTGGACACAGAGGATCATCGAGGGCGAGCCCATCGGTACATTCTACACCTATCAGTATGCAGGTACAGTGAACGGCCGTTCTGAGTACTATGTGCTCGACGAGAATGGAAACCGCACAGGCGAGACAACCAACAGTCCGGGTCTGAAGGATCGTTCTATCACTGGTTGCGCTCAGCCTAAGCTCAACGCTGGTTGGAACAACAACTTCAGCTACAAGAACTGGAACCTGAATGCATTCATCACCGGTGTCTTCGGCAATGATGTCTACAACGGACCTCGTGCTCACTACACAAGCGCACAGATGTTCTCCGACGGCAAGAACGTGCTGAAGGAATTCCTCACATTCCCCGCTGGCGATGCCACTGGCTCACTGCCCTCCGACCGTTGGATTGAGAAGGGTACCTACGTCCGTCTGCAGTCGCTCTCGCTGAGTTACACGTTCCGCAACTGTTTCAACGACTGGATTCAGGATCTTACCATTTATGGTACAGCCAACAACCTGGTTACCCTTACCAACTACAAGGGTCTCGACCCAGAAGTTAACCTTGGTGGCATTGATCCCGGTGTTGACTATCGTTGGAGCCGTTATCCCCACACACGTACCTTCATGGTTGGCGTAAAGATCAACTTCGGTGGTGGCAAGTCCAAGAAGGCAGCTGTTGCCCAGGCTACCAAGTATGTTGACAGAGAGGTGATAAAGGAAGTTCCCGTCGTCAAGGAAGTCATTAAGGAGGTTCCTGGAAAGGACAAGGAGGTATTTGTTCAGAATACGTACGTTGTGACATTCCCCGTGAACTCTGCTGAGATTTCTAACGAGAATGAACTTGCCGGTATCCAGAAGGGTGCTAACGTTGAGGTTGTTGCTTACTCCTCACCCGAGGGTAGCAACGATGCAAACCAGAAACTTTCGCAGGAGCGTGCTGATGCTGTTGCCAAGTATCTGCAGGACAAGGGCGTGAACGTAACGCGCGTTGTCGCTAAGGGTGCTGACACCAATCATGCTAACCGTATTGCTATCGTGACCGTAAAATAAAATCATTTAATTAGATTTGTAATATGAAACTAAATAAATTAATTCTTGCAACTGGCTTATTTGCCGTAGCACTTACCAGCTGTACGGATTTGGATGTCAGTCCAAGTTCTCAGTACACAGAAGACCCAAGTAAGAATTCTGGTGTCGACCCAATGCTTGTGGTAGAAGCCAAGATGGCTGACGTATACTTCCATCTGGCAGGTATGTTTGGCCGCCGTTACATGGAAGCACAGTGCCTGGCTTCTGATGAGTTCACGGCTCTTGCTTTCGATGGTGGTTACTATGATGCTGGCACATATGCCCATCAGGCTCTTCATAATAGTGATGCAACCGATGCTTCGCTCGACTGGTATTCTGATTTGACATCTGGTATCACAAAGGCTAACATCATTCTTGAGGAACTTGGTAGCAGCGCTTCCGACCAGATGAAAGCTCCTGCCCGTGCCATGCGTGCTTATTTCACATGGATTCTGATGGATAGTTTCGGCGATACACCTATCCTCGAGAAGGTTCCTGCCGAAGGTGAGGTCGTTGCCCGTGCTCCTCGTAAGGAAGTTGCTGAGTGGATTGAGGCTGAACTCAAGGCCGTCATTCCCGCACTTACAGAAGACGTGACCGAGAATACCTATGGCAAGCCGACAAAATGGATGGCTGAGGCTCTCCTTGCCAAGTTGTATATCAACTGGGCTGTCTACACGGCTGAGTCGGTAGATCTGTATGATGCTGCAACTGCTGCAAATCCGAAGCTCGACGATTGTGTCTCTATTTGTGATGATATCATCAACAGCGGCAAGTTCAACCTTGGTTCTGTCGACTATCTGCACAAGTTCTCGTACGACAATAACTGGAAGGTTGAGGACTTCATCTATGCTATGCCTTACGATGCTATCGACCGTCAGGGCTTCCAGTGGGCTCGTCCTCGTTCGTTCAAGCAGTTGAAGGGTCTCGTACCTAACGTCTATGGCTCGTCGGATGCCTTCACGCAGTCGTTCGGTGGCAACATCGTTGTAACTCCAGAGTTCGCTAAGCTGTTCAACCTGGAAGGCGACGTCCGTAACCTCTGCATCCTGCGTGGCCCAGTCTATATTCGCGATGCCAAGACCTTGCGTCCCACTTCTGAGCCGTTCATGTATAAAGGCAATCAGGTGAATTTCAAGGAGAATATCACCCTTATCAAGCAGGACAACACCATCGACGTTGGTAACGACGACAATGCTCTCATGCAGGGTTGCCACTCCATCAAGTGGTTCACCACTCCCGCTGACTACAACAACGGTCGTAACCAGTCCAACGACCTGCCTCTCTTCCGCTTTGCCGACGTTCTTCTCATGAAGGCTGAGGCTCTCGCTCGTCTTGGACAGAGTGGTGCCAAGGATCTCTTCAACCAGATCCGTGCTTATGCCAATGCTCCTCAGATTTCAGCTGAGCCTACACTTGAGGAAATCTATCAAGAGCGTGGCCGTGAGTTCTTCGATGAGAACTGGCGTCGCAACGATATGATTCGCTTCGGTCACTTCGAGGATGAGTTCTTCCCACACTATAAGAACTTCCCCGATGCTAACTTCGACAAGCGTCATCGTATCTTCCCTGTCGAGCAGGAGATGCTTGACCTGAACCCAGGCTGGGTCCAGAATCCTGGCTATTGATTGCAGATGTGAACTAAAAAATGGGAACGGATGTTTGTCCGTTCCCATTTTTTGTTGTATCTTTGCACATACATAAATCATACTGCAATGAGGAGAGTTTTGTTGGCCATTTTCTGCTTGTTCTCGGTGGTTTCCGTGGCACAAGTGTGGCATTTTGTCGACCCGCGCATAGGTTCGGTCGGTGTAGGGCGCACCTTTCCAGGACCATGTATGCCGTTTGGCATGGCGAAACCTGGCCCCGACTGCGGTGTGTTGCCCAATGCAGGTTGGGCGCAGATGCCAGTACCGGTGCTCGGTTTTTCGCAGACGCACGTCAGTGGAACGGGCGGTGGCCAGAAATATGGCAACATTCTCATCCAGCCTTATCTAGACTCCGATTCTTCTTTCAGCACAAGCCTGGGTTGGCCCGCTTGTCCACAGCGACGGGTTCACGAAGATTTCTCTTTAGGGTATTATTCCACCACTTATGACAATAGCATCCGAACCGAAATAACTACTGCCGAACGTTGCTCATTCTATCGTTTCCATTTCCCCGACGACGGTAGCCTGTTCGTTGATGCGACTCATTTCCTTGGCAAAGACACCATTCTCAACTTGCGAGAGCGACAGCAGTTTGTCGATGGTCATTTGAAAGTGGAGAACAATCATGAAGTTTGCGGTTATACGAGTGTTCGTGGCGGTTGGAACAATGGCGATACCTACACCGTTTATTTCTGCCTGAAGTCCAGTCTTCCTTTTGTCGCCGAGACCGATGCCGACAGCCAACGGGCATGGATTCATTTTTCTGATACATTGGTTCATGTGCAGGTGGGCATCTCCTACGTTAGCATCGAGCAGGCTCGTCGAAACATCCCTTCCCATGACTTCGATTCACAACTCACACAATTGCAAGACACTTGGGAACAACAGCTATCCAAAATCCAAGTCACAGGCACCGATGAGCAGAAGCGAATGTTCTATACCGCCCTCTATCACACCATGCTCATGCCCGTCGACAAGACCAGCGAGATTCCCTTCTCCCTTCCCTTTAGGGAGGGGCAGGGGGTAGGCTCGTATTACGATGATTACTATGCCATTTGGGACACCTATCGCACTTCGACTCCACTGATAACCCTGCTCGATGAGGAGCGCGAAGCGGCCATTGTCAATTCCTTATTAAATATATACGCGCGAGAAGGCTACATGCCTGATGCCCGTAGTGGCGACTGCAACGGACGTACCCAGGGCGGTTCCAATGCCGAGGTGGTCATTGCCGATGCTTTTGCTAAAGGTCTCTCTGGCATCGACTACTCCTTTGCCCTTGAAGCCATGATCAAGGATGCTACCGTTGATCCCGGGGCCGACTATGAGAAGCATGGTCGTGGCGGCCTTACGGAGTACAACCGTCTCGGCTACATTCCCTATGGCATCGACCGTGCCGGAAATCGTACCGTTGAATATGCCTTCAACGATTGGTGCATCGCTCAAGTGGCCTGCGGCCTTGGCCGTCAGGACCTTTATAAAGAGTATATGTCGAAGTCGCGCAATTGGCGCAACCTTTGGCGTGCTGACTACGAATGGGATGGCATGCAGGGATTTATTCTTCCGAAAAGCGCCGACGGGCGTTGGATGGACTCTGTGCCTTGGGGACATTCGAAGGTTTTCCATCCTACGATTCCCTATACGCCAGTCACGAAGGTCGCTCCATGGTATTTGCCTTGGTGGTCGACGTTCTTCTACGAAGCCACCAGCGAAGAGTATTCGCTTTCTGTTCCACACGACGTGCCAGGACTTATCCGTGCCTGTGGGGGTAAGAAGCAATTCCGACAGCGCCTCGATCTCTTCTTCGAAAAGGGTTACTACAATGTGCAGAACGAACCTTCGTTCCTTACGCCTTGCCTTTACCATTGGATAGGTCGCCCTGACCTGAGCACCAAGCGCGTGCATCAGATCATACTCGACAACTACAGCGACCGCCCTGATGGTCTTCCTGGTAATGACGACTCTGGTGCCATGTCCTCGTGGTTGGCCTTCCACATGATGGGTTTCTATCCCAATGCTGGCACCAATTACTATCTGTTGAACCTGCCATTGCTCCCAGAATACACGTTCCAATTGCCCAATGGCCGCACTCTTCATGTCAAAAAGCAAGGCACTGGCGATGTGTACCATGATGCTTATCTCAATGGAAAGCGGCTCAAGGGAGCACGCATCACCCATCAGCAACTGATGCAAGGAGGGGAACTGGTGTTTAGGGGCACCACCCAACGGACTGCCCGCAACCCCCATCCCGAGCAGAGCTCGCCCATTCCCGCTGTCGCGTCTACCCGTAGCCTTTCCCGTAGCCTTCCCCAAAGGGAGGGAAGTCTGAATACTCTTACTGCTGATAATGCCACCTCTGATGCTAATCGAACTCTCCTCCCTTGGGAAGGAGTAGGAGGTGGGCTGTCAGGCGGTTCGCTTTCCTTCACCCTCAACCGCCAGTTCCGCACGTGGCCATTCAGTTATGGTTGGGAAGGCGATACCCTCCTGCTCACGTGCAAGCAGACGACCTATTCTATTCCCCGCAGTGAGGTTGAACATGCCAAGAGTTTCTGCTGGCTGTCGCCACAGACCGATGGCGTTCTCCACCACGACGTACGTGGCACATTCTGCTTCATCTCTTTCGATGCACTTCGGTCGTTGCTCTCCACTGGTTCGTTCCTCTATGACTCCATCACATGGAGACTCATTGACAGGACCGACTCAACCCTCCACGTCCGTGCCGACATCGATGGCACAGAGATGACAATCGCCCTTCCGTCATCGTTTGCTGCGACACTGTCGCAGTCCAACTCTCAGCCTTCTCTCCCCTTTGTCCTCGAGATGCGCAACAACCCGCTCGGCATCGACTGGACCCTCACCCTCAAACCATCTGCACAGAAATGAAACACGCCCTTTTCTTCCTTTTACTCTGCTTGCCTTTTGTAACCCCTCTCGAGGCAAAGCCGAAGCAACCCAAGCCTAAGGCACAGCATGTCCTCGTCATCGGAATTGATGGCTGGGGCGGCTATAGCCTGGCCAAGGCACACGACATTCCCAACATCCGCATGCTCATGCAGCAAGGGTGCTATACGGCAAAGAAACGCTCCGTTTTGCCTTCCGATTCGGGCGTTAACTGGGCATCGATGTTCAATGGTTCCTGTCCTGAACTGCATGGCTATACAACGTGGAACTCCCATACACCTGAGATTCCCTCTGTTGAGCTGAACGAACATGGTAAGTTTCCCACAATTTTCTCCATTTTGCGTAAGGCTCGCCCTGATGTCGTCACGGGTTGCATTGCGGAGTGGGATGGCATTAAGCATGTCGTTGATACGATGGCCATCGACTACTATGACCTTGCTCCAGATTGGGAACACCATACATCGCTACTCTGCGAGATGGCCGAGCGTTTCATTATCGATCGCAAACCCACGCTCTTTGCTGTTTGTTGGGATCAACTCGACCACACTGGTCATTCCATTGGTCATGATACACCAGAATACTACCAAACGTTGGCCGAACTCGATGTGTTCGTAGGTCGTCTTGTTCAGGCCTTGAAGACCGCTGGCATCTACGACCAGACCATTATCATCATTACTGCCGACCATGGTGGTGTGAATAAAGGTCATGGAGGCAAGTCTTTGCTCGAGATGGAACATCCCTTCATCATCTGTGGCCGTGGCATCCGTTCCGGTCTTGTCATCGAGGAACCCATGATGCAGTTCGACACGGCAGCCACCATTGCCTACATCTTCGGCCTTACACCTCCCCGCTCCTGGGTAGGACGCCCGGTGTTGTCCGTGTTTTCAAAGTAATTAAGTAATAAGGTAACATAGTAACAATTATGCATAAGTCCATCCTTCTTTGGCTTCTCCTCCTTCCCCTGACCCTTCACGCGCAGAAGTCTCCCGAGCAACTCGGTGGAGTCTACTATGCCTATCCTGTTTCGGCATCGACACCTGTCGCAACCGTATCGGTGCCAGCCGGCTACGAACCGTTCTACATTGCCCACTATGGCCGACACGGTTCGCGATGGTTACCTAACGACGAGCGCTATGAGTGGGTATTGGAGCAGTTCCGTGATACCCGTAACCTTACTCCACTTGGTAAGAGCGTTCGCAAGCGTTTGCAGAAGGTATGGAAGAATGCCCGTGGGAATGGGGGAAAACTCACAGCCCTTGGTGCCCGGCAACATCGGGGTATCGCCGAGCGAATGGCACAGCGCTATCCATCCGTCTTTACTGGTGACGACACAAGAATATGGGCACGTTCGAGCACTGTCGACCGCTGTCGCCAAAGCATGCTTGCCTTTACCGACCGCCTGCATGAACTTCGTCCGAACGTTTCCATCGACATAGCTACTCACGAGGCTGACATGGAGTGGCTCGTTGACAACACTCCTGAGGTAAAGGCTCTCGAAAAACGAACGAGACGCCAGCCCAAAGTCGACCCAGACCGCTTCATTCGCTCCCTCTTCAAGGAACCCGTGCTTGGCTTTGCCGATGAGGTGAAGTTGCTCTCCGAACTCTTTACCATCGCCACCGACATGCAGGACATCCCTCTACCCATTGACCTTTTCGATATCTTTACTCCTGAAGAGATGTACGCTGTCTATCAGGCCAACAACGAGCGCATGACTATCTGTAACGGTAATCTGCCACAAAGCGAAGGCATTCCTGCCCGTGCCGCCATCAGTCTATGGAAGAACATCGTGTATGATGCCGATGTCATGATCAGTCGCAATCGTCATGGGGCATCCCTACGTTTTGGCCACGACACCAACCTCTATCGTCTGCTCTCGCTGCTTCAGGTTTCCTCTGTCCATTCTACGTCCTACGACTTCATGGATGAAATCGTACCCATGGCAGCAAATCTCCAGATGGTGTTCTTCAAGCGGAAGGGCGAAGCCCCGACAGACTCCACCACTCTCGTACTTTTCCTCCACAACGAGCAGCCAGTAAAACTCACCCCACAGGAGCTCACCCCCACCCCCTGGTCCACCATCAAAGCCTACGTTGCCGACCGTATTCATCGTCTTGAACACCTGCGCCAGCTATATGCCCTCAACACTATGGTTGGAACGGCTCAGGCCAATACCCATACGGCAGGTCTCTTTGGCAAAGGTTCCGAGGAACATGGGCAGACTCTTCCTGCCGTTCTGTCGCCCAATGGGCAGAACTTTTGGACACCACAGACGCAGGACACCGAACAGAAGTGCATCGCACCTTATTATTATAAGGACTCTCTCTTCCAAGGCTTTCGCAACAGCCATTGGATTGTAGGTGGCTGCACGCAGGACTATGGATCTTTTACCGTGGCGGCCATCACGGGTGACCTTCGCACGCAGCCTACCTCGCGTGCAACCCGTTTCAGTCATGATGGCGAGGTATCCCATCCACATTACTATGCCGTTGACCTGCCTGACGAGCATCTCCGTGCTGAGCTTACTGCAACAAGCCATACGGCGATGATACGGGTGACTCCCAATCAGAAACCCACCCCCAACCCCTCCCGAAGGGAAGAACCCACCCCCAACCCCTCCCGAAGGGAGGGTAGTCTGAATACTCTTACCGCTGATAACGCTATCTCCAATGCTAATCAAGCCCCCCTCCCTTCGGGAGGGGTTGGGGGTGGGTTGCTCCACATCCTCATCAACCCCAACTCTGATGAGGGGCAGGGCTACATCTGCATCGACACGCTACGCCATGAAGTCTATGGCTACAACTCCGTTCACCGCATCTACCAAGGGTGGGGCCAGTCTGCCGGCTTCAGTGGTCACTTCCTCCTCTCCTATAATAACCCTTCCGAACCCCTCTCAACCCCTCTTAACCCTTCCGAACCCCTCATAACCCTTCATAACCCTTCAGAACACTTCATAACCCCTCCGAACCCCTCTGAACCCCTCTCTGCCCCCCTCAACTATCAACTCTCAACTCTCAACTATCAACTAATACAATATGGTACCTTCTCCGGCGACAGCATTTTCCCTGGGCAGATAGAGATACACCAACAGCCGTCGCCTTCAGACCTCACCGCAACGCATCATCCCGAGCTGGCTCGCCCCATTGGCGTCTATCTGACATTCTTTGTTCCTGATGGTGAACCGCTCATGCTTACGGCAGCTTCATCGTTTACCGATCGTGAAGGTTGTCGTCGCAACCTCGAGGCTGAAGCCGCCGGAAAGACATTCGAACAGATGCAAACCGAGTTGGCCGACCAATGGATTGACCGTCTGCATACCATTGATGTGGAAGATCCTGACCAAGCCCGTGTCAACCAGTTCTATGGCGCACTCTATCGAGCCTCTTTCCTGCCGCGAGAGTTCAGCGATGCCGGCCAGGAGAAGTACTTTACAGACTTCTCGATGTGGGATACCTATCGTGCCTTGCATCCTCTATACAACATCATCTGCCCGTCGCTATCCGCTCAGATGATGCAGTCGCTCGTTACCTTTGCCGAGCGTGGTGGTTGGATGCCTATCTTCCCCTGTTGGAACAGCTATACCGCTGCCATGATTGGCGACCACTGTGCCTCAGTGCTTGCCGATGCGTATGTCAAAGGCATTGGCCTTCCCGGTGCCAATGTTCCAAACTACCTTACTGCCTACCGCTACCTGCGTCAGAATGCTTTCTCCTCACCCACGCCCGAACAATATAAGGATGGCATGGGGCGTCGTGCCTTGCAATCCTACCTGAAATATGGTTATGTACCTATGGAGGATCACGTTTTCGATGCTTTCCATACCGATGAGCAGACATCGCGAACGCTCGAATATGCCTACGACGACTTCTGTCTTGCTCAGCTCGCCCTTGACTTCGGAACTGAAGCCGACTACCACGAGCTTCTTGGGCGTTCTGTCAACTGGCTTAACGTCATCAATCCACAGACAGGCTGGGCTGATGGCAGGCATGTTGGGGGGAAGTTTGAAAACAACACCGACCTCACCCACCGCAAGTCGTACATCACCGAAGGTGCAACCTGTCACTATACTTGGTATGTGCCTCACCAAGTGCCTGCACTCATTGAGGTGATGGGTGGACCTCAGCGGTTCGAGGAGAAACTCGACTCGATGTTCGAACAGGGCCTCTACTGGCATGGCAATGAGCCCTGCCATCAGATTGCCTATCTCTATAACTACGTCGGCCGCAACGACAAGACACGCCGTTGGGTGCGGCATATCTTAGACACCGAGTACAATGACACCCCGGGCGGACTCTCTGGCAACGACGATGCCGGACAGATGTCGGCATGGTACATCTTCTCGTCCCTCGGCTTCTACCCCGTGTGCCCCGGCACTCCTTACTACCAGCTCGCGGCCCCCACCTTCCGTCGTGCCACGCTGAATCTAGAGAATGGCAAGAAGTTTGTGTTGGAAAGGAAACCCACCCCCAACCCCTCCCGAGGGGAGTGGGGCTTGAATACTCTTACTGCTGATACCGCTATCTCCAATGCTAATCAAGCCCCACTCCCCTCGGGAGGGGTTGGGGGTGGGTTCTTCCCTTCGGGAGGGGCTGGGGGTGGGTGTTATATTTCCCACTTCGACATCCTTCGTGGCGGCACGCTACGCTTCTAACTCAATAAATCGTCAATCTGCAAATCGTGCATTAGTAAATCGTCAATCAGTAAATCGTAAATTATATGATGAACATCGGACTTACCCACACCAGCGTCCTCACTGTCAGCGACGCACACACAGCCCAGGCTATGGGCTCGGGCGATATGCCTGTATTGGCAACTCCCATTATGATTGCCCTCATGGAGAATGCTGCCATGCTGGCTGTCGACCAGGAACTGCCGCAGGAACAAACCACCGTCGGTGCCCACATCGATGTCAGCCACTCGAAACCGTCGCCCGTAGGGGCAGAAGTTTTTGCTACGGCTGAACTTAGGGAGATAGAAGGTCGTCGGCTTACCTTCCACGTTGTCGCCATGCAGGGTGACGACGTCATCGGCGAAGGTACTCATGTGCGCTTTGTCGTTGATCGTGACCGCTTCCTCAACGCCGCCGTTATAAAAAAACCATGAGGTGTACTGATTTTTGTTGATAGTTTAAGCTCTTAATTTTATTTTTTTTGTTGACAAAAATATATACACTATATACACTACGACCGTCAAATTCTCTGTAAATTGCTGGAAGTCAATTTGTTGAAGGACAATAGAAATATACGCTGAGTATACACTAAGTATACACTGAGTATACACTGAGTGTACACTCAGCATACACTAAGCTACAAATTTTGGCGAGAATAGTGTTGATTATTGGGAATAATATAGAAGAATACCCACCGACCTCGGAGAGGTCGAATTTCAGAAACCCCAGGTCTACTGACCTGGGGATAAAAAACGCATGTGGGGATGTCGACTTCGAAGATGTCGCACGAAATGAGGACATAGTTAGGTGCGACTTCTTCGAAGTCTTTCTGCCTACTATCGGTTACTAATATGTCATTGCCTCTGAAAATCTGTGTAATCAGTGGGCAAACAAGACAAGAATTCTTGACTCGGAGCGGACAAAGGATAACTTTTTACCACAAGAACCATAGCTCTGTACGCTATGAAGCAATGACTTACAGGGGTATAGAGCAATGCTTTAGAACCTCAAAGGCATTGCTTTGTAAGCGACAAAGCATTGAGTTACGACCTCCAGGGCAATGCTCCTTAAGCCGTAAAACGGCACCCTGTAAGTGACGAGGCAATGTTCCTTCTGCCGCAAAGCAACACTCTATAAGTGGCGAGGGAATGCTCTGTAAATAAAAACGCATTGCCCTGCAGGCTGCAGAGCAATGCGATGAGAGAATGAGGAGTTGTTGATGGCTTATTCCTTGACGAGTCTGACTTCGTAGATCTCGCCGATTTGGCGGTGTGGCTTGGCCACAAACTTGACGCGCACTTGGCTCTTGCCTTTCAGCACGCTGGCGGGTAGGGGATACGTCTCGTACTTAAATTCCGAGATGCGATATTTTCCCGTGTTGTTGACCGACTTCACCAGTTCGTCGTCGACAAAGATGTCGAACTCATGAGTCTTCCATTCGCCCACGCCCCAGTACTTCAGTCGCAGGCTGAGCTGCTCGTTGTTGCCGGTCTGCATCAGGTAGCTGAAGTAATGGCCGTCGCGGGCATCGCGATAGAACACGTCGTTTGAGTTGCCCGTGTACGATTCGTCGGTCATCATCTTGTGATCGGTCTCGGGTTGCTGTTCGCCGGGCTGCACCTTGTCGACGGTACGTGCCTCAAGGGCCTGCCGTTCTTGCTCTGCCTGTGCCAATTGGTCAAGATAGTTCTTGTAGTTGGCTTCGGAGAGTGCCAGCCAGTACATCATGTAGCGTGAGTCATGGATTTCGAAGAACGGCTGCAACTCGCCCTGGATGGCGTTGACCATCTTCGTACCGAGGGTGAAGTGGAGTGGTCGGCCGCTGACGGGTTGCAACTGTGATGCAATGCCCTCGATATCGTCGTTGATCAGGATGGGAGCCTCGTTGATGGGCAGCTTCTTTCCGCTGGCATACTGTCCGAAACGGCTGTCGTCGGCAATGAGATGTGCCATGTCTTCCGTTCCCGTCTTCATGCCAAGCAGGATGGGACCATGCATAAGGGCGATGTATTGCGGCTCGTTGGGCAGATATTTGATGCTGTTGTGCATCGGGAAGCTGACGTCCACCACGTCGCCCTTCTTCCATTTCCGGTCGATGGTGACGTAGGATGACGGGCCGGTGGCGATACTGACGGGCTGTCCGTTGACTTTCACCTCAAACTTTCCAGGCTTCACCCAATCAGGGTAGCGCACCTGAAGCGCGAACTGGCCTTTGCCTTGGGCTATTGTGATGCGACTGCTCTCAGCATAGGGGAACTGGGTTTCCTGACGGAGCACGATGCCCTTCTCTTTCCAATTCAGTTCCGATGCCACGAAGAGGTTTACGTAGAGTGCATCGCCCACATGGGTATAGACGAACTGTCCGTACTTGCCGTGATTCTCCATGCCTGTGCCCACGCAGCACCACATGGCCTCGTTCGGAGCCGAGTAGTTGCGATAGTGGCGAGGCCGTGCGGGAGTGAAATAGACATATCCGCCATGCCCGGGGTGCTGCGACGACAAAATGTGGTTGAACGTGGCCAGCTCGTAGTAGTCGGCAAAGCGGGCTTCGGGGTTGCGACGGTGCAGCAACTCAGTGAGTTTCAGCATGTTGTTGGTGTTACACGTTTCCGGTCCGTCGATGTCGTTGATGAAATCCATGCAGGCCTCCTTGCTAGGGAAGTGCTCGCGGCGACTGTTACCACCGAAAGCCAACGAGCGCTGCCCAGTGACATTCTCCCAGAAGTACAGGCTTGCCGTGTGGAAAGGCTCGTTTCCGCTCAGCTCGGCGATGCGTTCGAATCCCACCACCTTAGGCACCTGGGTGTTGGCGTGCATGTTGTCGAGACGATCCTGCCGCTGCGACATCGGCGTGAGCAGCCGACGGTGGGAGAAACGGCGTGCCACGTCGAGGTATTTCTTCTCGCCCGTGATGGCATAGGCATCGGCCAGCACCTCGTTCATGCCGCCATGCTCGTTGTCGAGCATTCGTTCCATCTGTGCATCACTGAGATTGGCAGTCAACTGAATGGCCCAGTCGCAGAAACCGAGGAACAGCTGCTTGGCTTGTTCGTTGCCGCAGTAGAGCCAGGCGTCGCGCAGTCCTGCATACATCTTATGCAGGTTGTAGAAAGGTGCCCATGAGCCGAAGTAAACGCCAAAGTCGCCCTTCTTAAAGTTACTCCATATGCGTTCGCTACCAGGCATACCGCCCACATAACCTTGTCCCCACGAGGGGTGATTCTTGTTGTTGGCGTCGGCACATTGCTGCAATTCGCCGATCATATACTCCATACGCTGGCGGCATTCGTTGCTTCCCGTGGCGGCATTGATGGCCATGGCCGTCAGGTAGTGACCGCCCACGTGTCCGTCCAGACCGTCCCAGTTAGGGTAGGCCTTAGCCTTTGGCTCCAGTCCGGCCTCCTTTCGGTAGGGCGCCAGCAGGCGATCGCAATCGTACTTCAGCAGGGTTTCGATGTTCAGGTCGCGTGCATGCTTCAGCGGACCGTCGAGTAAGGTCACGTCGCCCAATGGGAACTCGTTGGAATAAAGTTGGTTCTGGGCTGCAGCCGTTGTCGCTACAGCACTAAAAAGAATGGAAAGAATGATGTTTCTCATTATATTACTTGAGTATTGCTTTTCCTTTGACGATGTAAAGACCGCGAGGCAGGCTGTTCCAATCGCTCTTTTCACCTACCTTGATGCCCTGAAGATTGTAGACAGACTCATCGAACTGCCTGCCTGTTGATACGCAGCCGACCTCCTGGATGCCAGCGGTGGCTTCGGTGAGGGTGCAGAGGGTGAAGTAAGTAGGCTCGTCGTACTTGGCAGGAGAGGCATCCTTCAGGTATTTGCCTGTGCCTATGTTTTTCAGCGTCCAGCCTTTTCCGTCCACATACTGGATATCCCACACGGCACCATCGGTGATGTCGTAGCCACGTTGGTTGTTCAGGCCTTGAATGAAGCAACAATCGCCCGTGACGGCCTGTGAGTTCAGGTAGCCGACTCCGCCATCGATCTCGTAGATCTCATCATCGGGAGTGACGAGACGCAGGCAACGTCCACCAGTGATACGTCCTATCTTGAAGAGATAGCCCTCGTTGGAGGCGTCGAAAGCTGTCTTGTAGTCGTCGTAACCCAGGTCCTGACCGACGGAACCATAGAAAGCCTTGCCCTCGGCCTCGTTGACGATGGCAAAGTTCTGGCTCGTCAGGGCCGACAAACCGCCCGTCAGGCGCTCGTCGATGGTCCATGTCTTGGTGTAGGCTTCGGGATGGTTCATCACATCGAGCACTGCCTCGGCATAACGCTTTCCAAAGGTGCGGTAGCCTTGGGCCGAAAAGTGCCATGGATCGGTGCCATTGCCGGGAATGCCTTTGGCTGAGACGACGTGACCGGTAGGGATGACGTCGGGAATCTTCGCCACCACAGTGTTATGCCACGAGCAGCCGCCACCCATCTCCTCGTACTCCGTCTCGCCGACGAAGATGTGCACGTCGGAAGCCCTGAGTCCGAGGTCGTGAAGCATGTCTTTGTAGATCTTCTTTACCATGTTTGGCCAGTTCGGGTCACCGTTGTTCGACTCGCCTTGATGCAGCAGGATGCCCTTGATGACGCCTACTTCCTGAGCTTTCTTGGCCATTTCGATGATGCGACCGTAAGGGTTGCCGCCATAATATCTGTTGGCCAGCTGTGCCCACCACTCATTGGAGTTGTCCTTCAGCTTCTGTTGGTACAGGTCTTTGTCGAACATTTCGATAGGACTGCCACCCATGGCGACTGCGATGACTCCCACTTTCTTGTCGGGGAGCTCCTTTACCATGGTACGACCGAAATAGTCGGAAGGGCCAAGCTTGCCGGCAGGGCTGACGATGGGGCACTCTGCGGTGTACCAGTTGCCAAGTTTACGCTTAGGATTGTCGAAATCGCATGTTGCCAACATCTGGAAACGTGGGTCGACATTGCCCACATCCTGTGCTTCCCACTGTGCGTTGCCCTCCATGTTCGATTGTCCGAAACAGATGTAGATGTAGAAATTCGGATCTACATCGGCACGTACGCTCTGCAGGGCGGCCACTAACAATGCGATTGTGAATAATACTTTTCTCATCTATTGTCTTTGTACTTTCTTGTTGATTCTGTATGGTATTCTCAGGAAGGTCTGTTCCTGCACATTATTTGTTGCGAACGGCATCGAAAAACTCCACCATGTGGGCGAGATTCTCCTCGGTGTACATGTTGAAACCATGGCCGCCACCTTCCACGGGATAGAATTCGGACTTGACACCTGCAGCTCCAAGGGCCACAAAGAACTGCTCGCCCTGGCAGAAAGGAACGACATTGTCCTCAGTACCGTGGAAGACGATGATGGGAGGATCGTTCTTGTCCAGATAGGTGGCCACGCTCAGCGACCGATATTTGTCGGGTGCATCTTCTTTTGTGACGCCCCCAAGCAGCACTTGTTCGGGCGAAGGATTCATGACCATGCCTTTTCCGCAGTCCATATGAAGCAAATCAACGGGTCCCGACCAGTCGGCAGCCACACAGACACGGCTACTGTAGTCAGTAAAGTCGCCCACAGAACCTTCAAGGTCGATTTCCTCCGTGCCCACCGTGGCTTTCATGGTGCCAGAAGTGGCTGCTGCCAGCGACGAGAGATGACCACCGGACGAGAAACCGGAGGTTGCCACAAACGTGGTGTCGAATTGGTACTTGTCGGCATTGGCACGCACGTAGCGAATCACGGCTTTTATGTCGTGAATCTGGGCAGGATAGGTGGCATCCTGACTGGAACGATGGTTGGGAGTCACCACGGCATAACCCGCTTTCAGCAATGCTGAACAGATGGTGGCAAGGTCGGCCATGCCTTTACTGCTGTTGCTGAACCATGCGCTGCCGTAGATGTGAACGACAACGGGGTACTTTTCGGCCTTCTTCTCTGGCAGATAGATGTCGAGGGTGTGGTAAGCCTGATCGTCACCGGCATAGTTGAGGTCGCTGAACTTCTGGGAATAGTGCATTTGCTCGGCAGAAAGCTGCTGTCCACCGAATCCGAAGCCGCCCTGCGGCTGTGCCCAAGCTGTCGTAGCGGCAAAGAGGGCAAGAATGATGCTTGTACGTTTCATTGGTTGTTGTTATGTGTCCGTTAAACGAAACTATTTCGAATAATGATGTTTTGTGGTGGCAAAGTTACGAAAAAGAATCTGAACGACTTATCTATTTTGTAACAGATAGTTTCGAAAAAGCGTCGAAATCCTTGTTTCCTCGGCGGAATCGGTAGTGGATGATACTCGTTTGAGCTGGCAAAAGCAGTGCTTTACGGTTTGCAAACCAATGCTTTTTGTGGTGCAAAGCAGTGCTTTGCAGGGCTTAACGCTATGCTTTGGAAACTGAGATGCAAGGGTTTACAGAACACAGGGCAATGCAAAAGGACATCCCATGGAAGCACGTTCTGCTCCGATGGGATGTCCTTGTAATGCTTAAAGTGATGTGAGGATGGTGCGACAAGGCTACTTCACCGAGCGCAACGAAACGGCAAAGCCACCGGCACGGGCCATGCGCAACTTCAAAACCGTCTTCGAGGTGACGGTCTTGCGGGTGATGGTATAGGCCTGAGGATTTGTTTCGTAGTCGGCATCGGGTGCATCGGCATAGATGGTGGCCTCGTATTTCATTCCCGGCTTGAGGAAGTCGAGCTTCACACGGACCTCGCGGGCATTCTCATCGGTGATGCCTCCCACGTACCAAACGTCGCGTGGCGATGCCTGACGCAGGTCGGCAGCAGTGGCATCGTCGGGAAGTGCATAGACGAAGCGTGCGGCATTGGTCACCATGTCCTTCTTCGCGTCGGCCAAAGTGGCTGTGCTCTCAGCCGACTTGTTGAGCGTCGACAGCTTCGGGTGGCGCGCTGTGACGATGTAGGCACCCGGTTCGGCCTCGAGATAGAGTGAGCGGTCCCAGTCGACGGCCACGTCCTTGATGAACTGGAAGGCATCCATGAAGCGTGCATAGTTCTCAGGCAGGTCGGCAGCCATCTGCAAAGGCGAGTAGAACGTCACGTAGAGGCCGAGCTGGTTGCAAAGCGTGTGGTGCATACGACCTGTTGTGCCAGGGGCAGTCACCGACATATCGGTCTCAAAGATGCCCGGTGTGTAGTCCATAGGACCGCCTTGCAGTCGCGTGAAGGGGAAGATGGTGGTGTGACCGGGCTGGATGGTGCCGCGGAACTCGGTTCCCATGGCGCTCTCGTTGCCGATCATGTTGGGCCAAGTGCGGCAAAGGCCTGTCGGACGCACTGCTTCGTGGGCATTCACCATGATGTGGTGGCGGGCAGCCTCAGTGATGGCGTAGTGGTAGTGGTTGATGGTGGGCTGCGAGTAGTGGTAGTCGCCGTAGGGAATGATCTTTCCGACGTAGCCGGACTTCACTGCGTTGTAGCCATACTTGTTCATGAGCGTATAGGCCTGCTCCATCCAACGTTCATAGTTCAGCGTTGACGACGACGTCTCATGGTGCATGATGAGTCGGATGCCGTGTTCGTGGGCATAACGGTTCAGTTCAGGCAGGTCGAAGTCGGGGTATGGCGTGATGAAGTCGAAGACGAAGTCCTTCTGATGGCCGTACCAGTCTTCCCAGCCTTCGTTCCAGCCTTCGATGAGGATGCCATCGAAGCCGTTGGCAGCAGCGAAGTCGATGTAGCGCTTCACGTTGGCCGTGTTGGCGCCATGCCTTCCGTGGGGTTTCGAGTTCCTATAGTCGGTCTTGCCGAGTTGTACGGAGGGGTAGTCGTTGGTGTAGCTCCACTCTGACTTGCCGGTAATCATCTCCCACCATACACCCATGTACTTCACAGGATGAATCCACGACGTGTCGTCGAGGACACAAGGATCGTTAAGGTTCAGCACGAGTCGCGAAGCCAGCACTTCTGTGGCGCTGGGGCATACCATTACGGAGCGCCAAGGGGTGTGACAGGGTGCCTGCATGCGGCCTTTCACGCCCTCGGCATCGGGAGTCAGATGGGTGGAGAGCACGAATTTCTTGTCGTCGAGGTTGAGGTTCGTGGTGGGATAGTTGAGCACGGCAGCCTCGTGGATGTTGATGTAGAGTCCCTCAGCGGTCTTCATCTGCAGGGCAGTCTGCACACCTGTGGGCGAGAAACCTGTGTTCGGCCATCCGCCTCGGCGGCGCGGGGCAGCCGAGAGGTTGCGAACCTCCGAAAGATGCGACTCGGTTGGGTTGAACTCCTGCGTGCTGTAATCGCCGGGAATCCACCAAGCCAGGTGGTCACCCGTCAGGGCAAACTCGGTGAGTTCCTCCTTTATATTAAAATAGGTGAGGTCGTTCTTCATCGGGAACTCGTAACGGAAGCCCAGTCCGTCGTCGTAGAGGCGGAAACGCACCTGCATGACAGCCGGCTGTCGGGCGTTCTGCCCGTCGTTGGCAGGCTGAGGCTGCTCCAACGTGACGAAAAGCTCGTTGTAGTGGTTGCGAATTTCTGCTTCTTCGCCCCATACGGGTTTCCACGTCTCGTCGAACGTGCTCGTGGATGAGGCCTTCAGCACGAAACCGGCATCGAGACTTCGACGGTCGAAGAGTTGAAAACCAAGCCGCGATGGCAACAATACGTCGGCCGACTGACGGCGAAGGGCATAGGTAGGAACGCCGTCGACGACGGCAAACTGCATTTGCAACACGTCACCAGGACTCTTCAGCGTGATGGCGTCGGATGGCATCTGCACAGTTTGTGCGGCACATGGCATGAACAAGGCCACGGCCAGTGTGGTGAGAATGGTTCTGATTGGATTCATATTGTTTTGAATTATATGATTATTTCATTGTTCTTCGAATGTAACGATGCTGACGGGACCCAGCAGTCCGGCAGGAATGAGGGGCGAATCGGCACGATAGAACACGTCGGGTGTGTAGGTGAACTGCTGTTTGCAGTCGGGTTGCTGATCGCCGATGATTCGGTTAGCCCAAGGATTGACCACGTGTACCTCCAACTCGTTAGTGCCTTCGCGCAAGGCTCGGCTGATGTCAACCTGGTAAGGCTCCTTCCAAACAATGCCCACGGACTGCCCGTTGACGAATACTTCAGCCATGCACCCAACGTTTCCCAGGTCGAGGAATGTCCTACTTCCCTCGTCTGCCATCGTGGCTCTCCACCTTTCGGAGGGGGTGGAGGAGGTTCCGAGGTGGGGCACTTGGAACGTATTCCTATAAACGGCCGTTCCAGAATAGTAACGGATGGCTGGCTCTGGACTTTCGGTGTATGACCGCAACTGTTGGAACACAACAGGCTTGCCGGGACCGGTGTTATCGCCCTGATCCGACAGGAATTCTACCGTCCAAGGCGTGTTGATGCGCTGGACGACCGTCTTCTTCAACTCAGGAAGCACCACTTGCTGCTCGGAGGTGGGTTCTTGGAACACCACGAACACGGCATCGTCGGGCGAAAGGTGCAGGCTTACCGTGGTCAGACCATCACGGATGGCGTAGCTGACGGGCTCAACCAACCCCGTCTCAGGATGCCATAGCGTGGGGCGTCGGCCGCTGATGCGGAAGGTCACGTCGAGCGAACGGGCTTTGTGCAGACCATTACAGATCCAATAAATGGCTGCGTTATCATCGTTAAAGGTGCCGTTTGCCGAAGCTGTCGGGGTGCATTCACGGTGGACAAAACGCAGTTGGGTAGGGTCGTCGCAGCTGATGTCGGGCTGCAAACCTTTCAGGGCTTCGGCCATGGTCTGTGTTCGGAGGTCGAAGATGGGTGCTCCCTGTTGCCTGAGTGTGTCCAGTTTCTTGGTGACGGCTGGTGCCATGTGCTGGCAATGGCCGTCGAGGATGAGTACCCGATAGCGACTGCCCGATGGAGTCGTGAAACATTGGCCGTCGAAGTCAATGAGCTGGAGCAGGGCATCCTTGTTCAGGTAGTCGAAGTTATAGCCAAAGGGCACTTCGGGATGCTGATGGGCAAAGAGATCGGTGACGACGTCGTCCTCACCATAATAATATAGCAGGTCGGCCACGTTGCGTCCTTGCTGCAACATGTAGCAACTGCGGGCCAGATAGTCGGTCCATGCGCGTGCCTGCTCGGCCCATGTCTCGTGGCGGTTGAACCATTGGCCGTACTGACCCAGTCCCAATCCCGGCCGTTTGTCGTCGACAGGTTGGTGGGCGCTCTCGTGAATGACGAATCGGTTCACGCCGCTGGCCATTTCCAGGTCGGCTGTGTGCTTCAGGTTGCCGGGATAGAAGCAGTAGGCACCGCTGACGTGACCATTGACCGTCATCGACTCGGCTGCCACGAGGGGCTTTCCGTAGAGATGAGCCACCGATGCCGACTCGCGGATGTCACATTCGGCCATCGATTCGCTGGACGAGAGGGCCTGCTCGCCTGGGATGACTGTCCACATAGCTGCCATCGGGATGTCGGCATGGCTCTTGGCCGACATGCCATCGACCAGGTACAGACGTCCGTTCTCATGGGCTTCGAAGTAGGTTTCCATGCCGCGCTCATGGGCAATGCGCGAGGCTGTCTCGTACATACACTCGCCGATGAGTTCGCCAATGGTGGTTCGCCAATCGAAAAGGAACTCCTCGCTGCGTTCGGCACTCTCAACAATCAGTCCCGTCAGCACGGGCATCCAGGGCAACAGACTGTAGCCGCGCCGCTGTTGGAACTCTTGAGCCAGGCGAGGCGACCACGTTTCCCAGCCTGCTTCGTAGCTGTCGATGAGCAGATAGTGCAGGCCACGCTGTCCCATCAGTCCGCCAGTGGCGTCGCGGTAGAGGTCCAGATAGTAGTTCAGGAAGTCGGCGAACGCTTCGCGGTCGATTTTCGTCACTTCCAGACCCGTTGCCTCGGGCGAGGCGGGGTGGTTTTCCTTGCCTGTCAGCGTGTAGCCGAAGCGAAGGATGCGCCATTGTCCCTCGGGAGCATCCCATGACAGGTGTCCATTGGCATCGACGTGGTCGGAAAGGTCAACGATGTCGGTCAGGTTGACGGCATCGGCAGTCGTTGCTCGGGTGGGATGATCGTTTAAGTCGGGTGGTGAGGCAAAGCCAGCCTTCTCTTCAGCGTGGTCGATACGGGCCGTTGCGTAGAGTTTCAACTCGGGAGTCTGACTGGCATGGGGCACCACCACGCGGAAATGGCGTGCGGTTGTGGGCGGTATGTTGATGGTCTGCCAACGCACGCTGCCGTGCGGAATCTCGCAGACGCGCCAGAAGTGCCTGCCATTGTAGCTTGCCTCCAGCCATTTGTCGACAGGTGCAGGCAGGGCGGCCCAGATACTGCGATAGTGACCGTCGCTGATGCTCAGTGCCTTGATGGTCTGTGGCCGCCGAAATGAGTACTGAATGGCGCACGGACCGTCTTTCTGGTCGTCCAGACGGTTGATTGTCAGCCGACCTTTGGCCTCTTGCAAGGCCTGTTCGGCTGTGGGCAGGGGCATTGCCTGCACGTTGATGTCGGCATACCAGCGGTTTACCGATGGCTTTGCCAGGTCGATGTCGAGCTGTTGGCCGCCCTTGACGATCGTATCAGTCCACACGAGCCGCTTCATGGCCTGCTCGGGTTTCACCCATGGACCGCCGGTGTTGCTCCATCCCGGGCAACTGGCCACGGCAACCTCCATACCTAACGAGTCAGCCATGCCTACGGCCAGTCGGAAAGCCTCCTTCCAGGGGGTCGACATGTAGTCGAGCCGCTTTTCAACGACAGGTTTCATGCCCATACCGGCATCGAAGCAGTGGAAGCCACCTATGCCTGCGCGATGCATCCACTCGATGTCCTTGCGGATTCCGTCGAGCGTGATGTTGCCGTTCATCCAGTGCCACCACACGCGTGGGCGTGCTTCCTGTGGCGGAGTGGTGAAACCGCTTCGCAAGTCTTGGGCTTTAGCTACGGTAGGCAGCAGAAGCAGAAGTGTGAAGAGTAGGTTGCGCATGACTTATAGCTTTGGAAGGCGTCGGCGCCCATGTTGTTCGAGATAGCGAATGAGAAACTCGGGTCGGTCGGTCTGGATAATCGACGTGCCGAGGTCGAGGATTGGGCCATAGATGGCGTCGGGATTGTCGTTCTCGTAGGCACGGTCATCGTCGTAGTTGCCGCAGAGCGAACCCCAGATGGTGTTCACCCACAGCTTGGAACCCGATGCCAATACCTGGCGGGCCACTTCGCGAACGTCGGCATTGAGTTGGCCGAAGCAGACTTCGTAGGCTAGTTGTGGCGGTTGGGCGGTGATGTAGTCGCGGAAAAGAGTCATTTTAGGCAGCTCGCTCACGCTGATCACTGGCATATACATCATGTTTCGGGGGTGTTGGGCCAACTTCTGGCGCACTTCCTGCACCGTCCGCCCGCTCTTGATGAGCACTTGGTCGGTCATTCCAAGTTCCTCTGTGATGGCCAAAACTTGGTCGTAGTAGTCGTAGCCTTGGTCGACATTCACCACAATTCGGTCCTTGCACACTTCCAAAGCCTGTCGAAGGGTGGGCATTTTCAGCCCGGGGATGCTGATACCGTGCATGCGCTTCAGGTCTAAACGCATCAACTCGGCATAGGTGTAGTCGCTGATTGGACCATGACCGGTGGTCATTCGATCGAGCGTGGGGTCGTGACTGAGCACCAACACACTGTCTTTCGTCATCTTCAAGTCAAGCTCCATGATGTCTACACCCATGCGAATGGCAGACTCAATGGCTGCGAGCGAGTTCTCGGGATGGTTGCGCCAGTCGCCTCGGTGGGCAACCACGACTACATAATCGGTCGTCGGGTCGTGAAGGGCAGCCACTACTCGGCGTGCCTTGTTCGTAGCGTTGGTGGCAGATGTGGCTTGACGTGGGGTGGAACAAGCCTGAAAAAACAAGCCAAGCATTGTCGTCGCAATGGCAAAGAATACTGCCAACTTGACAGACGAGGTGTTTCGAGTTTGTCTTGTGTTCATGTGTTGAATGTACATTGTACTGGCGGTCAGCAGTGTCGTCAGCGTGGTTGTTTATATTTTAGGTTGTAAAGTTACGGAAAAAATGAGGAAATGGCAAACAAGCGGACAATTTTTTGTTGTCGATGGCCTTTTTTCTCGTTATTTTGGGGAGTGAAACGCAAACTGACGGGCTGCTTTGCAGGCAGGAACGCTTGTGTTTTTACTTGTTCAACGTTCCCTATATATTATAAATAAGGTAAAATGCAAAAAGGAGGGCATCCTTCGAAATGAAGAGATACCCTCCTTGTCTGTTCGAAACTTGATGTTGGCATTAGCGGGCCATGTCGAAGCCGAGGCGAATACCGTCGTAGTTCTTCGAAAGGTCGCCGATGGTGCTCAGCGTAGTGTTGCCGCTGATGGCCGAAACGGTCTGAAGCACGTTCAGAAGCTTCTTCGACTCAAACAGGATGCTCATGCCGCCAGTGGTCTTCTTGGCATAGGCGGGCAACGAGAAGAGCAGGGTCTTCAGCGTGAGCTTGCACTCGTTGGGGTCGTAAGTGTAGGTGCCGCTGATGGACTTGCCGTCAATTTTGCCAGCAAACTGTCCGTCCTGAGTGAACTGCAGCACGGTGTTCGATGAGTTAATGCCCAACGAGTTGTAGTAGGTCTGCAGCTTTTCCTTGGCAGTGGTGGCAGCTACTTCGCCGCCAGCCTTGGCCAACAGGTTCTCTGAGGTGAAGGCTACGCCTGGCTGGCGATATCTCCACGTGCCGATGAGGTCGGCCTGTGTCGGCTTGTCGAGGCCGATGACGCTCGAAAGCACATTGCCGATGGTCTGTCCGTTGGTCATAGCTCCGAGGACTGTACCCAGAATGTCACCCATTCCATTGTTTGAACCACCGGTAGTGCCGAGGGCTCCGCAACCAGTCAGGACTAAGCATACAAGTCCTGCCAGAATAGTTTTTGCTTTTTTCATTGTTGTAGTTGTTATAGATGATGATTATTTATATTAAAGGTGTGCAGGAAAATTCTTGTTTCACCCTATTCCCCTCCTCATTCGGAGGGTGGGTTGGGGGGAGGCTCCTTATCTGTCTCTTCCGAAGAGGCGCAGCAGGTAGAGGAACAGGTTGATGAAGTCGAGGTAGAGGCTCAATGCGCCCATCAGCGCAACCTTCTGAGCTGTCTCACCCATGTCTTCCTGCATCAGCAACATCTGCTTGATCTTCTGCGAATCATAGGCCGTCAGTCCTACGAACACCAGTACGCCGATGCCCGAGATAATCAGGTCCATCGTAGAGTTGTGGAGGAAGATGTTGACGACACCGGCTATGATCAAGCCAATCAATGCCATGAGCAACAAACGGCCCCATGAGGTCAGGTCTTTCTTGGTGAAGTAGCCATAGACGGCCATTGCGCCGAAGGTACCTGCCGTCACCACGAAGGTCTGGACAATGATGCTGGTGGAGTAGAGGGCAAAGATGAATGCCAATGTGGCACCATTGATGATAGAATAAAGGATGAACAGCAGCGTGGCCGTCGATAGCGAAAGCCTCTGGATGCGCGCCGAGACGTAGAACACCAAGCCAAGCTCAGCGATAATCAGTCCCCAAAACAGAAACTTGCTGGTATAGATGGCCGTCAGCAGTGCGGGTGTCGATGCCACACCGTAGGCGGTCAGGGCTGTGATGGCCAGAGCCAAGGTCATCCACACGTACACTTTACGCATCAATGCAGGGAATGCTGCCGACAAGGCAAACTCACGATCGGTGGACATAGCTCCCCATGCATCGTACTCTTTTTCTTCGTAATCTCTCATTTTCTTTCTTGTTTGATAATTGTTAGACGTTTAATTTGTTGCAAAGATAATTCTTTTTTATAAGAAAAACAAACTTCATGCCAAGTTTTTACCTGTTTTCTTGTCAGTATTGCTATGGGTTCTCTGCGCCAAAGGACAGGTTTTGCGTGCCGAAAGCAGCCCATTAAACGCCCTTTTTCCTTGATTTAGGTCAAGAATGACCCAAAAAATGCATTTTATTTGAATTTTTTCCTAAAAACATTTGGTGGGTTCGCAAAAAAGCAGTACTTTTGCATCCGCTTTCGGGAAGACACTTCCTGAGACGCGCAAGAAGAAGCGTTCTTTGAAGAGATTTACATAAAACAGTAGAAGTAGTACAAGAAGCGAGCGCGCATTATATGAATATATGGTGTGTCGCTTGGGTAGAAGATACGAACCGATTCAATTCCGCG